>NZ_JBIRVQ010000014.1:0-304132 GCF_044386975.1 Nocardia sp. NPDC020380 | reverse complement strand
ATCGCCGCCGCCCTGGCCGCCGCACCGGCACGCCCGCAGCACAACAAGAACATCCCGCTGTAAATCACTACACGGCAACAAAAGCGGGCAGCCTCTCCGGAGACTGCCCGCTTTGCGTCAGGATCTACGGCTCGTACCGGAACATGGTCTCGCGGCCGGTGGCCAGCCAGACCAGCAGACCGACCACGATCGTGGCCGCGCCGAAAAGCACCACGCGATCCCATGCGGTGACGAACGCGTCGTCGAGGTGCGCCGACACCTCCACCGGGAGATGCGCGCCACCGGCCGCGCGCTCGCGCAACTCGTCGAAGCCGGCGCCGAAGTGATCCTTCATGGTCTGGAAGAACAGGGTGCCGGAGAAGGCGATGCCTGCGGCGACTCCCAGCTCCTGGAGGCTGTTACCGGTGCCGGAGGCCATCCCGGTTGTCTCCTCGGGCACCAGCGCGGCGGTGCCTTCGGCCCGTAGCGGATTGAAGACGCCCATCCCGAAGCCGGCGACGATGAAACCGGGAATCAATGTGGTCCAGGAACTTCCGGTATCCAGCAGGGCCAGCAGAGCGAGCCCCGCCGCCAGCGCCACCAGCGATACGGTGATCGCGTGGGTCCGGCCGATCTTCGCCTGGATCGCCATGGCGGCGGCGCTGCCGACGAAAAGCGCCACGGTCAGCACCATCAACCGCAACCCGGTCTGCACCGGGCTCAGACCGTGGACGATCTCGAAGTACAGCACCGAAATGAGAACCAGTGGGAACACCGCCATGTTCACCAGCAGGGTGATCAGATTGATACCGACGAAGGTGCGATTGCGGAACAGTGCGAGATCGATCAATTCGTACGCGGGAAACCGCTGCAGGCCGACGAATACGCCGCCCGCGACGATGGCCACCGTGATGCCTGCCACGATGCGGCCATCGCCGAGCCCCATGTCGTACCCGTGTGTGAGCACGAAAACCAGTGCGAACAAGCAGATTCCGAGCACGACCGCAGACAGGGTGCGCCCGCCCAGGGCCCGCCCGGACCGGCCGAGGCTGCGGCAACCGTACAGTGCGAGCACCGTGCACAACATGGCGGGCAGATTGACCCAGAAGATCCATTGCCAGCTGATGGCCATCAGCGCGCCGCCGATCAACGGACCACCCGCCAGGGCGATCCCGGACGCCCCGCCGAAAATGCCGAAACCGACCAGCCGGCGTTCCTTCGGAAAATTGTGCACGACCAATACCGGCACCGACGCCAGCAATGCCGCCGCACCGATCCCCTGCACGGATCTCGCAAAGATCAACAGCCCCACTGAATCCGACAGGGCCGCCATCATCGATGCGAGGGCGAAGATTCCGGCGCCGGTATACATGACGGCGCGTGGCCCGAAACGGTCGGCGAAGACACCGCTGAGCAACAGCGCCGCCGCCATGCTGGTGGCGTACGCGTCCAGAATCCATTGCATGCCACTGAAGGTCGCGCCCAGATCGCGCTGGAACGGGCCGAATGCGACATTGATCGCCGTCAGATCCAGGATCAGGAAGAACGTTGCGGCCCCGATGGCCAGCGCCACCGGCACAATACTCTTGGGTTGCGCGAGCCGGGCTGCGAACTCCTCGGTCGGCGACGATGATGTGGTCACGCGATCTCCTCGTTGTCAGATATAGCAGGGGTTACGGCGGCGATCAGATCCAAGGCGCGCAGCGGATCGGTCAAAGGCAGGTAGTGACCACCGGACTCGACTCGAATGTGGTTGTGGCACATCGTTATCGGATCGGCGCCACGATTCATCGAATCATCGGCGGGCGATACCTCCGCAGCGCTGGGAAAAGTGGCGAGATGTTTACCCAGCCGGTCGAGCCAGCCCGCCGCGGCGGACAGGCTGGAATCGACACGGCGCCGCGCGCGATCCAGCGCCCGCGGCTGGCCGGTGAATCTCGCGGCCAGCATCCGATCGGTCTCCCTTGCGAGAGCGGCGAATTCGGCCGCGGTCGGATGGGCGGGCGGCGGGCAGAAGGTCACCGCCGTACGACCCCGTACGGCGTCGGGCCGCACGGCCGCGGCCGCGGCCAGAATCGCGGCGCCGAGGCTGTGGCCGACGAGTCGATCGCCCGGGTCGGTCTCGGCGTGCAGATAGTCGGCGATCGTCTCGATCAGCTCGTCGAGATCCGTGACGGCACTCGGATCGATCTCGACGGCCGATACCGCGCATTTCGCTGCGGATGCCAGGCCCTGATAGAAGTCCGCGCTCGCACCGGCACACGGCAGCAGCACGATCGCCGGACCAGGCCCGGCGCGCAGACTACGCCAGCGCACTGTCGACCCGACCCGGCGTGCGAGCATGCCCGCAGCAGCGCGGCGGTCGAGTTTTCCGGTGGCGGTCAACGGCAGGGCGGTGAGCGTCGTGACGGTGTCCGGCGCCAGATGGGACCGGCCCGCCAATCTCGCTCGCAGCTCCTTGCCGAGCTGGATGGGGGAGCGTCCCGCATTCGGATCCACCACGCCGAGTACGAGTTTCGCTGCCGGTGTGCCGGGCACATCGACCTCGGCGGCGACCGATTCCACCCCGAGCACCTCCCACGCCGCGGCCTCCAACTCCACGGGGGAACAGAGCACGCCACCGCGATTGAGCAGGAAGTCGGCGCGGCCGACAATGGTCAGCCGCTCTCCGTCGGCGTGCACCGCGTCGCCGGACACGAAGGTGCCTCCGGTCAGCTTGGGTCGATCCGCCGGCGGCGCATGCAGATACGGTCTCGCGACCATCGGCCCGGTCACGGCAAGCACCTGGCCCGCAGGCGTGGTGGCGACCCCGAGACTCATCCCGTCGACCGCGACGAAACCGTCCGCCGCCGACCGGCGGGTCGCCACGATGTGCAAGATCTCGGTCGCGCCGTAACCGTCGATCATCGACAGCCGCAGGCGCTTTTCCAGTCCGGCCCGCAGATCGTCCGGCAATGGCTCGCCCGCCGACACCGCCGTCGTGACAGTGCCCAGTGCACCGGTGCCGGTGGTACGCAATTTTCTGGCTATCCCGGCCCAGACCCGCGGAGACAGGGCAGCAATGGTAACCGATTCGCGGTCGATGACGCCCATCATCGCCTCGGTCCTGGCCGGATCGGACCACAGCACCGCCGCCGCGCCGGTCAGTATGGGGATCAGGACCGTATTGCCGAACCCATATCCGAAGCTGATGTCGGCGGCGGTCAGAATGCGGGCGGTCCGGTCGGCTCCGTACAGGGTCGCCACACCACGCGCGAAACCTGCGACGCCGGAACGGTTGTGGCCCACCACCTTCGGCTCACCGGTGCTACCTGACGTCAGTTGACCGAACAACAGCCGGTCGGCCCCGGTGCCGGGATCGGGGCGTGGTCCGGCTCCGGCAATCGCGTCGAGCTCGAAGCCTGTTGCGGGCTGGACCAGAACATGGGACGCGCCGATTCGGCGGGCCGTGGTGTCGAGGACAGGTCGTGGCGTCGAGGACCGCCCGACCACGGGTACCGCGCCGAGCAACCACAGGCCTGCGAGGGTGGCGAGCCACAGCAGCGACGTCTCGACCGCGCACACGACCACATCGCCCGCTCGGGCACCGGCAGCGGTCAGGTGGGCCTGCCGGGACTCGGCGAGTTCGGTGAAGTGGCGCACGGTGATTCGCCGCCCGAACTCGTCGACATACAGGAGATCGCCGGGATCCGCCGCGGGGCCGGGCACTCCCCAGAAGCGCTGGGCCAGATCAGTCATCGGAAAACACCGCGCGGCCATAGCGCTCTTCTCTCGAGTGCCCGAGGACGGCCGTCGCCACCGCGACGACCCGATCACCGTGCCTGCTGCTGAACCCGGCCACCATCACCTCAGCGCGGCCGCTGTCCAGGTAGTAGTCGATCAACCAGCGGTGGAGCTCGGTCCACGGCCCGAAAACCGACACGCTCGGCCCGGTCCAGCCGAATCGCGTACTCACCACGGCCGCATCGGCGTTCGCGCCGCTGAGCGGGCCCACGGCGGCGACCACCCGTTTCCTCGGATGCCCGAGCCGTTCGAGCACCCGCAGGTAGGCATCGCTGCCCGAACTCGACGACGACCACAGCACGCCGACGCGCCGGGCGCCCGGATCGGCCGCGGTGAGCGGCACGCCGGCCGGTACCGCGGTGACGGCGCGGACGCACGCCTCGGCTTCGGTGATGTCCGGCCCGCCCTCGTGGACGACCCACGAGCCGTGATCACCGAACGGCAGTGCTCCGCGGATATCGCTCGTGGTCATGGCCGCCCCAATACGACCGCGGACACCGATCCGCCGAAACCGAACGACGTCGACAACACCCTCGGTCCTCCCGCCGGGGATGCTCCGAACGCCCCGGGCGTCAATGGCACCCGGATTCGTTCCAGGGCCGCCACGACAGGATCGATCGTCCGAGTCGCGGCATTCGGCGGCACGATCCCTTCGACCAGGGACGTGCACGCCACGGCTGCCTCGATGACCCCGGCCGCACCCTGACAGTGCCCGGTCATGCCTTTGAGCGATACACACGGAAGCGGTTGCGTGCGTTCACCGAACAACCGGTCGTATATCCGTGCTTCCAGCGCGTCATTGGCCCTGGTGCCGGTGCCGTGGGCGCACACCCAGCCGAGATCGTCGATCCGGCAACGGGATTCGTCCAAGGCCTGGCCGATCGCCGCCGTCAGGCCGATGCCATCGGGTGACGGCGCGGCGATGTCGTAACCATCCGACGCCTCGCCGTAACCGAGCACACGCGCCACCGGCTCCTGGGCCCAGCGCTGCGACTCGAGCACCAGTACGCCCCAGCCCTCGCCCGGCAGCATCCCGGAGCGATGTTCGTCGAACGGCCGCACCACACCGTCGCGCGCGAGCCCGCCCAGCGCGGTGAACAGGGTGAGAACCTCCAGTGAGATCATCTCCGCACCCAGGCAGACCACGAAATCGGCCCGGCCCGATGTGACAAGGCCGCGCCCGATACCGATCGCCGTGGTGCCCGCCGCACAACCGGATCCGATGCCGAGCACATCCGCCGCATCATCGAGCAACGCCGACACCGTGGCGACATCGGCAGCCAGGGCCTCGGAGATCGCCTCGCCCGCGGCGTCCGCTCCGAGCCGATCGTATTGCGGTCGCGAACCCATGACGGTGGAGACCAGGACAACGGGCCGGCCCCGCCGAGCGTCGCGGGCGGCCGCGCGGATTCTGGGGAGGATAGGCCCGAGTGCGGCCGCGACGATGTCCGCGTAGCGGGTCTCGTATCCGATGCGGTTGTCCGACACAGTGAATGCGCGGTAGTCGGCATCGGATCCGACGCCTGGAATCGTCGCTGCCTCCGGCACCGTCAGTGCCATCAGACCGCGCCACAGGGCAGCCAGATCCGGCGCGGCCGCCGTAGCGGTCTCGGTGTAGGTGATGAGTGCATTGCCAGACATCAATGCACCTTCGCCGCAGCCATTTTCGACTCGATCAGCGAGCGCATCTGCGCGAGCGTCGCGATGGGCGCCGCCTCGTCATCGGTGATGACGAGGTCGTACTTCTCCTCGAAATGGCCATATATCTCGATCAGGTCCAACGAGGAGATACCGAGGTCGTCATGCAGGGCGTCGTGGTCGTCGACATCACCCGCCTGTAGTCCGCTCGCCTTCGCCACGACCGTGCGCAGTTCGTCATCCAAGGTCATATACCTGACTCCTACAATCGGGCGGCACTCGCCGCCGGAAGGCCCGCGGGCACGCCGCGTGCCAGGCTCGAAATGCGGACCAGCACGGTCCACGAAAAGTGCCGATGCCAATGGCCGAACCGCGACAATGCGACCCAGGCGAGCACGCACCCGGCGACGACCGCCACATAGTCCGCGGTACCGACGATCGCCATCGCGGTCAGCACGACATTGCCCAGACTCACCAGATACATGAACTCGCGCACCGCAACGAAATCCGCCATCGTCCGGCTGCGATGTGCGAACAGCACGACGGCCGACTCCAGAGGTATCACCCCGAGCACAACCGGCGCCCATGCCGAATCCGCAGCCACCGCAATCACTCCCGCGGCGGCGAGCTGTATCGCCAGCAGTGCGACGGCATTACGGCCCGCGCCGGACGACATGACCTGCACCCACGGTGAGCGATAGCCGATCAGCCGGTCCCCGACGATATCGGTGAGATCCTTCGCGCCGGCAATCGCCAGCGACGAGGTGCCGAGCAGCACGACGCCGGCCACCAGCGCCACCAAATGCCGGCCCGTCACTGCCGTATCGCCGGCAATGGCGCCGGTGACCATCGGCAGCACCGTGGTGGCGCTGAGCAGCAACAGTGCGAATCGGGGGCGGCGCTTGGCGAAACGCCCTATCGAATAACCGATTCCGATGGCGATATTGATCGTGAGCACCGCCGCCAAGGCGACCCGCTGCTGAGTCACGGTGAGCGCCAACGCTATCGACCAGGCCGAGACCGCCACCCACAGTGCGATGGCGAGCCGTCGCAATGTCCGGACACCGAACGTCAGGGCCATGCGGGTGCGTTCTGGTTGATTCACCCGGTCGGCCGGCAGATCCGCCAGTCGATTCAGCCACTCCACCGCGACACAGAACAACAGCCAGTACCCCAGCCACCACGGCAACATCCGGGCGGTCAGCCCGCCCGCCACGGCGGTCCCGGCCAGAAATCCCGCGCAGTACAGCACGCTGAACCGTGGTGATCCGACCCGGGCGAGCCGGACCACCCGCCTCGCGAAGACGGCCATCAATGGCCTGCCTCACCGAGAACCGTTGCCAGCGTTGCCGGTCCGCGCAGGCCCATGCCCGGCCGATAAGCGATCGGCTCCTCCACAGCGAGTGATTCGAACTGCTCGAGGGACTTCGACAGGAACGTGGTGAGCATGGAATTCGCCAGCGCCGAACCGAGACAGTGGTGGATGCCCAAGCCGTAGGACAACGACTTGACCTCCGTGCGATCGACCAGGAACTGGTCACCGTCTTCGACGGCCTCCCGGTTCGCCGAGGCGAGCAGGACCATCACGGCATCACCCTCGGTGATCGCGTGGCCGCCGATCTCGATGTCGGCCAGCGCAATCCGGCCGGCCTCATGGGCGGGCGGCTCGTATCGGAGGACCTCCGCCACCGCGGAATCGACCAGCGAACGGTTCTCCCGCAGCAGCCGGTACTGATCCGGATTACGCGAGAAGCAGATCATCATATTGCCGAGGGTGTTCGAGGTGGTCTCCTGCCCCGCCACAGTGATCAGCAGGCAGGTCGCCGCGACCTCGTCCAGACTGAGCCGGCCCGAATCGTCGCTCACCGCGGCCAGGCTGCTGATCAATCCACCCGTCGCGCGCGTGCGCGCCAGACTGCGGAAGTACTCCAGCGACTCGTCGATCGCGGTCTGACGCTGCTGCGCGACCTCTTTGGGGATCGCGAAGTTGATGTCCAGTACTCCTGCCACCAAACGCGACCAGCGTGTGAACTTCGCCTTGTCGGCATCGGGGATGCCGAGAATCTCCGCGAGCACCTCGATCGGAAACGGCTCGGCCACCTCGCTGACGAAATCGGTTGCCGTCCGCGCGATGCCGACCGCCCGCTCGGCCGCCGCGGCCACGACGGCCGCCATCGTCCCGGTCGTGCTCCGCGTGAACGCATTGGCCACCAGACCCCGCAGACGAGTGTGTTCCGGTGGGTCGGTGAGCATGAAAGGCCGTGCGTCTCCGTCGATTCCGAGCCCGAGAAACGGCGGCATATCGTCGCCTATCATCGCGGTCAACTGATCGAAGAAGGTCGAATTGGCGAAGTCCTTACCGAAATCCCGGCTCCGCAGCACCTGATCACACGTCGCGTAATCGGCAACGATCCACGCACCCAGCGGCGAACGATGGATCGGCAGTGTCGCACGCAGCTCGGCATACACCGGATACGGATCGGACTTGAACCCGGCGTCGAACGGGTTCAGGGCTAGAGCAAGATCTGTGGGCTGGTTCACGTTTCCGATTCCTACCGACGTCCCGGATGCTGACATCAGGGCAGATCACCCGGGTGTGGTACCGGATACAACTTCCGCGGGAGTTTTGTGAACCGACCGCCGCGTATCCGCAAACCCTCCTGCGCGCTCGGTAATGCGAGACCGGACGGTGAGTGAGGTGCGAGGCAGTGGAACCCCAGCAAATGAGCGTGGACCAGGCAAAGACCGTTCGTCGATTCGTGAAGGAACGGCTGAGCGGTGATCATGCACAACTCGACGTACTGACCGACGAACCCGCCGAGCTCTACGCAGCGTTCCGTGCCACCGGGCTGGCCAACTGGTGGCTCCCAACGGAACTGGGCGGGCGCGGTATCGGTTTGGAAGACAGCGTCGGCATAGTGGACGAGCTCGCGTACGGCGATGCCGGGGTCGCCTTCACCCTGTTCATCTCCATACTCGGCACCAGCATCGTGCAGCTGTTCGGCACCCCGGAACTGCAGCGTACCTATCTCGCACCGATGGCCGCCGGCGGCACTTGCTGCGCCACCCTCGGCAGCGAACGCGAGGCCGGCAGCGAACTCGGCCGCATCGACACCGTGGCGGTCCGTGATGGTGACGAACTGGTGCTGACGGGAGAGAAATTCTTCTCCACCAACAGCGATTTCGCCGACTTCCTCATCGTCATCGCCCGCTCGGCCGAGGACCCGGAGGACTATCCGGCGGTGCTGGTGCCACGCGCCGCCCCCGGCGTGGACGTGGTCAAACGCTGGGACGTCGTCGGCCTCCGCGCCTCCCACACCTATCAGGTGCGCCTGACCGACGTCCGAGTGCCCGCCGCCCACCGGTTGGCCGGATCCGGGCTGCGACTACTGGAAATCGGGCTGAATGCGAGCCGAATCCTCATCGCCGCCACCGCGATCGGGATCTCACGCCGCATCCGCGACCACCTCATGACCTACGCCAAACAGAAACCACTACGCGGCGAAACATTGCTCGACAGTCCGGTATTCGCACAGCGGCTCGGTCAGATCGAGATGCAGATCGAGGTGATGCGCAGCCATTGCCTGCGCGCGGCGCGCGAATACGACCGGATCATGACCGGACCCGACGCCGCCGCGGTATTCACCAAACAGGGCACGCTCAAGAACGCGTTGACCGCGAAGATTTTCTGTGGCCAAACCGGCTGGGACATTGCCGGCGTGGGCTCACAGCTGTTCGGCGGACTCGGCTACACCAACGAACTTCCCATCGCGAAGCTACTGCGCGACATCCGGTACGTCTCCATCGTCGAGGGCGGCGACGAGGTGCTGAGAGACCTCGTATACAGCCGTTACGTCATTCCCGTGCCCCGGCGCGCCTGATCCAGATTTCGAAAGGACCACCGATGACCGATACACGCCCACTGCGGGTCGGGATAGTGGGCGCCGGCCCCGCCGGCATCTACGCGGCCGACGCGCTGATGAAATCCGATGTCCCGGTGAGCATCGACCTGTTCGAACGAATGCCCGCCCCGTTCGGACTGATCCGATACGGCGTGGCGCCCGACCATCCGCGCATCAAGGGCATAATTACCGCGCTGCACAAGGTCCTCGACAAGCCGCAGGTCCGGCTCTTCGGCAATGTCGACTACGGCACCGACATCGATCTGGAGATCCTGCGGCGCTTCTACGATGCGGTGATCTTCTCGACCGGTGCCGACACCGATCGTGTGCTGCCGATCCCGGGCATCGACCTGGATGGATGTTTCGGTGCGGCTGACTTCGTCTCCTGGTATGACGGGCACCCGGACGTGCCGCGTAGCTGGCCGCTCACCGCGGAGAAGGTCGCCGTACTCGGAGTTGGCAATGTCGCCCTGGACGTGGCGCGAATCCTGGCAAAGACTGCCGACGAGCTGCTCCCCACCGAAATCCCGCCCAATGTCCACACCGGTCTTCGGGCGAACCGGGCCGTCGAAGTACACGTCTTCGGGCGCCGCGGACCCGCACAGGCCAAATTCACGCCACTCGAACTCCGCGAACTCGACCATTCACCCACCATCGAGGTGATCGTGGATCCCGCAGACATCGACTACGACGCAGGATCGGAAGACGCGCGACGGAATTCGAAGCAGATCGATATGGTGTGTAACACCCTCGAACAGTGGGCAATTCGTGATGCCGGGGCGCGCCCGCACAAACTGTTCCTCCATTTCTTCGAATCGCCCACTGAAATCCTGGGCGACAACGGGGCAGTGGTGGGCCTGCGCACCGAACGCACCGAATTGGATGGGACCGGAAACACGAAGAGCATCGGAGTCTTCCAGGATTGGGATATTCAGGCGATCTACCGGGCCGTCGGCTATCGGTCGCGTGATGTCCCGCTGCTCCCGTTCGACCCGGTTACCGGCACGGTACCGAACGAAGCCGGCCGCATCCTCGTCGACGACTGCGCGGCAGGCCAGGCGAATCGGTATCTATCCGCCACGTACGTGACCGGATGGATCAAACGAGGACCGGTGGGTCTCATCGGTCACACCAAGGGCGACGCCAACGAAACCGTCGCCTGTTTGCTGGACGACGCCGCCGGATTCACGCCCGCCGCGGAACCGCAGCCCGCCGCGATCACCCGATGGCTGGCCGATCAGGGAATCCCCTTCACGACCTGGGCCGGCTGGTACCGTCTCGACGCCTACGAACGTGCCCTCGGCGCACCTCAGGATCGCGAACGGGTCAAAGTCGTCGAACGTCACGAGATGCTCGCGGCCAGCGAGCCGTAGCGCCCGTTGCGGGCAGGTGGCCGGAATCGGGGTGTGCGAGTACGTCAGCACCGCACACCCCGATCTCGGGGCTCAGGCAACCCAGATCAGGGACGAATCGGGCAACAATCCGCGCAGCCGGACCAGCGCCCGCCCGCGCAGCGGTCCGATGGAACCCCGCGGCAGGCCCAGTTGCACGCTGACCGAGTCGTAGTTCGGTGCATTATCGGAAACCAGCAGGCCGAGCAGCCGCTGATCCCGCTCCGGCAGGCGACGGAAGGCCTCCCGCACCTCCTCGCCGGCGACCCGCCGGAACACCTGATGGACCGTCGCCTCGCTCTCGTGGTCCGCGACCTCCAGCGTGGTGCTGTCACCGATCGGAATATCGCGCGTACTGCGTTTGATCTGCTTCAGGCACTCCCGGCGCGTCGTCGTCGCCAGCCAGGCCGTCAGCCGGTCCGGTGACTGCAGATCGGCCAGATGCGTGAATACGTTCGCCCAAGTGGACTGGTAGACGTCGTCGCGGTCATGATTGGCCATGCGGAAGGTACGGGTGATGGCCCGTACCAGCGGGGAATATTCGTCGATCAGCGTGCGCCAGGCGAGGGGGCTGCCCTGGACACAGGCCGCCACCAGCTTTTGTGTACGAAGAACTTCCGCCGGATCGGTACGCGGCGAATCGGCCTTGGATGAATTTCCGGAGTGCGGACTCGGGGCCGTTTTTATTTCGGTGAGACTCATTGATCAGCCTTTTCGATAGCCGTATATGACAAAGCCTCGGTTCGTTCACGAACCGCGTCAACGACTTGCCTATCGAAGGACCGTACGGAGCAATGGTTCACAGATAACCGCAAGCGAAGTCGACGAATAAAGCAAGAAATGCCATGAATTGCAAAAACATTGCAGGAGCCGACTCGGTAGCACAGCGCACCGGCCCCCGCACTCGCCTGCAAAACCGATCTGAACCGGACCTGACCAGCACCGCAACGGTTGCGGTTGTACCGGCGAATGTTGCTGCAACGCCGCTACAACCCTTGTGCAGCGTGCATCGGTTGTACTCGATGCGTGACAGCTACACCAACAACAGTGCTGATCAGCGACCATCCGCAGGACAGCGTCCGGGTCGCCCGGGTGCTGACCTGGCTGCGCAATGCCACCCACGAGGTCGGTATCGGACATGAAGAGATGCATCTCGCGCCGGGCGGCACCACCACCCGATCGACGCCGTCGCTGCGGAGTGCGGTCGGTGTGGCGCAATCGGTGGTGCTGGTCGCGGAGGTGCGCAACAGCACCTGCTCCAATGCCATCAACAATGCGCTCGACGGCCTGGACCGCGGTTGCCTGTCCCGCAAGCCGGTCGGCATCGTGGTGATCGATGAATCCCGCGGGACCCGCGCACTCGACCATCTGCGCCTGGTGATGGCCGGACTCGACGCGGTCGTCATCCCGTATTCGCCGGCCTTCGCCGACGAAGACCTGCACGACGGCACACCCCCGGATCCGGTGCGGCGGTTCACCCACGAATTACGCTGGTTCGGTGAGCGACTCGACACCGTCGGTGGTGAGCCGCGCCCGGCCAAGGAAGAGGATCGCGGCCTGGCCTCCGGCCAGATCGAGGAGTCGATCAGATACATCCGGGACAATTACACCCGCTGCACACTCTCGCTCGACGAGGCCGCCCGCGCCGCGCACATGAGTCGATTCCACTTCTCCCGGACCTTCAAGAAGCACACCGGAACCCGCTACATCGACTACGTGACCGGGCTGCGCATCACCAAGGCGCAGACCCTGCTGCGCGAGACCGCGATTCCGATACACGAGGTCGGGTCCATGGTCGGGTATCAGGACAGTAGCCATTTCCTGCGCGTATTCAAGGCATTCTGTGACCGGACACCGTCAGCATTCCGCGGCTCGGAGCGCCTGAGCGTGGGGGCGTGAACGCGATGCGGGCATCCATGTACGACGCGCTCTACGCCGGGCGTACCCCGATCGGAGCGCAGGCGCCCTGGGACATCGGGCGCCTGCAGCCGGCCTTCGCTGAACTGGTGGCGGCGCAGCGCATTACCGGTGAAATCCTCGACGCCGGCTGCGGTACCGGGGAATTGGCTCTCGAACTGGCCCGGTACGGCCACGCCGTCACCGGCATCGATATCTCGGCCGTCGCTATCGAGCGCGCTCGGGCCGGAGCCGCCGAGACCGGGGTACCGGTCGAATTCGTGGTCGGCGATGCATTGACCCTGTCCGGCTTCGATGACCGTTTCGACACCGTCGTCGACTGCGGGCTTTTCGATGTCTGCCCACCGGCGGAACAGGCCGGATACGTCGCCGCCTTGCATCGTTCCTGCCGGCCCGGAGCTACGGTGTTCATGTTGGAACTCGGCGCGGAAGCCACCCGGGCGGTACTCGCCGGGTTGGTCGAACTGGGCCTGCCCGCACGGGCATTCGAGCACTTGCCGCGCCTGGTGCCCGCAGACCTGACCGCGGCCTTCGCCACCGGATGGCAGACTCTGGCGCTGGCCGAGTCGACGATGATGGTGCGGCTGCCCGGCGTTCGCGAGCAGACGGCCGTCCCGGCCATCTACGCTGAATTCCGCAAGTCGTGAGCCCGCGCAGTTACCTCTGTGGAAACTGGCGGTCGGCAGACGGATCCGAAGTGCCCGGCGCGAGTCTCGCTGAGGCCCTGTCCTATGCCCGTGATGTCGGCACAGATACGTTGCAGAAAAACGGGTTTCATGAGCGCGGGGCGCTGCTCAAGGAGCTGGCACGAGTGGTACGACGGCATGCGGAGGAGCTCGCTGAGCATGCGCTGCACCTGGGGGTGCGCCCGGTCGATGCCGAACTGGAGATTCGGTCCGCGTGCAGTCTGCTGCGGCGCTACGCCGACCTCGGGATGCGGGAACTGCCCGACGGCAATCAGATCTCGCTCGGACCGGCGGAATTTCTGGATCGGTCCGCCACGGTTGCGACTCGGCGAATGGCAGTGCCGGGCACCGGTGCGGCCGTCCACCTGCTCGATGACGAACTGAGCATCCTGTCCTACTTGGACCGCTTCGCGGCGACATTCCTGGCCGGGCGGCCGTGCCTGATCCGGCCGGTGCCGCTGACGGCGTCGTTGCTTACCGCACTGACCGACCGCATCGTGCTCGAACTTCCCGCCGGTGCACTGCAATTCGATTGTGGTGCAGGCAATATCGATTCGCTCCTGACTCCGCGGGAAGTGCTGATATCGGGCGGCACGGGCTCGGGCGGCGTGGCGGTGCTCGGCCCCGGAGCCGAGCCGGGCACTCCAGGATTCGAGTTGTTCGCCGACCATGTCGTGGACTCGATGACACGGTGGACCGGCCGCCCGGGACATGCGGTGCGCCAGATTTTCGCTCCGACCGCACTCGTCCCGGAAGTGGGCGCGGCCCTCGCGGACCGGCTGGCGGACGTCGTCGCCGGGGATCCGCGCGACCCGGATGTCAGCATGGGCCCGCTCCCGAGCGCTGAACACCGGGCCCGGGTGATGGCACAACTCACAGATCTCGTGCGCGACACCCGGATCCGATATGCGGCCCTCGCGCCGAGTGGCGGCGCCTACCTGCTCCCCGTGCTCGTCGAAGCCGATCCGGCCCGGCCCGCACCACCGGAGCTCGGGATCCGTGGACCGGTCGCGGCGCTGCTCGGTTACGGCTCATCGGGTGAACTGGCCGCCGCGCTGGCCCGTGGTTCTCGCCGCACGCGCTGTGTGATCGTCGCGCCCGATCCCGTAGCCGCGCGCCGGCTGGCGTCGGCGGCCGCCCCCTATTCGGCGGTTGTCGCCTTTCCGGATTCGTGCGCGACGCTGCCCGATCGCAGCGACGCCGAGTGCTTGGACCGCGTGCATGCCCAACTGTGCGTCACCACCGTCCAGGCGGCACCTCAGGCGCTGAGCCACGCGACCGGCACGTGGATGCGCGGTGCTGCCCGCACACCGCCGGCGCGGCATCCGCTGGAGATGTGGGCCGATGAGCTACGGCTCGGAGACACTCTCAGCGCGGGACCACGGACGGTCACCCGCGCCGATATCGCCGCGTTCGCCGAACTCACGGGTGACCACTACTACCTGCACACCGACACGGAGGCCGCGGGCCGAAATCCGATGTTCCGCGGGATCATCGCCCACGGCTATCTGGTGCTGTCGCTGGCAGCGGGTCTCGTTACCACCACCGAACCCGGACCTGTACTGGCGAACTACGGCCTGGAGAATCTGCGCTTTCTCGGACCGGTCAGGCCCGGCGACCAAGTCTCGGTACGGCTGACGGCCGTACGGATAACTCCGCGGCCGAACACCACACACAGCGAAGTGTGCTGGGAGGCAGAGGTTTACAACCAGGAGCACGCGGTCGTCGCCCGTTACGACGTACTGACTCTCATGGCCCGCACGCCGTAACCGGCCGGTTCACTACAGGCCGAGCAGTTCCGGGTGAGCGGCACGCGATCGCCACTGCTCGGCCGGATCGGTGACCAAACGGCGCTGCTGCAGGTCGAGCAGGCCACTGACGTGGACGATCTCGGCCACCAGTGTGCCATCGGGGAGCCGGAGCTCGTGGACGACCTTGTAGGTTTTGCCCGTACCCCACACCCATCCGCAGGACACGTCAACCGTTTCCCCGCCGCGCAATTCGTGGTGGTAGCGGATCGTGGTCTCCAAATTCACCGGCCCCATCCCGCCGCCGAGCAGATCGGGAACCGATACGCCCGCCGCGATCACGCAGGCAAATCGAGAATGGTCGGCGTATTGCTGGAGGATGGTGCCACTCACATGCAGCTGTGGATCGATCTCGTAGCTGCGGACATCGAGGCGGACGACGAACGGGGTGACAGTCCGGACATCGGCCGCGACGGGTTCGGCAGCGGTGTTTTCGGTCATCTGACGCCTCCTGATGGGTAGGTCTCGTGCTCGACGGGCATGCGGGATTCACGGTGTATCCAGCAATTCACCCAGGAAATCCGGTACCCGTACAGTGCATCCGTTGCTCCATCGATCGGCATCGGTTGCGGTCGGATCGTGGACGGTTGCGCACTCTTGCCCGGCTGGGAGCAACTCGTTGACGGAGAGGGGCGAAATTCCGGACGCTGTAACGCATTCCACGATCGCTAAGGGGGTTTGCACATGGTCGAGGAGGACATGGCAGTGCTCGGCAAGGTTCGGGAAATCTTGGCTCAGGTCCTGGACATGGACGACAACCAAATCGGATCGCACACCTCGTTCCGCGATGAGCTGGAATTGGATTCGTTGCAGAAAATCGAACTCATCGCTCGTACGGAGCGCGCGTTCGACCGGACGCTGGACCTGCATGAGGTGGCTGTCGCGGACACCCTCGCCGACCTCGTCCCGCTGCTGCGGGGTGCCGCATGAAGGTGGCATCGAACCCCATCGAGCTTCTCGTCGCATGCCACGTGCGGGCCGGCAACGGAGATCGTGTGGCCTGCACCGACCTCGAGCACGGCGCGACGACCTACGGCGAACTCGAGCGGGCCGCGGCCGGCTACGCGGACGCGCTCACCGCGGCCGGGATCGCACCCGGCAGCCGGGTGCTGGTCGTCTCCGACGATTCCATCGCCATGGTCGTGACGATTCTGGGATTGTGGTGGCACGGTTGCATACCCGTCCCGGTCAATCCGATCCTGCGGGACAGCGAAATCGCGTACATCGCCGAGAACTGCAATGTGACCGCGGTCCGGCCGATCGTGGGCCCGGAACGCGCGCATGCTCTCACCCGGTTGATATCCGCGCCCACCGCGCCCGTGGCCGTCATGGGGTGTGCGGACGTGCCGGCATCCGCACACCCCGCGGACTTCGCACCCGATGCCGAACTGCTGGTGCAATACACCTCGGGCAGCACCGGCCATCCGCGCGGAGTACGGCACAGCCTGAACGGTATTCGTGCGGTACTCGACGGCTTCGGCGGCGTCCTGGCGCTTACTCCCGATGATGTCGTGCTGTCCACGGCGAAGCTGTCGTTCGGCTACGGTTTCGGCAATTCGCTGCTGTTCCCGCTGGCCGCCGGCGCCCGCGTGGTGCTGCTGTCCGATCGGCCGGATCCGTTTCTGATGGCGGCGGCGCTGCACCGGCACCGGCCCAGCATCGTGTGTGCGGTGCCCCGCGCGTACGCGGGCCTGCTCGAACTGTATGCCGCCGGGAAGCCGGTCGATCTGTCCTCGGTCCGGCTGGCGGTGTCGGCGGGTGAGCATCTCCCCATCGATCTGGCGCGCCGGCTGATCGAAGCCTTCGGCGTGGGCCTGATCAACGGCCTCGGCGTTACCGAGATCCTGCACATCGTGGTGGCCACCGATCCGGCGGCGACACCGAACGGCTCGGTCGGCCGGGCGGTGCCGGGCATGCGGGTGACGGTTCGTGACGAGACGGGTGCGGTACTGCCCGACGGGATGCAGGGCCGGTTGCATGTCGCCGGCGGTTCGGTGGCCCTGGGCTACCTCGACACGGACTCGACTATGAAGACTTTCGCCGACGGCGGGGTGTACACCGGCGATGTCGGCTGGCGTGATGCGCACGGTGACCTGCACTACCTCTGCCGCGCCGACGATCTGCTCAACCTCGGCGGATTCAAGGTGGCGCCACAGGAGATCGAAGCGGTGCTGCGCGCGACGCCGGGTGTGACCGACTGTGCCGTGGTCGCCCGCCGCGATTCCGATGGCCTCGAACGGGCACTCGCGCACGTGGTGGCGGCGCCGGGGTGGGAAGCGGATGCGGTTCGCACGGCGATCAGGGCGGCGTTCAAAGAGAGCCTGGCACCCTACAAACGCCCATATCGGATCGAGGTGCACGACCGGCTGCCGGTGACGTCGGTCGGAAAGCTGGCTCGCTTCCGGCTGCGCGGTGGCGCCGTATCGAGCGAATCGGTATCGCCGGGCCGGTCGGCGGCGCGTCGCAAGGAATCGGCGTGAGCTGGGATCTCGTTGCCATGAGTGCCATTGCGGGTCTGGGGTCGACACCTGCGGAGATCTATCGCGCGCTGTGCGCGGGCCATAGCAGCATCGCCCCGCTACGCGCCTTCGATGCCGGCCGCTATCGCATCCGGCACGCCTACGAGATCGACGATCGCGCCGAGCCGGGCCGCGATGAACCGTTCCGCGCCACGCGATGGCTCGTGCGCACCGTCGACGACGCACTCCGCGAGGCCGGACTGCGCGATCGTGCCGCGGACATCCCCGTCTTGGTCGGCACGACCCTGCGAGAATCGCGCTCGGGCGAATTGTGGTGGCGCGACGGCATTCCGCTCACTCCGGCCGACCTGCATTTCGCGCAGGCGCTGCGGGATCAGCTGGGGGTGCGCCGCACCGAGACCACCGCGAGCGCCTGTGCGGCGGGTCTGTACGCACTGGGCCTGGGCACCGACCTGATCGAGGCAGGGGTCACCGACACGGTCGTGGTGGCTGCCACCGATGCCATCACCGAAAGCGCCTTCGGCGGACTCGACCGCGTCCAGTACCCGTCCCCGCAGGAGATTCGGCCGTTCGATGTGGACCGGCGGGGCATGGTGATGGGGGAGGGCGCGGTCGCCCTCGTGCTGCGCAAGCACGGCGTGCACGACGGTGCAGTGCACGCCGTCGTGCGTGGGGTCGAAATGAATTGTGATGCAAAGCATCCGACGGTGCCCGATGCGGGGTCGGTGGCGCGGGCGATGCGGCACGCGCACCGGCGCAGCGGAGTCCGGGCGGAGGACGTCGACTTTGTGATCGTGCACGGGAGCGGCACAGCCCACAATGACCTTGCCGAGACACACGCCCTGCACGAAGTATTCGGTGGCGTATCGCCCGGACCGTGGATCACCTCCATCAAATCCGGTGCGGGCCATACCTGTGGCGGTTCCGGACTGCTCAGCCTCACCACCGCGGTGCAGGGGCTTCGGCACGGTGCGGTGCCGCCGATCCGCAAACTGAGCCGGCCGATTCCGGAAGCAGAAGGACTGCGACTTGTCAGCGGCGCACCGGCGACCGGCGCACTACGCACCGCGCAGATCAATGCAATCGGATTGGGCGGAATCAATGCCGTCGCGATCGTGGAGGCGGCGTGACATGAGTGCAATGATCACCGGAACTGGTTGGGCGATAACAGGTCTCGCCGGTGGTGCCGATCTGCTGGCGCCCGGCTCGGATAACGGCCCGGCATTCGAACCTGACCGCGACATCACCGGGCGGGGATTACGGCACAAGGATCGCGCCTCACGCCTGGCTTTGGGTGCCGCAGAGCGGGCGCTGCGCACAGCGGGCCTGCTTGACGCCGACCTGGACACCGCAGCGGTCGTCGTGAGCAGCAACTTCGGCAATCTGGACACGGTCTGCGACTTCGTGGACACCATCGATGCGGACACGGTGACCGAGATCAGCCCGATCCGCGTGCCGCACATGTCGAGCAATGTGACCGCCTGCTGGGTGGCGCTGGCGCACGGTCTGCGCGGCCCGAATCTCACCCTGTGCAGCGGTACACCGAGCGGCCTGGACGCGGTCGCCTGGGCGCGCGCACTCATCGCAGCCGGGCGGACGGAAGTGGCCTTGGTCATCGGAGTCGAACCGGACACCGCTCCGGTGGCGCGGCTGCACCGGGAGAGCGGCGCCGATCGGTGGCTCGACGGCGCCGTTGCGCTGGTTGTGGAATCCAGTGGTCATGCCCGAGCCAGGGGTGCCGTCGTGTACGCCGTGATTCGCGGCTACGGCCGCACCCTCGACTCGGAATCGGCCGTCCGAGCCGCATTGTCGGAGCCTGGACCGGAATCCTGTGCCAGGGTCGGGCTGCGGCTCGGTGCCGGACCGAGTGACGCGTATCCACGGACGCTGGATCTGACTGCGCGACTGGGCCGTTGCTCCGGCGCACTCGGGGTACTGCAGTGCGCTGTGGGGGCCGAGTATCTGTCCGCGGAGCCGGCGCTCGACGCCGCCGTGCTCGCGGTCGCGGGTGGTCCCGACAATGAGGGCGAGGCCGGTGCGGTAGCCGCGGTGCTCTTGGAAAGTCTCTGTGGCAGAAAGGATTCCGACGGTGGACCGGAGAGCTGAGCCGGACCGGGTCGTGGTGACCGGGCTGGGCGCGATCTCCTGCCTGGGTGGCGGGCAGGCCGCTCACTGGCGTGGATTGCTCGACGGCGGTGCGACTCCGCGCGAGGTACCGCTGCCGCATCTGAACATGCGGGCCACCCGAATGTATCTGACCCCGGACACCGTCGTGCCCGCCGAGCCCGAGCAGCTGGGCGGGGTGCCGCTGGGCCGCGGGCCGCGCATGGCTGTCGCCGCCGCCCTCGAGGCTCTGGGTGATGCGGGTCTCACCGCCGATCGATGCCGGGAGCTGCCGGTGATCATGGGCGTCGAGATGGGCAACGCCGACACACACGAGGCGACCAGGGGCCCGGACGGTATGGGCGGAACAGCCTGGAGCGCACTGACACTCACCGCGGCTGCGGTCGGTGCGGCCATCGGGTCGTCGGCCGGCAATGTGAGTGTCGGCAACGCCTGCTCGGCCGGTGGTTATGCGCTCACGATCGCACTGGACATGATCCGTGCAGGGGAGACGGAGCGAGTATTGGTCGGCGGCGGAGAGGGCGTCACACGGGTCGGAATGGCCGGTTTCGACCGGCTGGGCGCGGCTGATCCGCTGCGCTGCAGGCCGTTCGACAAACAGCGGGCGGGCACCATGTTCGGTGATGGCGCAGCCATGGTGGTGCTGGAGTCGGCCACGGCGGCCCGGCGCCGTGGCGCCCGCCCGTACGCCGAATTGGCCGGGGCCGCATGGAGTTGCGACGCCTACCACCCGACCGCGCCCGATCCGGAAGGACGGCAGGTGGTGCGTGCGATCACCGAGGCGCTGGCCGCCGCGGGGTTGTCGGCGGACGACGTCGCTTGCGTCATACCGCACGGCACCGGCACCCCGGTGAACGACGTGGTGGAGAGCCGGGCTCTGCGACGGGTTTTCGGCGCGCGCACCGACCGGCTGCCACTGCTGTCGTTGAAGGCGATGATCGGGCACACTGCGGGCGCGGCCGGGGTATTCGGTTGTCTCACTGCGGCATTGATACTGCGGCATGCGACCATGCCTGCCAATGCGCCCGTCGACCAGGACCCGGATTGCGACGTCTGGTTGCCCGGCAACGCCCCGGTGCCGTTGCACGAAGGCGCGGTGCTGGTCAACACTTACGCGTTCGGTGGCAACAACACCTCGTTCGTGCTCTGCGGGGCGGGGTGGAAATGACTGTCTCGCGCATCGTTCCGGCGACAGCACACCCTGCCGCGGCTATGGTCGCGGTAACGGCGCTCGGTGTCGTCGCGCCCGGCGTGGACGGGGCCGCCACCGCACTGCGGCCCGGGCCCGTCGCGGCGGATTGGTTCGATCTCGCGACCGCGCTGCCCGGTCGTGGTTACAAGAAGGTCCCCGCGGCCGGCCAGTATCTGCTGGCTGCCGCGCGGGCCGCGCTCGCCGCCGATGACGCGGCGGTGGAGGCCGCCGGTCCCGAAGGCACCGGAGCCGTGGTCGGAACCAACAATGCCGGCGCCGAAGTGCTGGAATCGATGGATCGCACCGTTATCGACACCGGGGCGGAGGACCTGTCGCCCGCCCGCGCGCCGTTCATGGCGATGAGCCTGTTCGCCAGCCGGCTCTCCCCGGAGTACGGAATCAACGGCTTCAACTTGACCACGAACTCACCCGCCACCGCCGGTCTCGACGCCGTCGCCATCGCGGCGCGCGCACTGGCTGCGGGCCGGGCATCGGTGCTGCTGGTCGGCGCTACCGAGGAGGTGCCGCCGGCGGAACGGTTCAACGGACCGGCCGATCGCGGTGCGGCCGTGCTGATCTGTGAGTCTCCGAGTGCGGCCAGGGCTCGCGGCGCTTATGTGTACGGCTGCTGCACGGCGCGTTCCGCCTACTTGGACCCGGTCGTTCCCGAGGTCGCACCGGTGCTCGAACGGCTGCTGAGCGATACCGGGCCGGGAGAACCGGCGGTGGATGCGGTCCTCGATGATTCGCCGGTCGGTGCTGCTGTCGCGAATTGGCTTGCCACACAGGTTCCTTCCGGCCTGTTGACCGTCACCCGGACCGTCCGGGACGCCGGCTGTCTCACACCGATCCGGGTGCTTGCCGGCCGTCTCGCCACCGATTCCGGACCGCGGCGGCGGTTGATTATCGCCGCATCCGCATACGGAAATCTTGCCGCGGTCGCTGTTCTCCGCGGACCCGGCTCACCCGAGGGGAGATGAATCATGCTGGTTCCACTCGAGGGAGCCTGGGCGCTGATCTTCGGTGTCTCCAGCGGGATCGGTCGTGCCGCGGCGCGAGCGCTGGCCGCCGCGGGCTGTCATGTGGTGGGTGTGCATTTCGATCTGGCAGCCGGCGAGGAGCAGGCCGAGGAGCTGGCCGCCGAGCTGCGCGCCACCGGGATACAGGCATGTCTCCTCAACCGGAATCTCACGGATCCGGAGGCGCGCACCGAGATTCTTTCGTTGCTGAGTAATCTGACCGGTCCTGCGGGCGTGCGTGTCGTGTTGCATTCGGTGGCCTTCGGCAGCCTGGTGCCGTTCGTTCCGGCGAACGGTGCGGGACGCGGCGGGGTGATCACGCTGAAGCAGCAGGCCATGACATCGGAGGTGATGGCGCACAGTCTTGTGTATTGGACACAGGATCTGCTCGCCGCGAGCCTGATCGGGCCCGGCTCCAAGATTTTCGCGATGACCAGCGCCGGCGGTGCCCGGGTGCTGGCGAATTACGGCGCCGTCTCGGCGGCGAAGGCCGCCCTGGAGGCGCATTGCCGGCAGCTGGCAGTGGAGCTGGCACCTCGGGGCATCGCGGTCAATGCGATCCGGGCCGGTGTCACCGACACGCCTGCAGTGCGCAAG
This sequence comes from Nocardia sp. NPDC020380, assembly GCF_044386975.1. Lineage (NCBI taxonomy): Bacteria > Bacillati > Actinomycetota > Actinomycetes > Mycobacteriales > Nocardiaceae > Nocardia > Nocardia sp. NPDC020380. The sequence continues at coordinate 281,616 of NZ_JBIRVQ010000014.1, read as the reverse complement.
ATTCCGGGTTGTGAGGAGGTTTTGGCGCGGGCCTCCGCGCTCAATCCGCACGGTCGGCTGACAGCGGTCGGCGATGTCGCGGAGGCGATCGTCGCACTGTCGCTGTCGGACTCCTCGTGGGTCACCGGGAATGTGATCGGCGTCGACGGTGGTGAGGCCGTCGTCGGGTAGCAGGGTGGCCGAGCGCCACCCGAGTTTTGAAAAGTTTTTGCTCGCAATATTTTCGAAGGGAATACCGCTCATGTCGAATATCGAAGCCACCGTGCTGGATCGGGAAGAGTTGCGGGCCTTCGTCGCCGACGAACTCGAATTGCCGGTGGAGGAGGTCACCGACACCGCCCGATTCGCCGCCGACCTCGGCGTCGACTCGTTGTCTGCGATGGAGGTGATCGTGGTGTTGCAGAAGAAGTATCGGGTGAAGTTCAGCGAGGACGAACTGCCCGAAGTGACCGGTCTGGGCACCCTGTACGATCTGCTCGCCGGCAAGCTGCGCGCGGCGCGGGGATGAACCGGACGGTCACGGCTGCGCGCCCGGTGGCCGTGGTCAGCGGCGGTTCGAGGGGCATCGGCCGCGCCGTGGCGGAGCGTCTCGCCGCGGACGGATTCGATATCGCCTTCTGCTATCACACCCGGCCCGACGCTGCCGCGGAGGTAGTGGCGGTCGCCGAGCAAGCGGGGGCCAGAGTGCTGGCGCATCGTGGCGATATTGCGGAGCCGGGCGAAGCACGCTCGCTGCTCGAGGCCGCCGAGTCCGAGCTCGGTGAGGTAGCCGCTGTGGTCGCCTGTGCGGGGATTGTGCGGGATCGGCCGCTGGCTCGGATGAGTGATGCGGACTGGACGGATGTGCTGCACACCAATCTGGGTGGCACCTATCAGTTGTGCCGGGCCGCGGCCATGCCGCTGATGCGGCACGGTGACGCCGCGATCGTCACCATGTCCTCGGTCGCCGGCGTCTACGGTAATGCGACACAGGCCAATTACGCCGCTTCGAAGGCTGGCATCATCGGCTTCACCTTGTCGCTGGCCCGGGAACTGGGCCGGTTCGGGGTCCGGGCGAACGCGGTCGCTCCCGGCTTGATCAGCACCGATATGAGTGCGGCAGTGGCCGAGAAGGCCCGTGTGGAGCTGCTGGAACGGATTTCCCTGCGTCGCGCCGGTGAGCCGGCAGAGGTCGCGGACCTGGTCTCGTTCCTGGTGTCGGCGCGGGCTCGCTATATCACCGGACAGGTAATCGGCATCGACGGAGGACTGGTGCTCTGATGATCGATCTTTCCACTACTACGGTTCGCGCAGTGGCCGAGCGGGTCGCCACCACGGTTTCAGCGACGGCGATGGCGCCGGTGGCCGCTGCTCGCCTGGCGTATCTGGTCTGTCATCCACCGCGGCTGGGCAAGCCACCGAGGCTGTCGGAGCTGCCGGTACCGGTGGACCTCACCATCTCGGTATCCGGGCAGTCCGGGATGTTGCACGGCTGGCTGTTTCACGGTGATCCGCACCGTGCAGTGGTGCTCGGGCATTCGATCGGCGCTGACAAGTCGTTCAGTCTCTCGTACGCGAGGTACCTGATCGAGGCCGGATATACGGTGCTGCTCTTCGATTTTCGCAATCACGGTCGCAGTTTCGACGATCGCAGTGTCTCCGGGTTCAGCGGTCGGTTCGCTGATGATCTGGTGGCCGCGGTCGAACATGTGCGTGCGCTGCCGGAATATGCCGAAAGCCGTTGGGCGGTCTACGGGCTGTCGATGTCGTCGTTCGCCGCAGTACATGCGCTGTCACGCTTACCACAGGTCGACGCGGTCGTATGCGACAGCGGCCCGACTGTCGATCCCGGGGTCGCGATCCGGAACCTGATGCGGCAGGGCACCCTTCCGCTGCCGGATGCGCTGACCCGCCGCCCGGCCGCCGACGTGTTCGCGGCGGTGTTCGAACCCCTGGCCGCGTTCAGCATGAGCCGACCGCGGCCGTGGCCGCCAGCGGCGAACGGTCCCGGGTCGGCGACGCCGATGCTGTTCGTCGTGGGTGAGGACGATAAGGTCGTCGATCCGGACGATGTGGCGGCGCTGGCGGCGCCGTTCCCGCGGGCCGAGGTGTTCCGGGTGCCGGGTGCCGGGCATCTCAAGGCGATGAAAGTGGATCGGGCCGGCTATCAGGCTCGAGTGCTGGGATTCCTGGCCGGCAGCCTTGGTGCGCCGGAGACGGTGACATAGTGCGCCTGGGACTCAATCTGCGCTATCTCGGTGTGCGTGGTCGTCGAGATCACGAGCGTATGGCCGGGCTGGCCCGCTCCGCCGAGCAGCTCGGCTATTCCGTGTTGTGGACCGCCGAGCAGACCGGTTCGGATGCGGCGACTCTGCTGGCCTGGCTGGCCGCGCAGACCAGCCGGATCGAGCTGGGAACCGCGGCATTGCAGATGCCGGCCCGCACTCCGGCGATGACTGCGATGACCGCGGCCACGCTGGATGCGGTGTCGGAAGGGCGATTGCGGCTCGGGTTGGGGGTGTCAGGTCCTCAGGTCGCGGAGGGCTGGCACGGGCAGTCGTTCACCGATCCGCTGCCGCGTACCCGCGAGTACGTCCAGGTGGTGCGCGCGGCCCTGGGGTCGAACGGAAAACCGCTGCTCTACCAGGGGGAATATCATCGCCTGCCGATTCCGGGCGGCTCGGGAAAGCCGCTCGGGCTGGGCTTGCGGCCGGTCCGGGAGTCGGTGCCGATCTATCTGGCCGCCATCGGCCCGCGCAATCTGGAGTTGGCCGGGGAAATCGCGGACGGCTGGTTGTCGGTGCTGTTCGAGCCGGAGTCGGCGCCCGCGGCACTGGACCGATTGCGCGCCGGGCGTGGCGGTGACCTCACCGGGTTCGACGTCGCGGTGAGTCTGCCGGCTGTGGTGGGTGACGATCTCGACGACTGCCGGGAACCGGCGCGCGTCTATACCGCACAGTTCCTCGGCGGTATGGGCAGCCGGAGCCACAATTTCTACAATCGGCTCGCCGTGCGCATGGGTTATGGCGAGGCCGCGGCCCGGATTCAGGAGCACTATCTGGCCGGGCGGCTGCGCTCGGCGGTTGCCGCGGTCCCGGATCGATTGGTGGACCGCACGGCCCTGCTCGGTTCCGTGGATCGGATCGCAGACCGCCTGCCCGCCTTTGCGGCCGCGGGGGTGACCACGTTGTCGGTCATCCTGTTCACCCGCGAGCTCGCCGCCGGTCTCGCTACCTTGCGTACGGTGGCCCAGGCATTGGAAAAATCGGGTTTGGGTGAGTGAGCCGCATGTACGACGTGATCGTGGCGGGCGCCCGATGCGCCGGTGCTTCATCGGCAATGCTGCTGGCCCGCAGGGGCTTTCGAGTGCTCATGCTGGAGCGCGGGCGTTTTCCCTCCGATACCCTCTCCACCCTGTACATCCATCAGCCCGGGGTGGCGCTGCTGGATCGATGGGGTCTGCGTGAGCAGCTGGCGGCGACCGGCTGCCCGCCCATCACGTCCGCGCTGCACCAGGTCGGTGAGGTACGGGTGCAGGGCTGGGGAGTACCGGTGGCGGGCGTGGGTGCCGCCTATGCGCCGCGCCGCATCGTGCTCGACCCCTTGCTGGCGGCCGCCGCGGTCGAAGCCGGTGTCGAGTTCCGGGAAGGCTGCGCGGTCACCGGCCTGCACACCGAGAACGGGCGGGTGACGGGCGTGCAATGTGGTCCGGACGGGACGGTGATCGGTGCGCGGCTGGTGATCGGCGCCGACGGTATGCGTTCGACGGTTGCGGCCCTGGTGGGTGCGCCGATCCTGCTGACGCGGCCGAGGATGACCTGCATCTACTACGGTTTCTGGTCCGGCGTCGAGGCCGGTTTCGAGGCGTACGGGGCTCCGGGCCGCTGGGTGGGCTGTACTCCGACTCATGGTGGGCACACCCTGATCGGTGTCTACTTTCCACAGGACGAGTTCCCGTTGGTTCGTGGCCGGGCACTGCAGGCATATCGTGCGGCGATCGCTGCCACCGCACCCGATCTGGACCGCCGGATGGCAGCCGGGCGGCTCGAGGGGCGACTGTACGGTCACGGTGCACAACGTAATTTCTTCCGGCAGCCGGGCGGGCATGGCTGGGTCTTGCTGGGTGATGCTGCGCACCACAAAGATTCGATCAGTGCGGACGGCATAACCGATGCGTTCCGGCAGGCACAGTTGCTTGCCGACCACGTCGGCGGGCTGGGGCCCGAAGGTCTGGCCGATCCGCTCGTCCTGGACGCTGCGCTGCAACGTTATTCGATCGCGCAGCATGCACTGCTCCTGCCCCGCTTCCACGTGACGATGGCGACTGCACGGCTTGCGCCGCATCGCCGGCTCGGCGCGCTGGCGATGATTGCCGACGATCCGGTCCTCACCGAGCGGTTCTTCACCGGCCTTGCCGGTGCCGACCGCCCGCTCGACGACCGCGTCACCCTTGGATGCCCCAGTGACAACGATGTCCTCGCGACTACCGGGAAGGAAGTGCCCACGTGAACGCCACCAGTATCGGAATAGTTTTCCCCGGGCAGGGAACGAAACATGATCTCGTGGAAGAGGCACTGCTGCGTTATCGCACGCACTCGCTGGTGCAGCAGCTGTTCGCCACCTTCGGCGCGTTGGAAGTGGATGATCTGGATCTGTACGACACCGCCGTGTCCCAGCCGGTGACCTACGCCCTCGGTATCGCGGCTGTGGAGACCCGGTTCGGCTCGGGCGTGCGGCTGCCGGTGTCGTTCGGGCACAGCCTGGGTGAGCTCACTGCGGCCGCCTGCGCTGGAATCATCGATGTTTCCAGCGGTTTCGAGCTCGCGCTCAAACGCGGGCGGCTATGCCGCGACCGCAATGTGCACACTCCCGGCGCCATGGTGGCGGTGGTGGCGACGTCGCTCGACGAGATCGAATGGCTGCGCCGGCGCGCCTTGGCAGAGACGCCCGGAATCCTGGAGGTCGCCGGTATCAACAGCAGGCGTCAAGCCGTCCTGTCGGGTGATGCCCCGGTGGTGGCCAAGGCCGTGGAGCTGGCCGAGGAGGATTGTCTGCGGACCGAGCTGCTGCCGATCGGGGGCGCTTTCCACAGTCCGCGCATGAGCGCGGTGTTGCCGGCCTGGCGTCGTGCGGTGGCGGCGGTGAAGTTTCGGCCGGGGCATTCACCGTTCCTGTCGACGATCGACGCGCGGCGGCATACCGATCCCGAAGAGATCCGGGAACTGCTGATCCGCGCGCTGCTGATGCCGGTGCGCTGGAGCGAAACGATGGAAACTGCTCGCAGTGCGGGGATTACCGGCCTGCTGGATGCCGGTCCCGGGCAGACCTTGCTCAAGCTGGCTCGGCGGGATCCGATCATGCCCATCGCGTCGGTGGAGGACTACCAGCCGCGCGTGGGTGTCTCCGGGGAGCGGACCCCGCCGGGGGTGATTACCGGGTGACGTCGAACGGGATCAATTCCGTCAGCGGCATCGAGTAACCGCGCTCGAATTCCGCGAGGAATTCGACTTCGTACAGTTCGGTGCGGCATTTGGCTTCGGCGTATTCGTGTATTTCCCGCCAGGCCCGTGATCCTCCGAACCAGGCCTGTCCCATGGTGTCCCAGCATTGGTGTGCCGCGCCCAGTGCGCGGGCGGCCTTGTGCCCCTGACCGAGGTCCACCAATGTCCGGGCCAGTTGTTCGAAGGCGGTGGCCAGGCCGACCATATCGCGGAACAGGTGTTTGAGCTCCAGCGATTCCAGGGCGAGTGGCAGTGCCCGTTCCAGATTTCCCAGTGAGTAGGTCGCACAGGACAAGGCATAGAGCCCGTATGAGCGTATCCAGTCGTCTTCTACGGCGACACACAGTTGCAGCGCCTGCCGGAGGTATTCGATTGCGGTGTGCGGATTTCCGGAAAGGCAGTGTGCCATGGCGAGTTGAATGCCGCACAGGGTCGACAGGCTCTGATCGCCGCCGTATTCGCGATACCTTTTGAAGGCCTCCTGCAGAACGGATCTGGCCGTGTCCACCTGGTTGCCGATCAGGTGCCCGGATCCGCCGATATGCATGATGTAGGTCATTGTGCGCTGATCGCCGAGGCTGGTGGCCAGTTGCTCGGCCTCGTCCAGTTTGGCGCGTGCCTGGACCCTGTCGCCCTGCAGGAAATCGATGCGGGCGCTGACCCATAACGCGGCGACACGAGCGGATGACCCTTCAGCGGATGCGGCCAGCGCGGTATTGAGCCAATGCTGGCCTTCGGCCGTGTAATCGCATCCCGCCCACAGGAGGTGCAAGCCGGCGGCCAATTCTTGTGCGGCCTGGGTTCGGCCCGGGTAGGTGACGCAATGATCGAAGGCCGCCCGGAGGTTTGCCAGCTCCGTCCGGATTCTGTTCACCTGCTCCACCTGACCGGGGCCGAACCAGGATCGTTTGCTGGTTTCGACGAGCCGCAGGTAGTACTCGCGGTGCCGATCCAGGATCCGGACGTCCTCGCCATACCGGCGCAGGTGTTCCCGGCCGTATTCGCTGACGCTCTCCAGCATGCGAAAGCGGACGCCGACCGAGTGGGCTTCCCTGGTGAATACGGACTTCTCGACCAGATTCGCCATGAGCACGGTGAAATCGGCCGAGCCCAGCGTGTCGTCACGGCAGACGTATTCCGCCGCGGTGAGGTCGAAGGTGCCACGGAAGACGGAGAGCCGTGCCCACAGGATTTGCTCCGCGGGCGAACACAATTCGAAACTCCAGTCGATGGTGGCTCGCAGGGTGTGATGCCGTTTGGGTGCGCTGCGGTGTCCGGAGGCCAGCGCCTGGAAGCGGTCGTTGAGCCGTTGCAGGAGATCGTCGAGGGACAGTACCCGCAGCCGGACCGCTGCCAGTTCGATGGCAAGCGGAATGCCTTCGAGGCGCCTGCAGATCTGCACGGCGAGTTCGCGGTCTTCTACACCAGGTGATTCCAGCCCGCTCACCGTGGATATCGCACGGTGCCAGAACAGTTCGACGGCGGGGTTGTTGTCGATTTCGGGCGGGCAGCTGAGCGGCGGCACCGCCAGGATATGCTCGCCCTGCAGGGTCAGTGCCTGCCGGCTGGTTACGAGCACCCGGAGTTGCGGCAGGCTGCGCAGCAGATTGTCGACGAGTTCCGCGCAGGCGTCGACCATCTTCTCGCAATTGTCCAGGAGCAGTAGCGCATCGGAGCCGGCCAGCCGACTGATCAATTGCCCCAGCAATGTCGGTGCGGTGCGGTTGCGGATATCGAGAACTTCGAGGATTTGGTGGAGGAGTAGGTCGGGTTGGTCGAGTAGGGCCAGGTCGAGGTACCAGACTCCGTCCGGGGTGGTGCCCGAGACGCGGCGACCGACTTCCATGGCCAGCCGACTTTTCCCGACACCGCCGACTCCGGTGAGGGTAACCAGGCGGGAGGATCCCAGGAGTGTCACCAGCGTGGACAATTCACATTGCCGTCCAACGAAACTGGTCGGCGGGATGGGCAGGATATTGCCGGCTTGCCGGGGCTGCACGGCCGGCGGCGCGATGGGCTCGTCCAAGATTATGGCCGGGAGTGGTGCCGAGATCCCGACGAATTCGCCGTTGAGGATCGCGGTCTGCAGACGTTGCAGGTCGTGGCCGGGTTCGATGCCGAGTTCCTCGCTCAGGATCGTACGCGCCCGCTGGTATGCGGAGAGTGCTTCCGCGCGCCGCCCGGAGGCGGCGAGCGTGGTTATCAACAGGCCCCAGAAGCGTTCCTGGAAGGGAGAGTCGGCGACGAACTGCTCCAGCTCGCTCACGATCGCTTCGTGTTCGCCGAGTAATATCTTGGCTTGGAACTTGGTTTCGAGCATGCCGGTGCGGAGTTCGGTGAGCCGGGCGGATTCGGCGCGGGCCCATTCACTGGGCCGGCAGTCGGCGAGCGGATCGCCGCGCCATACCTCCAATCCGCCGGTGATGGCGATGATCGCGGCTGCCGGGTTTCCTGCGGTGAGCAGGTCTCGGGCGGATCGAGCGGTGCCCTCGAATATGTGGGCGTCGGAGTCGATACTCGCCGGCAGCGCGTACCAGCCTCCGTCGGTGGCGGCGAGTCCCTCGAACCCGGCCGCCGACAGCTGCGCTCGTAGTCGGGTGAGATGGCTGCGCAGGGTGTTGGCGGCGGTACGCGGTGGATTGTCGTCCCATAGTGCGCGAATCATCGTTTGCCGCGAGATCGGTTCACCTGGGCGAATGCCCAACCGTGCCATCAAGGTTCGCGGTACGCTGCCCTGCAAGTCCATCGGCCCGCGCGGCCCGTCCACTTGCACCTGACCGAGCAATCGGATGATGGGATGTCTTACTGGCTCAGTCTGCGAAGTCCTGTCATTTGGTTGTGCCACCCGGCCTGGCCCCCCTGGCGCTATGTGTCGCTGCGGATCTCGGAATCGTATGCCCCATGATAATTACAACCACGGTCCGGGCAAGTCCACAGTTCAGGGGTGGTTCGGCGTCAAGATGGCGTTATCGCTGTGCCTGTCGGGTACGAGATTCGCGAGTGATTGATGTGTTTCGGGGGTCATCGTTTCACTCGGAGGGTGTTGTCGCATTGCGGATTTGGTAGATATTTCAACCGCTTCGAACTCAATTCGCTGATTGTGTGCGGCGTACCCGGTGTGGAAGCGACTATTTGGTCTGTGGTGTTCCGGTATTCCGCCGCGTCATTCACTCCCTACGTGCAGCCACCGCCTTCGCGAGGCCATGGAGCTGGGTGACAGTGGTATCCCAGCCGAGGCAGGCGTCGGTTATGGACCTCCCGTAGGCGAGCTTGTCGGCGTGCCCGAGAGCAAGGTCCTGCCGCCCCGCTATAAGGAAGCTCTCCACCATGACGCCGGCCATGCCGCCCTCGCCGCCGGCAACGCGATCGGCGATATCGGCGATCACATCGATCTGGCGGTTGTGGTCCTTGTTCGAGTTGCCATGGCTGGCGTCGATCACCACGCGTTGTGGAAGCATCGACTTCTCCAGGCGGACAAGGGTTTCGGCGACGGACTCGGCGCCGTAGTTGGGGCCGGCGGCCCCGCCGCGCAGGATTACGTGGCAGTCCTGATTGCCGGTGCTGCGGATGAGCGCCGAGCGGCCGTCCAGATCGGTGCCGGGGAAGACGTGGCTGGCGCCGGCGGCGCGCACGCCGTCCACGGCCACCTGCACGTCGCCGTCGGTGCCGTTCTTGATGCCGACCGGCATGGACAGCGCGCTGGCCAGCTGCCGGTGCACCTGACTGGCGGCGGTGCGGGCGCCGATTGCGCCGTAGGACACCAGATCCGCGATGTACTGCGGGGTGATCGGGTCGAGGAATTCGCAGGCGACCGGCAGGCCGAGCGCGGTGATGTCGACCAGCAGCCGGCGGGCCTGGCGCAGACCGGTGTTGATGTCGAAGGTGCCGTCCAGGTGCGGGTCGTTGACCAGCCCCTTCCAGCCCAGTGTGGTGCGCGGCTTCTCGAAGTAGACGCGCATGACCACGTGCAGCTGATCGGCCAGATCGGCGGCGTGGGAGGCCAGGCGGCGCGCGTAATCCATGGCGGCGGCGGGGTCGTGGACCGAGCAGGGGCCGACGATCACGATGAGGCGGTCGTCGGCTCCGTTCAGAATGTCCACTGTTGCCTTGCGGCCGGTGCGGACGGTCTGTGCGTGGGTGTCGTCGATCGGATACGCACGACGCACCTCGGCCGGTGAGATCAGTGGGGACATGCTGACCGTGCGCTGAGCGTCCAGATCGGACGACTCGAGGTCGCGGCGTGGCAGCAGGAGTTCGGCAGCGTTCGCCATCGTCGGCACTCTCTGTCGGAATCGGTTCGCGGGCAAGATCTTCCGGAATTCGAAACGGATACACCGTGCACGCTGTATCCGCGGTCCCGGCGATCGACTCTTGCTCTGCATGACGATCTCGACGGATCCCGGTTCACCTCACTTCGACCTAGGCGGCGATGACCCGGTGCGAGCCGCCAACCGCCGGTCCGTTGCGACATATATGAATTGCCGTGGGCAGGACAGACTTCGACGGCATCTGTTGTTTACCGAGGACGGTACCGGCGGGCTGTGGACCACCGAGACCGGCGAGCCCATCATCATTTCCGGCCGTGATCGGCTCGGAGAGCATGCTGTGTGGTCGCTGCGTTGTTTTCCCGACTGGGTGTGGACGGATGTGGAGATCTTCGATACGCAGGATCCGAATCGATTCTGGGTCGAATGTGAGGGCGCGGGGGCGATCATTTTTCCCGGCTATGAGCGCGGCCATTATGTGAACCATTTCATCCATTCCTTCGAATTCGAGAGCGGTCTGATCAAGCGGCAGCGTGAATTCATGAATCCGTGCAGGCAATTCCAGGCCCTCGGAATCTCCGTGCCGGCCGTACGTCGCGAGGGAATTCCCACCTAGCGACGGCGGGACCACTCTGGAAGGAGGTATCCGATGACGGCCGAGTTGACCGACTCGGAGGATGGGCGGCCGGGTCTGCCGCAGATCGCTGCGTATCAACTGCCGCCCCCGTTCCCGGCGAGCACCGCGACGTGGACTCTCGACCCGGAACGTGTCGCCCTGCTGGTCCACGATATGCAGGAGTATTTCCTGCGGGCGATTCCGGACGAGATGCGTGCGCGTCTGATCGGCAATACGGCGGCGGTCCGGGCCTGGTGCGCCGAGAGGGGTGCCCCGCTCGCCTTCACTGCCCAGCCCGGCCGGATGACGACGATGCAGCGTGGTCTGCTCGCCGATTTCTGGGGTCCCGGCATGCGGACCAGTGCCGAGGATCGGCGGATCGTGCCCGAACTCGCACCGGCCGCGGGGGATTGGCAGTTCACCAAATGGCGCTACAGCGCCTTCCATCGCACCGACCTCCTCGCGCGGTTGCGCTCGGCAGGCCGGGACCAGCTGCTGATCTGCGGCGTCTATGCCCATGTAGGGGTGCTCGCGACCGCGATCGATGCGTTCAGCCACGATATTCAGCCGTTCGTGGTCGCCGACGCGACAGCCGATTTCACTGCCGTCGAGCATGCCCAGGCGCTGGACTATGTCGCTCGTCGCTGCGGTGTGGTTCTGACCAGCGATGAGGTCACGCTGTGAACGCGACGTCGGCGGTCCTGCGGGAGATCCTGCGGCCGGACCCACCGCCTTTCGCGCTGCTGTATCGGCGGACGGGCCCGGCCGGGCCGGGCATCGTGGAGGTGCGCACCGGCGATATCGTTCACCTCGAGCGGCTGGCTGATCTGCGTGCGCACACGTGTGGTGACCCGGATACGGCGGCGGATCTTGTTGTGGCCGTTCCCTATCGGCAGCTGGCCGAGCGCGGGTATCCCTGTCATGACGATGGTGCGCCGCTGCTCGCATTGCGGGTGCGAGGTGAGACGACCGTCGCGATCGACGAGTTCGCCACCTTGGTGCCCGATCGCCCGACCCGATTGCGGGACGCGGGATTCGACATGGATGACGAGGCCTATGCGGCGCGCGCCGAGCGAATCATCAGCGAGGCCATCGGCGCGGGTGACGGTGCGAACTTCGTTCTCAAACGTACATTCCGTGCCACGATTCCCGAGTATCGCCCGTTGGATGCGCTGGTGGTCTTCAGCAGGTTGCTGGCCGCCGAGCCCTCGTCGTACTGGACCTTCGTGTTGTACACCGGCGAGCGCACACTACTCGGTGCTTCACCGGAGCGACATCTGAGCGTGCGGGACGGGCGGGCCGTGATGAATCCGATCAGCGGCACCTACCGCTACCCCGAGGGCGGGCCGACGCTGCCCGGCATCACCGCTTTTCTGGGCGACCGGAAGGAGACCGACGAACTGTTCATGGTGGTGGATGAGGAACTGAAGATGATGGCCCGCATCTGTGATGCCGATATCCGCGTCCACGGCCCCTACCTGAAACCGATGTCGCATCTGGCGCACACCGAGTACATCATCGAGGGCCGAACCTCGGGCACGGTTCCGGATCTATTGCGGGAGACCATGTTCGCCCCCACGGTGACCGGCAGCCCCGTACAGCGTGCCACCGAGGTGATCTACCGTCATGAGCCGGAGGGCCGTGGCTATTACAGCGGTGTGGTCGGCCTGATCGGTCAGGACGATTCAGGTGCGAACCTCGATTCCGCGATCACTATTCGCACGGCCGATATCGATGCGGCCGGCAGACTGCGGATCGATGTGGGCGCCACCATCGTTCGTCATTCCGATCCGCAGGCAGAGGCACGGGAGACCCGGGTCAAGGCGGCGGGCCTGCTGGCGGCGATGACCCACGATCAGGCGGTGTCCTGGCAGCATCACCCGCAGGTGGTCGAAACGCTGGCGCGGCGAAACGACTCGATTTCCGGTTTCTGGCTCGGCCGGTCCGGGGGGGATTGCGGTTCCCCGCTGGGCGGTTTACGGGTGTTGATCGTCGATGCCGAGGACACTTTCACCGCGATGCTGGCACATCAGTTGCGCGCTCTGGGCGCGGTGGTGCTGGTGTGTCGCATCGACGAGGTGTGGCGTGCCGATCAGCACGACCTGGTGGTGATGGGTCCGGGGCCGGGCGACCCGCGCTCGTCCGAGGATGCCCGGATCAGCAGGTTGCGTGCGAGTGTGGACGGCCTTTTCGCGGCGCGCCGACCGTTCCTGGCGATCTGCCTGAGCCATCAGATAGTGTGCCGCCGTTTGGGTTTGGAACTGGTCCGGCGAGAGGTGCCCAATCAGGGTGTGCAGCGCCGGATCGAGTTGTTCGGCCGGCCCGAGACGGTGGGCTTCTACAACACCTTCGCCGCCCGCCACGGCGCTGACAAGGTCGAGGTCGACGGTGTCGGGATCGTGGAAATCTGCCGTGATCCGGCGACCGGTCAGGTGCACGCGACGCGAGCGGAGCGCTTTGCGTCCCTGCAATTTCACCCGGAGTCGTTGCTGACCGTCGATGGTCCGCGGATCACGGCGACCTTGATCGAGGAGGTGATGCAGCGATGATCGCCGATATCTCCTGGTGGGATCTCGCTGATTCCGGGGTGACGGTCGACGAATTGCGGGCCGATCTGACCGAGGAGCGATTGCGGGATTGGCGGCATGCCGGCGGGCTGTCGACGAAGCTGTGGCTCGCCGACGAGGAGCATCGGCGCTGGGGCGCGGTGATGCTGTGGACGCGGCCGCCGCGTCCGGATGCGCTGCCGCCCAACCGGGCTCGCGACCTCATCGGGTCCGCGCCTGCTCACCGGGTCCGTTTCCATGTCGTGGCCGCAGTGCGCGGACCGCAGGACCTCCACCGATAGGTACCCGTATGCTGTCCTACACCGTTGTCGACGCGTTCACCAGCGACCCGCTATCCGGTAATCCGGTAGCGGTCTTCTTCGACGCCGATCATCTCGATGCCGCCACGATGCAGCGCATTGCCAACGAAATGCATTTGTCCGAAACAACTTTCGTGTTGCACCCACGTTCCGGCTGGGATGCGTGGGTTCGGATCTTCACGCCGGTGAATGAGTTGCCGTTTGCGGGACATCCGATTCTCGGCACCGCGCTGGCCGTATCCCAGCGCCTGGGTATCCGGTCGCTTGCGCTGGAGACGGCGATGGGGATCGTCCCCGTCGATGTCGAGCCATACGACAATGGAGGCGGCCGGGTTCGGATGTCCCAGCCCATACCGGTGTCAGCGCCCTATAGCCGGGCCGGAGAGCTGCTGTCCGCGCTCGGCGTGTCCGCGGCGGCGCTACCGGTCTCGGAGTACCGCAACGGTCCCCGGCATGTACTGGTCGGGGTCGGCGGCCTGGATGAATTATCGGCGCTCACACCGGACCAGCGTCGCCTGGCCGCGCACGAGGATATGGCAGCAATCTGTTTCGCCGATGCGGGCGATCACTGGCGTATGCGGATGTTCTCCCCGGCCTACGGTGTCGTGGAGGATGCCGCGACCGGTTCCGCGGCAGGTCCGCTGGCAATCCATCTGGCTCGTTACGGATGGTCCCGTTTCGGCGATGAAGTCCGGATCCGTCAAGGTGTCGAGTTGGGCCGCCCGTCCGACATGTTCGCGACCGCGCGCGGCGATGACACGAGTGTCGAATCGGTGGCTGTCAGCGGTGATGCCGTGACCGTCGCGCGAGGGAGTTTGCTGTTGTGACTCGACCGGAGGACCGCGCTGTGCGCCCAGCCGACCATGAGACGTTGACCGCCGCCGCCGAGAGCGACTTTCCGGAGTATTTCGATCCGCCCGCCGATCCGTCGGAGGTCCTCGAGTCATGGCTGGCGGCGGCGCAGCGGCTCGGTGTGCGTGAGCCGCTGGCGCTGGCGTTCGCGACCGCCGACGCCGACGGTCGTCCGTCGACGCGGATGGTGGCGATCAATGCCTTCTCGCCCGGGGCACTGGTTTTCGCCACTCAGACCACCAGTCGCAAGAGCCGAGAGCTGGCGGTGAACGACCGCGCCTCCGGGGTGCTGTATTGGCGGGAGACGGGGCAGCAGATCGTGTTGTCCGGCTCGGTCGATCCGCTCGCTCTCGGTGAGTCCGACGTCATGTGGGCGACGCGCCCGAGGGCGTTGCATCCGATGTCGGTGGCCTCCGAGCAAAGCCGGGAATTGGCCGATCCCGAGTGGCTGGCCCGCCGCGCAGCCGAACTCGCCGTCCACGAGGACCCGCTGCCACGCCCGGCCCGATACTGCGGGTACAGGTTCGAGTTCCACGAGGTCGAGTTCTGGTGCTCGGATCCGTTCCGCCTGCATCGCCGGCTCGTATACCGGCGTACGGGCGGCAATTGGCAGTGGACCCGCCTGCAACCGTGATTGCTTTCCCCGCAATGGATATCAGCCTTCCGACAACCTCCTGGAGTCGACATGACCACCGCCCATCCCCGGTCCGTTGCCGAGCTGCGGATCCCCGACGGCGTCGGCCAGACCGCGCTGTTCGTCGCGTGGCAGCGGCACGCGGAGAGTGCCCGCGCCGACGCATTGTTCCGAGATCCGCTGGCCGACTGGGTGACCGGCACCCTCGCCGATCACCGCGACATGCGGCACTGCACGGGGATGGTGCGTGAAATGCTCGGTGAAGTACCCGATTACCCTGAATATTTCGCGATCCGCACCCGGTACTTCGACGACCGCATCGAGGCTGCGCTGCGAGGTGGTCTGCGCCAGATCGTCACGCTGGCAGGAGGTTTGGACGGCCGACCGTTCCGCCTGTCGTGCCCCTCCGGCGCCGATTGGTTCGAAGTCGATCTGCCGGATATGGTCCATTTCAAACGATCGATCGCCCCGCTGGCGGGCCTGCGACCGCGCTGCCACTGGTATCCGGTCGCCGCCGACCTGACCGGTCCGTGGTTGACGGAGCTGTCAGCCGCGGGATTCGACCCGGCCCGCCCGACGGTGTGGTTGGTCGAAGGCCTGCTGATGTATCTGTCCGACGCGGACTGCGATGCACTGCTCGCGTCCATCCGGCAAGCGGCCGCGCCGGGCAGCCGCCTGCTGTTGGAACATCTGCAGGCGCCGATGCTCGGTGAGTTCGGCCGTGCTGCCCGCGCACGGGTGGAATCGCAAGGTGCGCACTGGCTGTCGGCTCGTGATGACATCCCGGAGTGGCTGGCCCGGCACGGCTGGACAGGCGACGTGCACGCCGGCGACGATCCGGCCATCGGTCACGGTCGTGCGGTCGGTCCCCAGCCCGCTTGCTGGCTTGTCTCGGCGACCCCGGCCTGATCATCCCTTCCCGCACAACATTTGGACACCGATGGAGGTCGGACCCATGAGACTCCCCAATTCCGCCTACGCCGCACGTGCGTGGCGTTTATCCGAGATCGCGCCCGATTTCCGGGTCGAGGACGTGTGGGTATTACCGGCCCGCGGTAGCCACGACGAGTTTCCTGATCTGGTGAAGCAGATAGCTGAGGGCGACGACGCTTTCGACAGTGAGCGCCTGGCCATTCTGGTGTACGTGGCCCGGCAGAAGCTCGGTGCCTGGTTCGGCTGGGATAGTCCCGGCACCGGCACCGGCCTCGGTGCACGGGTCGCGACGCTTCGTGAGCGCTTGCCCGAGGGTGCGGACTACGGTGAGCGTGGCCCGGATCAGCGAGGCGCCCCGTGGATTTCGGTCTACCGGACCGATCGCGAGTGGGTGAGCGAGTACGCGAACCGCACCGTCCATGCGTTGATGCACGTCGGCTGGGTACCGGACGGCGCGACTGCCTATCGTGGTGAAATGACGGTGCTGGTGCGCCCGAACGGCCTACTCGGCCGCTTGTACATGGCCGGTATCCGCCCATTCCGCCGGTTCGTGGTGAATCCGGCGTTCTTCCGTATGGTTGCGCGCAACTGGCAGAGTGGCCGCAGGATCGAGTAAACGAACGTGACCTATCGATCCCGGCTCTCGATCGTTCACGAGCTGGGTGAAGCGCTGCAGCGCGCGTGAACCGTTGGCTGTGGTGAAGGCTGCTGGGTGGGTGGCCGCGCTGACTCGAAGTCGGCGTGTGCTGTCGAAATCTGCTACCGGCCAATAGCTTTCGGTCACCTCTGCCACTCCTTCCGGAAGCTTGCACGCGCTCTTGCCAATCGGGACTTGGCGGTGCCGACGGGCACGCCGAGTAAGTCGGCTGCGGCACGTTCGTCCATGCCCTCCATGCCCTCCATGCCCTCCATGCCCTCCATGCCCTCCATGTCCCGTAACAGGAGGATCGCGCGGCGGCGGAAGACCACGATCAATGCTTCTTGGACGGCGTCGGGCCCCGTCATCGAGTGCCCATGCCGCACAAGAGCAGATCCGTTGAGGACCGATCTGGATACACCGACTGGGCCATCAGATTTTCTGCTCGAGCAATTACGCAAATGGAAGGCTGGTGCATGGCCAGCCCGAGTAGCTGTTGATCGACGGTCCCTCATATTTGGGTGTCATAGCAACCTTTACCTTTCTTTAACCTTGGCGGACTCTGTCTTTGCTGCTGTGTTGCCACGCTGCGTTCGGACGTGATATAACGCATCAGTGCGTGAATTCTGGACACGCAGCTCGGGCATGCCGGTCTTATGAATATGAGGATTCACTGTGGTAGGGGCTCTCAACTCGAATCTCGCTCACGAGTTGATGAGACGACATGATCGGATCGTTCTTCGATATGGGCAAGCGCTGGAGGACAGCGGCAATCCGTTGATCTCCGATGGATCGTTGTGGGCCGAGTGTGCTGTGTCCGTCGTCCTCGACTGTGTGAACTCACTGGAGGCCGGTCTACCGGTCTCGGTGCACGATGACGGCGTGCTCTTCAAAAATCGGGACGAGGTAAGGTCCAATTCGGGAAGTCGACTCGGCTCTTCGGTGCGGGCGGCCATGCTGCTCTACGAGATCATTGTCGAAGAATTGCATGAGATCGATGAATCGTCGCCGATTCGGTCGGCCGAATGGAGCGCGGTGCTGGTTACGCTGGGGCGTAGTATGTTCGTGCGCTTGGAGGCCGGAGTGAATGCGTACGACTCGTTTCTGCTGAACCAGATCGGAGAGCTGTACGATTCCGTGCGAAGTCGATTGGCACGCGATCTGCATGATCGACTGGGAAGTTCCCTCAGCGTCTCCATGCGGCAACTGGAAACCTATGTCAGAACCACCGCTGCCGCTTGCTCCGAAATACGATCGGTGATCGTGACACTATCGGAGGCGATCGTTCAGATATCCGATTTGATAACGGACCTTCGACTGCGGGAGGATGGCGAAAGTCTGCGCAGTGCACTCGATGCATTCGTGGCGATGATGGGCTCGCCGCCGCCGGAGATCGAGATCGATATAAACGGCCCGGAACAATGGGTGGGCCGCGGAGTTCTCGACGAGATATTCCTGATACTTCGGGAGTGCCTTCGGAACGTGTACTCGCACGCTTGCGCGCGCCGAGCGGTTGTCACCGTCGATATCACGCCCCGAGAGATAGTCGCCTTGGTGGCCGACGATGGAATCGGGTTCGAGCCGTCGAAAACCGGGCGCAGCAACGGCTTGCAGTCGATGGTGGAGCGAGCGGAGATCCTATCCGGATCGGTCACGGTCGACACGGCACCGAAGCGAGGGACCCGCATCCATGTCAGGGTGCCGATTCGGCCGGTCTGCGGATGAGGTTGCCGAACGCCATTTCGGTCGTCGTAGTCGATGATCATACATTGTTGCGAGTTGCGCTCTGCAATATGTTGCGCGCAGAGGAAGGTATCGATGTCGTAGCCGATGTCGGCGACGGGTGGACCTGCATCGCGACCGCGGCTCGGTTGTTGCCGGACGTGATCATTCTCGATATCGAGATCCCCGGAGACGGCGTACATGCTACGCTCCGGCAATTGGCTGAAGTCAGTCCGAATTCCAGAATTCTGATTCTAAGCATGCACCGGGATGTCGATCTCATCCGAGAACTATCTGATTCGGGGATAGCGGGCTATCTGCACAAGAGTGCGAGTGGCGAATCGTTGGTCGCTGCAATCCGGGGTGCCGGTGTCGGTCCTCGCGATCCTGTCCTGGTTGTTTCGGCAGGGGAACTACACATATTCTCGCAGGACTGCAATTACGGACTCACCGGTCGTGAGATCGAAGTAATAAATCATGTTGCAGATGCGCTGAGCAACCGTCAGATCGCTTCACAACTCGGTATTTCGGAGAGTACCGTCAAGCGGCACATGGGTAGAATCTTCGAAAAATTAGGTGCGGTCTCACGGCTGGATGCGGTGAATCGGGCGGTGGCGGCTAAAGTCATCAAACCGCGCATGGGCCAGTAGGATACCAGGCAAGTTGAACCTTCCATATGGAACTTTAGGCCCATCGGCCTGACCCATTGGTCGGCTGTCGGTGATGCTTTCGGCGAAATAGCCTCGATCTCGATACAACGTTCGAGACGGTGGAGGTCTGATGACGATAGCTGCTGATGTTTCGAGGGATTCCGATTTCGAGTCCCCCGGTTGGGCGCAGCAGAGTATCGATGAGTCCGAGCGCACACGGCGACTCGTGGCAGCCTGCCGCAACGACTGCCCGATGGCCTGGCGGGCCTTGATAGAGCAGTATTCACCATTGGTCTGGGCGATCACCCACTCTTTCCGGCTGTCCAAGCATGATTGTGAAGATGTATTTCAATCGAGTTGGGCCAATATCGTTGCGCACCTGACGGATCTACAGTCGCCCGAGCGATTACGGGCATGGTTGGCGACCACCGTTCGCAGGGAATGCCTCAAACATCTGCAGCGCGGCACTCGGCACGTGCTCGTCGAGGACGATGCGGCATTGGAGGTCGTCGGAGCCGACTCCGACGCCACGGCCCACCAAGTCTTCCGCCGAGTCGCCGGACATCAGGTGCGCGTCGCGTTCCAGCAGCTTCCCGAGCGCGACCAGCGCCTGCTCGGACTGCTCATGTCCGACAGCGCGCCGGATTACACGACGGTCAGCGGACAACTCGGACTGCCCCGCGGCTCCATCGGCCCCCTGCGGAGCCGGGCCCTGAACCGGCTCCGCGGACTGTTGCCGCCGGCTGCCGAGGGATGGATGACATGACTTCGCCCGGCCCATCACCGAAACCGCTCGAGGCGCGCGGGGTGCTCGGTGTCCGACATTGTCGGAAATCGAGCATGGATTGCTGATGGATTGCCTTGTTAGCGTCGAAAGAATGATCGTGTCATATCACCGGCTCACTCGCGTCGGGCCGGAAGTAATGGAGAATGGGTAAGTTGCGAAATCTTCTACATGGAATCCTTGCCGGCACTGTCATTTTCGGCAGTTACGCCGCAATCGCTCCGGGCGTCGCGCATGCAACGCCGGCGCGCGGGATAACGGGGACCACGCTCGGTGCGTTCACGAGCGGCAATACCGATTACACCCTCCGTGAACTGACGATTGCGCCCGGCGGCAGTACGGGCTGGCATTTCCACGACGGGAATCTGTACGGGGTGGTCCGCAGCGGCACGTTGACGCACTACGACTCGTCGTGCGCAGTGGACGGAACCTATGGGCCGGGGGCAACGATCGTGGAACCGAGCGGGCATGGATACATCCATATGGGCCGGAATGTGGGTCGAGAGCCGGTCGTCCTCGATGTGCTCTACGTCCTGCCCAGTGGCAGCCCGATGTTCGAGGATGCGCCGAATCCGGGCTGCCCCTTTGATTGATCTGGATTCGCTGACCGTGTCTTACCCGGGAGCCAATGGCGATCACGTCGCTGTATCCGGACTGGATCTCACGATCGGAGCAGGAAAGTTCGTCTCGCTCGTCGGTCCCACCGGTTGTGGCAAATCGACTGTGCTGGATATCGTGGCGGGCTTGTCGGCGCCCTCGGCCGGAGCGGTGCTCATCGATGGGCAGCCGTTGCGGGGGCGCAATCATCGGGCCGGTTATCTGTTCCAGCGAGAACCCCTGCTGCCGTGGAAGACTGTGCTGGACAATGTGGCGTTCGGACTGCACCTGCGCGGTATGCGGAGAATCGACCGAGAAGCGCTGGCGTGCGACTGGATCGCCCGGGTAGGTCTGGCCGGCTTCGAAGACGCCTTCCCGCATCAACTTTCTGGCGGTATGCGTAAACGTGTCGCCGTCGCGCAGACCTGGATCGTGGACCCGCAGATCCTGCTGATGGATGAGCCCTTCGCCGCACTCGACGCATTGACGCGGCAGGCGATGCAGAACGAGCTGCTCACATTGTGGACCGGCACCGGTAAGACGGTGCTGTTCGTGACCCACGATCTCGACGAAGCCATTGCGCTGTCCGACGAAGTGGTGCTGATGTCGGCCGGGCCGGGTAGCCGGGTGGTCCGCCGCTATCGAGTGGATCTGCCACGACCGCGCGACTCGTTCGCGATCCGGGCGTGCCCACAGTACACCGAGCTGTATCAAGCGATCTGGTCGGAACTACGAGACCAGGTCGAGAGGACCTTCGCTGATGTCTTTCCGGCACAATGATATTCGTGCGCGCGTGACGGTGATCCGGATAGCTCAGCTGGTGCTCGCTGTCGTACTGATACTCGGCTGGGAACTGGCTGCCCGCTATGGACTCATCGACGATTTCTTCTTCTCGCGGCCCAGTGATATCGCCGTTCGCCTCGCCGACTGGTTCGGTTCCGGTGCGATTTGGCGGCATTTGAGCATCACCTTGACCGAGGCCGCGCTGGCGCTCGGTATCGGCGGCGCGGCCGGGACGATGATCGGATTCTTTTTGGCTCGAACGCAATTCGCTGCAGCAGTGTTCGAACCCTACGTGCGTATGGGCAATGCGCTGCCGCGGGTGGTGCTCGCGCCGATCTTCTTGCTCTGGTTCGGACTGGGCATCTGGTCGAAGGTCGCACTCGGTGTGTCGCTGGTCTTCTTCATCGTTTTCTTCAATACATACCAGGGCGTGCGAGAGGTCGACCGGGTACTCGTCGACAATGCGCGGATGCTCGGGGCGAGCGAGCGGCAATTGCTCCGGCATGTGCTGTTGCCCAGCGCGCTTACCTGGATCCTGGCCAGTCTGCATCTCAGTGTCGGCTTCGCGCTGATCGGTGCCGTGATCGGGGAGTACCTGGGCGCCTCCCGCGGTGTGGGCTATCTGATCTCGCAAGCCGAAGGGACATTCGACACCACGGGAGTCTTCGCGGGCATGACTGTGCTGTGCGTGGTCGTCGTGGTCGTCGACATCGCTATCAACCGTGTCGAACGGTACCTACTGCGCTGGAAGTCGTTCCACGGCACAGCAATTACGAAAGAGAGATAGGCCAATGGGAAGGCACAGATACACCGCCGTGCTGGCGGTGGCCATGGCGATGCTGGTATTGGCACTGAGTAGTTGTGCACGGAAACCGGATACGGGCCAGAGCATCACCATCGGAGTCGGCGGGCGGACGCTGCCGGTGTACTTGCCGCTGACCTTGGCTCACCAACTGGGCTATTTCAAGGATCAGGGTCTGTCGGTCGACATCCAAGGTCTGCAAGGCGGCTCGAAGGCGTTGCAGGCGTTGGAGGGCGGCAGCCTCGATGTCGTCGCCGGATACTACGACCACACCATTCAGATGCAGGCCAAGAACCGGGCGCTGACCTCGTTCGTGACAATGCTGAACCGTCCCGAGATCGTGCTCGCGGTATCACCCGCGGCGAGCAAACGGATCACCTCGATAGCCGATCTCGCCGGTGCGAATGTCGGTGTCAGCTCGCCGGGTTCGTCGACCGACTTCTTTCTGAAGTACGTATTGAGCAAGCACGGCCTGGCGGCCGATTCGGTCAGCGTGCAGGCGATCGGTACGGCGGCGACGGCCGTTGCGGCGATGGAGCACGGCCGCGTCGACGCGGCCGTCATGGTCGATCCCGCGTTCTCGGTGCTCCAGCAGCGCGCGGGCGCGGACAAGGTCGCGGTTCTGCTCGACTCCCGAAGTGGCGAGGGTGTCGAGCAGACCTTCGGTGTGTCGAAATACCCTGCATCGGTTCTGTATTCGACACGAGAATGGCTCGACGCCAACAAGACGACCGCCACCGGCCTCGCCACGGCGATCGTACGGACGTTGCACTGGATCCAGCAGCATTCCGCCGAGGAGATCGCCGCACGGATGCCCGCCGAGTTCGCACAGGACAGCCGAGCGGTCTACATCGAAACCATTGCCAAGATCAAATCGGGCTTCTCGGATGACGGGGCGATGCCCGTCGACGGAGCCGAGGCCGTTCACAAGGTGCTGGCCCAGTTCGACCAGGCCGTATCCGGGGCGAATATCGACCTGTCCCGGACATACTCGAACGACTACCTGCCCGGCCACGACTGATGGATCCTCGGAGGCAAACCGATCGGGTGGCGGCCGAAATGCTTCACCCCACTGTGGATTTCGAGGCGGAGGGAATCTCCAAAGTCTTCGTGTCCGGTCAGCATCCGGTGTGGGCGCTGCGAGACGTTTCCCTGCGCGTGGCTCCCTCGTCGTTCGTCTGCATCGTGGGTCCGTCCGGGTGCGGAAAGTCCACTCTGCTGCGGATATTGGGCGGACTGGACACGGCGAGCTCGGGGCGGGTGACGATGCCGGCAGCGCGCGGCAGGGCACCGGCTTCGGCCTTCGTATTCCAGGAGCAAGGCGTATTTCCGTGGTTGAACGTCCTCGACAACATCACCTTCGGTTGCCGCATGGCCGGCGTGAGACGTGCGGAATGCACTCGTCGTGCGCGGGAGTGGATCGAGCGCACCGGTCTGTCGGGATTCGACAAGGCGTATCCGCATCAGTTGTCCGGCGGCATGCGTCAGCGGGTCGCTTTGGCGAGGGCCTTTGCCGTCGATTCACCGGCGCTGCTGATGGATGAACCACTCGGCGCATTGGATGCGCAAACCCGGCTGCTCATGCAGGAGCAACTCATCGGACTGTGGGAGGCCGAACGGAAGACCGTCATTCTCGTCACCCACAGCATCGACGAGGCGTTGTTTCTCGGCGATCGCATCATCCTGATGTCTGCCCGACCCGGCCGGATCAAGGCCGAATTGGCGGTGCCCTTCCCGCGTCCCCGGCGGCTGGAGCTGGAGCGGACACCCGAATTCGGCGCGTTGCGGCATCGAATCTGGGAGGCGCTGCGGGATGAGGCCGAGACTTCGGCGATGACGCGATGAGTACGAATATCGAAGCGTCCCTGGCGAAGAGTCGTCGTCGGCGTTGGCGTGACCTGCTGCTCGCGGTGTTCACCCCGATTGTGCTGCTGGCTGCCTGGCAGGTCGCGGCGTGGACCGGCAGCATCGATGCCCAGCTGTATCCTCCGCCGTCGGCGATCGTTGCTCGATGGATTCAGCTGGCGTGTAGTGGTGAGCTGCTCGAGCATCTGAAGGCCACGATGGGGAGACTGTCGATCGGCTATGTCCTCGGCGCGCTCGGTGGTGTCGTCGTGGGCACGGCGATGGGATGCTGGCGTCCGGTCGCCGCGGCGCTCGGACCGCTGTTCTCCGCCCTGTACGCGCTGCCGAAGGTGGCCGTTCTTCCCTTGCTGCTGTTGATATTCGGGCTGACGGAGACACCGAAGATACTGGCGGTCGCGATCACGGTGTTCTTCGTGCTCCAGATCAACACTCTCGCCGGAGTCCGCCAGATCGATCCTCGGACACTGGAGGCGGCACGGGCCTATCGGGCCACCGGATGGCGGTCAATCCGCTTCGTGCTGTTTCCTGCGTGCCTGCCCGCCGTATTCACCGGTCTTCGCGTCGCGGCCGGTCTCGGGATAGCGGTGGTCATCGCCGTCGAATTCGTAGCCTCCGACAGCGGTGTCGGCTACCTGATCTGGAACTCATGGCAGCTGTTCCAGCCCGAACGCATGTACGCGGGCCTGTTGACCGCTGCTCTGCTCGGGGCCTGTATCACCGGCCTCATTGCCGCGGTGGAGCTCCTTGTCATGCCGTGGCGTCGTACTCAGAGGAAGTAACGATGATCGTGAAACGTATTCTCTCCCTAATCATTCCCGTGCTCGTTCTCGCCGTAGCCGGCTGCGGTGGCAAGGCGCCGGAAACTGCTTCGCCCGGCAAGGTCACCGTGGCGCACGTGCCGTCCACATTGTTCGCGCCGCTGTATGTCGCCCGCGCCAAAGGATATTTCGCCGACCAAGGACTGACTGTCGATCTGCAAACCATCAGAGCAGGCCAGGATGCCGTCGCCCTGGCCGCGGCCGGCAAGGTCGATGTGGTCGCCGCCGGGTTCTCCGCCGGGATGTTCAACGCTGTCCACAGCGGTTTGCGGTTGAAAGTGGTCGGGTCCATGGGCATTGCCACCGGCGATCCGAAATCCTCGCCTTCGGCACTGGAAGTGTCGAAGAAACTGGTGGACGCGGGCGAGGTGAAAACCTCGGCCGATCTGCGTGGCCGTAAGGTCGCGGTGGCAGGCGGTGCGGCCGCCGCCGGGGGCTACCAGTTGGCGACGGTGCTGCGAGAGTCCGGGCTCTCTCTGCGTGATGTCCAGATCGTCAATATCGCCATTCCCGACCAGCAGACCGCTCTGGCCAATGGCGGTGTGGACGCCGCTCTGACGCCCGCGCCCTTCACCACACGGATCGAACAGGCCGGGATCGGCGTCCCGCTCGCCGTACCTCCTGCGGGCACCTCGGCGACCGGGATCATTTTCGGCGGGGCGTTCACCGAATCCGCTGCCGCACAGAAGTTCTTCAGCGCCTTGCAGCGGGCGAGCAAGGACCTGCAGGGCGCGGCCGCCACCTCCCCGGAGAACCTCGCCATCCTCGCCGAGGCGACCGGACAAGATCGCGCAGTACTCGAGTCCGTGCCCTCGTATCGGTGGAGGCCCGATCTGAGCCCGGACGCCGACCAATTGACTGCCCAGCAACAGGTTTACCGCGACGCCGGACTCCTCGACTATACGGACCTCATGGAGCCCGGCGCCTATGTCTCGACGACGTTCTCCGCCAACTGATGTGGATCCTTCGACAGCATCGCGACCATGGCCTGCCAGGTCCGATACGTGTCGGCTCGTGCACTCGTCGCGGGCGTGGGTTCCCATCGTCCGGCCGGTTTGATATTGCGGTGCAAGGCCTTCGGATCCGACCAGTAGGTCGCCGACAGGCCCGCGGCATAGGCCGCGCCGCGGCTGATCGACGCCGACACCGAAGGCCGGACCACCGGCCGCTCGAGTGCGTCGGCAACCAGCTGCATGAGCAGATTGTTGGCTGCCATGGCGCCATCGATCCGCAATGTCTCTATCTCCGGCTGGAAGTCGGCGTCGACTGCGTCCACCACCGACTTGGTCTGCCACGCAATCGCTTCCAGCACAGCTCGCGCCAGATGCGCCTTGGTGACGTACCCCGTCAGTCCGACGATTGCGCCACGCGCGCTCGATTCCCAGTGCGGTGCGAAAAGACCGGCGAAGCCCGGGATCACGTGGCAGTCGGCGCTGTCGGGTACCGAGCCTGCCAGCGTTTCGATTGCCGGCGGTGAATCGATCATTCCCATCTGGCGTATCCAGTCGACCAGGCCACCCGCCGGGCCGATACTGCCTTCGAGGGCGTAGTGGACCGGTTGCCCTTCGATTTGATAGGCGACCGTCGTCAACAGTCCATGATCGGATCGAACGGCGACACGACCGGTGTTCATCAACAGTGCCGCGCCTGTCCCGTAAGTACATTTGGCCTCGCCCGCGCCGAAACACGCCTGACCGAACAACGCCGCCTGCTGATCGCCCAATAACGCGGTGATCGGGATTCCGGTGCCGCGCTCTGTTCCGAAATGTCCGGTACTGGCCAGGATTCGCGGCAACATGGCGGCGGGGATATCGAATTCGCGGAGCAGCTCGGCATCCCAGTCGAGGGTCTCCAGGTTCATCAGCATTGTCCGACTCGCATTGGTGACGTCGGTAGCGTGCACCCCGCCCTGCGGCCCGCCTGTCAGGCGCCACAACAGCCAGCTGTCCAAGGTGCCGGCCAGGACGAGTCCTTGCTCGGCGGCATCCCGCAGCTGCGGATGCTGCTCCATCACCCAGGCGATGCGTGAGGCCGAAAAGTATGGTGACAGCGGCAGCCCACATCGGCGTCGTACAAGCTCGCGGAGACCGGAACCGGCACGCTGTGCGAGCAGACCGCCTGCGCGCGTGTCCGCCCATCCGATCGCATTTCCCACCGTCTCACCGGTACGCCGATCCCAGACGATAATCGCTTCACGCTGGTTGGCGATGCCCATCGACACCACCTGTCGCGCATCGATACCCGCACCCGCAATCGTCTGCGGAATTATCGCCGCGATATTCGCCCATAATTCGGCGGGATCGTGCTCGACCCGGCCCGGTGCGGGAAGCACCTGCCGGTGCCCGCGCTCAACCGCGGCGACGATCTGGCCGCGACGATCGAAAAGCTTGCACCGGCTACGAGACGTGCCCAGTACCAACGACATGACATACCGCGGCGCCATACATTCCTTTCAACGTGTGCTCGATGTCGGCGGCCGCGAGACGCACTCTCGGGATCAGCGACGCCTGGCCGGCCGGGCTCGCGATCTCCTCGACCGGGCCGGTCACCGAAATCGCGGCGACGACACTGCGATTCGGAAACCTGATGGGTGCGGCGATCGAAGCCCGATCCCGCCGATACTCGCCGATTTCGGCCGCCCATCCCCGGCCGCGCACCATCGCGAGTTCGCGGGCCAGTACCGCCGGGGTGGTCAGTGTGCGTGCCGTGAATGCCTCGCGGGTGCAGCCGGTTTCATCCTGCCGGAACCCTGGGCGATAGGCGATCAATATCTTTCCGAGCGCGGTTGCGTGCAGTGGCAGTTCGCCGCCCGATTCCATCGTCTGACTCATGCCATCCGGCCGGAGAACATGGTGGACGATCATTGCCCGATCGAGGTCCGGCACCGCAATGTGCACGGATTGCCCGCTGCGATCGGCCAACCCATCGGCCCAGCTCATCGCCGCCGAGCGCAGCAGATTCGGATCGATGGGCCGAACCCGGGACCCCGGCGGATACGGGCTCACTGCGTATCGGCCGTTCCGAGTGGGTTGGTATACGAAGCCCACCTCACGCATTGTCTGCAGCAGGCCGTGCACCGTACTACGCGACAACCCGAGCGTCGCAGCGATGTCGCTGATCGCAGCACCATCGGAAGTCTCCGCGAGCACGGTGAGGATCGCCGCTGCACGCTCGATGGATTGAATGGGACCCGGCACAGGTCGACCGTAGATAGGCAGCCGATTCTCCGACAATGTCGACTGTCCGACATTGTCGAACGCTCCGCGTCACTCCACCGCGCGCGGTTGCGTCCGCCAGAGTGGTGTAGCAGCTCGTAGCTCGGCCGGTGAGGCCGAACCCCGGACATGAGGGTGGTCACCGCGTGCCTTCGGGATTCCTGGCCGGCTGCTGCATCGTGTGCCCAGCCGCTGGCAGCATGTGGTGTCCGGTCTCGGCTGTGCGATTGTGGCGCTCGCCTACGCCGGCTTGGGCGTGACTCTGTTCGCCGGCGTGCTTTCCACACCTGTCATGTTCGTCCTGCTCGCTGTCGGCGGGTTCGGGCTCGGCGCCAGTTACAGTGCGATGATCGTCCACCTCACGACCGTCGCCACCCCCAGCCACGCGGCCGATATCAGTGGCGTCTTCACCACCGCACTGCAGATTGCCGGGGCGATCGGTGTGGCGACTTTCGGTGCGTTCTACCCGAATTCGGGTGTTCGCAGCATCGCCGAGCACCAATTCGGTTGGCTGTGCTTGGCATTCGCACTCACTGCGCTGCTGGCAGCGTTCGCGTCCGCACTGTCAACGCGCTCGCGCGTCGGTGTGGGAGAACGGGTGTCCGTCCCGGCCTGAGAAGTTCCGCAAACGCGAGAAGGCTTGATCGGATTCGTCCGATCAAGCCTTCTACTGCGTCGAGCGGGCGTACTCGATGGGGGTTTGGCCGTAGCGCTTTTTGAAGGCGCGAATGAAGTGGCTGCTATCGGAGAATTGCCAATGCGCTGCCAGTTCGGAGACGTTCGGCCGAGGGGACGGTGCCGTGAGGGCACGTCGCGCTTGTTCCAGCCGCCGGTTCCGGATGTATGTGGTCACCGAATCTCCTGCCGTGGTGAACGCTCGTTGCAGGGTGCGCGTCGAGACATTGAGCTCACGTGCCAGCATCGCCGGGGACAGTTCAGGGTCGGTGAGATGCCGGTCGGCCAGGACTTTCGCTGCTTGGACGAGCGCGGGCCCGAGACCGGGCTCCGTGTCGTCGAACCGGCCCGCCACGACTGCCTTGGCCAGCTCGATGAGGGCGCCGTGCGCGGCATGCAGGCCGGCCGGGCCGAGGGCTCCGACCGTGCTGTGGACCATGTTCGTGTGGGCCGCCAGCAGGCGCATTTCGGCCGAGTTCGCGGACTCGGTGATGCTGCGGTTCCGGAGCCGCGGCTCGAGCATCGCGGAGGGCAGCGTGAGAATCTGCACCGTGGTGTCCAGCGCTGCGCCGAAGTGCAACGGCGCCCCGTGCCGCAGGAGGAATTGCCCGGCTGCCACGGTGTATTCGGCGCGATCGGGTGAGCCGCCCAGAAACCAGGTGCCGCGCCGGACTACATAGATTCGTACCTGATCGTCGTAGCCGAGGGGAGTGCCGCCCGTTCGGATGACGCTCGCACTGTCGAGGTCGGTGATCGCCACATCGAGCACTTTCGCCACGCGGGTCCGGACGCGGAAGTCGCCGGTCGTGAGCGTGCTGAAGGTCGGCAGCGGGAACGCGTCGCCGACCTGCGTGTGCCATCCGTGCCGGAACACATCGAAACCATGCGATCCCGCGCCGGGGACGGTGGAATCCAGCGAGAAGGCCCCGCGCGTCTCGGCGATTTCCGCTGCAGTGTTGTTCATCGCGACCGATCCACTCCGCGTTCGTTTCCCGATCTCTGTGAGCCCATATTCGCCCTCGGCCCGAGCCGAGTCAAAATGTTCCATTCACGTGGCGCGCTCGTTCAATTGTGTGTCGTGGGCGTTTTTCTAGGGTTTCGACATGGCTTCTTTCGGTGA
Source organism: Nocardia sp. NPDC020380 (assembly GCF_044386975.1). NCBI lineage: Bacteria > Bacillati > Actinomycetota > Actinomycetes > Mycobacteriales > Nocardiaceae > Nocardia > Nocardia sp. NPDC020380. The sequence continues at coordinate 252,301 of NZ_JBIRVQ010000014.1, read as the reverse complement.
TCCGGTGTTCCCGGTTCAGTGCGATATCCGGGTGCGGCAAGGTGATCTCGGCCGGGACGACGTTGTGAGCGCGATCGGGATGGCCCGCTGGCTCGAGGACGCTCGGATACGGGTGAAGATGCCGCAATTCGAACGACTCGTCGGAGCCGGTGAGTTCGGTTCCCACCAGATCATTTTCGTCAGCCAGAGTGTCGAGCGGCTGGCCCAGGTCTACCGCGACGACCCCGATATTCAGGTGTGCACCGGGATTCGGCGCATCGGGCGGTCGTCGTTCACTTACGAGCAGGCAGTCTTCGCCGGCAGCGAACGGGTGGGTCGAGGTGAGGCCACGGTGCTGCATCTCGGTCCCGCGGGGCCGCTCGAGCTTCCGGGCGAGCTGATCGCGGATCTCACCGATCTAGCTCTGCCGGATTCAGATGCTGCAGCGGCGCCCCGTCCGGGTGCCGAACGCAGGCAACGGGACTACTACGCGTTCTTCGTCCGGCTACCTGCCCGGATTGCCGATGTCGATACCAATCAGCATGTCAATTACCTCGCCCTGGCCACCTGGTACGACGAGGCGATCGCGGTCTTCACGGCGGCAGAGCTCGGCGAAAGCGGTCTGGTGCCCGCCGATCTGTCACCGTCGTCGTATCGCATCGACTACCTCGGCGAAGTCACCTATCCCGGCGACTACGAAATCGGTGTGCGCGTCAGCGCTTTCGGCGAGGACTCCGTGGATTACGAACTCGGACTGTTCCGCGGCCACACCTGCTTGGGGCTCGCCGACGCCCGTGGTGCACGAGGTGCGTTGTCCGCCAAGTCCTTTAGTGGTCTCCGTTGACGCACCACGAACCCATAGTTCTGGACATCACCGGCGCCGACATCCAAGCCGAATCGGCCCGGATCCGCCGAACCGGTCCCATCACCCGAATCATGCTGCCCGGCAACGTCCCCGCATGGTCGGTGACCGACACCGCCGTACTGCGCCGCCTGCTGACCGACCCCCGAGTATCCAAGGACGCCCGCCGGCACTGGCCGGCCTTCGAAAACGGCGAGATCCCCCAGGACTGGCCGCTGCGCTCATGGATCGCCGTCGACAATATGTTCACCGCCTACGGCCCCGACCATCGACGACTACGAAAGCTCGTGTCCCCAGCCTTCACCCACCGCCGGACGACGGAGATGCGCCCACGAATCGAAGCCATCACCACCGGCCTGCTGGACGAGTTGTCGGCCATCTCGCCAGGCACCGTGATCGATCTGCGGCAGCGCTTCGCCTACCCGGTACCCATCCGGGTGATCAGTGAATTGATCGGTGTCCCAGCACATTTGGCCCCCGCCCTGCACGCTTGCGTCGACAGATTCTTCGACACCTCGGACACCCACAAGGACCCACCGGCCAACTACCTCGAAATGTACCGCCTGGTCAGCGAACTCGTCGCCCACCGAAGAGCCAACCCCGGCGACGACATCACCACCGTCCTGACCGCCACCCACGACGAAGCCGGCGCCCAGCTCACCGAGAAGGAACTGGTCGACACCCTCATGCTGATCATCAGCGCCGGCCACGAAACCACCGTGAACCTGCTCGACCACGCGATCTTCGCGCTACTGACCCACCCACAGCAACGAGCCGACGTACTCGAAGGCCGATCGACCTGGACCGACGTGGTGGAAGAAACGCTGCGCCACCAAGCCCCTCTCGCGCACCTACCCCTGCGATACGCGGTCGAAGATCTCGACATCAACGGCACACGCATCCCGAAAGGCGACGCGATCCTCGCCTCCTACGCCGCAATCGGCCGCGACCCCGAGATCCACGGCCCCACCGCCGACCACTTCGACATCCACCGCCCCACCAAAGACCAACACCTCACCTTCGGCTACGGCGCCCACCGCTGCCTCGGCGCACCCCTGGCCCGCCTCGAAGCGCAGATCGCCCTACCCGCCCTGTTCACCCGCTTCCCAGCCCTGCACCTCGCAGCCGACCCGACGGACCTGACCCCGGTAAGCAGCTTCATCTCCAACGGCCATTCCCGCCTACCGGTCCACCTCACCGCCGAAATTTGAGTGATACACTCCGTATCAGAAAATGCTAGGCAAGCAAGATTTCAGGATGTGAATCTCATGCAGAATCTTGTTACCCGCGTACTACCAGCGACTTGCTCACTGATCGCGATTGCCGCGGCGGCAGCCACCGCATCAGCCACTCCGCCCGGCAATGCGCAGCAAGCGCAGGACGTATGCATCGGATATCTCCTGCAGACGATCCGGGCAATGCCCGATGGCATCTACCTCGCCGCGCCACCCGACAACTCGGGACCGCCGGGCAGCGTCCTCCAGCAAGGTACGGGCAGCGGCGCCGGCATCTTCCATCTCCCCGAGTCCTACTCGATCGCCTACCGAGTCCAAGGCAGTTCCCCGTGGGCAGCCTTCTCCGATACCGAGTCCGCATGGCAAGCCATCGGCTGGCCGACCGACCCCCAACCGCCGGACTCCAAAGGTATTGCCATAACCTACGCTTCGCCCGCAGACGGATACCAACTCAGCATCCTCCACAGTCTGGCTACGACCCTGTCCTGCGACACGACAGGCACATTCCCCGGCGGCGGCCCCGCCCCCATCCCGGCCCCGGACACCCTCGGCCAATAGCGAGGCGGACACAGCGAAACCGCCCTTGGTAAGGGCGGCTTCGTCTTTATTGTTGTGGGCTTTCGTGTTTCGGCTGGGGTCAGGTGCGGGGGAGTGGTTGGCGGGTTGCCGTGGTGGTGAGGTATCCGGCGCTCAGGAGTAGGAGTAGTCCTTGGGCGGCCGGGACCGGGTTGAAGCCGTGGCCGGTGGTCGGGCCGATGATGCTGTCGGCGAGTTGGTTGGCGCCCAGTAGGGCGATGGTGGGGATGATTGCGGGGCGGACCCGGGTGCTCAGTGCGGCCAGGGTGATTGTCGAAAGTGTCACTGCGCGAGCGACGTACAGGTATAGGTAGAGCTTGTCGCCGGGGTTGACCGGGGTGGTGCTCACCGGGGGAGAGGCTGGGTTGTTCAGGATGAGTAGGGAGACGGCGGCGCTGCTGATGGCGACGAGGGCGCTGCTGCCGAGGATTACTCGCCAGAGGATGCGTTGAGTGCTGGGGGAATCGAGTGTGATGGTCATGACGGGTTCCTCGGTGACTGTGTCGCCAGGTCGGGGCGCAGGACGGTTTTGCCGATCGTGGCGCGTGTTTCGACTGCGATGTGAGCGGCCGGGGCGTCGCTGAGGGCGAAGCGTTGTCCGATGATCGGCGTGATCTGTCCGGTGGCGGCGGCCTGCAATGCTCGGGTCTGGAATGGGTGTAGGGGAGGGGCGAAGGTTCGGGCGCCGATTGCCGCGGAGACGGTGATGCCGCGGGCGTAGATGTCGGCCGCCGAGAGTGGTGTGAGTTCGCCGGAGGCGGAGCCGAACATCACCAATCGTCCACCGACGCCGAGCAATTCGAGAGCGCTGCGGCCGATTTCACCACCGACACCGTCGAGCACGAGGGTGATCGGCCGCTTGTCCACGGCCTCGCGAACTGTCTGTGGCCAATCGGGTTGGTGGTAGTCGACGGCTGCGCTGCCGAGTTCACGGACCATGGAGATCTTGTCGGGCCCGCCGGCGACGCCGACGACGGTGGCGCCGACCGCACGCAGCATCTGCACGAGCAGGGTTCCGATACCCCCGGCAGCCGCGGTGACCACGACAACATCCTCGGACTTCGGCTGCGCGAGTTCGAGAATCGCCATTGTCGTCGCGCCGGTGCCCACCATCGCAACAGCTTGGTCGGCAGTCACGCCTTCGGGTATGGCGTGCACGGTCTGCGCCGACGCCACAGCCAGTTCGGCGTAGCCGCCGCCGGTGGCGGCCAGGTCGGCCACCACCAACTGTCCGAGCAGTGCCGCATCGACCGAGTCGCCGACCTCGTCGACTATCCCGGCGACCTCACGTCCAGGAGTAACCGGCAGCTCCGGCCGCATGTTCGGACTGCCCGCCCCGCGGCGAACAGTGGTGTCGAGCAAATGGATTCCGGCCGATTCCACCCGGATCCGAACCTCACCGGCACCAGCGTGTGGGTCGGGCACATCGGTGAGCTGCAGCTCCGCCGGCGCACCGAATTCGCGTTGCACGATCGCTTTCATCACTGATCACTTCTCCCGCAGCTGGTGCTTGTCGGCCCAAGTGCTGATCGCCGCGGCGATCGCGTCGGGCTGATCCTCGGGAGCATGATGACCGGCTTCCCCACAGTCGCTGATCTCGAGCGCGGCGATATTCTCGCGGCACCACTGAGCCATCGCCGCCCCGACCATCAACCCGCGCCCCTCGAAGGTGAGCAGCAGTTTGGGCATCTCGAGACTGTCGGCAAGCCAGCGATCGTATTCGCGCACGCGCGCAACGAAATCGGCCGGTTTCCCCGCGATGGGAAGCTCGCGTGGCCAGGCCAGCAGCGGCATTCTGCTCTCGCGAGTGGGGTAAGGCGCGAAGTAGATCGCCTTGTCCTCGTCCGACAGTCCGCTGCGTACCCCGTTCGGCAAACTGGTTTCCAGGAACTGGTTGTTGTCGAGAATCATGGACTCCCCGATCCCGGGCGTGCGGAACGATTCGAACAGCGGCCGCGCCTGTTCGGGGAAGTCCGACCACTCCATGGGCCGGATGATCGTCTCCAGGAACACGATCCCGCGCACCTTCTCCGGATGCCGCGCGGCCCAATCGAAGGCCAGCGCGCCACCCCAGTCGTGCCCCACGAGGATGACCTGGTCGAGTTGCAGCGCTTCGAACCAAGCGTCGAGGTAGCGGGCGTGGTCCGCGAACCGGTAATCGATTGCGGGCTTGCCGGATTCACCCATCCCGATCAGGTCGGGCGCCAGCAGCCGCCCCGATCCGATCTTCGGCAGCACATTGCGCCACAAATGGGAGGAGGTGGGGTTGCCGTGGAGGAACACGATCGGTGTCCCGGTCCCGGTGTCTACGTATGAGATGAACGAATCGAAGGCGGTCACGGTGGCCATCGGATTCTCCTGTGGTTTCTGACTTTTCGACTATAGACAGGTACCTGTCCATAAGTAGGCCAGAAAGACAGGTGCCTGTCAATAGGCTCGGTGTAGCTCAGCGTTCCTGCTGCTCATCGAGCGTCGCGACGAGTTCGCGCAGCAGCGTGCGCAGCGTCTCGACATGCTCGGGACTGGTCAGCTCGGCCCAATGCCGCTCGACGCGGTCACCCGCTGTACGCGCCACCGGCTGCACCGAACGGCCGCGTTCGGTGAGAAAAACCAGCTGCGAGCGCCGGTCGTGCGGATTGGGCCGCCGCTCGACATAGCCGCTGGCGCAGAGCCGTTCGACGGCCTCGCCCATCGACTGCTTGCGCATCCCCGCGCGCTTGGCCAGCTCGGCCGTGGTGATGCCGTCCTCGGGAACGAACGGGAACACCTTGATATCGCCGGGTCGCATATCGTCGAAGCCCGCATACCGGATGGCCGCATCGACCTCGGCGGCGTAATGCTGATGCAGCAGCCGCGTCAGCAGGGTGATGCGCGGCTTCGGCGGAAGGGCAATCGACATCGGAACGGCCACCTGTCGTCGGCGAATTGCTGGGCAGGTACCTGTCTATCACGCCGAGCGCAGGGCCGGCCTCGGATATCGCCGGCGTACCGAGGGTTCATCATTACGTCCGCAAGCCCGCCGGAATCCCTTTCGCCGCATCGATTCTCAAACTCGCCTTCCGCTTGGTAGCTTTCCGGGAAGTCCGCGAGGAGCTGGAGATCTGGGATCACAAGATCCACCGCCCGCGCCCGGTCCTGCTGCCGCACGAGAAGGGCATCAAGGCGCTGCGCCGCTGGTACGCCCAGTTCTACCCCGCGGAATCGACGGGCGCGGACACACTTCTCCGCGAACTGGAGCCGACTATCTGAAACCACCCGCGGCTGCCTGTGGCGAGGGATTCCGGTTGTATCGCGCTCGAATTCGAGGTATTCCTGCATTTTCGCGGTAATCCCGCCGATCCGCCGCACTGTGATCTCTGTCATGCCCCATGCGATGAGGGAGTTCTCATGAGTCTTCGCACCTTGGCGGTCGCGGTAACCACCGCAGCGGTCGGCGTCAGCGCGGTGCTGGTCGCCGCGGCGCCCGCCGACGCCGCGCCGGATGTCTCGTATCATGCGGTGCTGCAAGGAAAGTCGGTGGTCGCAACGCTGGAAGGCGGGACTTTCGCGCTGAGCGGGGACGGCGCGGTGCAGATCGCCGATGCCGATGGGCGAGTGCTGGACTCGCTGCCGCTGACGGGCGCGTTCGACGGCCGCGGGCTGTCGATCCGCCCGCAGCTCTCGGCGGACGAGCACACCCTCACCCTGACCCCGGAGGTCAGCCCGGTCGCCGCGCCCGTCCTGCAGCCGGTGGCTTCGCCGGTGGAGAACCAGCTGGCCATGAACGATCTGATCAACGCGGTCAGCATCAGCACCTCCGTGGGCAGTCTCATCGGGACGGCCATCGGTGCGGTCGCGGGCATCGGGGTCGGACTCGCGCTGGCGGGTGCGTCGTGTGTGGTGCTGAGCCTGGGGTGTGTGGTGGCGGTGCTGCCGATCGTCACGGTGGTCGGCGCGGTGGGCGGGATCGCCGGACTGGTGCTCGCCGGTGGCCCGGCGACCGCGGTCGCCGCGTTCAACTACTTCAGCACGCTCAATGCCGCACCGGGGACGAGTATCTATGCCTCGCAGGTGCCGGGCCTGAATCACTGAGGACATCGAAATGCGCAGCAGTGCAACAGTCTTGGCTACCGGCATCGCGGCGGTCGCCGTGCTGGCGATGGGCGCGACACCGCCGGCGCGGGCCGACGCGGACGCGGGATGGCGGGCGACCGTGACGGCCGGCGCCGTCGTCACCACGATGGAATCGGGTGCCTTCGCGCTGTCCGCCGACCGGCGGGCGATAACGGTGCGCGCCGGCGACGGACAGGAAATGGCCTCCTTGCCATTGGGTTTCGAGTTCAACGGCAGAAGCTATCCGATCGCCGCGGACATCTCCGCCGACAGCCGGGAACTGACCCTGACTCCTGACCCGGCCGTCCGGCACGACCTCGCGCCGATCGCTTCGCCGACGGAAAACCAGCTGGCCCTGGACGATCTGGCCTCGGCGATGACGACCAATACCCTGATCGGCACGGTCGGTGGCACCGTCATCGGCCTCCTGGTAGGCGCGGTGATCGGTTTCGGATCATGCCTGGTGGTCGGCCCCGGCTGCCTCGCCACCGCCCCGGCCGCGCTGGTCGCCTTCGCCGGAGCCGGTGGCCTGGTGGGAACATTGCTCGCCGGCGGCGGCACGCTCGCCGCCGGACTGTGGCGATACCTCGCCACCGTGCAAGCCGCGCCTGGACAGAGCGAATATGCCCAGCGCGGTGGGCTGTTGGACCCGAACGGCGCCGGCGTGCCCGACGCCAACCTCCGATTCCCGAAGATCACCCTGCCCAGCGGTTCATCCTGACAGCCGGCATAGTCTGCCCGATCACGCACCCCGGCGGCATGCTGCGGAATACCATCCGCAGCATGACCGATCTGGCGGCGGGTGCGCCGGATACCAGCACCGAGGGTCCGCTGCCGCCGGGTTCCGGCATTTCCGAGCAGGACTTGGCGATCATCGATGCGCTGCAGGCCGCTCCGCGCGCGTCCTGGGCGCGTATCGGGCAGGCACTCGATATCGACGGCACCACCGCGGCCCGGCGCTGGGAACGTCTGCGTAGTGCGGGCGCGGCCTGGATCACCGCCTACGGATCCGCCCGGGTCGCCACCGTGGCCTTCCTCGAGGTGCGTTGTCGGCCCCGGCGGCTGGAGACGATCCGCGAGGCCGTCGCGCGCCTGCCGTGGGTGTTCAGTGTCGATGAGACCGCGGGCGAGTTCGACCTCATGTTGTCCTCCGCCGCAACGGATCTGCCCACCCTCGGCCGCTGGGTACGCGACGGTATCGGCGCCCTGCGCGGTGTCCGCGCGATCCGCATGCGAGTGGGCATAGACCTCTACAGCGAAGGCGGCGATTGGAGCATGGGCGCCATCCCGCCCGCCCAACGAGCACATCTGGCCACCCTGCGCGTGCCGAGCCGAAGCGCCTACGGCACCCGCGAATTCCACCGGCTCGCACCGGCCGATCGGGCCTTGATGCTGGCGCTGCACGCCGATGCCCGGATGAGCTACACCGACCTCGGCGCCGCCGCGGGCATGAGCGAGCACACCGCCCGCCGCCGCCTCGAACGACTGTTGCGCGACGGAGATGTGCTGATGCGCTGCGACTTCGCCTACCCACTGGCCGGGCTGCGGACCATGGTGATGTACCGCCTGTCGGTGCCGCAGACCCGGCAGTCGGTCACCGCGACCGCCCTCGCGCGCTTGCCCGAAGTGCGGCTCTGCGCGGCGGTGAGCGGCCGCCACGGTTTACTCGTGCACGTGCTGTTACCCGGCCCCGGCGGCATCGACCCGTTCGAAGAGCTACTGGCCGAACAGTTTCCGATGGTGGAGATCCGCGATCGCGCGATCGTGGTCCGCAATGTCAAACGCATGGGCTGGCTACTCGACGAGCAAGGCCGCGCGATCGATCGGGTGCCGCTGATGCTGTCGCGCCGTCGCACCCTCATCACACAGCATCGGACCTCCGGCCGGCCCACCGTTGCCGCCGCCACCCTGCCCGGTGTTACGCCGATGAACTGAGCCCGGGCATCGACGAGCGAAGGTTGGCGGTGGCCATGCGAGAGGCCCAGGTGATGGCGTCGGCCAATGCCGGGATTTGGTCGATGTCGATTGCGCTGGCGGCCAGGGCCGCTACGACGCGCCCGTCGGGGGCGAAAATCGGTGCGGCTACGCAGGATAGCGGGACGTGGCGTTGTTCGTAATCGTAGGCGAGGCCGTCGCGGCGGGTGTCGGTGATGCGGCGTTTCCAGTCGCGGGTCGTGTAGCCGTCGGGGTGGGGGAATGGTCGGACAGGGCGAAGACCAACTGGGCGGCGGTGTCCGGCGGGAGTTGGGTGCCCGCGTGCATGGGGAAGACTTCGTCGATTTCGCGACCCAAGGCCGTGAGGACGATGGTGGCGGGGCCTTCGGTGATGGAGACGCTGAAGCCGCCGGCCGTGGTCGATTTCGAGAGTTGATGCAGTGGCCGGCTGATCGCGGCACGGATGGCGTTTCTCGGCGGCCACGACCGGGTCAGCTGGAACAGCTTGGGGCCCAACGCATATCGAGTGCCTTGGACTTGCGTAGCACCTAGTTGGATGAGATGTCCGAGCGCATCATCGACGACGGTTGCGCTGAGATCGGATTCGGCTGCCAATCGGTCGGCATCCGCCGGTCCGGTATGTGCGAGCACCGTCATCAGCCGGAAAGCATCGTCCAGCGTGCGCAGTGAATCATGCTGCGTAGCAGGCACAATCGCCACGGGTCTGTGCTGGAGAACAGGATCGTGCCGCAAGACGACCGCGGAGAACGGCACTACGACCGCGCCGAGCGCGTCCGTGCCGGCGGGTGCGAAGGTGACGACACCGGCTGCCGCGCAGACGAATTCGAGCGGTGATGCCTGCACTGAGGTGCAGTACGAAATCGATTTGGCGCACTCGTTGCAGCAAGGGCAGGAGCCCAGTGATCCGCAGGGCGCGATTCAGCGGTTGAGTGCCTTCCAGCGGTCGGCGCCGACGGACGTCATTGCCAACTTCGCGCAGGCCGAGGCACTTATCGTCGGTCATCTCCAGCATCTCGGGCAGGATCAGATGAACCAGCCGTCCACCGATGCCATTCTCGGCAAGCTCGGTCAGTGGAAGAGCAGCCACTGCTGACGGGTGCGCTCAGGCGCACAAGGCGTGGTCGATCAGGGTGCTGGCCGTGTTCTCCTGGGCCAGAATGTGTTCCGGGGTGTCGCCGCGGGCCTCGGACATGGAGACGACGGCGCTGCGTTGTCCGTCGGCGGTGACTCCGTTGAGGGTGATGTAGCCGCCGTCTCCGCCCTCGTGGCTCCAATAGCTTCCGCCACAGCTCAGGGGGCGCTCGACCAGGCCGAGGCCGTACCGTCCACCGGGCCAGAGCTTTTGGACCTCTTCGCTCACGGGGACGGTGTGCTTCATCTCGGCCAGCTGTCGCGGTGGTAGGAGCCGGCCTGCGAGCAGGGCGCGGAAGAAGGTGTTCTCGTCCTGTGTGGTCGTGACCCATGAGAGGTTCTGGTAGTCCACCGGAATCTGGTCGGTCACGTCTACCGCGGAATCGGGGCCGAAGAGCTGGTAGGCGTCTGCGTGCGGTGCGGGCAGGGTGGGCGAGGCGCCCAGCCAGCGGGTCCGGTCGAGGCCGAGTGGGCGCAGGATGCGGTCTTCGATCTCCTGGTGGGCAGGGCGGCCGGTGATCTTTTCGATGATCATGGCGAGCAGGACGTAGCCGGTGTTGGAGTACGCCCAGTCCTGGCCGGGCGGGAAGTCGGGTGCGTGGGACATGGCGCGGGCGACGAGTTGCTCGGGGCTGTAGACGTCGTGACGCTGTTGGTAGTACTCCTGCGGGGTGGTGTAACCGGGCAGGTCGTCGTGAATGCCGCTGGTGTGCTGCAGCAGTTGACGCAGGGTGATCCGGTTGCCGTCGTTGCCATCTCCCTGCACCACGTCCGGCAGCAGGTGGCCGACCGTGTCGTCCAGCGAGAGTTTGCCTTCGGCCTCGAGCTCGAGAACCACGGCGGCGATGAAGGTCTTCGACGTGCTGGCCATGCGGAAGTAGCCGTCGGCAGGGACGGGCAGGCCGGTGTTCAGGTCCGCGGTCCCGCTGGTGGCGACCGCCTGGCCGTCGGGCGTGCTCACGCGGGCCTGCACGCCGCTGACACCGAGTGCGTGGATTGCCTCGGTGTCCCGGTGCAGCTGGTCCGTCGGTGCTGCGGTGGCCGGGCCGGCGGCGAGCAGCGCGACGACACCGGCCGTGATGACTAATCCGCGTAGGTGCATGGTTGATACCGTTGCACTGCAAAGGTTTACATTGCATCGGGGACAACCCGGACTCGGTCCCCGAGATTGCTACGGGTCGGAGACCGAGGACAAGCCGGTACCGATCAGTTGGTGACCGGGTGGATCTGCAAGCGGCAGGGCTGGATCTGCTCCGGCATCCACTGGGTATCCGTGGTGTTCGGCGGCGTGGTCCAGAACCCCGGGTCGGTGACACAGCTGTTGCCGCTGTTGTCGACCGCCATCCACTCGACATCGGCCCGAGCCGGCCGGTCGGCGGTCACGAAGACGGTGTAGAGGGAGTTCTGGCCGTCCGGCAGGCCGCCCAGATATCCGCGGAACGTCCGCTCGGCCGATACGCCGCCGGTGTCGAGACCGGGGTAGCCGTACAGCGTGCACGGTCCCGCACCCGGTGCGAGGTTGTAGGTCAGCCGGATGCCGCGATGCTGCGACCCCGGGCTCAGTTCACTGATCGATGTTGCCAATTGCCCGTTCACACAGGGCTGGTTCCCCCAGTCACGGTGCGCGATGGACGGGACGGGAGCCGCGCTCGCCGTCGCCGTGAACTCCGCCGCCCCCACCGCTGCGATACTCGCCAGCGCGAATCCCATGCGAATCAACGTGTGCCTCATGACATCCCACAGTAGAAAAACAGCTACCGACCGGCCACGAACCCTAGGGGTGATCCCTCGAACCCTCCGGGTGATCACATCCACCCACCCCGGAGCGATAGTCGGATCGGGGCCGTTGAATGCGACTGGAGGGGAGCGGCATGAGCAACATCGAAGCGACCGGCTCGGCAGCGAGCGGCGAAGTAGCGGAAGTGGAGATCTCGGTGCTGGGAAATGTCCGGATCCACGCCGGGCTCGACCATGCTGACACCGCGCCACGGCACGATGTGATCCAGCGGATGCGGCAATGGCCCGATCAGCCCGGTAGCGAGCCACGCGTCATCGGGTTCGGCGCCGATGAACCCGGCCAGGGTATCGGCGCGGTCGGCGACGATCGTGACTCCGTCGATGCGGGCGTGGAACAGTCGCTGCAGCCCGGACGCCGAGCCGGGCAACGTGGTGCCCCGGGCTGCCCCGGCACCACCACCCGCGCCGGATCGCCGCAGCGGACGCTCACCTGATCGGCCGGTGCCTCCCCGACCAGCCACGGTCGCCCGGAACCATGCCGGGCGACCGGCGGAAGCCGATCCACGTGCGCCGCAAGACGCTGCGGCAGCACACAATCCGGCAGTGCGGCGAATCCGGTCGCAGTGCCGTCGGCGCGGGTGCTCGTCATCGCGTCGGCTTATCCGTAGTAGAAGGCCGGCCAGCCGTCGAGGTAGTAACCTCTCGGGCCGCCACAGGTCTCCACCCGGAGGTCACCGATCTCGATGATCGTCGGCCGCTGATAAGGCCGGTCGATATCTCGCATCTCCTGCTCCTCCTCTTGTCCCCGTGCGGATCTCGCGCGAGTACCGCAACTGTCCCCGCGCCGGGTTTCAACGGGCTTTCACTGTCCTGACCTGACGCGTTCCATGCGCCGGCCCTCGGCGCCGGCGCCGCCGTGACTCCCGTTGCGGGCCATATGGGTTGGATGCGTGTCTTGTCCGGTACCGGTTGGGAGGTGTGCGTCGAGGCCGGCACGATAATGTCGTTCCCATCGAAGCATCGGAGCTCGCCGGTGGTCGCGGTCGTGGTGTGGGAGGATCTTGCATGATGGTGCCGCACGAGGTTCCGCTGGGACCGCGGGTATTCGTCAACCGGCAGGCGGACTTCGAATGGATGGCCGGATTCTGGTCGGGCAGTGACCGCGGCGGCGCCCGGGTCGGTGTGTGCGCCGGACTGCCCGGTGTCGGCAAGACGGCATTCGTGCGGCGGTGTGTGGAGCAGGCCAGGGCGGCAAGCGCATTCGCCGATGGTGATCTGTGCGTCGAATTCGGGCCGATGCAAGGCGAGCGCATGTCGGTGTCGGACGCGTTGGGGGCGTGTCTGCTGGCGTTGGGGGTGTCGAAGGACGCGATTCCGGCGAGTCTGGCCGAGCGGGCCAATCGGCTGCGCAGTCTCACCGCCCGGAAATCGGTGCTGATCGTGCTGGAGGATGTCAGCGACGCGGCTCAGGTCCGGCCGTTCCTGCCCATCAGTGCGGCGAGCGCGGTACTGGTGACCAGTAACAGTCAGCTCAGTGAACTGGTGCTCGACGGCGCGGAGGCGCGCAGGCTGGCGCCGCTGGACGGTGCGGCGGGTGCGCATATGCTCGCCGAACTCGTCGGTGCGCGGGTGCAGGACGAACCTGCCGCGGTGGCCGAGCTGGTCCGCCAGTGCGCGGGGCTGCCGGTGGCCCTCCGGGTGGCGGCGGCCAAACTGGTCGCCCGGCCGAATTTGCGCATCGAATCCGTTGTGGCGGCGATCAATGCGGACGACAGCGGGCCGGCGCCGTTCACGGCGGCGGGCTGGGAGGCGGTCTCCGCGGTGTTCTCCGAGGCTTATGCCGAGCTGGACGAAGACGCGGCACGTCTCTACCGCCTGCTGGGACTCTTTCCGGGTCGGGATCTGACCGCCGACACCGCCGCCGCATTGGTCGCGCGTGACGCCGTCACCACCGGCAACGCCATCGGCACGCTGATCGAATCCGGTCTGCTGGTGGAGGATTCGGCGCAGCGATTGTCGCTGCACGCGCTGTTGCGCCGACACGCCGCGCAGCTGTCGGAGCGGGTGGACTCGGAGCGGATTCGCGAGGGCGCCTTGCGGGCGGTGTTTCACCACCTGCTGGTACGGGCGGCGTTCGCGGATCAGGCGGCATTGGGCACCAAGCGTTTTCGGTGTACGCCCGCCACTGTGACGCACGGCTACCGGTCGCCGTTCGAGGGCAGTGACGAGCGCCGTCTCGGGCTGGACTGGCTCGATGCCGAGCGAATGAATCTGCTGGCGGTGCAGCGTGCCGCAGCGGCACAGGGCTGGCACGAGTGGGCGTGGCAGTTCGCCGAGGCGCTCAGCGCGGTGTACGTGACCAGGCGGTACTACGTCGATTGGACGGTGTCGAGTGAGATCGGCGCGGCGTCGGCGCACGCGGCCGGTGACCGCCGGGCCGAAGCCCGCTTGCGCAGCTTCGTCTCTCGGGCCTGGATCGAACTGGGCAACCCCGATCGTGCTCGGGCGGAATTGCTGATCCAGGCGCTACCGCTGGCGGAGACATCGGGCGACAATCGCCTGCTGGCTTCGGTGTGGGAGTTCATCGGCCGCTACCGTGACGCGACGGAGCCGGACCGTGCCGCCGCAGCCTATGAACGTTCGATCGCCTTGTTCGGCGGCGAGAACGATTCCAGGGGAATCGCTTTCGTGAGCTACTTCCTCGCGCAGGCGCAATGGCGCGCGGGCGATCTCGATCAGGGCGAGCATACGATGCGCACGGCCTCGGACCTGATCCGGGCGCTCCCCGAGCCGGATCCCCGGATGGCGGGACGCAGCCTGACCGAACTGGGCCGGATGCTCGACGAACGCGGAGAATCCGATCGAGCGCGGGTGATGTACTGCGACGCAATCGATGTGCTGGCCACGAGCGGCGACGCCTTCTACGAGGCGGCGGCGCATGAGCGTCTGTTCCATCTCGCCGAGCGCACCGGCGATCAGGATGCCATGCGCGTCTCGCTCACGAGAATGCTACGGCTGCACCGTGAGCTGGGCAGCGACCGGCTCGATGAGCTCGCCACGTGGCAGGACCGGCTCACTCCTCCACGGTGAAGGTGACATCGACCGTGGTGATCCCGGCGTGAACGCCGAGCCGATCCGGCAGTGATCGATCGAGCAGCCGGTAGTACATCGCCGATGCGAGAAGCTGGACGTGCCCGGGGGATTCGGATCCGGTGACAGCGCGTACCGTCGCACCGTCGCGAACTACGGCCAGGTAGCCCTGCGGGACGGCTGCGACGGCGAGCCGGGCGCCGGGATAGGCGGACAGCATCGCCCGAGCCCAGCGGTGGGCCGCCGGCAAATCCTGCACCGTCTCGCGGGTCACGGCCGCGGCGCGTTCGATGATCTTGGGGTCCGGCTCGGATTCGTCGGCGACCACATGGGTTTCGTGGTGGTCTTCGCCGTCGGCGTAATGCCATACCGCGGCCGGAATCCGTTCCAGGGTCAGCTCCGAGCCCGATATCGCCGTGGCACGGACGACGTAGGACGTGATCGATCGAGCGTGGCAGTGCGGGATCGGAATTCGGGTCAGCGGGCCTGGATGTTCGAGCGGCGTCGATCCGAGCGTGCGGTAGATCAGATCTCGGACATTGCGGGTCGCGTCACCGACATGAGCGAAGACCCGATCGGTGATGTGCGCGTATTGCCCCGCCCGGTATTGCTCCCGGGCCACTTCGAGTTGCTTGCGTAGGTCACCGCCGGGACGGAGCGCCGGAACGGCTTCGGCCAGCTCGTCGGTCGGTGTGCCCGGAACGGTCTCGGGTGCGCGGCCGGTCATCAGCAGCGGCCGGTCCAGGGACGCGGCGAACAATCCGAGCGATCCGTGGTCGGAGATGACCTGATCGGCCGCGATGAGCGCGGCGTGCCAGCCGGACTCCGGTGGCATCAGGACGAGTCCGGCGTCGAGGGCGGACGACAGCCACACCGTGATCTGAAAAGCGCCGTAATATGCCCACACGTTCGGGTGCAGCACGAGAACCACCTGGTACGCATCAGCGTCGAGTGCACCGAGCAGCTGTGCCGGCAAGGTGTGCCGGCGACCGATCACCGACTGCCGGCCCCAAGTGGAAGCCACGGTCACCAAGGTCCGATCGCCCGTACCGAGTGCCTCCCGATAGCGGTCACGCAGGGCGAGGCTGGCCCGCAGCCGATCGAAGGTCGGGTCGCCGACGGTCTCGGTGTGGTCCGCCGTCTCGGCGCTCACCGCGAGGAGTTGTTCGCGCTGTTCGGGATGGGAGAGCGTGACCGTGACCCGGCCGGCGCGCAGCGCGTGCAGCGGAGGCAGCCCGGCCAGCCGCAATTCGGTCCCGGTCGCGCTGGGCACCAGCTTGTTGAATCCGAGTCCGTGTGGCAGTAGCACCGTGTGTGCGTCGATCGCGTCGAAATCGATGTTCTCGCTGGCGCTCAGCGCGAGGTGATACCGAAAAGCGCGTTCCCGCACCTGGTCCCACTCGACCAGGCGCACGCCCGACGCGCGAAGCAGATCGTGGACCCCGGCGCTGAATGCCGACGTGGCGTCGACGGTGAAGACGAGCCTGATCCGGAAATCGTCGCGGAACCAGTCGACGGCTTCCAGTAGCCGATAGGCGGAGGTCAGTGTGCGGGCAACGGCCAGAATGACATATTCGGTCTCGGAGAACGTTTCCCAGGCGGGGTCATCGTGGACCCGAGGTCTCAGGTCCGTCGACGAATTCGACGGTTCCCGGTTCCCGGTTCCCGGTTCCCGGTTCCCGGTTCCCGGTTCCCGGTTCCCGGTTCCCGGTTCCCGGCTCCCGGCTCCAAGTATCAGTATATGTCGCCGTAAGCGCCGAGAAATCAAGTCCTGCAAATGGACTCGACAATCTCGCCGTTTGCCCGGCCTCATCATCGAGCAGCGCGACGTCTCGACCACCTATTGCCACGCGCTGCCCGTTCCTCCTCGACTACCGATCGGCTCTACGGTAACCCACCGGGGTTCTCACTCCGGATGCACGCGACATCCCGGTCGGCTACGGTGACGACTCATCAACCCTGAAAACGGAGGTTTGCCCATGGAGACGTTGGTGGGTACGACCGGCGCGCTCGCGATCGCCTTGTTCCTCGCCGGTGCGCCGAACGCCAACGCCGCCGCTGACGGCATCCCGTTGCAGCCTGTGAGCCCGAGTTCGGCGACCGCGGATCAGATCACCAATGACGGTGTCGGCATCGGTCTCGGTTCCGTCGGTATCGGTGACGGCCGGGACACGCTGGGCCTCGGTTCGGTGCAGCTCATCACCGGCGGCGCCGGCTCGGTTCAGATCAAGCCCGTACTCTGACGGCTCGGGCCGATCAGGCCCAAAGTTCGCGCACCCGAGCGGCTTCGGAGCGGCCCTGGGCGAGTCCGGCTGCCGCGGAGGGTGTGCGGGAGGCGGGATCCAAGGGGTCCGGCCCGAAGGCGGCTATGGAGGCGGCATCGGCTCGGATCACCTCGACCCGGCTGCCGTGCGCACGCAGTACCGCGACCTGCGAGTCCAGGTCGATGCCCCACTGCGCGGCGCCCGGCATGTCCATGACGCTGAGCACCAGTACCCGATCGAATCCCGCGGCCAGATCGGCATTCTCGTTGGACCGGATGCCGCCGTCGAGATAACGCCGGCCCTCGATCGAGGTCGTCGGCCAGATCCCCGGCACCGCACAACTGGCGGCTACCGCATCGACCAGACCCACACCCGAGTCCTTTTCGAAGATGCGCGGCCGCCCCGTCTCCGCGTCCACGGCCGGAATCACCAGGCGCTGCTGCGGCCACTCGTGGTTCGGCAGCCGTTCGAGAATCACCGCGCGACGCTCGGCCTCGCTCACGGTCTTCGCCGACCTCGCCAGCTCACCGAACCGGCGTCGCGCGTCATCGACGTCGGTGGCGTCGGCGCCGATCTTCCCGATCGTCTCCCACAATGCCGGAAGCGAGATCTCCGGCACCAGCTCGTTCACCTGCAACGCCGGATCCGTCTGCCGCGCAAGCAGTTCCGTGAGCGTGAGCCCGCTGGTCACCTGCGCCGCGACGGTCGATCCCGCCGAGGTTCCGATCACCACGTCGGCATCGGTCACGGCAATCCCGGCCTCACCCAATCCGGCCAGTACGCCTGTCTCCCAAGCGATACCGGCCACCCCGCCACCGCCGATTACCAATGCTCGTGTCGTCATGTCCCTCATCCTCGTTCTCGTCTTCGTCCGTTGCGTTCAACTTTCGCAACGCACGGGACCGGAAACAATTACGCGCGAGGTAATGTTCCGCCCTCCTCCGAGCCGGGTCCGCCAATGCAAAAGGGCGGCTCCCGGTCGAGGGGAGCCGCCCTTTGTGGCGACGATACGGTCAGTGTCGCTCGGCGATAAGGCCGTCAGTGTTTCGCGGTCTCCGATGCCTTCGCGGCCTCGGCGACCATCTTGGCGGTGTCGGCCACGATCTTGGCGGTCGCCGCGACCATCTTCGCGGTGTCCGCCGACTTGTCGGGTTCCTGCCCGGCGAGCAGGGCCGCGAGTTCCTGGTCCGGGTCGCCGAATTCGTAGGCGGATTCGCCGTGCAGGGCCTGGTCGAGGCCGAGTTCCTCGTCTTCCTCGGAGACTCGGTTGCCGGTGATCTTCTTCAGGATCAGCATCAAAGCGACGGTAACGATTGCCGCCCAAGCCATTACGGCGATCAATGCGAGGGCCTGGTTGCCCAGCAGGCTCAGGCCGCCGCCGTAGAAGAGGCCGTTGGCGCCCGCGGGGTTGATGGTCTTGTTGCCGAACAGGCCCAGCATCAGGGCGCCGACCACACCGCCGGCGAGGTGGACGCCGACGACGTCGAGCGAATCGTCATAGCCCAGTTTGCCTTTGAGCTCGACCGCGAAGCAGCACACGATGCCGGAGACCAGGCCGATGGCGAGCGCGCCGAGCACGTTCACGTAACCGGCGGCCGGGGTGACGGCGGCCAGGCCCGCGACGGCGCCGGCCGCGGCGCCCAGGGTGGTGGCCTTGCCGTGGCGCAGGCGTTCGACGCTCAGCCAGGCCAGCATGCCGATGGCGGCGGCGGTGTTGGTGTTGACGAAGGCCTGGATGGCAACGGAGTTGGCGTCGAGGGCGGAGCCGGCATTGAAGCCGAACCAGCCGAACCACAGCACGCCGGCGCCGATGAGCATCATCGGAAGGTTGTGCGGGCGGGCGGCTTCGCGCCAGTTCTTGCGCTTGCCGAGCATGACGGCGAGGACGAGGGCGGCGGTGCCGGCCGAGGCGTGGATGACGATACCGCCGGCGAAGTCCTCGGCGCCGCGCTTGGCGAGCCAGCCGACGGGGGAGAAGATCCAGTGCGCGGAGGGGCTGTAGACCAGGATCGACCAGAGCACGATGAACGGCACGAACGAGCTGAATTTCCAGCGGTCCGCGGTGGATCCGAGGAACAGCGCGGGGGTGATGATGGCGAACATCATCTGGAAGATGACGAACACCATCGGCGCGATGACCATCGCCGCGGTCCCGGTGAAGCCGGGCACGACCTGGTTCATATGGGACAGGAAGGCGAAGTGGAAGTCGCCCCAGAAGCCGTTGCCTTTACCGAACGCGAGGGTGTAGCCGACGGTCACCCAGGTGACCGAGACCAGCGCCATACACATGAAGTTCTGCATGAGCATGGCGAGAACGTGTTTGGCGCGGACCATGCCGCCGTAGAAGAACGCCAGGCCCGGCGTCATGAAGAGGACGAGTGCGGACGCGATCAGCATCCAGGCGGTGGCGCCCGCGCTGATGGTCGAGAAGTCGAAACTCATGCAGAGACCCGTTAAACCTATCTTGAATGAGATTCCGGAATACGGAATCGGCATTCCGGTCTTCGGAAAGGTAGAGCTCGGGCGCACATCCGTCAAGGCTTTCCGGCCGGATATATGTCAATGCCGGAAATGTTGAAACGGGCGAGTTGCACGCGACTGGTTGTTCATCCAAGAAATGGATCGTGCGCGATCGGTAATTTCGTGTGAAACGAAGGGCCGCAGCCGTATTCCCCGGACCGGCGCGGCGAGTTCATCGGACCGAGGCGGCGAGCACCGCGTGCACGGTATTGCGGATCCGATCGGCGACGAGCTGCGGGGTCGAACTGTCGAGCTTGCCGTCCAGGTGCAGGAAGGCGAGACCGTGCACCAGTGCCCACACCCCGGTTGCCAGGTTTTCGCTGTCGGAGTCCGGAAATGCTTGCTGGACGGTGTATTTGACGTAGGCGTCGATGGCGTCGACCGCCGCCACGCGTTCGGGACTGGTCGGATCGCACGGTTCCGCGAACATCACGCGGAACAAGGCGGGACGCTGCAGCGCGAAGTTCACGTACGCGGTCGCGATGGCGGTCAGATCATCGGGCGTCCGCGGTGCGGGATGCGCGGCGACCAGGTGCTCGGCCAGCTCGCGATAACCGACGGCCGCCACCGCGGACAGCAGGGCGGTGCGGTCGGCGTAGTGGCGATAAGGCGCGGCGGTGGAGACGCCCGCGCGACGCGCCACCGCGCGCAGGGACAGTTCGGCCGCGCCGCTCTCCTCGAGCAGGTCCATGGCCGCGCGCAGCAGGGCGGCGCGCAGGTCGCCGTGGTGGTAGGGCGCGGTCGTGGGTGACATGTCTCCAACCTAACAAGTGTTGACACTGCTTACATCGACTCCTAATGTTAGCGCTGCATACTTAATGTGAGTGGCTGTAAACATTCGAGGAGAGGAGGGCCGCTATGGCGAACGACCTGTTCTCGCCGCTGGTCCTGAAATCCGGCGGCGTCATCGGCAACCGGATCGCCAAGGCGGCCATGGAAGAAGGCATGGCGAGCGCCGGACAGCTGCCCGACCAGCGGCTCATCAGGCTGTACCGGCGCTGGGGCGCCGGCGGTGCGGGCGTGCTGGTCACCGGCAATGTCATGGTGCACGCCGAGGCGCTGACCGGTCCCGGCGGCATCGTGCTCGACGCCGACGCGCCCTCGGCGCCGTTCGAGGACTGGGCACGGGCCGGCAAGGAGGGCGGCGCGGCCATGTGGATGCAGATCAGCCATCCCGGCCGTCAGGTACAGGCGAATATGCCCGGCGTGGTGTGGGGTCCGTCGGACAAGGCGGTCGATCTGGGCCGCCTCAGTAGCCGCTTCGGCCGCCCGGTCGCGATGACCGTGGCACAAATCAAGGCCACTATCGCCCGTTTCGCCACCACCGCGCAGCGCGCGGAAGCGGTCGGATTCGACGGCGTCGAGGTGCACGCCGCGCACGGATACCTGTTGTCGCAGTTTCTGTCTCCGCTGGTCAACACCCGCACCGACGAATGGGGCGGCACGCTGGAGAATCGGGCCCGGTTGCTGCTCGAGGTCGTGCGGGCGGTGCGCGCGGCGGTGTCACCCTCCTTCGCGGTCGCGGTGAAACTGAATTCCGCGGACTTCCAGCGCGGCGGATTCGATGCCGAGGATGCGCGCAGGGTGATCGCCATGCTCGCACCGCTCGGGGTGGATTTGGTCGAATTGTCCGGTGGCAGTTATGAAAGCCCCGCAATGGCGGGCCGCCCTGCCGATGCGAGCACCTCCGCCCGCGAGGCCTATTTCCTGGACCTGGCCGCCGAATTGGCTGCGACCAGCCCGCTTCCGCTGATGCTGACCGGCGGCATCACCCGCCGTGCGACGGCCGAACGCGTGCTCGCCAGCAATGTGGCGCTCATCGGCATGGCCACCGCCCTGTCGGTAACCTCGGACTTGCCCGCCCGCTGGCGCGACGGCGGCGAGGGCGAGCGCACGCTGAAACCCGTGACCTGGAAGGACAAGTCGATCGCCTCCAGCGCGGGCATGGCCCAGGTCCGCTATCAGATGCGGCGCATGGCCCGTGGCAAGCAGCCCGCACCCGGCGTCGGCCCCGCCTACGCGCTGGCCGCCGACCAGCTCGTTCAATATCGCGCACTGCGCCGGTATCGGACCTGGCTGACCGCGCGAACCACCACCCGGGCCGACCTCGAACCGGCTGCGGTGATGCGGTAATCGCCGCGGAGTGGGGCACCATGATTGGTCACCCCACGAGCGAGGACTACCCGAAATGCCCGACCGATCCACCGGCACGGACCCGAGCTCCGACAACCTGTTCGACCAGTTGCCGGTGCTCCCACCCGACGAGATGACCACCAGCCAGGTGACATTCGTCGACGACTACCCGGGCTCGAGCCACCCGGGGATCGTCTACGGCTTCGCCGCGATCGCGCTGGTGGTGTTCGCGCTCGGCATCGTCTCAGCGCTGTATCTGCGCTGACGCCCTTGTCAATGAACCGGATTGATACAGCTCGACGGCAGATCCTGCAGGGAACAGAGCGCCGGTGCGCGGGTCGGCGCGTAGTTCGCGGGAACGCCACCGCCGGCGATGATGTCGTGATATGCGCCCACCGCGTCGGTCGGACGGCGAGTAAGGCTGGGGTCCGTGGTGACGTCCACCGTGTAGAGCCCGAAACGCGGTGAGTAACTGCCCCATTCGTAGTTGTCGGTGATGCTCCAGTAGTTGTAGCCGATGACATTGATCCCGTCGGCCTTCGCGCGCTGCACCCAGTAGACCGTGTCACGCAGATCGTCCGCGCGGGTGATGCCGTCGGTGGTGGGGGAGCCGTTGTAGGTGGGCATCCCGTTCTCGACGACATAGAGCGGCCGGTTCGGGAACTTCTGCGCGTATCGCCGCAGCACGTAGTAGATCCCGTCCGGTTCCACGATGAGCGGCGACGGCGTGTTGGTCAGCTGCGCGATCAGGTTCGGCGGCTTGGTCAGCGATCCGCCGTAGTAGTAATCGATTCCGATGTAGTCCAGCTTGTCGGCCACCCGGTCCACGAAGGAGGCATCGGCCTGCGCCGCGCCGATGGCGGAGTAGGCGATATTGCTGGTGACCATCGCGCCGGGCTGCTGATTGTGGATGTAGTCGTAGATCGCGCGGTGCGCGGTGACCATCCGGTCGAGCATGGCGGGCCCGTCGACCGTGCCGAGGTCGCCGATCAGCTGTTCTTGTCCCACATAGGCGGTGGGCTCGTTGAAGGTGACCCACATCGGGTTGAAGTGCGCGTAGCGATCGACCACCGCGCGGGCGTCGGTCAGCCAGTCGTCGACCATGCCCGGATTGCGCCAGCCGCCGCGATCGACCTCCCAGCCCGGGAACACCCAGTGATCCAGGGTGATCATCGGGGTGAGTCCGGCGGCGCGGATCCGGCCGATCATGGCGTCATAGAAGGAGAAGTCCCAATTGCCCGGACTCGGCTGCACCCGCGCCCATTCGACGCTGACCCGGTAGACGCCGACGCCGAGGTCGGCGGCGTGCTGGATGTCCTCGCCGTAGCGATGGAGGAAGTCGACCGAATTGCGGTAGTCCTCGGCGCGGCCGGAGCCGGCGTAGCGGCTCCAATTGCTGTCGGGCGCAGAGCCTTCGCTCTGGAACCCGGAGCTGGAGACACCCCACAGGAAATTACCAGCCATCGGCGGTAGGCCCGGGTCCGCACCGGCGCGGCCGGGCGTGATGACCGCGCACCATGCGGCCAGAGCGATACATGCCAGCGTCAACAGTGCGCGTTGCCCCATTGTAACGAGATTACCGGCCGCAGAGCCGGTTCCGGGCCGTACTGATCAGATCGCCCGGCCGTCGTTTTCCTCCTTGATAGCGAGGACGACTGACATGCGGTTGAAACGGTGCTGACATGATCTCGAAATCCACTGTGCTACATGGGATTATGGTGATCATCGGGATGGATTGCCGGTTTCTTCGCTGTAGCGTGAGCTGTCGATTATCGCTGTTGTCGTGCCCTCGGTTACAGGGGCGCTTTAACGATTGACAGGCGAAGTTTGTCCAAACTACTGTTCAGTACGATGAATCCTGCTGTTCGAAAGACCCTCGCGCACATGCCTCGATCTGCTGGCAACGCTACGTAGCGTCGCAATCCTCAGCACTGGTTGCTGATCAATTGCTTTTACCGACCCTGTGGTACAGCAGGGTTCGGTGTGGCCTGGCCTGAACCATCTCCTCGGGCCCGGGGCCGGCTACGAATGACGCCTCCTACACCACCAGTTCATCGCTGAGCCTCGGCGGCGCGTCGAAATCCATTGTGCCGAAGCAAGAATTGTCTGAGTCAGTTATCCGGGGGCGGGTGAGGGCACGACATTCGTGCCAGGTGGAGGGCTTTTCAGAGGTGACCGGATCGGCTTTCTCCGTCGCCATTGTCGGCATGTCCTGCAGAATGCCGGGCGCGGACGATCTCGACGGTTTCTGGCAGTTACTCAGGACGGGACGCGCCGAGATCGGTGACGCTCCCGCCGGACGGACCGGCATCACCGAGCGCGCCGGATTCGTCGGCACCGCAGGGCAGTTCGATGCGGACTTCTTCGGGGTCTCACCCAACGAGGCCCGGGCCATCGATCCGCAGCAGCTGCTCGCGCTGGAACTGAGCTGGGAGGCGCTCGAGGACGCGGGCCTGGCCGCCACCGCGCGCGAGGCCCGGCGCTGCGGGGTGTTCCTCGGTTGCACGGGAAGCGATTTCGCCGAGATCCTGGCCTCCCGGGGCGGCCCGGGCGTCAGCCGGCACTCGCTGTGGGGTGTCGGACGCGGCATCATCGCCAACCGCGTCTCCAACTACTTCGGCTTCAGCGGCCCCAGCATCCTGGTCGACAGCGCCCAGGCCTCCTCACTGGTCGCGGTGCACCTGGCCTGCGAGAGCCTGCGCAGCGGCGAGAGCGATGTGGCCCTCGCGGGCGGCCTGAACCTGATCCTGTCGCCGACGAGCAGCGAGCGGATCGAACAGTTCGGCGCGCGTTCGGCGCTCGGCGGTTGCTACACCTTCGATGCCCGCGCGGACGGCTTCGTGCGCGGCGAGGGCGGCGGCATCGTGGTGCTGAAACCCCTCGACCAGGCCGTTGCCGACGGTGACCGGATCCACGCCGTGATCCGCGGCAGCGCCGTCAACACCGGCAACGAGCGCCGCGTACTCAGCGCCCCCAGCCCAGCCGCACAGGCCGCGGCGATCCGCACCGCACTGACCGCGGCGGGCGTCGAAGCGAACTCCGTCCAATACGTCGAACTACACGGCACCGGAACCCCCGCCGGCGATCCGGTGGAAGCCGCCGCCCTCGGCGAAACCTACGGCCCGCAACGAGATACACCCCTCGCCGTCGGCTCCGTCAAAACCAACATCGGCCACCTGGAAGGCGCCTCCGGCATCGCCGGCCTCATCAAAACCGTCCTCGGCCTCACCCGCCGGGAACTGTTCGCCAGCCTCAACTTCGAAACCCCCAACCCCCGAATCCCACTCGCGGACTTGGGCTTACGGGTAGTAATCGGCACCGAGAACTGGCCCGAGGCCGATGTACGCCGGGCAGGCGTCTCATCCTTCGGCATGGGCGGAACCAACGCCCACGTGATTCTGGAACAGGCGCCAGTCCCGGTGCCCGCCGTGGCCACCGGCGCGCATGGCGTTTTGCCGTGGGTGGTGTCGGCGCGCACTGAGAGTGGCGTGCGGGCGCAGGCGGCTCGGCTGCTGGAGTGGCTGCTCAGTCGCACGGAGCAAGATGCGGCCGATGTGGCGTACTCGCTGCTGGCGACGCGGGCCCAGATGGAGTGGCGCGGCGCGGTTGTGGGGCGGGATCTGGAGGGGTTGCTGGCGGGGCTGGCGGCGCTGGCCGATCCGGCCGGGCCCGCGGTGGCGATCGAGCCGGCGCTGGCGCGGGCCGAGGAGCGGCGGGTCGCGTTCGTTTTCCCGGGGCAGGGTGGCCAGTGGGAGGGGATGGCGCTCGGGCTGCTGGATTCGAATGCGGTGTTCGCGGCGTCGATCGCGGAATGTGAAGCGGCGCTGGCGCCGTATCTGGACTGGTCGTTGACGGCGGTATTGCGCGGTGAGGCGGGCGCGCCGCCGCTGGATCGCGTCGATGTGGTGCAGCCGGTGCTGTTCGCCGTCATGGTGTCGATGGCTCGGCTGTGGCGGGCGCAGGGGGTGGAACCGAGCGTTGTGGTCGGCCATTCGCAGGGCGAGGTGGCCGCCGCCGTGACCATCGGGGCGCTGTCCGTGGCGGATGGCGCCCGCATCATCGCGCTGCGTTCCCGGGCCGGGGCCGAGGTGCTCGCCGACAAGGGCGGTATGGCCGCGGTCGGGTTGTCCGCCGAGGCCGTGCGGGAACGGTTGGCGGCCTTCGGGGATCGATTGTCGCTGGCCGCGATCAACAGTCCGGCACAGACCGTGGTGTCCGGTGAGACGGCCGCCCTGACGGAGTTCGTGGCCGCCTGTGCCGCGGACGGGGTGTGGGCGCGCTCGGTGCCCGCCACCTGGCCGGGGCACTCGAAGGTGACCGAGCTGGTGCGTGATCGGCTGCTGACCGAGCTGGCCCCGGTGCGGCCGCGCTCGGCGCCGATTCCGTTCTTCTCCACCGTCACCGCCGACTTCGTCGACACCGCGACCCTGGACGCTCACTACTGGTACCGCTCCCTGCGCGAGCCCGTCCGCTTCGCCGATGCCGTCGCGGGCCTGATCGAGGACGGCATCACCGGATTCGTCGAGATGGGCCCGCATCCGGTGCTCGCCATGGGCATCGGCGCCACCGCCGAGGCAGCCGGGGCCGCCGAGCATATCGCCGTGGTCGGGTCATTGCGCCGCGGTGATGGCGGCCCGGACCGATTCCTGGCCTCGCTCGCACAAGCGCATTGCGCCGGCATCGAGGTGAATCCGCAAGCACTGGTCCCCGGCGGAGCGCGGATCGATCTGCCGCCCTACGCTTTCCAGCGCCAGAACTTCTGGACCGGTGTCACCTCCGCCGACTTCACCCGTACGGCCGACATCGTCACGGTCACCGAGGAACCGACCCCCGACACTCAGGTCTCGGGCACATGGGACGACAGCCCCCTGGCGCGCAAACTGCAGACCACCCCCGAGTATCAGCGCGACACAGTGGTTCTCGACCTCGTCCGCGAGCACGCCGCCGCGATCCTTGGCCACGACTCGGCCCGCTCGATCCAGCCCGACCTGCCCTTCACCGAGTTCGGCTTCGACTCCGTCAGCGGCGTCGAACTGCAGAACCGGCTGATGCGGGCCACCGGTGTGCCGCTGCCGAAGACGCTCATCTTCGATCATCCGACCGCCGCCGCGATCGCCGCGGTGCTGCGCGCGCAGGTCACCGGGACCGACCGCGGGCAACGCCGGGCCTCGCGCCGTACGTCCTCGGACGAACCGATCGCGATCGTCGGCATGAGCGCCCGATTCCCGGGCGGAGTGCGTTCCGCCGAGGACCTCTGGGACCTGGTGGCCGCCGGCCGCGACGCGATCAGCGAATTCCCCACTGACCGCGGCTGGGATCTGGACAAGCTGTTCGACCCGGACCCCGACAAGCCGGGCAAGGTCTACACCCGCCACGGCGGATTCCTCAGCACCGCGGGCGATTTCGACCCGGGTTTCTTCGGCATCAGCCCGCGCGAAGCCTCGGCCATGGATCCGCAGCAGCGCCTGCTGCTCGAAACCGCCTGGGAAGCACTCGAAGACGCGGGCATCGACCCGATGTCCCTGCGGGGCAGCGATACCGGCGTCTTCGCCGGCGCCTGCACCTCGGGATACTCCGGGCGGGTGACCGGGGAGCTGGAGGGTTTCCGGCTGACCGGCACCTCGCACAGCGTCATCTCGGGCCGCGTCGCGTACGTGTTCGGGCTGGAAGGCCCGGCGGTGACGGTGGATACGGCGTGCTCGTCCTCGCTGGTGGCCTTGCATCTCGCGTGTCAGGCGCTGCGTCAGGGTGACAGCTCGCTGGTCCTGGCCGGCGGTGTGTCCGTCGCGGCGAGTCCGGCACTGTACGTGGACTTCTCCCGCCAGCGCGGCCTGTCCCCGGACGGCCGCAGCAAGGCGTTCTCGGCGGACGCCGACGGTGTGGCGTGGTCGGAGGGCTCGGGTGTCCTGGTGCTCGAGCGACTTTCGGATGCGCAACGCCTCGGCCACAATATCCTGGCCGTGGTGCGCGGCAGCGCGGTCAACCAGGACGGCGCGAGCAACGGCCTGACCGCGCCGAACGGCCCATCGCAGGAACGCGTGATCACGCAGGCACTCGCCAATGCGGGGATCACGGCCGGTGACGTGGATGCCGTCGAAGCGCACGGAACCGGCACCGCCCTCGGCGATCCGATCGAGGCCCAAGCCTTGATCGCCGCTTACGGACAGGGTCGCGGTGAGCGGGAGCCATTGCGGATCGGGTCCCTGAAATCGAATATCGGCCACGCGGTGGCCGCCGCCGGTGTCGCCGGTGTGATCAAGATGGTGCAGGCGCTGCGGCACGAGCGGTTGCCGCGCACACTGCACGCCGAAGTGCTGACGCCGCACGTCGATTGGTCGGCGGGTGCGGTACGCCTGCTGACCGAGCCCGAAGAATGGACCGCGGGCGATCGAGTCCGCCGCGCCGGTGTGTCGTCATTCGGGATCAGCGGCACCAACGCGCACGTGATCCTCGAGGAAGCACCGGCCGCACAGGCCGTGACCACCGAACCGCGCACGGATGCCACCCCGATCACTCCATTGTTGGTGTCGGGCAAAGGCGAAACAGGCCTGCGCGCACAGGCCGCCCGACTGCATGCCTGGCTCTCGGAACGGCCCGAGCTCGACATCGCTGACGCGGCCGCCGCGCTGGCGACCACACGAGCGCAGCTGGATACGCGCGGCGTGATCCTCGGCCGCGATCGAGACGAACTGCTCGAGCGGCTGGCGACCCTCGCCGAATCGGGCACCGGCACAGGCGTCATCACCGGCTCCACCGGAACAGGGACGACGGCCTTCCTCTTCACCGGCCAAGGCGCACAGCGGATCGGCATGGGCGTCGGCCTGTACGAGTCGTTCCCGATATTCGCAGACGCACTGGATGCGGTGTGCGCCCAGCTCGACCCACTGCTGGCATGCTCGCTGAAGCAACTCATGTTCACCGGCGGGGAACCCGATGCCTCGGTGCTGGATCGGACCGAGTTCACCCAACCGGCCTTGTTCGCCTTCGAAGTGGCCCTGTACCGCCTGCTCGAATCGTTCGGCGTCACCCCGGACGTGCTGATCGGCCATTCGATCGGCGAACTCGCCGCCGCCCACCTCGCAGGCCTGTGGTCACTCGAGGACGCCTGCCGTTTGGTGGCGGCACGCGGCCGCCTCATGGGCGCCCTGCCCGCAGGCGGCGCAATGCTCGCCATCGGCGCCTCCGAATCCGACGTGCACGAG
This sequence comes from Nocardia sp. NPDC020380, assembly GCF_044386975.1. Taxonomy (NCBI): domain Bacteria; kingdom Bacillati; phylum Actinomycetota; class Actinomycetes; order Mycobacteriales; family Nocardiaceae; genus Nocardia; species Nocardia sp. NPDC020380. The sequence goes on along the minus strand of NZ_JBIRVQ010000014.1, from coordinate 223,524 downwards.
GTAGTGACCGGCTATCCCGGCCGGGTCTCGATCGCCGCGGTGAACGCCCCTGAAGCCCTGGTGATTTCGGGCGACGAGGACGCCATCGCCGAGATCGAAGCACTCTTCACCGAGCGCGGCCGGAAGACCTCGCGACTGCGGGTGAGCCACGCCTTCCACTCGCATCGTATGGAGCCGATGCTCGCCGAATTCGAGTCCGTCGCACAGGACTTGACGTACAACCGGCTCGAAATCCCGGTGGTATCGAACGTCTCCGGTGAACTCGCCACCGACGAAATGCTCGAACCCGCCTACTGGGTCCGCCAGGTGCGCTCCGCCGTGCGATTCGCCCCGGGTATCGAATCCCTCACCGCCTCGGGCGTGCGCCGCTTCCTGGAAATCGGCCCGGATGCCGTGCTGGCGGCCATGACTCGCCAGACCCTGCCCGATGACCTCGAATACCCGACCCTCGTAGCCGCAGCCGCCCGCCGCGATCACGATGAACCTCAGCAGTTCCTCACGCTCCTGGCCCAGGCTCATACGGCCGGCGTTCATGTCGACTGGGCGCCACTGCTCCCGCACCCGCCGGCGCGGCGAGTTCCCCTGCCCACGTACGCCTTCCAGCACCAGCGCTTCTGGCTGCCGCCGCGCCCGCAAGCCACCGGCGACGCCCACCCCCTGCTCACCGGCGTGGTCCCGGTCGCCGGTAAGGACGAGTTCGTCTTCACCGGCCGCTTCTCGCTGCCGACCGACCCGTGGGTCGCCGACCACATGACCTACGGCACCGTGGTGCTGCCGAGCGCGACCCTCATCGAATTCCTGCTCGTCGCCGGCGGCCGAATCGGCTGCGGCACAGTCGAGGAACTGACCCTCGAAGCCCCGATCCTGCCGTCCGCCGACGACGAGGTCGAACTCCAGGTATCGGTCCAGGAACCCGACCAGACCGGCCGCCGCCCGTTCAGCTTCTACTTCCGCGAGCAGGCCGGCGCGGGCGCCTGGGTGCGCAATGCCAGCGGCGTCCTGGCCCCCGCCTGGGACGGCAGCGACACCCTGCTGGACCGGCTGCGAGACGAGGAATGGCCCCCGGCCGACGCCGAAACCCTGGACCCCGCCTGGATTCCCGAGCGGATCGCCAAGGGCTCCGGCCTGGAATACGGACCCGCCTTCCTCGGCGTCGACGCCGCCTGGCAGCGCGGCGACACCGTCTTCTCCGAGATCACCTTGGACACGACGGCCGCACCCGCCCCCGAACGCTTCGATCTACACCCCGCCCTGCTCGACCTGGTGATGCACGCCGGACTGGCGGGCCTCGTCTGGCACGAGCAGGACAGTGATACCGGCACCGGCCGACTACTGTTCCGCTGGGGCGGAGCGCGACTACATCAGCCGCTGGTCAAGGCAACCACCCTCCGGGTCATTGCCGTGGCGAGCGGCTCGGAGACGGTCTCCGTTGCGGCCGTGGATGCTTCGGGACGACCCGTGATCTCCGTCGACGCGGTGGTCATGCGGCCCTACGACGTGAAACAGATGCGCGCCACCCTGGCGGGAGACGACGCCGGCCTCTACGAGGTCCAGTGGACGCCGCAGACGATGACACCGGCCCCCGTTCTGGGTCGGATGGCCATCCTCGGTTCGGCGCCGGTCACCGGAATCGACACCTTCGCTCCGACTCCCTCGGAACTCGCGGCAGCAGAAGCGGTCCCGGACGTCGTGATCTGGCGTCAGGACCTCGATGCCGAAACCGATGACCCGGCCGTCGTTCGCACCGGTCTGGAAACCTTCCTGGCGACCATCCAGGCCTGGCTCGCGGAAGACCGGCTGGCCGACACCCGCCTGGTCGTACACACCGCCGACGGCGCCGGATTGCCCGGCGAGGCACCGGATCTCGCCGCAGCAGCTGTGTGGGGCCTGGTGCGCAGCGCCCAATCCGAATACCCGGGCCGCTTCGTTCTCCTCGACGCCCCCCTGACCATCGATCACCCGGCGCTGGTGGGCGCGGCGATCACGGCAGGCGAATCCCAGGTAGCGCTGCGCGACGAGGCCTTGCTCGTACCGAGGCTGGTCAAAGCGCGAATCGAGGATGATGCCGCGCCGGACAAGCCATTCGGCACCGGCACCGTCCTGATCACCGGCGGCACCGGCGGCCTGGGCGCTCTCATGGCCCGCCATCTGGTCGCCGAGCACGGTGTCCGCAGCCTGCTGCTGGCATCCCGGCGCGGCGAAAACGCCGAAGACGCCACAGAACTGGCGTCCGAGCTCTCGCAAGCCGGCGCCGCCGTCCGCGTGGCCGCCTGCGACGTGAGCGATCGAGCCGCCCTGCGCTCCCTGCTGGATTCGATCGACGCCGACCATCCGCTGACCGCCGTGATCCACGCGGCAGGCGTACTCGACGACGGCACCCTCGCCGCGCTGACCCCCGCACAACTGCAACGAGTATTCGACTCCAAGGCCACCGCCGCATGGCACCTGCACGAGCTCACACGCGATCAGGACCTGTCGGCCTTCGTCCTGTTCTCCTCCGTCGCCGCAACACTCGGCACCGCGGGACAAGCCAACTACGCGGCCGCCAACGCCTTCCTCGACGCGCTGGCACACCGCCGCCGCGCCGCCGGGCTGTCCGCGGTATCGCTGGCCTGGGGCCCCTGGAATGCCGCCGCAGGCATGACCGGCGGCTTGGACCGCAGTGCCGTGGCCCGCTGGGAAAGGCTCGGCCTGCACCCACTTGCCGATGACGAGGGCCTCCGCCTCTTCGATACCGCCACCGCCGAGACCGCCCCGCACGTGCTGGCCATGGGATTCGACCCAGCGAACCTGCGCCGCGAAGCACGCGACGGCGCCGTGCCCACTGTGCTCCGCGGCTTCCTGCCCCGCATCACGGAACGCCCAGCGGCCGCATCGAGTTCACTCGGCACCCGGCTGAGCCGAGTACCGGAGGCCGCCCGCGCCGAGCTGGTCCTCGACCTGGTCCGCGAACACGCGGCAGCAGTACTGGGACACGGCTCCGCCGACGACATCGCCCCCGAAGTGCGCTTCGACGCACTGGGTTTCGACTCGCTCGGCGGCGTCGAATTCCGTAACCGCTTGGCGAAGGCCACCGGCGTCCAACTGCCGTCCACCCTGGTCTTCGATCACCCCACCGCCACCGCGGTCGCCACCCTGCTGCGCGCCAAGATCGAAGGCACGAATACCGGCGCCAAACCGGCCCGCCCGTCGCGCCGCGTCCGCGCGGACGAGCCCATCGCGATCGTCGGCATGAGTTGCCGATTCCCCGGCGGTGTCCGCACTCCGGAACAGCTCTGGAATCTGGTCCGCGCGGGCACCGATGCCACCACCGCTTTCCCCGACGATCGCGGCTGGGACCTGGAACGCCTGATCGACCAGGACCCGGACAAGCCCGGGACCGTCTACAGCCGCGGTGGCGGATTCCTCGACGACGCCGCCGATTTCGACGCCGCCTTCTTCGGCATCAGCCCGCGCGAAGCCCTGGCCATGGATCCGCAACAGCGCCTGCTGCTGGAAGCCTCGTGGGAGGCGCTGGAGGAATCCGGCATCGATCCGATCACCTTGCGCGGCAGCGATACCGGCGTATTCGCGGGCGCGTGCGCCTCGGGCTACGTCGATCGTGTCACCGGCGATCTGGAGGGTTTCCGGCTCACCGGCACCACCCACAGCGTCGTCTCCGGCCGCGTCGCCTACGTCTTCGGCCTGGAGGGACCGGCGGTCACGATCGATACCGCCTGCTCGTCCTCACTGGTGGCCATGCACCTCGCATGCCAGGCACTGCGCCAGGGCGAAACCTCGCTGGCCTTGGCCGGTGGCGTCACCGTGGCCGCAACCCCGTATCTCTCCGTCGATTTCGCGCGCCAGCGCGGTCTCTCGCCGGACGGCCGCTGTAAGTCGTTCTCCGCCGAGGCCGATGGTGTCGCCTTCGCCGAGGGCGTGGGCGTCCTGATCCTGGAACGGCTGTCGGATGCGCAGCGACTGGGCCACGACATCCTGGCCGTGGTCCGCGGCAGTGCGGTGAACCAGGACGGTGCGAGCAATGGCCTGACCGCGCCGAACGGACCCTCGCAGGAGCGCGTCATCGCGCAGGCCCTCGCGAGTGCAGGTCTCACACCCGCCGACGTGGATGCGGTGGAAGCGCACGGCACCGGCACGCCGCTCGGCGATCCCATCGAGGCCAATGCGCTGATCGCCGCCTACGGGCAGGATCGCGGGGACCGGGAACCCCTGCGCATCGGATCGATCAAATCGAATATCGGCCACACGGTCGCGGCCGCCGGTGTCGGTGGCGTGATCAAAATGGTGCAGGCCCTGCGGCACGAGACCCTGCCGCCGACCCTGCACGCGGAATCGCCTTCCCCGCACGTGGATTGGTCCGCGGGCGCGGTGCGCCTGCTGACCGAGCCCGAGCCCTGGCAGCCGGGTCGCACGGTGCGCCGGGCCGGTGTGTCCTCGTTCGGCGTCAGCGGCACCAACGCCCATCTGATCCTCGAGGAAGCACCCGCCGCGCAGCCGGTCGTCTCACAGCCGGTCAACGGTCAGCCCCATCCCCTTGCGCCCTGGCTGGTCTCGGCCAAGAGCGAGACCGGTCTCCGCGCCCAGGCGGCCAAGTTGCACGAGTGGCTGGCCGACAATCCCGCAGCCGATCCGATGGACGTGGCGTACTCACTGGCCACGACGCGTACGCAGCACGAGTGGCGGGCAGCGGTACTCGGCACCGATCGCGGCGAACTGCTCGCCCAACTGACCAAGCTGGCCACCGGATCCGCCTCGGCCGGAGTCATTTCCGGCACGACGGGCTCCGGGAAGTCCGCCTTCCTGTTCACCGGCCAAGGCGCGCAGCGCGCGGGCATGGGCGCCGACCTCGCCGCGGCGTTCCCGGTCTTCGCCGCGGCCCTGGACGAGGTGTGCGCAGGATTCGATCCCTTGCTCGAATGTTCCCTGCAACAAGCCATGTTCACGGGGCAGCTCCTGGATCGAACCCGACTGACCCAGCCCGCCTTGTTCGCCTTCGAAGTGGCGCTGTATCGCCTGCTCGAATCGTTCGGACTCACCCCGGACCTGGTCATCGGGCATTCGGTCGGTGAACTGGCGGCGGCGTACGTCGCCGGTGTCTGGTCGCTGGAGGACGCCTGCCGGTTGGTCGCCGCGCGCGGCTTGCTGATGGATGCGCTCCCGGCGGGCGGCGCGATGCTCGCTGTCACCGCATCCGAAGACGAAATCGGTGCTGCGATAGCCGGATTCGGTGATCGGGTATCGCTGGCCGCAGTGAACGCGCCGGCAGCCGTGGTGATCTCCGGTGACGAGGACGTCATCGACGAGATCGATCGGCAGTTCACCGCACAGGGCCGCAAGGCGAATCGCCTGCGCGTCTCGCACGCCTTCCACTCGGCTCGCATGGAACCGATGCTGGCCGAGTTCGAGACCCACGCGGCAACGGTGACCTACAACGTCCCGCGAATTCCCTTGGTATCGAACATCTCCGGCAGAATCGCCGGAGACGAGATCCTGCACCCGGACTACTGGGCAGCGCAGGTACGTGCCGCGGTGCGCTTCGCACCGGGCATCGAAACCCTGGTTGCCTCGGGCGTGCGCAGGTTCCTCGAGGTCGGTCCCGACGCCGTGCTGGCCGCGCTGACTCGGCTCACCTTGCCCGCGGAGATCGAGGCCCGATCGCTGGTCGCCGCGGCGGCCCGCCGGGACCACGACGAGGTCGAGCAGTTCCTCACGCTGCTGGCCCAGGCGCACACCGCTGGGCTGTCGGTCGACTGGAATCCGCTCTTCACTACCCGCCCGCCGGCCCGAATCGCCCTGCCCACCTACGCCTTCGAGCACCGTCGCTACTGGCTGGAACCCAGCATCGAAGAGTCCCGCCACGCGGCCTCGGAGCATCCGATCCTCACCGATGTGGTCCGGGTGGCCGACCGCGACGAGTGGCTGTTCACCGGCCGCCTCTCGCTGCGCACCCACCCCTGGATCGCCGACCACGCCACCTACGGCGTCGTCCTCGTCCCGAGCGCCGCGCTCATGGACATGCTGCTGGTCGCGGGCCGCTGGATCGGTTGCAGCGCAGTGGAAGAACTCATCCTCGAAACACCGATCCTCCCGCCCGTGGACGGCGAGATCGAACTCCAGGTGCTGGTGCACGAACCCGATGCCACGGGCCGCCGCTCGTTCACCTTCCACTACCGCCTGGCAGGTGAGGCCGACGGCGGCTGGACCCGCAATGCCAGTGGCATGCTGAGCGGCCGCCAGCTGATCGACATCGGCCTGGTGGATATGCTCCGCACCGCGCCATGGCCGCCCGTCGATGCCGAACCCGTTGACACCGACTGGATTCCGGCCCAGATCGCCCGCGCCGCCGGGCTGGAATACGGCCCGTCCTTCCTGGGCATCACTGCCGCCTGGCGCAGCGGTGACACGGTCTTCTCCGAGGTCACCTTGAACCCCGACGTCCCGGCCGGACGGTTCCAGTTGCATCCGGGCCTGTTCGACCTGGTGATGCACGCCGGTATCGCCTGCCTGATCTGGCCGGAGCATCAGGGTGATCCCGCCGAGGGCAAGCTCATGTTCCGCTGGGGCGGCACGCAATTCCACACCACCGCCGCGGTCACGACCCTGCGGGTGATGGCCATCCAGCGCAGCCCCGAGTCGATCACCGTCGTGGCCGTCGATCCGGCCGGAACCCCGGTGGTGACCATCGACGAAGCGGTCATGCGCTCCTACGACGTCCAGCAGTTCCGTGCCACTTTGCCCGGTGGCCGGGCCGCACGATACGGAATGCGCTGGGCGACAGTCGAGACACCGGATCGCACGTCCGTCTCGACGGTCCAGGATTTCGAGATCTGGTCCGAAACAGCCGGACTGCCCGACAGTTCGCCGCAGACGGCAATCGATCGAGTACACGCCGCCCTGCAATCGGTGCGAGACCGGTTGGCCGACGAGCGATTCGCGCGCTCGCAGCTGGTCGTGCGGACCAACCGCGCGATCGCTCTGCCCGATGAGACACCCGACCCCGCAGCGGCCGCGATCTGGGGGCTGATCCGCAGCGCTCAGACCGAATACCCCGGCCGGATCATGCTGCTCGACGCAGACGAATCGGCTGGAGCACAGCCGATTGCGCCCGACATGATCCGCGCCGCGATCGCCACCGGAGAGCCACAGGTGGCATTGCGCGGCGACCGCATCCTGGTACCGCGACTGGAGGCGCTGACCTCGGCCGCGGCCGAGCCGGTCTCGTTCGGGACCGGAACCGTGCTCATCACCGGCGGCACCGGGGGACTGGGCGCATTGCTGGCCCGGCACTTGGTCACCCACCACGAGGTGCGGCGACTGCTGCTGGTGTCCCGCCGCGGCGAACAGGCCGCCGGCGCCACCGAACTCGCCGCGGAACTGACCGGAGTCGGCGCCGAGGTCCGCATCGCCGCCTGCGATGTCACCGACCGCGCCGCACTGCGCGAACTGCTGGACACCCTGCCCGCCGAATACCCGCTCACCGGTCTGGTCCACGCCGCGGGCGTGCTCGACGACGCCACCTTCCACGCACTCACCGCCGACCAGGTCGATCGCGTGTTCGCGCCCAAAGCCGAAGCGGCCCGGCACCTGCACGAGCTCACCCTGGACATGAACCTGTCGGCCTTCGTGCTGTTCTCGTCGATCGCCGGCATGATCGGCTCGGCCGGACAGGCGAATTACGCTGCCGCGAACAGCTTCCTGGACGCCCTCGCGCTGCAACGCCGAGCCGAGGGACTGCCCGCGCTGTCCCTGGCCTGGGGCCCGTGGCAGCAGGACATCGGCATGACCGGGGCACTGGATCGCACCGCCCTGGCCCGATTGGACCGGCTGGGTCTCGCCCCGCTGGACCGCGCCGACGGCCTGCGCCTGTTCGACGAAGCGCTGACCACGGCCGAACCGGTGACCGCACTCTTGCAGCTCGACACCGACAAACTGCGCCTCGAAGCCCACACCGGCCCGATCCCCGCGGTCCTGCACGGCTTCGTCCGCACCCGCGGCCGCTCGGCCCCCGCGCCGAGAGAGCAACAGTCCCTCGCGGTCCGGCTGGCGGGAGTGGCCGAGCCGAAACGCCGCGGGGTCGTCCTGGACCTGGTCCGGGAGACCGTGGCGGCGGTGCTGGGCTATGGGTCGACCGACGATATCGGGCCCGATCGCGGTTTCAGCCAGCTCGGTCTCGATTCCCTCGGCGGCGTCGAACTGCGCAACCGGCTGTCCAAGGCGGCCGGGCTGTCACTGCCCTCGACCCTGGTATTCGACTACCCCACCGCGGGCGACGTCGCCGACTACCTGCTGGACCACATCGTGGTGGCCGCACCCGCAACACCGGCGCCCGCCCCGGCGCCGGGTGACATCGCACAGCTCGAGGCCCTGCTCGAGCGCATCATCGCCACTGGCGGAGACAACGACGAGACCGTGGCCGGATTGCGGGGCGTCAATGAGCGCTTGCGCGCCCACCTGGCCGGCAAGTGGCCGGACGGTGCGTACGACGATCTCGAATTCCGTTCCGACAGCGAGCTTTTGGATTTGATCGACGAGGAGTTCGGCCCAGCATGACGAATCCCGGCACCAGCAATGAGGAACGACTGAGCCGGTACCTGCGGAAGCTCACCGGAGACCTGCGCGCCGCCAAGAAGCACATCCAGGACCTGGAAGACCGTGCGGGCGAACCGATCGCGATCGTCGGCATGAGCTGCCGCTTTCCCGGCGGCGTCGAAACCCCGGCACAGCTCTGGGAACTGGTCGCGGCCGACGGCGACGCCGTCGGCCCGCTGCCGGCCGACCGCGGCTGGGACCTCGCGCGTCTGTACGACGCCGACCCGGATACCCCGGGAACCATCTACACCCGCGAGGGCGGATTCCTCGATGCGGCAGGCGACTTCGACGCCGGATTCTTCGGAATCGGCCCGCGCGCGGCACTGGCCATGGATCCACAACAGCGCCTGTTCCTGGAAGCGGCCTGGGAGGCCCTGGAGGACGCGGGCATCGATCCGGTGACGTTGCGCGGCAGCGATACCGGCGTCTACGCCGGCGTGATTCACCAGGAGTACGGCCCCCGACTGGGTTCGCCGGGCCTGACCGCCGAAGCGGAAGGCAATGCCTACCTCGGTGTTTCGGCCAGCATCGTCTCCGGCCGGGTCGCCTACACCTTCGGTTTCAAGGGTCCGACGCTCTCGGTGGACACCGCGTGCTCGTCGTCGCTGGTCGCCCTGCACCTGGCCTGCCAGGCGCTGCGCCGCGGCGAGACATCGCTGGCCCTGGTCGGCGGCGTCACCGTCATGTCCGACCCCACACAGCTGCTGGCCTTCGCCCGCCAGCGCGGGCTGTCTCCGGATGCCCGCTGCAAAGCCTTCGCCGCGGCGGCGAACGGGACAGGTTTCTCCGACGGCCTCGGCATGCTCGCGGTCGAGCGGCTCTCGGATGCACGCCGCCACGGCCACGAGGTGCTCGCGGTCGTCCGCGGCAGCGCGATCAATCAGGACGGCGCCAGCAACCGGCTGACCGCCCCGAACGGTCCCTCGCAGGAGAAGGTGATCGCGCAGGCCCTGACCGATGCCGGTCTGACGCCCGCCGATGTCGACGCGGTCGAGGCGCACGGCACCGGCACCACCCTCGGCGACCCGATCGAGGCGCAGGCCCTGATCGCCGCCTACGGCCGTGAACGCACCGGAGATCCGCTGCGCATCGGTTCGCTGAAATCGAATATCGGCCACACCTCCGCCGCGGCGGGTGTCGGCGGCGTGATCAAGATGGTGCAGGCCATGCGCCACGAAATGCTGCCCGCCACACTGCATATCGATGCACCGACCCCGCACGTGGACTGGTCGGCGGGCACCGTGCGACTGCTCACCGCGGCGGAGCCGTGGCCGGCGGGGGAGCGGGTGCGCCGCGCGGGCGTGTCCTCGTTCGGCGCCAGCGGCACCAATGCCCATGTGATTCTGGAAGAAGCCCCCACACCGGGGGAGGAATCCGCCGAAACGACGGACGAGCCAACGGATCACGTCGCGCAGGCGGTGGCGTCCGGCGTCGCCGCCCCGTGGTTGATCTCGGCGAAAACCGAGGACGGCCTGCGGGCACAAGCGGCCAAACTGCGGCAGTGGGTGATCGAACGCCCGGACCTGAGCGTCGACGACATCGGCTACTCGCTGCTGACCACCCGCGCCCGGTTCGACTGGCGTGGTGCGGTGGTCGCTCCCGATCGCGACGCGCTGATCGCCGGACTTGCAGAACTCGCGGAACCCGGCCCGGCCAGCATCACCGGCGGTGTCCTTGCCGCCCAGGCGATGTCGCGCAAGACCGCCTTCCTGTGCACCGGGCAGGGCGCCCAGCAGGCCGGGATGGGACGTGAACTCTACGAAGCGTTCCCGGTCTTCGCCGCCGCACTGGACGAGGTGTGCCTGCAGTTCGACCCGCTCTTGGACACGCCGCTGAAGCAGGTGATGTTCACCGGCGCCGGTGTGCTGGATCGAACGGAGTTCACCCAGCCCGCCCTGTTCGCCTTCGAGGTCGCGCTGTACCGCCTCCTCGAATCGTTCGGCGTGACACCGGATTTCCTGCTCGGACACTCGATCGGTGAGCTGGCCGCCGCCTACCTCGCCGGGATCTGGTCGCTGCCGGACGCCTGCCGACTGGTCGCCGCACGCGGCCGCCTCATGGGACAGCTCCCCGAAGGCGGCGCCATGCTGGCCATCGCGGCGAGCGAACACGAGGTTCTCGAAGCACTCGCCGACCATGCGCACCGGGCATCCATTGCTGCGGTGAATTCCCCGGCCGCCGTGGTGATTTCCGGTGACGAGGAGGCCGTGGACGCGGTCGGCCGCTGGTTCACCGACCGCGGCCGGAAGACCTCACGCCTGCGCGTATCGCATGCGTTCCATTCCCACCGGATGGAACCCATGCTGGACGAGTTCGCAGCCGTCGCACGGGATATCACCTACCACCGCCCGCAGCTTCCCCTCGTATCGAATCTCAACGGCCGCATCGCCGGTGACGAAATCCTGGAACCCGGCTACTGGGTGCGCCAGGTGCGAGCGGGCGTGCAGTTCGCGCTAGGCGTGGACACCTTGCTGGCCTCGGGCGTGCGCCGATTCCTGGAAATCGGCCCGGATGCGGTGCTGACGGCCATGACCCGCCAATGCCTGTCCGAAAGCCTGGAATCGCAGTCCGCGGTGATCGCCGCCGCCCGGCGCGGGCACGCCGGAGTCGAGCAGTTCGTGCACGGCTTGGCGCACGCGCACACGGTCGGCATCGACGTCGACTGGCAGGTGTACTTCGCCGGTCGCCCGATTACGCGAGTCCCGCTGCCTACCTACGCCTTCCAGCGCCGCCGCTACTGGCTGACCACCTCGGCCGCCGCCGGCGTCGAATCCGTGGGGCTGGGCGCGGTGGACCATCCGCTGCTCGGCGCGGTGGTGTCGGTGCCCGAGTCCGGCGACATGTTGCTGACCGGCCGCCTGTCGCTGGCGACTCATCCCTGGCTGGCCGACCACGCGGTGGCGGGGTCGGTGCTGTTGCCGGGCACCGGGTTCGTGGAACTGGCCCTGCGCGCGGGTGCGGTGGCAGGCTGCCCGGCGATCGAGGAACTGACGCTGCAAGCGCCGCTGCTGCTGCCCGCGTCGGGCGGGGTGCAGATCCAGGTTGTCGTCGGTGGGCCCGGACCCGAGTTCGCATCGCGGCCGATATCGATCTACTCCCGTGACGAAGACGACCGCGACGACGAGTGGGTCCTGAATGCACGTGGCCTGCTGACCGCTCGAATCGCCACCGCCACAGCCGAATCGGAGGCATGGCCACCGGCCGGCACGACCGGGATCGATATCGAGACCGCGTACTCGACCCTGCTCGCGCGGGGTTACGACTACGGCCCGGCCTTCCAGGGCGTGCGGGCGTTGTGGCGCCGAGGCGACGAGGTATTCGCCGAGGTTGCCGCGGGCACGGATACCGGGGTCAGCGGCGAAGGCTTCGGTATTCACCCGGCCCTGCTGGACTCGGCCCTGCAATCGGGACTGCTGGCCACCGTGCTGGGAGACGTTGAAGGACGGCCGGATTCGCCGTTCTCGATGGCGGCCGGACAGGTCGTGTTGCCGTTCTCGTGGGAATCGGTGTCCTTGCACACTGCCGAAGCATCGGTGCTGCGCGTACACCTGACCCCCGCAGGATCGTCGGTGTCGCTCTCGGTGACCGATGAGCAAGGACAGCCCGTCCTGTCGGGGTCGGTGACGAGCCGTCCGATCCCGCAGGCACAACTCGCCGCGATTGCGGGCCGCGCGGCCGATCCCGTCCTCGAATTGGCCTGGTCACCAACGAAATCCGAGCCCGCACCGGCGGACGCGAATACCGCGGTCGTGCTCGAGGCCGGATCCGGCTGGCACGAAACCCCCGGCGACGTGGTGACCACTACCCACGCCGAGGTCGCACGCATTCTCGAAGAGTTGCAGACCTGGCCGTCTCAGGACCGCTTCGCCTCGAGCACTCTGCTGATCGCCACCCGCGGCGCGGTCGCGCTGCCGGGCGAAGACCTCACCGACCTCGCCGGTGCCGCTGTATGGGGCCTGGTGCGCTCCGCGCAGACGGAGGATCCGGGCCGAATCATCCTGGTGGACACCGATACCAGCATCGACGAGCACCTCGCGGCCACCGTGCTTGCCGTGGCCGAACCCCAGGTCATCGTGCGCGACGGTGTAATCCACACCGCTCGACTCACCCGGCCCGCGCCTGCGGCGTCTCCCGGTTCGAGTGACGAGCCCGCCTTCGGCACGGGCACGGTGCTGATCACCGGCGGCACGGGCGGTTTGGGTGCGGTGGTGGCCCGGCATATGGTGACCGCGCACGGCGTGCGATCGCTGCTGCTGGTGAGCCGCCGCGGCCCACAGGCCGACGGCGTCGCGGAACTCCGCGCCGAGCTCGAAGAAGCGGGCGCACACGTCCGGGTGGTGGCCGCCGATGTCGCCGATCCGGAGGCGGTGACCCGGCTACTCACCGAAGTACCTGCGCAATGGCCGTTGTCGGCCGTCATCCACGCCGCGGGCGTGCTGGACGACGGAATCATCGGCTCACTGACCCCGCAACGGATCGACGCGGTCCTGGCGCCGAAGGCCGACGCCGCCTGGTATCTGCACCGCGCGACCAGCGACCTGAATCTGACTGCGTTCGTGACGTTCTCCTCGGTGTCGGGCACCGTCGGCGGCCCCGGACAGGCCAACTACGCGGCCGCGAACACCTTCCTCGACGGGCTCATCGCACACCGGCGAGCCCACGGCCTGGCCGGTCAATCCCTGGCCTGGGGTCCGTGGGCCCGCTCCGGCGGTATGGCCGGACAGCTCGGCGAGGCCGACCTGGCCCGCTTGAGCCGCGGCGGCTTCACCGCCATGCCGGACACGCAGGCCCTCGCCGGCTGGGACGCGGTCCTCGGATCAGGCACGGGCTACGCGGTGATCACCGACGTGGACACCACCGCACTCCGCACCCAAGCCGAAACCGGACTGCTGCCACCGCTGCTCCGCGATTTGGCGCCCACGGTGGCGCGTCGTCCCGCGCCGACCTCGGCCGTGCGGTCGGGCCTTCAGCAACGGCTGGCCGGTCTGGATGCCGACCGGCGACCGCAGGCGGTCCTCGACACCGTGCGCAGCACCATCGCGTCCGTGCTCGGTGACGGCAATGCGGCCGCGATCGATCTCGATCGCACCTTCCAGGACCTGGGCTTCGATTCCCTGAGCGCGGTCGAGCTGCGCAATCGCCTCAAAACCCTGACCGGCCTGTCCCTCTCGGCCGCCGTGGTCTTCGACTACCCGACACCGCAGGCCCTGGCCACCTACCTGGCCGGCGAACTCACCGGCACCGGGCAGGACATCACGGTCACCGCCACCAAAGCCGGTGCGGACGAACCGATTGCGATCGTCGGCATGGCCTGCCGATACCCCGGCGGCGTCGCGTCCCCCGAGGATCTCTGGAATCTGGTCGTGGACGGAACGGACGCGACATCCGAGTTCCCCGTCAATCGCGGATGGGACACCGACCGGCTCTACGACCGCACCGGCGAGAAACCGCACACCACCTACACCCGTGAGGGCGGATTCCTGCACTCGGCAGGCGAATTCGATCCCGCGTTCTTCGGCATCAGCCCCAATGAGGCCGCGTCGATGGACCCGCAGCAGTTCCTGCTGCTGGAAACCTCGTGGGAGGCCCTGGAACGGGCCGGTGTCGATCCGGCGGTGCTGCGCGGCAGCGCGACCGGGGTCTTCACCGGCATGATGTACCACGACTATCCGGTGAACTCGAACGCGGGATCCATTGCCTCCGGCCGTGTTTCGTACGTCTTGGGCCTGGAAGGACCGTCGGTCACCGTGGACACGGCGTGTTCGTCGTCCTTGGTGGCCATGCATCTGGCGGCGCAGTCGCTGCGTTCGGGGGAGTGCGAGCTCGCGCTGGCCGGTGGCGTCGCGGTGATGGCCACCCCGGAGACCTTCGTGGAATTCAGCCGGCAGCGGGGCCTGTCCGCGGACGGCCGCTGTAAGTCCTTCTCCGACACCGCCGATGGCGTCGGCTGGTCCGAAGGCGCCGGAGTCGTCGTGCTGGAGCGGCTGTCCGACGCCCAGCGCAAAGGTCATCGGATTCTCGCGGTGGTGGCCGGTTCGGCGGTGAATCAGGATGGCGCGTCGAACGGTCTGACCGCGCCGAATGGTCCGTCGCAACGGCGGGTGATCCGCCAGGCGCTGGCCAACGCCGGCGTTTCGCCGGTCGAGGTCGACGTGGTCGAAGCCCATGGCACCGGCACAACTCTCGGCGATCCGATCGAGGCGCAAGCCCTGCTCGCCACCTACGGGCAGGACCGCGCCGCGGATCGTCCGCTGTGGCTGGGCTCGTTGAAGTCGAACATCGGCCACTCCCAGGCCGCGGCGGGTGTGGGTGGCGTGATCAAGATGGTCATGGCCATGCGCCACGGTGTGCTGCCGAGGACACTGCACGTGGATCGGCCCAGTACCAAGGTGGATTGGTCCGAGGGCCATGTCCGGTTGCTGACCGAGCCGGTGGCCTGGCCGGAGGCGGATCGTCCGCGGCGCGCGGGTGTGTCCTCGTTCGGTATCAGCGGCACCAACGCCCACCTGATCATCGAGCAGGCCCCCGCAACCGAACCCGCGTCCGAGCCGCTGCCGGTCGAGACCCTCCCCGCCGTGCTGCCGTGGGTGGTCTCGGCGCGGAGTGGCGAGGCTCTGGCGGGTCAGGCTGCTCGTCTGGCATCGCTCGTGAACGAACAGGATCCGATCGATGTCGGCTTCTCGCTGGCATCGACACGCAGTGTGTTCGAGCATCGGGCCGTCCTCGTGGCCGCGGACCGTGAAGCGCTGCTGGCAGGCGTGCACGCGTTGGGTTCGGGCGCATCGAATCCCGCAGTAGTGACCGGTCGTGCGGTTCCGGGTTCGACGGGCGTGGTGTTCTCCGGTCAGGGTGCGCAATGGGCCGGAATGGCCACCGAGCTGCGCGCGACGTATCCGGTGTTCGCCGAGTCCTTCGACGCGATCGTCGCCGAGCTGGAGCCGCTGCTGGGACAACCCGTTTCGCTGAGTGTGGCCCTGGCCGACGACGACCTGATCGATCAGACGGTCTTCGCGCAATCGGGCCTGTTCGCTTTCGAGGTGGCCTTGTACCGGCTGCTCGAATCCAGGGGCGTCCGTGCGGATGTGGTGACCGGTCATTCGATCGGTGAGGTAACCGCCGCGCATGTCGCCGGAGTGCTGTCCCTGCCGGACGCGTGTGTGCTGGTGGCAGCACGCGGCCGGTTGATGCAGGCATTGCCCGCCGGTGGAGCGATGGTGGCCGTCGGCGTCTCCGAAACCGATGTGCTGCCGCTGCTGACCGATGCCGGAGAGGTGTCGATCGCGGCGGTCAACGGCCCATCCTCGGTGGTGCTCTCGGGCATTGAGAGCGATGTGCTGGCCGTAGCCGGCCGTTGTGCCGAACAAGGCTGGCGCACACACCGTTTGCGGGTGTCGCACGCCTTCCACTCGGCACTGATGGAGCCGATGCTGGACGAATTCGCCACGGCCATCAAGAGTGTGACATTCAACCGCCCGAGCATCGCCTTGGTGTCCACCGTGACCGGTACCGAGATCGCCGACGAGATGTCGGATCCGTCGTACTGGGTGGGCCAGGTCCGGGACACGGTGCGATTCGCCGATGCGGTCACCGCCATGGCAGGCCTGGGCGTATCCAGATTCGCCGAGGTCGGACCCGACGCGGTCCTGACGCCGATGGTCGCCCAGACCCTCGACGCCACCACCGCGATCGCCCTGACCAGACGCGACCACACCGATGCCGCGACCGTATCGCGCGCGGTCGCCGCCCTGTTCGTCTCCGGCGCGGAGGTGGACTGGACCGGTCTCTACACCGGCACCGGAGCGCAGCGAATCGACCTGCCCACCTACGCCTTCCAGCACGACCGCTTCTGGCTCGACGCCAGGCAGATGCTCGCGCAGTCATGGCTCGGCGCCGAACTGGGCGGAGTCACCTCCGTCGGCCTCGACGCGGTCGATCACCCGCTACTGGGCGCCGTTGTGCAGCACCCGGATTCGGGCGCTGTGACCTTCACCGGCCGCTGGTCCCTGGATTCCGTCGAATGGCTGGCGGACCACAGCGTGCTCGGCACGGTCCTGCTGCCGGGCACCGGATTCGTCGAGCTCGCCGCCCATGTCGGCGGCCTGCTGGGTTGCGATGTCGTCGATGAACTGGTGCTGCACACCCCGCTGACCTTGTCGGCGGCGGACAGTGTCGCGGTCCAGGTCGTGGTGGCCGCGGCCGACGACGCCGGTCGCCGGCGCGTGAGCGTGCATTCCCGCCAAACAGCCGAGAGCCCATGGGTTCTCCACGCCGAAGGTCTGCTGGCACCGGGCGATACGGTCGCCGACTTCGATCTGACCGCGTGGCCGCCGCCGGATGCGCAGCCCCTGCCCGTCGACGGTGTCTATGACGAGTTGCTCGATATCGGCTACGGGTACGGCCCGTACTTCCAGGGCCTGCAGGCGGCATGGCA
This sequence comes from Nocardia sp. NPDC020380, assembly GCF_044386975.1. Lineage (NCBI taxonomy): Bacteria > Bacillati > Actinomycetota > Actinomycetes > Mycobacteriales > Nocardiaceae > Nocardia > Nocardia sp. NPDC020380. The sequence continues at coordinate 206,504 of NZ_JBIRVQ010000014.1, read as the reverse complement.
GCGCGGCGACGAATTGTTCGCCGAGGTCGCCTTGCCGGATCCTCGAGCAGCCGAGGGTTTCGGAATCCACCCGGCGCTGTTCGACGCCGCACTGCACGCCGGAATAGTCCACGGCCGCAACGGCGATGCCGCTGCCGTGCTGCCCTTCACCTGGAACCGGGTGGTCCTGCACGCGTCCGGTGCGGCCGCGGTGCGGGTGCGCATCGAACGCCGAGACGACCGATTCGCCGTGCAGCTCGCCGATGAACAGGGTCAACCCATGTTGTCGGTGGGGGCCTTGGTTTCTCGGCCGGTCTCGGCCGAGCGCCTCGGCGCCGATCGGGTGCCGGACGCCCTCTTCAGCGTGGAATGGGTTGCGGTCACACCGTCGCCGCAGCCGGACTCGGTCGCTCCGGAGATCGTGGTGTTCGAGTGCCCTCACTCCGACGACGCACCGCCGCAGGCCGCACGGCAGGCCCTGGGCAGCGTCCTCGACGCCGTCAAGGACTGGCTGGCCGGCAGTCGCACCGACGGCTCCCGTCTGGTCGTGGTCACCAGAAACGCAGTGTCCGTTACCGATTCCGAATCGATAGACCTCGGACAGGCTCCGGTATGGGGATTGCTACGCGCCGCACAGGCGGAAAACCCGGGAAGCTTCCAGCTCCTCGATATCGACGAGCACGCTGATCCTTCCACTGTGGCCGCCGTGGCGGCCGCCGCCGGATCGGAGCCGGAAGTCGCGCTGCGCGGCACGAGCGTGCTGGTCCCGCGTCTGACCAGGCACGCACCCGGCACCATCGTCCGACTGTCCGAGCCGGGCACTGTGCTGGTCACCGGCGGCACCGGTGGTCTGGGTGCGGTCTTCGCCCGGCACCTGGTCTCCGAACACGGTGTGCGCCATCTGATTCTGACCTCCCGGCGCGGCCTGGCCGCCCCCGGTGCGGCCGAGCTGCGAGACGAGCTGGTCGAGCTCGGCGCGCAGGTGACCATCGCCGCGTGCGATGTCTCGGATCGATCCGCGCTCGAGGGGCTACTGGCCATCATCCCACCCGAGCAGCCACTGGCCGGTGTGGTGCATGCGGCCGGAACCGCCGATAACGGCCTGACCGAATCGATCACACCGGATCGCATCGATCAGGTGTTGCGGCCCAAAGCCGATGCCGCCTGGCATCTGCACGAGCTCACCCGTGAACTCTCGTTGTCGATGTTCGTGCTGGTCTCATCAGCGGGCGGCCTGGTACTGGCCGCAGGTCAGGCGAACTATGCCGCCGCGAATGTCTTCCTGGATGCGCTCGCGATTCACCGCCGCGGCCTCGGATTGCCCGCGACATCAGTGGATTACGGCCTGTGGCAGCGCTCGAGCGGCCTCGGCACCGAGCTGTCCGAGGACGATTTCGACCGCATGCGCAGACAGGGCTTCCCTCCGCTGTCCGAGCCCGATGGCCTAGCTCTCTTCGACGCCGCCATATCGACCGATACCGCCCAGCTGGTAGCACTGCGAGTCGACAAGGCCGTATTGCGAACTAGGGGAGAGCAACTGCCCGCTCTCGTCCGCGCTCTCGTCCCGGCCCCGATCGCCCGCCGAACCAAGACAGCGGCAGGTCAGGCTTTCCTGCAGACACTGGCCGGCCGCACCGAGGCCGATCGCAAGCAGGCCGTGCTCGACCTCGTCCGATCGACGGCCGCCCAGATCCTCGGACACGCCTCACTGGAAGCCGTCGAACCCCAGCAGGCCTTCCAGCAACTCGGATTCGACTCGCTGAGCGCCGTCGAGTTCCGCAACAAGCTGAACGCCGCGACCGGCCTGCAGCTGCCGGCCACACTCGTCTTCGACTACCCCACCGCGCAGATCGTCGCCGAGTTCATCGACTCCGAACTCACCGGCACCGCCGCCGTCGAAAAGCTGGCGGTCAGCCGGGTCCGAACCGGCGACGAGCCCATCGCGGTGGTGGCCATGAGCTGCCGCTACCCCGGCGGCGTCGCCTCGCCCGAAGACCTGTGGAACCTCGTCACCGCGGGCATCGATACCACCGGCGACATGCCGCTGGATCGTGGCTGGGACATCGAGGGCATCTACGATCCCGAGCCGGGCAAGGCCGGTAAGACCTACACCCGCCAGGGCGGATTCCTCTACTCCGCAGCCGAATTCGACGCCGACTTCTTCGGGATCAGCCCGAACGAGGCCACGGTGATGGATCCGCAGCAGCGCTTGCTGCTGGAGGTGTCGTGGGAGGCCTTGGAACGCGCGGGCGTGCATCCCGCCGTCCTGCGCGGCAGTTCGACCGGCGTCTTCACCGGCGTGATGTATCACGACTACGCGCAGGCGACCGGCACCGGCAATGGCTCGGCGGGCAGCCTGGTCTCCGGCCGCGTGTCCTATGTGTTCGGCCTGGAAGGGCCCGCGGTCACGGTGGATACGGCCTGCTCCTCCTCGCTGGTGGCGCTGCATCTGGCCGCGCAGTCGCTGCGCTCGGGTGAATGCGATCTCGCGCTGGCCGGTGGCGTCGCCGTCATGGCGACCCCGGACATGTTCCTCGAGTTCGGCCGCCAGCGCGGCTTGTCACCGGATGGCCGGTGCCGGTCGTTCGCGGACAGCGCCGATGGTGTCGGCTGGTCCGAAGGCGCGGGCGTGCTTGTGCTGGAACGACTCTCCGACGCTCAGCGCAACGGTCACGAGGTACTTGCGGTGCTTGCCGGTTCGGCGGTGAACCAGGATGGCGCATCGAATGGCCTGACCGCGCCGAATGGTCCGGCGCAGCGGCGAGTGATCCGCCAGGCGCTGGCCAATGCCGGGGTCTCGCCGGTCGAGGTCGATGCCGTGGAGGCTCACGGCACGGGTACCACGCTGGGTGATCCGATCGAAGCCCAAGCGCTGCTTGCCACTTACGGTCAGGACCGGGCTGCGGACCGTCCGTTGTGGCTGGGGTCGTTGAAGTCCAATATCGGTCACGCGCAGGCGGCGGCCGGTGTGGGCGGTGTGATCAAGATGGTGATGGCCATGCGGCACGGCGTCTTGCCGAAGACGCTGCACGTGGATCAGCCCAGCACCAAGGTTGACTGGTCCGAAGGTCACGTGCGGTTGCTGACCGAGCCGGTGGCCTGGCCCGAGGCGGATCGTCCCCGGCGTGCGGGCGTGTCGTCGTTCGGCATCAGCGGCACGAATGCCCACGTCATCGTGGAGCAAGCCCCGGTGACCGCGCCCGTGGCGCAGAAAGCTCCGGCGGATTCGGTGCCGGCCGTCGTGCCGTGGATGCTCTCGGCACGCAGCAGCGAGGCTCTCACCGATCAAGCCGCACGCTTGATATCGCATGTGGGCGAGCAGGATCCGATCGATATCGGCTTTTCGCTGGCATCGACACGGAGCGTGTTCGAGCATCGGGCCGTCGTCGTGGCCGAGGACCGGGATGCGCTGCTTGCAGGCGCGCGGTCCTTGGTCGCCGGTGTGCCAACGCCCGGTGTGGTGACCGGCCGTGTGACGCTGGGTTCGACGGGTGTGGTGTTCTCCGGTCAGGGCGCGCAGTGGGCCGGCATGGCCGCCGAGCTGCGCGGTGCCTATCCGGTGTTCGCGAAGCACTTCGACGGGATCGTCGCCGAGCTGGATACGCTGCTGGAACAACCTGTTTCGCTGGAAGCCGCGCTGGCCTCCGCAGACCTGGTCGACCAGACGGTGTTCGCGCAAGCGGGCCTGTTCGCGTTCGAGGTGGCCTTGTTCCGCTTGCTCGAATCCTGGGGCATGCGTGCGGATGTCGTGGCCGGTCACTCCATCGGCGAGGTCGCTGCCGCGTACATCGCCGGAGTGATGTCACTGTCGGATGCGTGCGTCCTGGTCGCGGCCCGCGGCCGATTGATGCAGGCCCTGCCCGCCGGCGGTGCGATGGTCGCCGTCGGCGTATCGGAAGCCGACGCCCTGCCACTGCTGGCCGATGGGGTCTCGATCGCGGCGGTCAACGGTCCGTCCTCGGTGGTGCTCTCCGGGATCGAAGCCGATGTCGCGGCTGCCGTCGACAGCTGCACCGAACAGGGTTGGCGCACCCGCAGATTGCGGGTATCGCACGCCTTCCACTCGGCATCGATGGATCCGATGCTCGACGAATTCGCCATGGCCATAGCCGATGTGGCCTTCACCCGCCCGAACATCCCACTGGTGTCCACGGTGACCGGCACCCGCATCGGCGACGAGATGTCGGACCCGTCCTATTGGGTGGGTCAGGTCCGTGAGACCGTCCGCTTCGCCGATGCGGTCACCGCCATGGCGGGCCTGGGCGTATCGAGGTTCGCCGAAGTCGGTCCCGATGCGGTGCTGACGCCGATGGTCGCCCAGACCCTCGACGACGCAACGGTTCCGGTGGTGGCGCTGGCCCGTCGAGACCACGCCGATGCGTCGGCCGTGCTGACCGGGGTCGCCGGGTTGTTCGTCTCCGGAGCGGACGTCGACTGGACCGCTACGTACGCCGACACCGGCGCTGACCGAATCGACCTGCCCACCTACGCTTTCCAGCGGCGGCGCTACTGGATGCTCGAAGGATTCGCGGGTGGCGATGCCCGATCGATGGGTCTGGCGACCACCGGACATCCGCTGATCTCGGCAATGGTGTCCCAGCCGGACTCCGGCGCGGTGATCCTGACCGGTCGCCTGTCGGTGCAGACCGACCCGTGGCTGGCCGATCACCGGGTGATGGGCGCCGTGCTCTTCCCCGGTACCGGCCTGGTCGAACTCGCCCTGCATGCCGGGGAACGGGTGGGCTGCTCGAGCCTGGAGGACTTGGTCCTGCAGACTCCGCTGATCCTGCCGGAGTCCGGTGGCAATGCGGTACGTGTGGTGGTCGGGGCCGAAGACGAGGCAGGTCGTCGCGCGGTACGGATCTTCTCCTGCCCGGACGGTGCGGTCGACTCCGCACCGACCTGGACGCTGAATGCCGAAGGCGCACTGACCCCGGACGCGGTGGCGGCCGCTACCAACCTGTTCGCGTGGCCTCCGGCCGGTGCGCAGCCACTGGATATCAACGGTGTCTACGACGAACTGCTCGATGCCGGTTACGGATACGGACCGGTCTTCCAGGGTCTGCAGGCGGCCTGGCAGCGCGGTGCGGAGGTGTTCGCCGAAGTCGCCCTGCCCGATACGCAAGCAGCCGACGGCTTCGGACTGCATCCGGCATTGCTCGATGCCGCACTGCACGCCCTGCGCGTGGCCGGTCACCTGCCCTCGGAGGGAACCGGACTCGCCCTGCCGTTCGAATGGTCCGGCGTCACCGTGCACGCGGCCGGAGCAGGTTCGCTCCGGGTCCGCCTGACCCGCACCGGCGAGCACGCGGTGGCGGTCGACCTCGCCGACTCGACCGGCGCCGCGGTGGCCACCGTGCGCCGTCTGGCATCGCGGCCGATCGATCCCGCACAGCTCACGGCAGCCACCTCCACCGTCGGCAATGCGCTGTTCCAGGTCGATTGGACACCGATCGCGGTATCCGGGCCCGATATCGGCTCGGTCGCCTGGGCGGATCTCGGCCCCGAGGTCCCGCCCGCCGTGGTCCTGGAGTGCCCGGCCGGGAACGTGCCCGCCGCCATCCGCTCCGCGACTCACATTGTGCTGCACGTGCTTCAGACCTGGATCGCCGATCCGCGGTATGCCGAATCGGTGCTCGTGGTCCGGACGAGCGGCGCGGTTTCCATTGCGGGGGAGGACATTACGAATCTGGCCGGTGCCGCGGTGGCGGGACTGGTGCGCTCAGCTCAGGCAGAGAGCCCCGGCCGGATTGTCTTGATTGACACCGATTCCGAGCTCGGCGGCCTGCTCGGCGGCATAGTGGCTTCCGGCGAACCACAAGTGGCCGTGCGCAGTCGGCAAGTGCATGCCGCACGACTGGTCCGCGCGACCCCCACACCGGCTCCGAGTATCGCGTTCGGTCCCGAGGAAACCGTCCTGATCACCGGTGCCAGTGGCTTCCTCGCCGGGCTGTTCGCCCGGCATCTGGCCGACGCCAACGGCGTCCGCCACTTCCTGCTGGCGAGCCGGCGCGGCGAGCAAGCCCCGGGCGCGCCCGAGCTGCGCGCGGAACTGCAGCGGCTCGGGGCCGAAACCGAGTTCGTCGCTTGCGATGTCACCGACCGCGGCGCACTCGCCGAGGTGCTGGCCGCTATCCCGGCGAGCCGCCCACTCACTGGCGTATTCCATACGGCCGGTGTGCTCGACGATGGCGCCATGGCCTCCCTGACCGCGGATCGCATGGACGAGGTACTCCGACCCAAGGTCGATGCCGCCCTGCACCTGCACGAACTGACCGCCGATCTTCCCCTGCGGGCATTCGTGCTGTTCAGCTCGGCGGCAGGCGTTTTCGGCGGTCGCGGTCAGGGCAACTACGCCGCGGCCAATGCCTGCCTGGACGCGCTCGCGGCGCATCGCCGGGCATCCGGGCGCAGTGGGCAGTCGCTGGCGTGGGGGCTGTGGAGCGCCGAGGGCGGCATGGGCGCGGAGCTCAGTGAGGCCGATCGGCAGCGCATGTCGCGTTCGGGCATGCTGCCGCTCTCGGCGGACCAGGGCCTCGCGCTGTTCGCGGCCGCCACTGGAATCGATACGGCGGCTCCCGTTCTCGCCCACCTCGATCTGGTGACCCTCCGCGGCGCGGAGTTCGCCACGGCTCTCGTCTCCGGCCTGGTTCCCGCGCGTCGCGCCACCGCCTCGGGCGCACCCTCGGCGCTGCGTGCCCGGCTGGCGGCCACCCCCGCCGACGACCGCCTCGATGTACTCGTCGACCTGGTCCGCGGCCGGGTCGCGGCCGTGCTCGGCCATCGGAATGCGAATGCGATTGCGGCGCAGAAGGCCTTCAGCGATCTGGGCTTCGATTCGATTACCGCGATCGAATTCCGCAATGCGCTCGGGTCGGCGACGGGTCTGCGTCTGCCCGCGACGCTGGTGTTCGATTACCCGTCACCGCAAGCGCTGGCCGAATACCTGGCCGCCGAATTCGCCGGCGATCACGACCCCGGCCGGTCGACCTCGGACCAGGATATCCGTCTCGCCCTCGAATCGATTCCCGTGGCGCGACTGCGCGATGCGGGCCTGCTCGATGTCCTCCTGAAACTCGCGCACGGGCCGGAAAACCCCGGCGAGCTCGAGCCGGACATACCGCAGGAATCGATCGACGAGCTCGATATCGACGACCTCATCGACCGCGCGTACAACAACTCATCAGAGGACTGACAGCGATAATGACCAAGCCCGACGACAATACCCAGAAACTCGCTCAGGCGCTGCGTGTCTCGCTGAAGGAGACCGACCGGTTGCGTGCGCGCAATCGCAAGCTCGACGCCGCCCTGCGCGAGCCGATTGCGATCGTGGGTATGGCCTGCCGGTATCCGGGCGGCGTCGGTTCTCCCGAAGACCTCTGGCGGCTCGTCTCGGACGGCACCGACGCGACCACCGAATTCCCCGGCAATCGCGGCTGGGATACCGAGCGCCTCTACGACCCCACCGGCGCGGCGCCGAACAGCGTCTACACCCGCGAGGGCGGATTCCTGCACGACGCAGGGGAATTCGATCGCGCGTTCTTCAATATCAGCCCCAAGGAGGCCGCGCTCATGGATCCGCAGCAGTTCTTGCTGCTGGAGACTTCCTGGGAGGCGTTCGAGCGGGCGGGTGTGGACCCGGGTTCGTTGAAGGGCAGCCGGACCGGGGTGTGGGTCGGCATGATGTACCACGACTACCCGCACAACGGGAACGCGGGATCCATTGCCTCCGGGCGGGTTTCGTATGTGCTCGGGCTGGAGGGCCCGTCGATCACCGTGGATACGGCGTGCTCGTCGTCGCTGGTGGCCATGCATTCGGCCGCCGCCTCGCTGCGGTCGGGTGAATGCGATCTGGCGCTGGCCGGTGGTGTCGCGGTGATGGCGAGCCCGGAGACGCTCATCGACTTCAGCCAGCAGCGCGGTCTGGCACCGGACGGGCGGTGTAAGTCGTTCGCCGACAGTGCCGATGGCGTGGGCTGGTCCGAGGGTGTCGGTGTGCTGGTGCTGGAGCGGTTGTCCGATGCCCAGCGCAACGGTCATCGGATTCTCGCGGTGATCACCGGTTCGGCGGTCAATCAGGATGGTGCGTCGAACGGTTTGACCGCGCCGAACGGTCCGTCGCAGCGGCGGGTGATTCGCCAGGCGCTGTCGAATGCCGGGATCACCTCGGCCGATGTCGATGTGGTGGAAGCCCACGGCACCGGCACCACCTTGGGCGATCCTATTGAGGCCCAGGCGATTCTGGCCACCTACGGGCAGGACCGGGCCGCGGATCAGCCCTTGTGGCTGGGATCGCTGAAGTCCAATATCGGGCACTCCCAGGCGGCGGCCGGTGTCGGCGGCGTGATCAAGATGGTCATGGCCATGCAGCACGGGGTCCTGCCACGGACCCTGCATGTCGATCAGCCCAGCACCAAAGTCGATTGGTCCGACGGGCATGTGCGGTTGCTCACCGAGGCGGTGCCGTGGCCGGAGGCCGATCGTCCGCGCCGTGCCGGAGTGTCCTCGTTCGGTATCAGTGGAACGAATGCGCACCTCATCGTGGAACAGGCCCCGGCGAGTGAACCAGTGGCAGAACAGGTTTCGACGCCGGTCGATGGGTTGCTGCCTTGGGTGGTTTCGGCGCGCGGCAGCGAGGCCCTCACAGGTCAGGCGGCCCGGCTGGCCTCCCATGTGGCCCACCATGTTTCGGACCCGGTCGACGTCGGTTTCTCGCTGGCCTCCACCCGTGCTGTCTTCGATCACCGCGCGGTGATCATCGCCGACGAGAAGGACGGGCTCCTCACGGGGGCGCTGGCGTTGGGCCGCGGCGAAACACCCTCGGGCGTCGTGTCCGGTCGTGTGATTCCGGGCTCGACAGGTCTGGTGTTCTCGGGTCAAGGCGCGCAGTGGGCCGGAATGGCCACCGAACTGCGGGCGGCATATCCGGTGTTCGCGGAGGCTTTCGACGCGATCGTCGACGAGCTGGATCCGCGACTGGGGCAGTCAGTTTCGCTGAGTGCGGCGCTGGCTGACGGCCATGTGATCGATCGGACGGTGTTCGCGCAAGCCGGGTTGTTCGCATTCGAGGTGGCGTTGTTCCGTCTGCTCGAGTCCTGGGGTGTGCGAGCGGATATCGTGGCAGGCCATTCGATCGGTGAGGTCGCGGCCGCGCATGTGGCCGGAGTGTTGTCCCTGCCCGATGCGTGCGTTCTGGTCGCCGCGCGTGGCCGTTTGATGCAGGCGCAGCCCGAAGGCGGCGCGATGGTCGCGGTCGGCGCCGCCGAGGCCGATGTGCTGCCGCTGCTGGTCGATGGCGTGTCGATCGCAGCGGTCAACGGCCCGTCCTCGGTGGTGGTCTCCGGTGTCGAAGACGCGGTCGCCGCTGTCGTCGAGAGCTGCGCGGAACGCGGCTGGCGCACTCACAGGTTACGCGTCTCCCACGCTTTCCACTCCGCGCTGATGGAGCCGATGCTGGCCGAGTTCGCCTCGGCAATACAGGGTTTGACCTTCAACCGGCCGCGCATCGCACTGGTGTCCACGGTAACCGGCGCGCGCGTGACCGATGAGATGTCGGGTCCCTCGTACTGGGTGCGCCAGGTCCGCAGCGCAGTGCGCTTCGCCGACGCCGTTGTCACGATGGCGGGTACCGGTGTGTCCCGGTTCGCCGAGGTCGGGCCCGATGCGGCGTTGACTCCCATGGTGGCGCAGACGCTCGATGACGGAGACGTCGCGACCCTCGCGTTGGCGCGTCGAGGCCATGCCAACCCTGCCGCGGTGCTGGGCGGAGTGGCCGGATTGTTCGTCGCGGGCGCCGAAGTGGATTGGACCGGCTTCTACGCCGGCTCCGGTGCGCGCCGAATCGACCTGCCCACCTACGCCTTCCAGCACGAGCGCTTCTGGCTCGATGCCAAGCGGGCGGTGACGGAGTCGTGGCTCGGGGCCGAAATGGGTGTGGTCGGCTCACTCGGCCTGGACGTGGTGGATCATCCGCTGCTGGGCGCCGTTGTGCCGCACCCGGATTCGGGTGGCGTGAGCTTCACCGGCCGCTGGTCGCTGGACTCGGTGGAATGGCTGGCCGACCACAGCGTGCTCGGCACCGTGCTGCTGCCGGGGACCGGCTTCGTCGAACTGGCCGCCTACATCGCCGGACTGCTGGGCTGCGATGTGGTGGACGAACTCGTCCTGCACAGCCCGCTCACGCTGCCCGCCGAAGGCAGCGTCTCGGTACAGGTAGAGGTGGCCGCCGCCGATGACTCGGGCCGCCGGCGCCTGAGCGTCCACTCCCGGCACGCAGGCGAAGGCCCATGGTCGCTGCACGCCGAAGGCGTACTCGCGCCCGGCGACGCGATCGCCGAATTCGACCTCACCGCTTGGCCTCCCGCCGATGCCCAACCGCTGGACCTCGACGGCGTCTACGACGACCTGCTCGATGTCGGCTACGGCTACGGCCCGTTCTTCCAAGGCTTGCAAGCGGCCTGGCACCGCGGCGACGAGCTGTTCGCCGAAGTCGCCCTGCCCGACCCGCAGCAGGCCGAGGGCTTCGGGATCCACCCCGCACTCTTCGATGCGGCCCTGCACGTCGCGATAGTCCACGGCCTGCGCGGCGGCATCGAAGGCTTTCCCGCACTGCCGTTCAGCTGGAACCGGGTGGTGGTGCACGCCGCTGGCGCAGCCGCGGTACGAGTCCGGATCGCACTGCAGAGCGACCGGTTCACCGTGCGGCTGGCCGATGGACTCGGACAACCCGTCCTCTCGGTGGGAGCGCTGGTCTCCCGTCCGATCTCGGCAGAGCGCCTCAATGCGGATCGGGTGTCGGAGGCCCTCTTCGGCGTCGAATGGATCACCGCGCCGCAGGCAGTCACCGCCGAGCCGGGCCAGGTGGCGTGGTTCAGTGAGCTGGCCGCCGACGCAGACGCGACCGTGCCCGAGATCGTCTTGCTGGAATGCCCCCTGCAGGACGGGTCTCCGGCCGAGGCATCACGACAGGTGCTGGCCGGCGTCCTCGACGCCGCCCAGAGCTGGCTCGCCGATCCTCGCTTCGCCGGTTCCCGCTTGGTCGTACTGACCAGAAACGCTGTGGCCGTGGCCGATTCCGAGCAGATTCGCCTGGACCAGGCGCCGGTCTGGGGTCTGCTGCGCGCCGCACAGGCCGAACATCCGGATCGGTTCCAACTGCTCGACCTGGACGAATCTCCTGATGCGAGTACGGCGACCGCCCTCGCGACGGCCGTCGCCGGCGAACCGGAGGCCGCACTGCGCGGGCAGACCGTGCTCGTCCCACGACTTACCCGGCACGCACCCGGCACCATCGCCCGCCTGACCGAACCGGGCACCGTGCTGATCACCGGCGGCACGGGCGGTCTGGGTGCGGTGATCGCCCGGCACCTGGTGACCGAACACGGTGTGCGCCAACTACTTCTGACATCCCGGCGCGGCCTCGACGCTCCCGGCGCAGCCGAATTGCGCGAAGAATTGGCCGGGCTGGGCGCCGAGGCCACCATCGCCGCGTGCGATGTCTCGGACCGCTCCGCGCTGGCAGCATTGCTGGACGGCATCTCCGAAACTCATCCGCTCGTAGGCGTCGTGCATGCCGCGGGCATCGCCGATAACGGTGTGATCGAATCGATGACCCCGGATCGCATCGGGAATGCGTTCGGGCCCAAGGCTGATGCGGCCTGGCACCTGCACGAACTCACCCGTGACCGGTCGCTGTCGCTGTTCGTGCTGCTGTCCTCGGCCGGTGGTCTGGTGCTGGCCGCCGGCCAGGCCAACTACGCCGCCGCGAACGTCTTCCTCGATGCCCTTGCGGCGCACCGGCACAACCTGGGACTGCCCGCGACGTCGGTCGACTACGGCCTGTGGGCCAGATCGACCGGCCTCGGTGCGGACCTGTCCGAGGAAGCCTTCGATTGGATGCGGCGGCAAGGCTTCCCGCCGCTGTCCGAGGCGGACGGCCTGGCACTGTTCGATGCCGCGATCGCCACCGATACCGCACAGCTGGTGGCGCTGCGAATCGACACCGCTGTACTTCGGACCCGAGGCGAGCAGATCCCGGCCCTGCTCCGCGCCATCGCACCGGCCCCCGTGCGCCGCGCCGCCCGATCGGCGGCCGGGCAGGCCTTCCTGCGAAAGCTGGCCGGGCTCTCCGCCTCCGATCGCGCGAGCGCCCTGCTCGGACTCGTGCGGTCCACGGCCGCCGGCCTGCTCGGACACGCCGACGCCGATGCGGTGGAACCCCAGCAGCCCTTCCAGCACCTCGGATTCGATTCGCTGAGCGCCATCGAATTCCGCAACCAGCTCAATGCCGCGACGGGCTTGCATCTGCCCGCCACCCTCGTCTTCGACTACCCGGACCCGAGGGCCGTCGCCGCCTTCATCGATGCCCAGCTCACCGGCGCCACCGCCGATATCGAGGTCACCGCCGCCCGCACCGGCGGCGACGACCAGATCGCCGTGGTGGCCATGAGCTGCCGCTATCCGGGCGGCATCACCTCGCCGCAGGACCTGTGGCAGCTGGTCACCTCCGGCGCGGAAACCATCGGCGAACTGCCGGCCGATCGCGGGTGGGACGTCGAAGCGATCTACGATCCCGAACCTGGCAAGCCGGGCCGGACCTACACCCGACAGGGGTCGTTCCTCTACACGGCAGCCGATTTCGACGCCGACTTCTTCGGGATCAGCCCGAACGAAGCCACGATGATGGATCCGCAGCAGCGCTTGCTGCTGGAGGTGTCGTGGGAGGCCCTCGAACGCGCGGGCGTGGATCCGGCTGCGCTGCGCGGCAGTTCGACCGGTGTCTTCACCGGCGTCATGTACCACGATTACGGCGAGGGCAGCGGCACTGGCAGCAGCACCGCCGGCAGCCTGATCTCCGGCCGCATCGCCTACACCCTCGGTCTGGAAGGCCCGGCGCTGTCGATCGACACGGCGTGCTCGTCGTCCTTGGTGGCTATGCATCTGGCCGCGCAGTCACTGCGGTCGGGGGAGTGCGATCTGGCCTTGGCCGGTGGCGTCGCGGTAATGGCGACACCGGGCATGTTCCTCGAATTCAGCCGCCAACGCGGGCTGTCACCGGACGGCCGATGCAAGTCCTTCGCCGAGTCCGCCGATGGCGTGGGCTGGTCCGAGGGCGTCGGCGTCCTGGTACTGGAACGGTTGTCCGACGCGCGCCGCAACGGCCACGAAGTGCTTGCGGTGCTTGCCGGTTCCGCGGTGAATCAGGATGGCGCATCGAATGGCCTGACCGCGCCGAATGGTCCGGCGCAGCGGCGAGTGATCCGCCAGGCGCTGGCCAATGCCGGGGTTTCTCCGGTCGATGTCGATGTGGTCGAGGCCCACGGCACCGGAACGACGCTGGGCGATCCCATCGAGGCGCAGGCGCTGCTGGCCACCTACGGTCAGGATCGAGCCGCGGATCGGCCCCTGTGGCTGGGATCGCTGAAGTCGAATATCGGGCACTCCCAGGCCGCTGCCGGCGTCGGCGGCGTCATCAAGATGGTCATGGCCATGCGGCACGGCGTGCTGCCACAGACCCTGCATGTGGATCAGCCGTCGACGAAGGTCGATTGGTCCGAGGGCCATATCCGGTTGTTGACCGAGTCGGTGCCGTGGCCGGAGGCAGGTCGCCCGCGGCGCGCGGGTGTGTCCTCGTTCGGTCTGAGTGGCACCAATGCGCACCTCATCGTCGAGCAGGCCCCGATCGCGAATCCGGTTCCCGTTCCGCGGGTCCGGACCGCCCCGGCCGGCGGCGTGCTGCCGTGGGTGCTCTCGGCGCGCACCGGTGACGCTCTCGCCGAACAGGCCAGGCGCCTGGCCGCGTATGCGGACGGCCACGACCCGATGGATATCGGCGTCTCGCTGGTGACGTCGCGAGTGCTGTTCGACCGCAGGGCGGTTGTGGTCGCCGCCGACCGCGACGGCCTGCGGGCCGGTATCCAGGCCTTGGGTCGCGGTGAATCCGTTCCGGGTGTGATCTCCGGTCGCACGATTTCCGGTTCGACCGGTGTGGTGTTCTCAGGGCAGGGTGCGCAGTGGGCGGGTATGGCCACGGAGCTGCGTGCGGCGTATCCGGTCTTCGCCGAGCATTTCGCCGCGATCGTCGCGGAGTTGGATCCGCTGCTGGGACAGCCGGTTTCGCTGGAGACGGCACTGCTCGATGGCGATCTGATCGATCGCACGGTCTACACGCAAGCAGGACTGTTCGCGTTCGAGGTGGCGTTGTTCCGGCTGCTCGAATCCTGGGGTTTCCGTGCGGATGTCGTGGCCGGTCACTCGATCGGTGAGGTCGCGGCCGCGCATGTGGCCGGTGTGCTGTCGCTGTCTGACGCGTGCGTGTTGGTCGCTGCGCGAGGGCGTTTGATGCAGGCACTGCCCGCTGGTGGGGCAATGGTGGCTGTGGGCGCATCCGAGACGGACGTGCTGCCGCTGCTGGTCGACGGTGTGTCGATCGCGGCGGTGAACGGTCCCTCCGCGGTGGTGGTCTCCGGCATCGAAGACGCGGTCACGGCGGTCGTCGATCGGTGCGTCGAACAGGGCTGGCGCACACACAAATTGCGTGTCTCCCACGCCTTCCATTCGGTGCTGATGGAGCCGATGCTGGACGAATTCGCCTCGGTGGTCAAAGGTTTGGCCTTCGCCCGGCCGAATATCCCGCTGGTGTCCACGGTCACCGGCGCCCGGATCGGCGACGAGATGTCCGATGCGTCGTACTGGGTGAATCAGGTCCGCGACACGGTGCGCTTCGCCGAGGCGATCACCGCAATGGCCGAGGCGGGTGTGTCCCGGTTCGCCGAGGTCGGTCCCGATGCGGTGCTGACCCCGATGGTCGCCCAGACCCTCGACGGCAGTTCCGCGGCCTTGGTGGCAATGGCCCGTCGCGACGACCACGCCGATCCGTCGACCCTGCTGACCGCGGTGGCCGGACTGTTCGTCGCCGGCGCCGCGATGCACTGGTCCGATCTCTACACCGACACCGGTGCCCAGCGAATCGACCTGCCCACCTACGCATTCCAGCGCCGCCGCTACTGGATCCCCGAAGGCTCCACCAGCAATGGCGGCGCCCGGGCAATGGGCCTGATGGCCACCGGACACCCCTTGGTCTCGACGGTTGTGTCGCAACCGGATTCGGACGCCATCGCGTTGAGCGGGCGTCTGTCGGTGCAGTCCCATCCGTGGCTGGCCGATCACGCGGTCATGGACACGGTGCTGTTCCCCGGCACCGGCCTGGTCGAACTCGCCCTGCACGCCGGTGAGCGGGTGGGTTGTTCGAGCCTGGACGAGCTGGTGCTGCGGGCTCCGCTGGTGCTGCCGGACTCGGCGGGTATCGCGGTGCGCGTGGTGGTCGGTGCCGCGGACGAGGCGGGTCGTCGCGGGGTGCGGATCTTCTCCCGCCCCGACGAAGACGCCGACTCGGCGCACTCGCCGTGGACCTTGAACGCCGAAGGCGCACTCGTGCCGGAATCCGACAGCGCCCCTGCGGATCTGGTGGCCTGGCCGCCGGCCGGAGCGACCGCGGTCGACCTCGACGGTGTCTACGACGCCCTCGATGACCAGGGCTATCACTACGGCCCGGTGTTCCAGGCGCTGCGCGCGGCCTGGCGCGGATCCGACGGGGTCTACGCCGAAGTCGAACTGCCCGAGCACGCTCGCGCCGACGCGGAGCGCTTCGGTGTGCACCCGGCCCTGCTGGATGCGGCCCTGCACGCCTTGCGTTTCGCCGGCGACAACCCGGCCGAGGCGAACGGGCCGGTGGTCCTGCCGTTCGAATGGTCCGGTGTCACGGTCCATGCGGCCGGGGCAGATGCGTTGCGTGTCCGGCTCACCCGCAGGGGCGAGCACGGTGTCGCGCTGGATATCGCAGACTTCACCGGCGCCCCGGTGGCGACGGTGCAACAGCTGTCCTCCCGGCCCATCGATCCCGCCCAGCTCACCGCCGGTACCCCGATCGCGCGCACTGCCGTGTTCGACATCAACTGGACACCGATCGCGCTGTCCGAGGACGCGGGTACCGCGGTTGCGTGGGCGGACCTCGGTACCGGAAGCGACCCGGTCCCGCCGGTCGTGGTGCTGGACTGCCCTGCGGGTAATGATCCCGCCGCCGTCCGCACCGCGACACACAGTGTGTTGCCGGCACTGCAGGCCTGGATCGCCGATCCGCGATTCGGTGAATCGGTGCTGGTGGTTCGCACCGACGGCGCGGTATCGGTTGCCGGGGAAGACATTACGAACCTCGCCGGTGCAGCAGTGGGTGGCCTCGTGCGTTCCGCGCAGGCAGAGAGCCCCGGGCGAATCGTCTTGCTCGACTACGATTCCCGCACTGCCGGTCCCGAACTCGGCGCGATTGCGGCGACCGGTGAACCGCAGGTCGCCGTGCGTAACGGGCAGACCTACGGTGCCCGGCTCACCCGGGTCGTCTCCACCGCCGAGATCACTCCGGCTGCCCGCGCCTTCGATCCGGACGACACCGTGCTGATCACCGGCGCCAGCGGCTACCTCGGCGGATTGTTCGCGCGGCACCTCGTCGGCGCCCACGGCGTGCGCAGGCTGCTGCTGTTGAGCCGCCGCGGTGAATCCGCTTCCGGCGCCGCCGAATTGCGGGAGGAGTTGCACGCGCTCGGCGCCGAGGTCGAGTTCGCCGCCTGCGATGTGGCCGACCGTGCCGCGCTGGCCGAGGTACTGGCGGGCGTGCCCGCCGCTAACCCGCTCACCGGTGTGTTCCACCTGGCCGGTGTCCTCGACGACGGCGCCATCGCCTCGATGACCCCGGACCGGATCGATTCGGTCCTGGCGCCCAAGGTCGATGCCGCCCTGCACCTGCACGAACTGACCGCCGACCTGCCACTGAAGGCATTCACGCTGTTCAGCTCGATCGCCGGCTCGTTCAACGCTGCGGGACAAGGCAACTACGCCGCGGCCAATGCCTGCCTGGACGCCCTGGCGGCGCACCGGCGGGCAACCGGGCGGAACGGCCAGTCACTGGCCTGGGGACTCTGGAACCCGGACGGCGGTATGGGCGCGGAACTCAACGAGGCCGATCGCCGCCGCATGTCCCGCACGGGCATGCTGCCACTGTCGGAAGAACAGGGCCTCGCGCTCTTCGATGCCGCGACCGGCATGGACACCGCGGCCCTCATCCTGGTCCGCCTGGACCTGGATGCCATGCGCGGCGCGGGATTCGCCGCGCCGCCACTGTTCTCCACCCTGATCCCGCAGCGCCGCAAGGCGGCCTCGGGCGCATCCACCGCGCTGCGCGCGCGGCTGGTGAACACACCCGAGAGCGAACGGCTCGGTGTCCTCGTCGAGATCGTCCGCGGCCAGGTCGCCACCATCCTCGGGCACCAGAACGCGAATGCCGTTGCCGCGGATCGTCCCTTCAGCGAATTGGGCTTCGATTCGCTCACCGCGATCGAGTTCCGCAACACACTCAAAGCCGTGACGGGCCTGCGCCTGCCCGCGACCCTCGTGTTCGACTACCCGTCACCGCAAGCCTTGGCCGAATACCTGGCCGAAGAATTCACCGACCACAATCCCGACCAGGCAACGGATCTGCCGGAGAACGATATTCGCCGGGCCCTCCAAACCATCCCGCTCGCCCGGCTCCGCGACGCGGGCCTGCTGGATGCCCTCATGAAACTCGCGGCCGGGCCGGAAAGCCCCGCCGAGCCCGAGCCGACCATGACGGACGAATCGATCGACGGGCTCGATATCGACGATCTGATCGACCTGGCCTACAACAACTCATCAGAGGACTGACGGCACATTATGACGAAGCCCGACGATAACATCGAGAAACTGGCTCAGGCGCTACGCGTTTCACTCAAGGAGACCGGGCGGCTGCGCGCCCGCAATCGCGAGCTCGACGCGGCTCTTCGCGAACCCATCGCGATCGTGGGCATGGCGTGCCGGTATCCGGGTGGGGTCGGTTCTCCCGAGGACTTGTGGCGGCTGGTTTCCGAGGGGACCGACGCGACCACGGATTTCCCCGCGAATCGGGGCTGGGATACCGAACGCCTCTACGACCCCACCGGTACGGCGCCGGCCTCCACGCTCACCCGCCAGGGCGGATTCCTGCATGACGCAGGCGAATTCGATCCGGCATTCTTCAATATCAGCCCCAATGAGGCAACGGCAATGGATCCGCAGCAGTTTCTGCTGCTGGAGACTTCGTGGGAGGCGTTCGAGCGGGCGGGTGTGGACCCGGGTTCGTTGAAGGGCAGCCGGACCGGTGTCTGGGTCGGCATGATGTACCACGACTATCCGTTCAATACGAATCTGGGATCCTATTCCTCCGGCCGAGTTTCGTATGTATTCGGCCTGGAAGGCCCATCGGTCACGGTCGATACGGCATGCTCGTCGTCCTTGGTGGCAATGCATTCCGCGGCGGCATCCTTGCGCTCGGGCGAATGCGATCTCGCGCTGGCTGGTGGCGTGGCGGTCATGGCCACCCCGGAGACGCTCGTGGAATTCAGCCGCCAGCGCGGACTCTCGCCCGACGGGCGGTGTAAATCGTTCGCCGACAGCGCCGATGGCGTGGGCTGGTCCGAAGGCGTCGGCGTGCTGGTGCTGGAGCGGTTGTCCGATGCACAGCGCAACGGCCATCAGATCCTCGCGGTGATCACCGGTTCGGCGGTCAACCAGGACGGCGCGTCCAACGGTCTGACCGCGCCGAACGGTCCAGCGCAACGGCGAGTGATCCGGCAGGCCTTGACGAATGCCGGGATCTCACCACTCGACGTGGACGTGGTCGAGGCGCACGGCACGGGTACCACGCTGGGCGATCCGATCGAAGCTCAAGCGCTGCTCGCCACCTACGGGCAGGATCGTGCGGACGATCGGCCGTTGTGGCTGGGGTCGTTGAAGTCCAATATCGGGCACGCGCAGGCGGCGGCCGGTGTGGGCGGTGTGATCAAGATGGTCATGGCGATGCAGCAGGGGGTCTTGCCCAAGACGCTGCACGTGGATCAGCCATCCAGGAAGGTGGATTGGTCCGACGGTCATGTGCGCTTGCTGACCGAGGCCGTGCCGTGGCCGGAGACGGATCGTCCGCGGCGTGCCGGTGTGTCCTCGTTCGGTATCAGCGGTACCAATGCGCACATCATCCTGGAACAGGCTCCGGCCACCGAGCCGGTGGCGGAGCAGGCGACGATTCGGTCCGGCGGGTTGCTGCCCTGGGTGGTGTCTGCGCGCAGCGGTGAAGCTCTCGCGGGTCAGGCTGCCCGCCTGGCATCCGCTGTGGCCGAACGTCATTCCGATCCCGCGGACGTCGGCTTCTCGCTGGCCGCCACACGTGCCGTTTTCGAGCACCGCGCGGTCGTCCTCGCCGAGGACGGGGATGGCCTGCTGGCGGGCGTGCGCGCGCTGAGCCGCAGCGAGACAACTCCGGGTGTGGTGACCGGTCGTGTGCTCCCGGGTTCGACAGGTCTGGTGTTCTCCGGACAGGGCGCGCAGTGGGCCGGTATGGCGGCCGAGCTGCGTGCGTCGTGCCCGGTGTTCGCCGAGCATTTCGACGCCATCGTCGCCGAGCTGGATCCGCTGCTGGGGCAATCGGTTTCGCTGACCGTCGCGCTGTCGTCGGACGATCTGATCGATTCGACGGTATTCGCGCAGGCGGGCCTGTTCGCCTTCGAGGTGGCCTTGTTCCGCCGGCTCGAATCCTGGGGCGTCCGTGCCGATGTCGTGGCGGGGCACTCGATCGGTGAGGTGGCCGCCGCCCATGTGGCGGGCGTGCTCTCGCTGACGGATGCGTGCGTACTGGTCGCCGCGCGCGGCCGGTTGATGCAGGCCCTGCCCGAGGGCGGAGCCATGGTCGCCGTCGGCGCCGCCGAGGCCGATGTGCTGCCATTGCTGACCGATGGGGTAGCGATCGCCGCGGTCAACGGCCCGTCGTCGGTGGTGCTCTCCGGTGTCGAAGAGGCCGTGCTGGCCGTGGTCGAAGTGTGCGCCGAGCGCGGCTGGCGCACGCGTCGCTTGCGGGTCTCGCACGCCTTCCATTCGGCGCTCATGGAACCGATGCTGACCGAATTCGCTTCGGCGATACAGGGTCTGACATTCCACCGGCCGAACATGCCGTTGGTATCCACCGTGACCGGTGTGCGGGTGACCGACGAGATGTCGGACCCGTCGTATTGGGTCGGCCAGATTCGGGACACCGTGCGCTTCGCCACCGCGGTCACCGCGATGGTGGATCTGGGTGTGTCCCGGTTCGCCGAGGTCGGACCCGACGCGGCCCTGACCCCGATGATCGCCCAGACACTCGACGACGGGTCCGCCGCGATGGTGGCCCTGGCACGCCGGGACCAGGCCGACCTCTCCACCGCACTGCGCGGGGTGGCCGGGTTGTTCGTCACCGGCGCTGAAGTCGATTGGACCGGTTTCTATGCCGGGCCTGGTGCGCGGCGAATCGACCTGCCCACCTACGCCTTCCAACATCAGCGCTTCTGGCTCGACGCCAAGCAGATGCTGGCCCATTCCTGGCTCGGCGCCGACCTGGGCGGGATCGGCGCTGCCGGACTCGATGTGGTCGATCATCCGCTGCTCGGCGCCCTTGTGCCGCATCCGGATTCGGGCGGGGTCAGCTTCACCGGCCGGTGGTCGCTGGACTCGGTGGAATGGCTGGCCGATCACAGCGTCTTCGGCACCGTACTGCTGCCGGGCACCGGATTCGTCGAACTGGCCGCCTACGTCGGCGGCGTCCTTGGCTGCGATGTCGTGGACGAACTGGTCCTGCACAGCCCGTTGACAATGCCTGCCGCAGGGGGTGTCTCGGTACAGGTCGTCGTGTCGGCCGCCGACGACGCCGGGCGCCGACGCCTGAGCGTGCATTCCCGCCAGACGGTCGAGAGCCCGTGGGTACTGCATGCCGAAGGCGTGCTCACCCCGGGCGAAACCGCGCCCGAATTCGACCTCACCACTTGGCCTCCCGCCGACGCGCAGCCACTGGATATCGAAGGCGCGTACGACGAGCTGCTGAATGTCGGCTATGGCTATGGCCCGTTCTTCCAGGGCTTGCAAGCGGCATGGCACCGCGGCGACGAGCTGTTCGCCGAGGTCGCCCTGCCGGATCCGAAGGAAGCCCACGGTTTCGGCATCCACCCGGCATTGTTCGACGCTGCCATGCATGCCGTGATCCTGCACGGGCTGCGCGGCGGCATCGAAGGTTTCCCGGCGCTGCCGTTCAGCTGGAACCGGGTCGTGGTGCATGCCACCGGTGCGGCGGCCGCGCGGGTCCGGATCATGCTGCAGGACAACCGATTGGCCCTGCACCTCGCCGATGAGCAGGGCCGGCCGGTGCTGTCGGTGGGCGCGCTGGTGTCCCGGCCGGTGTCCGCCGAGCGCCTGAACGCGAATCGCGTGTCGGAGGCCTTCTTCGGCGTGGACTGGGTCGCAGTCACACCGCTGTCGAAGCAGGAATCGGCTCTTCCCGAGATCACGGTGTTCGAGTGCGCCCGCCTCGACGGTCCGCCACCGGAGGCGGCCCGGCAGGTCGTCACCGGTGTCCTCGATACCCTTCACAGTTGGCTGACCGATCCTCAGTCGGACGATTCCCGCCTGGTCGTGCTCACCAGAAACGCTGTGGCCGTCACTGATTCCGAACAGGTGCGCCTGGATCAGGCGCCGGTGTGGGGTCTGCTGCGCGCCGCACAGGCCGAACACCCGGGCCGGATCCAGATCGTCGATCTCGATGAAGACGCTGATCCGTCCACAGTGCCCGCCGCCCTCGCGGCGGTGGCGTCGGAACCCGAACTCGCACTGCGGGGCACGAGCCTCCTGGTACCGCGACTGACCCGGCACGCACCGGGCACCATCACCCCGCTGTCCGAACCGGGCACCGTGCTGGTGACCGGTGGCACCGGTGGCCTGGGTGCGGTGCTCGCCCGCCATCTGGTGACCGAACACGGTGTGCGCCACCTGCTGCTGACCTCCCGGCGCGGACCGGATGCGCCCGGTGCGGCGGAACTGTCCGCGGAGCTGGCCGAACTCGGCGCCGAAATCACCATCGCCGCATGCGATGTCTCGGATCGATCCGCGCTCGAAGCGCTGCTGGCCGCCATCCCAGCCGAGCAACCGCTGATCGGCGTGGTCCATGCGGCCGGAACCGCCGACAACGGCCTGATCGGATCGATGACCGCCGAGCGGATCGACCAGGTCTTCCGGCCCAAGGTCGACGCGGCGTGGCATCTGCACGAACTGACTCGGGACAAGCCACTGTCACTGTTCGTGCTGCTGTCCTCGGCAGGCGGGCTGGTACTGGCCGCGGGCCAGGCCAACTACGCCGCCGCGAACGTCTTCCTCGATGCCCTTGCCGCACACCGGCACCGCGCGGGACTCCCGGCGACCTCCATCGACTACGGTCTGTGGGCGCGTTCGAGCGGACTCGGCGTCGAACTGTCCGAGGAGGCCTTCGACTGGATGCGCCGCCAGGGCTTCCCGCCACTGAACGAAGCCGACGGCCTGGCACTGTTCGATGCGGCCATAGCCACCGGCACCGCCCAGCTGGTCGCCCTGCGCATCGACCCGGCCGTACTGCGCACCCGCGGTGACGACATCCCCGCCCTGATCCGCGCGATCGTGCCGATCCCGGTGCGCCGCAATAATCGAACCCCGGCGAGCCAGGCCTTCGCCAAGAAGCTGGCCGGGCTCTCCGACACCGACCGCCGCACCGCGCTGCTCGACCTCGTCCGATCGGTCGCCGCCGAAATCCTCGGACACGGCTCGATCGATGCCGTCGAACCCCAGCGGGCCTTCCAGGAGCTCGGCTTCGATTCGCTGGGCGCCGTCGAGTTCCGCAACCGGCTCAATGCCGCGACCGGACTGCAATTGCCGGCCACGCTGGTCTTCGATCAACCCAACCCGCAGACCGTGGCGGAGTTCATCGATTCCCAGCTCACCGGCGCCGGGGACGATATAGAGATCACCGCCAGCCGAATCGCCGGCGACGACCCGATCGCCGTGGTGGCCATGAGCTGCCGCTATCCCGGCGGCGTCGCCTCGCCGGAGGATCTGTGGCAGGTCGTCAGCTCGGGCATCGATACCACCGGTGAGCTACCGGGCAATCGAGGCTGGGACGTCGAGGGCATCTACGATCCGGAGCCCGGCAAGGCAGGCCGGACCTACACCCGCCAAGGCTCGTTCCTCTATGCTGCAACGGATTTCGACGCCGACTTCTTCGGGATCAGCCCCAACGAGGCCATCATCATGGATCCCCAGCAGCGGGTGCTGCTGGAAGTATCCTGGGAGGCCCTCGAACGCGCCGGTGTGGATCCGGCTGCGCTGCGCGGTAGTTCGACCGGTGTCTTCACCGGCGTCATGTACCACGATTACGGCGAGGGATCCGGCACCGGCAGCAGCACCGCGGGCAGTCTGATTCCCGGTCGCATCGCCTACACGCTGGGGCTGGAAGGCCCTGCCATGTCGATCGATACGGCGTGCTCATCCTCCTTGGTGGCCATGCACCTCGCCGCGCAGTCGCTGCGGTCGGGGGAGTGCGACCTGGCGCTCGCCGGTGGTGTCGCGGTGATGGCGACACCCGGGATGCTGCTCGAATTCAGCCGGCAGCGCGGGCTCTCGCCCGACGGCCGGTGTAAGTCGTTCGCGGACAGCGCCGATGGTGTCGGCTGGTCCGAGGGTGCCGGAATGCTGGTGCTGGAGAGATTGTCCGATGCCCGGCGCAATGGCCATCAGGTCTTGGCGGTGCTCGCCGGTTCCGCGGTGAATCAGGATGGCGCGTCGAACGGCCTGACCGCGCCCAACGGTCCGTCCCAGCGCCGGGTGATCCGCCAGGCGCTGGCCAATGCCGGAGTGTCTGCGGTCGACGTGGATGCGGTCGAGGCCCACGGCACCGGCACGACGCTCGGCGATCCCATCGAGGCGCAAGCCCTGCTGGCCACCTACGGGCAGGATCGGGAGGCCGATCGCCCGCTGTGGCTGGGGTCCTTGAAGTCCAATATCGGGCACGCGCAGGCCGCGGCCGGTGTGGGCGGCGTGATCAAGATGATCATGGCGCTGCAGCACGGAGTGCTGCCCCGCACGCTGCACATCGATCAGCCGAGCACCAAGGTCGATTGGTCCGAGGGCCATATCCGCCTGCTGACCGAGTCGGTGCCGTGGCCGGAGGTGGACCGGCCCCGACGTGCCGGTGTGTCCTCGTTCGGTCTCAGCGGCACCAATGCCCACGTCATCGTCGAACAGGCTCCCGCAGCGAATGCGGCTCCCGTACCGGCGATCGAGGCCCGCCCGGTCGGTGGCATCCTGCCGTGGGTGCTTTCGGCCCGTACCGATGAGGCTCTCGCCGAGCAGGCCAGGCGCCTCGCCTCGGAGGTGGACGAGCACGAGCCGATCGATATCGGCTTGTCGCTGGTGACTTCGAGGGCGCTGTTCGAGCACCGGGCCGTGGTGTTGTCCGCCGACCGGGATGGCCTGCGGGCCGGAACCCAGGCGGTCGGCCGCGGCGAGGCGGCTGCCGAAGTGGTATCCGGTCGGGCAGTTACGGGTTCGACGGGCCTGGTGTTCTCCGGGCAGGGTGCACAGTGGGCCGGTATGGCAGCCGAGTTGCGGGCGGCGTATCCGGTATTCGCGGAGACATTCGATGCGATCGTCGCCGAGCTGGATCCGCTGCTGGAACAGTCGGTTTCGCTGAGCGCGGCGCTGTCGTCCGAGGAGCTCGTCGATCAAACGGTCTTCGCGCAAGCGGGTCTGTTCGCCTTCGAAGTGGCGCTGTTCCGCGTGCTCGAATCCTTGGGCATGCGTGCGGATGTGGTGGCGGGGCATTCGATCGGTGAGGTCGCTGCCGCACATGTGGCAGGGGTGCTGTCCCTGCCGGACGCGTGCGTACTGGTCGCTGCGCGAGGCCGTTTGATGCAGGCTCTGCCCGCTGGTGGGGCAATGGTTGCCGTCGGTGCGTCCGAGTCCGAGGTGCTGTCCTTGCTGGTCGACGGTGTATCCATCGCGGCGGTGAACGGTCGGTCCTCGGTGGTGGTTTCCGGTGTCGAACAAGCGGTTTCGGCCGTGGTCGATATCTGCGCCGAACGGGGTTGGCGGACACACCGTTTGCGGGTGTCGCATGCCTTCCATTCGGCGTTGATGGAGCCGATGCTGACCGAGTTCGCCTCGGCCATCGAGGGGCTGACGTTCAACCGCCCGAGCATCCGGCTGGTATCCACCGTCACCGGCGCCCGCGTCGACGACGAGATGACCGACCCGTCGTACTGGGTGGGCCAGGTCCGCGACACCGTCCGCTTCGCCGATGCCATTGCCGCAATGGCAAATATGGGCGTGTCACGGTTCGCCGAAGTCGGGCCGGATGCCGCGCTCTTCCCGATGATCGACCAGATCATCGGCGAGCTCGAGGCGGCCACGACTCCGGTGGTGTTCGCGCTCGCGCGTCGCGGCCGGGCGGACGCGTCCGCGCTCGCGGCGGGCGTGGCCGGGTTGTTCGTCTCCGGCGCTCACGTCGATTGGGCCGGCCTGTACGCCGGCACCGGCGCACGGCGAATCGACCTGCCCACCTACGCCTTCCAGCGTCGCCGCTACTGGATGACCGCGCCCACCGGCGGTGACGCCCGCTCCCTGGGCTTCTCGATGACCGGGCACCCCCTGGTCTCGGCGGTGGTGTCGCAACCCGACTCCGACGCCCTCTCGCTGAGCGGTCGCCTCTCGGTGCAGACGCATCCGTGGCTGGCCGACCACGCGGTCATGGACACCGTCTTGTTCCCCGGCACCGGCCTGGTCGAACTCGCCCTGCACGCCGGTGAGCGCGTGGGGTGCTCGACTCTGGACGAGCTGCTCCTGCGGGCTCCGCTGGTGCTGCCGCAGTCGGCGGGCGTCGCGGTGCGCGTGGTGGTCGGTGCCGCGGACGAGACGGGTCGTCGCGGGGTGCGGATCTTCTCCCGCCCCGACGAAGATCTCGATTCCGCGCCATCGTGGACGCTGAACGCCGAAGGCGTGCTCGCGCCCGCAGTCGACAGCGCCGCAGTCGATTCGGCACAGTGGCCACCCGCCGGCGCCACCGCGATCGACCTCGAGGACGCCTACGAATCCCTCGACGCGCAGGGCTATCACTACGGCCCGGTATTCCAGGCGCTGAAGTCGGTCTGGCGCACCGCAGACGGGCTCTACGCCGAGGTCACCCTGCCCGAGTCGGCCCGCGCGGACGCCGAGCGGTTCGGCGTGCACCCGGCGCTGCTGGATGCGGCCCTGCACGCCTTGCGTTTCGCCGCCGATACCACTGCGGACGGAGCCGGACTGCTCTTGCCGTTCGAATGGACTGGCGTCACCGTGCACGCGTCGGGCGCCGACGCGCTGCGCGTCCGGTACACCCCGGTCGGTGAGCGCGGGGTGGCACTGGATCTGATGGACTCGACCGGTGCTCCGGTAATGACCGTGCGGCACTTGGCTTCCCGGCCGATCGATCCCGCCCAGCTGACTGCCGGTACGCCGATCGCTCGCACCGCCATGTTCGAGATCGCCTGGACGCCGATGCCGGTATCCGAGGGCGAACAGGTCCCGGATCCGGTGGTATGGGACAGCCCGAAGGGCAACGATCCCGCCGCCGTTCGCGCCGCGACACACGGGGCGCTGCAAAGGCTGCAGTCCTGGATCGCCGATGAGTCCTCCGGCGAATCGGTGCTCGTGGTCCGAACCACTGGTGCCGCATCCGTTGCCGGGGAGTACATTACGAACCTGGCCGGGGCCGCGGTGGCCGGTCTGGTTCGTTCCGCGCAGGCGGAGAGCCCCGGCCGGATCGTTCTGGTGGATACCGATTCCGAGCTCGAAGCACTGCTCGGCGGCATTCTGGCCGCGAACGAACCACAGGTGGCCGTGCGCGGCGGGCAGGTGTACCGACCACGACTCAACCGGGTCGTCGTTGCTGCCGAAACCGCCCCGGCAACCGGCGTTTTCGATCCCGACGACACGGTGCTGATCACCGGCGCCAGCGGCTACCTCGGCGCGCTGTTCGCCCGGCACCTGGTCGACGCATACGGTGCGCGCCGACTCCTGCTGCTGAGCCGCCGCGGTGAGGGCGCGCCCGGCGCTGCCGAATTCCGTGCGGAATTGCAGGATCTGGGCGCCGAAGCCGAATTCACCGCCTGCGATGTCGCCGATCGTGACGCACTCGCCGCGGTGCTGGCTGGTATCTCTGCCGATCATCCGGTCGCGGGTGTGTACCACCTGGCCGGAGTCCTCGACGACGGCGCCATCGCCTCCCTGACCCCGGACCGTTTGGATACGGTGCTGGGCCCCAAGGTCGATGCCGCCCTCCATCTGCAGGAACTGACCGCAGAACTGCCGCTGAAGGCGTTCGTACTGTTCAGCTCGGTGGCCGGCCCGGTCGGCAACCCCGGTCAGGGCAACTACGCCGCGGCCAACGCCTGCCTGGACGCACTCGCGGTGCACCGCAGGGCATCCGGTCGCCCGGGGCAATCCCTGGCGTGGGGTCTGTGGGACATGGACGGCGGCATGGCCGCGGAACTCAGCGAGGTCGACCGGCAGCGCATGTCCCGTTCGGGCCTGCTGCCACTGTCGGCGGAACAGGGTCTCGCACTGTTCGACGCCGCCGCCGGAATCGAAGCGGCAGCGCCGGTCCTCGCCCGGCTGGATCTGGATGCCATGCGCCGCACGGCATTCGCCGCGCCCGCATTGTTCGCCGGTCTGATTCCCGGTCGCCGCAAGGCGGTCTCGGGTGCGGCCGCCGCGCTGCGCGCACGGCTGCTCGATACGCCGGAGAGCGAGCGATTCGCCGTACTGGTCGAGATCGTCCGCGGTCAGGCCGCCGCGATCCTCGGTCACCAGAACGCCGATTCGATCGCAATGGACAAGGCCTTCAACGAACTCGGCTTCGACTCGATCACCGCCATCGAGTTCCGCAATGCCCTGAAAACCGTCACGGGCCTGCCCTTGTCCGCGACGCTGGTATTCGATTACCCGTCACCGCAAGCGCTGGCGAAGTATCTGGCCGACGAACTCACCGGCACCGGCCGCGAACACGCGGTCACCGCCACCCGGACCGCGGGCAACGAGGCGATCGCTGTCGTCGGCATGGCCTGCCGCTACCCCGGCGGAGTCACCTCTCCCGAAGGACTCTGGGAGCTGGTCCGAACCGGCGCCGACGCGGTATCGACCCTCCCCGTCGACCGCGGCTGGGATCTCAACGGCCTCTACGATCCGGAACCCGGCCGCGTGGGCAAGTCCTACACCCGCGAAGGCGGGTTCCTGCACACCGCCGCCGATTTCGATCCGGACTTCTTCGGCATCAGCCCCATCGAAGCCACCATGATGGATCCCCAGCAGCGGCAACTACTGGAAACCACCTGGGAGGCCCTCGAACGCGCCGGCGTGGATCCGGCCGCACTGCGGGGCAGTTCGACCGGAGTGTTCGCCGGCGTCATGTACCACGACTACGCCCAGGGCACCGGCACCAATGCCGCGGGCAGCCTGGTCTCCGGCCGCGTCGCCTACACGCTCGGGCTGGAAGGCCCGGCCGTATCGGTCGATACCGCGTGCTCGTCGTCGCTGGTGGCCATGCATCTGGCCGCGCAATCGCTGCGGTCGGGCGAATCCGATCTGGCACTGGCCGGTGGCGTGACGGTGATGGCGACACCCGAGACCATGGTGGAATTCAGCCGCCAGCGGGGATTGTCCCCCGACGGGCGCTGTAAATCCTTCGCCGACAGCGCCGATGGCGTCGGCTGGTCCGAAGGCGTCGGCGTGCTGGTGCTGGAGCGGCTGTCCGATGCCCGGCGCAACGGTCATCAGGTGCTGGCCGTGATCGCCGGTTCCGCGGTGAATCAGGATGGCGCGTCCAATGGTTTGACCGCGCCGAATGGCCCGTCGCAGCGGCGGGTGATCCGGCAGGCGCTGGCCAATGCCGGTGTCTCGCCGGTCGATATCGATGTGGTCGAGGCGCACGGCACCGGAACGACACTGGGCGATCCCATCGAGGCCCAGGCACTGCTGGCCACCTACGGGCAGGATCGGGAGGCGGATCGGCCGCTGTGGCTGGGATCGCTGAAGTCCAATATCGGTCACTCCCAGGCCGCCGCGGGCGTGGGCGGCGTGATCAAGATGGTGATGGCCATGCGGCACGGTGAGCTGCCGCGGACCCTGCACGTGGATCAGCCCTCGACCAAGGTCGATTGGTCCGAAGGGCAGGTGCGGCTGCTGACCGAGGCCGTGCCGTGGCCGGAATCGGATCGGCCGCGGCGGGCCGGGGTGTCCTCGTTCGGCATCAGCGGCACCAATGCGCACGTCATCCTCGAGCAGGCGCCGATGGCCGCGACTGTGGATTCGGCGAGCAAGACGGTCCCGGTCGGCGGGGTGTTGCCGTGGGTGATCTCGGCGCGCAATGGCGAAGCCCTAGCTGGTCAGGCCGCGCGCCTGGCCTCCCATGCGGCCGAACATGATTCGGATCCGGTGGATGTCGGCTTCTCGCTGGCTGCCACGCGCGCGGTGTTCGAGCAGCGCGCCGTGGTGCTGGCGGCGGGGCGTGATGATCTGCTCGCGGGCACCCAGGCACTGGGCCGCGGCGAGTCGGTTGCGGGCGTGGTGTCCGGTCGTGTGGTGCCAGGCTCCACGGGCCTGGTGTTCTCCGGTCAGGGTGCGCAGTGGGCCGGGATGGCAGCCGAGTTGCACGCGGCCTATCCGGTGTTCGCTGCGGCGTTCGATGCGATCGTCGCGGAACTGGATCCGCTGCTGGATCAGCCGGTTTCGCTGAGCGCGGCGCTGTCGGGCGGTGACCTGGTCGACCGGACCGTGTTCGCACAGTCGGGGCTGTTCGCATTCGAGGTCGCCTTGTTCCGGCTCCTCGAATCCTGGGGCGTCCGTGCGGATGTCGTGGCAGGCCACTCGATCGGTGAAGTCGCCGCCGCGCATGTGGCCGGGGTGCTCTCCCTGTCCGATGCTTGTGTGCTGGTGGCCGCGCGTGGCCGTCTGATGCAGGCGCTCCCCACCGGTGGTGCGATGGTGGCGGTCGGTGCGTCGGAATCCGATGTGCTGCCGTTGCTGGTCGATGGTGTGTCGATCGCGGCCGTGAACGGTCCGGCGTCGGTGGTTGTTTCCGGTATCGAGAACGATGTCGTGGCCGTCGCCGATCGTTGTGCCGAACAGGGTTGGCGCACACATCGATTGCGGGTATCGCACGCCTTCCACTCGGCACTGATGGACCCGATGCTGGCCGAATTCGCCACGGCGATCGAGGGTTTGACCTTCGCCCGCCCGAGGATCCCGCTGGTGTCGACCGTGACCGGTGCACGCGTCACGGACGAGATGGCATATTCCTCGTATTGGGTGGGCCAGGTTCGGGACACGGTGCGCTTCGCCGATGCCGTGACCGCGATGGCCGGTTCGGGTGTTTCCAGGTTCGCCGAGGTCGGCCCCGACGCCGTGTTGACCCCGATGATCGCCCAAACTCTCGACACCGCAACCGCGATCGCGCTGACCAGACGAGACAACGCCGGCCCCACGACCGTGCTCACCGGCCTCGCCCGACTGCACGTCACGGGCTCGACCGTGGATTGGACTCGCTACTACGCCGGCATCGGCGCCACGCGGGTCGATCTGCCGACCTACGACTTCCAGCACCGGCCCTTCTGGACCATCGGCCCACTGCACACGGGCGAGGCGCACGCGCTCGGCCTGCGGGCCGGGACACACCCCATGCTGGGCGCCGTGGTGGCACAGCCGGAGAGCGGGGGAGTCCGGCTCACCGGCCGCCTGTCCACCGCCACTCATCCCTGGCTGGCCGATCACGACGTGCTCGGCATGGTGCTGCTGCCCGGAACCGGATTCGTCGAACTGGCTCTGCACGCGGGCGATCAGGTCGACTGCCCCGAGCTGACGGAGCTGACATTGTTGGCGCCGCTGGTGTTCCAGGCCAACGGCGGAGTACAGATCCAGGTGATCGTCGGCGACGGCGATGAGAACGAGCGCCGGCGAGTCGACATCTACTCCCGCAAGGACGAGGACGACCCGTCGATCCCATGGACCCACCATGCGACCGGCACCGTGAGCCCCGGCCAGGAGACCGACGACACGGACGACTGGGACGACCTCGTGCAGTGGCCACCCACCGGCGCCACGGAAGTGCCGGTCGACGGCGCCTACGACGTGCTCGCGGGCCACGGCTACAACTACGGGCCCGCTTTCCAAGGCCTGGTGGCCCTCTGGCGGCGCGGCGAAGACCTCTTCGCCGAAGTGGCGCTGCCCGAGCAGACCTCGGCCCAAGGCTATGGCGTGCATCCGGCGTTGCTCGACGCGACCATGCACGCGTTGCCCTTCGGGCTGGCTCAGGACGTCGCCGAACACGGGGAGCGGTCGGCTCTCGTGCCGTTCTCGTGGTCCTCGGTGCGTCTGTACGCCGACGGCGCCCGGCGGGTGCGGGTCCGGTTGCGGCTGGATCAGGGGACGGTCACCATGACGATGGCCGATTCCGTGGGCGCGCCACTGCTTTCCGTGCAGTCCCTCGCGCTGCGCCCGCTGTCGCCGGAGCTGTTCGTGGCCGCCTCGCGGTCGAATGACGCGCGCTACGAGCTCACCTGGCGGTCCGGTCCGCAACTGCGCTCCGCGGCAGGAGTTTCCTGGGCGGAGTGGGGTGCGGCCGAGCCGGAGGCATTCCTGCTCTTCCGGCCTCCGGTCGGCGACGCCGACATGCCGGTCCGGTTGCGCGCGGCCTTGCACGGCACACTCGGCGTCATCCAGCAGTTCCTGAGCGAAGACCGCTACGCCGCAAGCACTCTGGCCGTCGTCACCGACGCCATTACCGATCCGGCCGCGGCCGCGGTGTGGGGTCTGGTGCGTGCGGCGCAGGCGGAGAATCCGGGCCGGATCGTGCTCATCGAGGCAGCCGTGGAGATAACGTCGGATCTGCTGGTGGCCGCGGCGATGTCGGGCGAGCCGGAACTGTCCGTCCACGCGGACGGGACTCGGGTGCCCAGGCTCGTGCGGGCCACGGCGCCCGAAGCGGAGCCGCAGTCGCCGTGGGATCCCGAACGGACCGTGGTGATCACCGGTGGCACCGGCGGAATCGGCAGCCACCTGGCGAAGCATCTGGTGAACGCGCACGGTGTGCGGCACCTGCTGCTGGCAGGACGCCGCGGACCGGCCGCCGCTGCCGACCTCATCGCGGAGCTCGAAGCTCTCGGCGCTGCGGTTCAGGTGGTCGCCTGCGATGTCACGGACCGTGATGCCTTGCGGGACCTGCTCACCGCAGTACCCGCGGAGCATCCGCTGGGTGCGGTCGTCCACGTGGCTGGCGTCGCCCACAACGGCCTGGTCGACACCTTGACCCCGGATCAGATCGACTACTCCCTCGGCGCCAAGGCCGATGCCGCGTGGTGGCTGCACGAACTCACCCGCGACGCCGGACCGGCCGCCTTCGTACTGATCTCCTCGGCGGCGGGTTCGATCCTGCCCGCGGGGCAGGGCGGCTACGCGGCGGCCAATGCATTCCTCGACGCGCTCGCGACCTACCGTCACGCCCAGGGACTTCCGGCGACTTCGCTCGCCTACGGTCTGTGGGATATCGAAACCGGGCTGTCGCAGTGGCTCAGCCAAGCCGACCGGCAGCGCATGCGCCGCCAGGGTCTGCCGCCGCTGACCGCGGACAAAGCGCTCGAATTGTTCGACACCGCAGTCTCTTCGGGCCGTCCGGCACACGTACCGGTAGAGATCGACCTGGCCGCGCTACGGACGCGCGACGCGGTACCCGCGCTGCTTCGCGACCTGGTCAAGCGCGCCGGGCGCCGCCAGAGCGCCGGCGCGCAGGATGCGGGCGCCACGCGCAGGCGCCTGGCCCAACTCTCGGAGTCCGAGCAGGAACAGTGGCTGCGGACGCACATCCTCGAGCACGCCGCCCGGCTGCTCGGGCACGAGAGCGCCGACGCACTCGATCCCGAACGCGATTTCCTCGAATCCGGGTTCGATTCACTGGCCGCTATGGAATTGCGCACCGCGCTGAGCAATTCCACCGGCCTGACGTTGCCGGCCGCCGCGATCTTCGACCACAAGACGCCCGCGGCACTGGCCCGATACCTGCGAAAGGAGCTCAGTACCGGGCCGCGCAGCGCCGAAGAGCCCGGCGCCGTGGACGATTCGCTGTACGGAATGTTCCGCGGCGCGGTGGTGTCCGGCCACGTCGGCAAGGGCTTCACGCTCTTGCGAGCGGTGGCGGAGCTGCGTGAACAGTTCTCGGCGGCAGGCGAATTGGCCGAACTGCCGGCGCCCACGCGACTCGCGGCGGGTCCTGCCCTGCCGCGGATCATCTGCCTGAGCCCGCCGCTGGCCACCGGCGGCGCGCATCTCTACGCCCGGATCACCTCGCACCTGCGCGCCGCCCGCGACGTGCTGGTGTTGCCGCCGATCGGTTTCGCTGCGGGTGAGCCACTGCCGACGACGCCGGCGGCGGCCGCGGAAGCCTTGGCGCGCTGCGTCCTCGAAGCGGCACAGGGAGATCCGTTCGTGCTGCTCGGGCATTCCTCGGGTGGCCTGCTGGCCTACCTGGTCACCGAGTACCTGGAAGCGGCCGCTGGCCCGGCGCCCGCCGGGGTGGTCATGCTCGACACCTACAAGGTGGACGACGATGGCGAGTGGCTGCTGCGCGCCATGGCCGAGCACATGGTGTCGCAGGAAGCGCTGTTCGGTCGCTTCGACCAGGCCCGATTGACCGGCATGGGCCGGTATGTGGAGCTGTTGCAGCAGATCGTGCCCGGCTCGGTGGCCGCGCCGGTGTTGTTCGTGCAGTGCGACCGGTCGTTCCTGCAGGGTGCGGCCGAGCGCGAGAACTGGCAGACCCAGCCGTGGGATGCGACGCACACCCTGGTGCCGGTGCAAGCCGACCACTTCACGATCCTGGAGGACGGCTCGGCGGAGGCCGCCGACGCGATCGAGAACTGGCTCGAGCGCTAGGAACAACGACCGGGCGGGCGATGCGCCCGCCCGGTCGGCACGGCCTAGCGGCTGAACCGCACCACCGAACTCCAAGGCTGCCAAGGCCTTCCGGCCGGCTTGCGGGGATCCGGCTGGGGGAGCAGCATGACCGGCTTCAGGAACCAGGGCAGCCGCCGGTACCGGCGCGCCGCCGTGGTCAGCGGTTCCACCTCGTCGGCCGTCCAGCCCAGATCGGCGAAGAAGGCCAGCGGATCGACCGGCCCGAAGTGCCAGGGGGCGTTGGCCAGGAGTTCGGTGGTGGACTTGTTCATCCGCTTCACCAGCGCCTGGTTATTGACATCCATTGCCCACCAGGCGATCTCGGGACGGGCGAACGCCGCGGCCAGACCGGTGACATCCTCGTCGGTGAGGTAGTAGACCAATCCCTCGGTGAGCACCAGCGCGCGCTGCGATCCCGCGAGGGCGTCGTCCAGGAACTGTTGCCGCGCTTCGGGATCGGCGAGGTCCACCGCCGTGCGGGTGAGCTTGCAGCGCGGCGACTCCCCGGCCAGCAACTGATCCTTCTCCGCGATCAATCCGGGGAGATCGCCCTCCACCCAGGGCAATTCGGCGGGTAGCTCGAGCCGATACGGCCGGGTGTCCATCCCCGCGGCCAGATTGAGCACCAGATCGCAGCCCTGCGCGATGGTCGCCAGGATCAGGTCGTCGATGAGCTTGGTGCGGGTGATCAGGCTCCAGCCATTGTGCATCAGGCGCGGTGTGCGGCCGACAATGCTGCGGCCCCGCTCCCCGGCGACCAGGTCGGCGAGCGGATCGTCGAAAAGGGCGTCGGGGCGGGCGGATTCGATCGCCCGGAAGGCAGCCACCCAGCGGGCGGTGTCGGAAACGTTGGATATGAGTTCAGCGGTCTCGGCCACCGCAACAGTCTCGCACAGCTAGCGCGAGACCGCCTGGCTGCTGTGCTCACGGATCAGTTGCGCAATCGGGCCGCAATTCGCATCGATGAAGAAATGACCCCCCGGAAACGAAGTCGCGAAGAAGCTCCCGGACGTATGTCCGCGCCACCCCTCGATATCCGCGAGACTCGCATCAGGATCACGATCACCGGTCAGCGCGACAACAGGACATTCGATCACCGCACCCGGAGCACACTCATAGGTCTCGATCGCCCGATAATCGTTCCGCACAACCGAAAGAATCGTCGCCCGGAATTCCGGATCCGCAAGCAAAGCCGTTGGCGTACCACCGAATCGCACCAGCTGATCACACAGATCCTGGTCGTTCAGCAGATGCACACCCCCCGCCTGCGGAGCCGAAGGCGCACGCCTACCGGAAGCGAACAACACGCTGGGCATCAGACCCGACTCGCGCTCGAGCCGCCGGCATACCTCGAATGCCACAACAGATCCCATGCTGTGGCCGAACAAGGAAAAGTCCCCAACGGCGCCCAACTCTTCCATCAGTGCCGGCATCAACTCGTCGACCAGCTCCTGAATATTCCCCACCAGCGGTTCGTCCCGCCGATCCTGCCTCCCCGGATACTGCACGGCAAGAATATCGAACCCCGCCCCCACCCGCCGAGCCAACGGCCCGAACGACAGCACAGACCCGCCCGCATGCGGAAAACAGATCAAAGTATGAGAGCCGCTCTCCGGCGCGGAGCTGGACAGGCGACGTAGCCAACTGGAACCCATGGAGCGTCGAGCCTTTCGGAGATCGGCGGAATCAGTCAATTTAGCTCGGCGGCAAGGGGATTCGCAAGGCCCCTCGCTCGGGCGCAAGAGTGCTGGCCCGGGGGTGGGGACTGCGTCAGGGTGGTTCGGATAGCACGCTTCGATGAGGAGGGGCGTAGTGACCCTAGAAGATCGTGTCGATGCAGCGGGAGCGCACCAGTGGCTCGCCCGCGCGGCATCGGTTCCGGTAGAGCATGTTCCTGTCGAGCTGATCTCGCCCGGCTATTCGCCGCGGGCGAGTGCCGGCACCAATGACAATCACGTCCGGCTGCTGGCCGAGGCGCAGGCCCCGCTGCCGGCGATCATCGTGCATCGCCGCACGATGCGGGTCGTCGACGGGGCGCACCGGTTGGCGGCCGCCATGGAACTCGGGCACGAGACCATCGCGGTCAAGTACTTCGACGGCAGCGAGGACGAGGCCTTCGTGCTCGCGGTGCACGCGAATATCGCGCACGGGCTGCCGCTTTCGCTGGCCGAACGCAAGGCGGCGGCGCGGCGGCTGGTGCAGTCGCATCCGCAGTGGTCGGACCGGTTGATCGCCGATATCGCCGGGCTTTCGCACAAGACCGTGGGCGCGGAACGGCGCCGCACGGCCGGCGCGGACACACCGATGGACAGCAGAGTGGGAAAGGACGGCAAGATCCACCGGCGCGAAGTCTCCGAGGGCAGGGGCATCGCCGCGGAGATGATCAAGAACAAACCCGATGCCTCGCTGCGCGAGATCTCGCGGCTGGCCGGCATCTCGGTGGGCACCGCGAAGGATGTGCGCGACCGCCTGCTCCGGGCCGACACCGCCCTGCGATGTCGCCCCGAATTCACTCCCGTCGCGCTGACGAAACCCGGCCCCACCGTGGTGGCCGCGCCGGAGATCCCCGAACGCCCGGCCCGTGCAGGGGCCGCGCACATGGCCTCGGTGCAGGAACTGATCCTGCGCGGCCTGCGCAATGATCCGGCGCTGCGGTTCAACGAGCGGGGCCGGACCCTGCTGCGGCAGTTGGCCGCCTCGATCGTCGACATCCGGGACTGGGCGCGCTTGACCACGGATGTGCCGAATCACTGCTCGGGCACCCTCGCCCGGCTGGCCCGGGCCAATGCCCGCTCCTGGCACGAGCTCGCCGATCAGCTGGAGGGCAATCCCGCGGCCCGCCCGACGGTCGCGGATGCGCGACGGCTGGGCTGATCAAGAAATCGAACAGCGTTTCAGGACAGCGCCTTATCGTTGCTCGGCGGGCGCTGTCCTGGAACGGCCGGAAAGCACCATCAGCTCCAGGAGTTTGGCGCCGGCGGCCAGCACGCGCTTATCGGAGACGTCCTTCTCCAGGCGATTTCGCAACTGCCGGGCGATTTCGCCGGTGTTGGTGCCGAACAAACGATCGTGCTCGAGCAGTACCGGAATCGCGGAGGTAACGAGATAATGGAGGTATGCCTCATTGCGGCTCGCGATATCTTTACTCACCTCGGCTTCGGTATTGTGGAAGCCACCCCCGGTGGGCAATGAAAAGTCTTGTGACCGAGGCGTATCGGCATAATACGAAGTAACCGACCATAATTCGTTGCGCCGCAGCAGCACGTTCTCTTCCAGGCTGCGCGCGTAGGCCACGGAGGTATCGGTATCGCCCTCGCCCAGCAGTACGCCGATGGCGCCGCTGCGATAGGCGAACGCCGAATTCCGTTCGCGCGCACGGGGTGAGATGTCGGCCGGGACGGCTCCGGTGAGCTTCGTCAGCTTGTGCAGCAGGATGCCGTAGCCGACCGTGGTGTGCAGGGAGTTGGAGCCGCCGTCGAGCACGTCGATCAGCTCCAGGCCGCGTTTGACCAGTGGCGTCATATCACTGAGCAGGCCATGGGGTTCGGTCGCGAACAGCGCGTCCAGCGCCAGATCCTGTCGTACGCCCCAGCATCGGGCGAGGTTGGACACCGCGGCGTGCGGGTCGAGTTCCATCATGCTCGAGGCGGTGACGAGGATGGTGGCGACGTGCTGGGCGGTGCGGTCATCGGTCAGCAGCGCGGCCATGCGCTCCTGCGAGATCTCCAGGCCGGCTTCATCGCATTCGCGCAGCGCCTCGGCGAGGCGGGAGCCGTAGCTGCATTTGGTGACATAGTCCGGCAACCCCGGCAGCACCGCGACCAGTCGTTGCAGGGTCGCGCCCGAGACCCGGTCCAGCCATAACTCGTTGCGCCACAGGCGCGACAGCGTGCTCGCCGGCAACTTCGACAGGAAGACCACATCGGCCATGCTGAGCATGGCGGCCTCGGCGAGCGCTCCCAGGGGTAGTGGCGCGAACACCAGCGGCGCGTCGGCCGCGGCCGGAACAGTCATGTCGCATCCCCCCGGTGGGCGGTCAGGGCCGAGGGGCGTGGGTGTTGCTCATCGGCACGAGAAACCTGCCGCCTTGGGTGGTGCGGCAGGCTGTGTCAACGGTATTCAATCAGAAGCAATGCCATTTCCAACCGGAAGTAAAGCAGTGGCCTTTGAAAAAGTCAACGCCACACTTGACGCCGGGAACGTTGAACATGCAGCGGCACTGCACTTGTCGCGGCCGGCGGGGTGGGTCGTGCAGGTGGGGAAAGTACCCACTTGAACACTCCGCGCAGCGGCCTCAATTGCGCATCGAATGCATTCCTTCTTCATTGCGACCGCCGGAAAAGCTCTGCTAGGAATATTGGCGGAGCGGAATTGCCGACTCTGTAAGAGAAGGAAAAAGGAGATCATCATGATCGACGTCACCACCATTGCCGACCTCCACGACATCGACACCACCTCGGATGCCGCGGAGCTGGTCGCCTCCATTTCGTCCAGCGGCTGCTGACGCAGAAATCGGGGCGTCGGTGTTCATGTGTTCCGGCACATGAACACCGGCTTTGCCGCACCGGCAGGCTATGTGTTCTCCGCTCGTAATTCATTTCGATTGATTTGGAAGGCAGGGCTGTCGGCATGCGGCTCATATTGTTTTCGACCGGGACGTTGAACAGCTGCTTTCTGCCGGTCTGGATCAATTGGATGAAGGCCAATCGGGCCGATATCGAACTGCGCGTCGTACTTTCACCGCACGCCACGAATTTCGTCAGCCCGCGCAGTATTCACGCGCTGGCGGGGACGCCGGTGGCGATCGACAGCTGGGACGACCCGGTGCTGTGCGCCGAATCCTTCGCACCGCACACCTGGCTGGCCGGCCACGACGTGGTCCTGGTCTACCCGGCCTCGCTGAACACGTTGTCGCGCATCGCCTCCGTCGACGCGTCGACTCCGATGCTGAACGCATTGCAGTGCACCGCGGCCCGTGTCGTGCTGGCGCCCAACCTGCCGCCCGGCGCCGACCGCACGCCCGCGGTGCTCGCCCTGCTGGACACGCTGCGCGAGCGGCCGGGCACGGTCGTCGTCGACCCGGTGCCGCAGCCCAGCGCGAGCGTCGCGGAGACCGCGCTGGTGGCGCCGCCGATCTGGGACGTGTTCCCCGTCATCGATGCCGCGCCGGCCCGAAGGGCGGCCTGAATCCGCCATGCAGTTCTATCTCGAGACCCTGGCCGACCCGGAATACTTTGCGCCACTGGAACAGTGGCGCCTGGACGCCCGCCGACATCCGCACCTCGCCGCGATCCCGCACGGTGCGATCGACTGCTACGACCTGCCCGCACAGTGGGGCGCCACCGCGCGCGGACCGTGGACGGTCGTCGCGCCCCTCGGCAGCACGCTCGCACCGCAGGGCTGGAAGATCCACCTGGCGCCCGCCCCGGCCGATGTGGCCGAGGTGGTGACGGTGACCGCGGAGCTGTGCTTCGAGCGCGGACTGGCGTTCAAACACCTTGCACGCCACGAATATGCGTGGGCGCTGAACGGAAAGTACGCACCGCGTGCGGCCTCCGGGAAGGTCGTGGTCGTCTACCCCGGCGCGGACACCGATCTGGATGAACTGTTCGGTGAACTCCTGCGGGTCTTCGACGGCCTCCGCGGCCCGCGCGTGCTCGGCGACCACCGGCTCGGCAACTCGATCGTGCACACCCGCTACGGCGCGTTCACCGAACGGTACGGCCGCGACGCCGCGGGCGAACCGGTACTCGCGCTCAACGACGCGGCAGGGGAGCTGGTGCCCGATCGCCGCGGAGTGCGCCCCTATACCCCGCCCTTCGCCGAACTGCCCGCAGCCGTCGGCAATTCGATGAGCACCCCCGAGCAGGAACAGCCGCGCCCGGTGTACACCGTGGACAGCGCCCTGCACTCGTCGAATACCGGCGGCGTCTACCGCGCCCGGAACATCGCGACCGATGAGGCGGTAACGCTCAAGGAAGCACGGCATTTCACCGGCTTCGACGCCGGCATGCGCAGCGCGGTCGACCGGCTGGGCACCCAGCGCGACACCATGCGCGCCCTGTCCGGCGCCGGAGTCACCCCGGAGGTGCTCGACTACTTCACTCAGGGCGACAGCGACTTTCTCGCCTACCGCTTCGTACCGGGCCCGACCCTGCAGGAGTGGTCCGCGGCCCGTAATCCCGCACTGATCCAGGCCCGGCCCGAAGAGCCCGTCCCGATCGAACTCGCGCACGACTTCGCCGCCGCGGTCACCGCGCATATCGCGCAGCTGTCCCGGCTCGCCGCCGCCGCACACGATGCGGGGATCATCCTGGTCGACCTGCACCCGGCGAACGTGATTGTCGAAACCGGCGGCGACCTGCGGCTCATCGATCTCGAAGCCGCCACGCGCAGCGCCGATTCCGGCGCCTTGTTCGTCGGCGCCCAGGGCTTCGGCCGACCCGGGCAGTGCGGCCGCGACGCCGACGAGTTCGCCCTGGCCGCCACCGAGCTCTACCTATATGTGCCGATGGTGCCGATCACCTCGTACATCACCGAGGGAATGGCGACGCTGATCGACTTCGCCGCGCGCACCTTCCACCTCGATGCCGAGTGGCGGACGAATATGCGCCGCAGGCTCGGCGTCACGACCACCGCACCCGCGGCCGCGAGCACACAAGGGCAAGCAGAAGCGTCCGGCGACACCCTCGCCCGCTACCTCGACCGGGTCACCGAAACCCTGCGCGGCTGCTTCGACTTCGGCGATCGATACCCGATTCCCTGCAGCCCGGCCGGATTCGGTGAGTTCACGCGATTCGGCATCGAACACGGTCCGGCGGGTGCGGTGTGGGCCCTCTCGCGCACCGGCGCGGTGCCCGATCACGTGGCGACCGAATACACCACCTGGCTCGAGAAGAACCTCGACCGCTTCGGCGCCCTCGGCAACGGCCTGCTCGATGGCTGGACCGGCAATATCATCGTCAGCGCGGAGCTCGGCGCCGACGAACTCGCCACCCGCCTGCTGGACCGATTCCTCACCACCACCGACCTTTCCGCCTCGCCGTGGCAGATGCGCGGCGGGCTGGCCGGACAGGTCCTGCTCGCTCTGTGGTGGCGGTCGCGCGGTCGCGCCGAAATCGACGACGACTGGCTCGAACACGCCGCCGACGAACTGGAGCGCCGGGTCCGCGCACAGCTCACGGCGAAGAGCCCGGCCACCGGCCTGCTGAACGGCCTCTCGGGCGCCGCACTGACCCTCTTCCGCGCGCATGCGGTGCTGGCCAAGCCGGATTACCTCGCGACCGCACGCGCCGCCATGGACGCCGAACTGGCCACCTACGTACCGCACGGCGCGGACGAACCGCTGCTCTACCACTGGGACGGGCAGATTC
The DNA here is from genome assembly GCF_044386975.1 of Nocardia sp. NPDC020380. NCBI lineage: Bacteria > Bacillati > Actinomycetota > Actinomycetes > Mycobacteriales > Nocardiaceae > Nocardia > Nocardia sp. NPDC020380. The sequence continues at coordinate 165,255 of NZ_JBIRVQ010000014.1, read as the reverse complement.
GCATGCTCAGCTATCTGGACCGTGGCAATGCGGGACTGCTGATCGCGGCGGCCGAACTCGGTTCCGCCTGGGACGTGGACGCGCCCACCCGCAGCGCATTGCAACGCGCGGCCTGCAGCCGCGTCGGCGTGCAGCCCGGTTTGTACATCGGCCTCGCGGGCGGCCTCGCCGCCAATGCGGTACTGCGCGAACGCACCGACTGGTTCGACGCGGACTACCTCGATCGCTGCAATGCGCAGATCGCGACCAGCATCGTCGCGTTCTCCGGCGCCGGCGCGCACGGATTCCACGTGCCGGGCCGCCAGTCGGCGCGCGCCTCGGCCGATTTCGCGACCGGCGCCGCGGGCGTACTCGCGGCGCTGTCGTACTGGACGGGACGATCCCGATCCTGGCTACCCGCCCTCTACCCGGAGGTGACGCGGTGACCGGCCCCGCGCGGCCCCTCGCGGTGGTGACGGGCGGCTCGCGCGGCATCGGCGCCCGCATCTGTGAACGGCTGGCGACCAGCGGCTTCGACGTGCACTTCTGCTACCGCAACGCGCGCCGCCGGGCCGAGGCCACTGCGGCGCGGGTGCGCATGTCCTGCCCGGACGCCACCGTGCACGGCCACCGCGCCGACATCACCGAACCACGGGCCCTGGCCGATTTCGCGGCATCGGCCGGCGAAACCGGCCGTGCGGTAACCGCACTCGTGCTCAACGCCTCCGGCGGCATGGAACGCGGCGCCCCGGCCGGCTATGCGGACCTGGTGAACGGCGAGGCGCAAGTGGCGGTGCTGGAAGCCTTCGCGCCCCTGCTGCGACCCGGCGCCTCGGTGGTCTACCTGACCAGCCTGCAATCCCACGGCTTCGGCACCATCGAGGAATTCGGCAGCTACTACGCCATCGCGCGCAGCAAATATCGCGGTGAACAGCTGGTCGGCCGATGGTGCCGGGCGAACGGGCGGGTGCTCGCCCTGACCACGGTGGTCAGCGACATGGTCGAGGGAACTCCGGCGGCGCTGCTGATGGATCTGCGCGAGCCGGCCGCCTCCCAGGATCGCCGCCGCGCGGCGCTGCGATCGGGTGCGGCGCTGCCGACCGTGGACGCGGTGGCCCGGCAGGTCGAGCTCGCGGTGACCGCCACCCGCTTCCCGGGCAGCTACGTCGACTATGTGGCCGGCGGCGCGGTGATCGAAACACTCGGTACGACAACCGGATCCGGTAGGTAGGAAGGAGTCCACATGCACGACACCCTCTCTCGTGTCGCGACCCGTGGCATGGTGATCGCGGTGGCCGGCGCCGCACTGGCCGGTTGCGGCGATGTCGGCAAGGTCATCGGCGGAAACACCGATTCATCGGCCGGAGGCCACAATTCGGCGCTCTCGGACCGGGCGCAGGCGGTCGTGCTGCGCGGTCTGGGCGCCGCCTCGTTCGCCGGCGCCTGCGCCGACGTCGACTGGGCCTGCCCGATCGTGGAATTCGATGCCGAATCCGACTACGTGGTCAATGTCCGCTCCACGGTCAGCGATCAGCGCTGGGAACCGGCCGGGCGCGGCGCCCGCAGCGTGCTGCAGTACCTGCGCCAGTCGCCGGACACCTCGACGGTGAGCGCCGTCAAGTACCTCAATGCCAAGGGCGCCGTGCTCGATACGGCCGACCGGCTCACCTACAAGATCGGTGATTGCGCCCTGCCCTGTGGGCGGCCGCGATGACCAGTCTCTCCACACCCCCGCTGCAGACCGCCCGCGACCGGGCCGCCGACCTCGATCGGATCATCGAAAGCGCCTGCGCCACCGCCGCGCTCATCGACTGCCGCCGCGATCGCATCCGCGACGTGCTCACCCCCGTCGCCACCCTGGACAGTATCGACACCGAGATCGCGGACTCGATCGACCTGCTGCGCACCGCTGGACAGGAGTATGCCGCCTACCGCGCCGGGGATCCCGACACTCAGCTGCGGGTCTTCCTGCCCGCGAACAACCTGCTGTACAGCATGTCGCTGTTCGTGGCACTGCCCTCGCTGTTCTACCGAGATGTGCTGGCCCGCCCCGCATCCCGGGTGACCGACGCCTATCTCGAACTCGGTCGGATCCTGTCCGGCGGGCCGCTCGATATCGGCGAGCGGCTGCGCACCTATTCCCAGAGCACCTTCGCCGACATCTCGCAGGGCAGCGTCGTGGTCTTCAACGGCAAGCCCGCCAACGGGCGGCGGGTGGACGAGGAATGCGCCAGCGGGCTGTTCCTCGGTTTCGGCACCGGCATCAATCCGATCGTGATCGGCGGGGATCTGTCGGGGCCCGAGCTCTCGAACGCGGTGGAGGCCACCGTGACCGCGCGGCTCTACAACAACGGGCAGGACTGCCTGTGCCCCGACGCCATTTTCGTCGACGCCGCCGTCGCGGAGGATTTCGTGCCGCAACTGGTGCGGCGGCTCGGTTCGGTGCCGGTCGTCGCGGACGGGGCGGTGCCGGGGCTGATCAGTTCGCCACTGGCGGACATGGCCACTTACGACCGCGCTGTGACGGTCCTGGACGAACTCGGCTCGGCCGTGGTGTGGAGCGGGGAAACCACCGCGGACCAACGCCATTGCCCGATAGCGGTATCGGTCCGGAGGCTGCCGGAGATCGCCGACTCGGTGCCGGAATTGTTCGGCCCCATCTTCAATGTGGTGATCTACGACCGCCTCTACGAGGTGCTGGACTTCCTCGACACCGCCGATACCGAGCCCTACGGCATGTACATCAGCGTCTTCGGCGTCGCCGAGCTGGTCGGCGTCGATCGCGTGGGCAGCGCGCGGAACACGGGGGCCCGCACCGCCTTCGAGTTCGAGAACGGCCACGACCCCTTCGGCGGATTCGGCCGCAATGGCACGGTCTCGGCGGGTGTGGGCCTCGAGCCGGTCAGCCGACCGCTGCTGCTGTCCGCCGAACTCGCCTACTACGCGGCCGGAAGGGGAGGCGCCCGTGCGAACCGATGAGCCGCAGCCCGAACTCGCACGCATCCGCACCGAAACGGTCGGCCCGCTGGATTTCCTGCGCTGGCACACCCAGATCGGCCGGATCCTGGCCGACTATCTCAACGCCCTCGACATGCCGGAGCACGAAAAGTCCTCGGCCAATATCCTTTTCCGCTCCCCGGAGCTCATCGATTGGGCCGCGGCGAAATACGCGGCGGCCGAACGCGAGGAGCGCCCCACACTGCCCACCGAGGTACTCAACGCCGATGGCTGCCGGGTGTTCGGCGCCAGCACCAAACGCGGCTGGCGCGGCGCGGCGCTGGCCGTGTCGTGCGAGCGCCATGTCGCGCTCGATGTGCTCTCGGCCCTGGCCGTGGGGACCGGCGCAACGCTGTGCGTCCTGCTCGAGGCCGAGCTGACCGAGCCGGACAGCTCGGCGGCCGTCACCCTCGGGAGCTTCCGCCATGTCTGACCGTCGCGAACTTCCGGTGATCAACGGGGCGCCGCTGGACGCCCAGGTGCTGGATTCGATACGCCGCGAGCTCGATCCGGTGCTCGTATCCGGCGAGCACGCCCTGCTGGCTCCCGGCCGCATGCGTTCCTATGCCTACGCGTATCTGATCGCCCGCGAATTCGGGGTGCCGTTCGTGCTGGGCGCACCCGAGCAGCAGGCCAAGGCCTTCGACACGTATCGGACCATTGCCGGGCTGACCGTGGTGTCGTGCCCGACGAGCGGGAAAGTGCCCGCCGTCCTCGCCACCACCTCCGGCACCAGCGGAGTCGGCCGCTTCGTCGCCTGGTCGCGCACTGCCCTCGCGTATCAGGCCTGCGCCACCGCCGAACGCCTCGGCACCGGCGAAACCACCAGGTATGCCACGGCTCTCGGCCTGGGCAGCTCCTACGGATTCAGCGTCTTCAATCTCGCCCTGGACTTCGGCGCCGAATTCCGCACCTGCGGGGCGACCGCCTTCAGCGAGCTGCTGGCCATGCTGACCGCACGCCGCTGCGACAGCCTGGACACCCTGCCCGGTGTGTGGCGCTACCTCGCGCAGGCCATGCGCACCGATGCCGAGGTCGCGGCGGCGGTGCGGGCGTTGACCGTGCGCGGCGTCGGCGGCGAGGTGGTCGCGCACGATCTGCTGGACTTCTTCGAGGACGCCGGCGCGCCCCTGCACAACGGCTACGGATTGACCGAGGCCGGACCGAATGTGGCCATCTCCATCGGCGCCTGCTACTCACCGCGGCATGTGGGAATCCCCTTGGCGGGCACCGAGGTACGGATCGTCGACGACGAGATCCAGGTGCACAGCCCGAGCGTCGCCGACCAGGTCTGGGACACCGAGCAGCGGCGCCTGATCCGCAATCCCGATCTCACCGCCGACGGCTGGCTGCACACCAACGACTTCGGCGTGCTCGACCCCGCGGGCCTGCTCGCCGTCCACGGCCGCCTCGACGCGATGCTGATCAGCCAGGGCGTGAAACTGCACTCCAGCGTGCTCGAACAACAGGTGCGCGGCGCCTCGCGCACCGCTCCGGAAGTGGCTGTGCTGCAGGTCGATCCGGCGCGGAACGGGCGCCGGCGGGTGGTGCTGGTCGCCATCACCGACAGCGCGGCCGCGCACGACGCGGAGCTGGCCCGGACCCTCGTGGCCAATGCGCGAGAGTTCCCCGTCCAGTTCAAGGCGCGCGAAATCCTGCTCGTGCGGCAGGCGGACGTACCGCTCACGGCCGCGGGAAAAGTGGATCGGCGCCGGCTCTCGGCCCAGGTATCGGCTCATCTGAACGGATCGACGGAGATGCCATGCACGCAACTGTCGTAGATTACTTCGGCGCGCATCGGGCCCCCGGCTACGGGACCGCCTCTGCCTTCGACCCCGGACCGCACATCGCCGAAACCGGGATCGCACACCGCTCCCGCGCCCAGGTGCTCGCGCACTGCGTGGACATCCTGCTCGCGCGCAATCCCGAAGTGGTGGGCAGCCGGCTGGTCATCGTGGAGGCGGCGCAGACCACCGGCGCGCACTTCCCGTCCAATCTCGAGGAATACCAGCCGACTCCGAGCCGCACCCATCCGCGCCTGGCGTCCTGGCGGCGCGATCGGCTGGTCATCTCGCACGCCTGCGCCTCGGCCGGGCTGGCGCTCGCGGTCGCGGCCGCCCTGATCCAGCGCGGCCGCTGCGATTACGCGCTGGTGCTCGGCGCCACCGCGCCGGGCTTCATCGAACAGGCCGCCTTCGCCAGCGCCGGTGCGCTCACCGGGCTGGAACACTGCCGGCCCTTCGATGCCAGTGCCGACGGGACCGCGCTCGGATTCTTTGTCGGCGCGGTCATTCTGGGCGCGGAGACCGCGGCTCGCGCCGACCGGCCGGTGATCAGCGGTATCGGCGTGCAGACGCTCGGGCTCGGCGCGCAGTCCGATCCGGACAGCCAGCTGGCGTGCATGACGAGCGCGGTCCGGCAGGCCGGGATCACCCCCGGCTTCGTCGCCGCGCACGCCACCGGCACCAAGCACGGCGATCGCGTGGAGCTGGATGCGGTGGCGGCGCTCGGCCGCTCGCTCGACACCGAGCTGTATGTCTCGTCCTGCAAAGGCGAGGTGGGGCATTCGGTGCATTCGGCCGGATTGGCCTCGGCCCTGGTGGCTTTCGAGACGCTGCGGGTCGGCCGGATATTCGGCACCCAGCACTGCCTCGATCCGATCGAGGCGCCGGGCGCCCGGGTGGTGCCGCACGGCCACATCGTCGACCACGCCGCACCGCGCGCGGGAATCGTCAACGCCTTCGGATTCGGCGGGACCTCCTGCTCGATTCTGGTTCAAAAGGGAAGGGAATGACTGTCATGCCTGCCAACGAGAAGGAATTCTTCGACCTCGTCGCCGCCGAGATCGAGCGGATCAACGACCTGGACGAGCTGCCCGAGGTGACGGCCGAATCGTCCATCGCCGACGATCTCGAACTCGATTCGCTCGGCATGCTCGAACTGGTGCTGCGCCTGCAGTCGGAGTTCTCGGTATCGCTGAGCGAGGAGGAAGTCGTCGCCGTCAAGACCGCCGGCGACCTGCTCGACCTGGTGCACGGCAAGGGCGCGGTGCCGCGATGATGAAGTTCGCCGCGCTCGAACCGATCCTGACACAGGAGGATTCGGCGCACGCGGCCCGGTTGATGAGCGCCGATCCAGTCTCGGCGGTCTCCAGCGCCGGACCGCAATGGCTGCGCGATCGCCAGGCCGCGGCCGCCATCGACCGCGCGGCCGTGGCCTTCCTGATCCGCGGGGGAGTGGACGGCATCGGCGTGCTCCGCGCCGAACGCCTGCAGACCCCCGGCGTTTTCGAGATCCTGCTGTACAGCGCCGACGACGCGGCGCTGGAACAGGCCGGCGTGGGCGCCGCGCTCGACGAGTTCGTGCGCTACCTGCTGAGCAGTACCGAGGTGCATCGCCTCGAACTGTGGTTCGGCGTCTACAACCGGCTGCTGCTCGACTACGCCATGGCATCGGAGCACTTCCGCTGCGAGGGGCTGGTGCAGGACCGCTACTTCGCCGAGGGCCGGTACTGGGACGGCCTGGTGTGGTCGATCACCGGATCACGGCTGCGCGGGCTGCAGGCCGCCGATCCCGGCGCGGCCGAGGCCGAACGCGGATATGCCCGCACCGCACGCCGATTGCGCCAGGCCATCCGCGACCACCTCGCCGAAACGGAGTAGCCGCGGTGACCCTGCTGGGTAGGTGGACACGGCTCGAGGAAAGCCACGGCGCCGATCCGTCGCACATGCTGACCCACGTCTTCGAATCCTCGGCACAGCGGCTGTTCGCCGGATCGGCCGTCGCGCCGGTGGATTCGCGGGGCCTGGGCGATATGGCCCAGGCCTCCGATCGCCTGCTCGGCTACATCTATCGCCGCGAGAGCGAACCCGGGCAGCGGCCCATCGGCATCTACGACTGCCGCCTGGCCGATCCCGCCCGGATGCACATCGGCGTGGTGCTGGCCGGGGACGCCGCCTGGGGCAATGGCGTCGGCATGGACGCGATGCTGGCGCTGCTGCGGTACCTGTACCACTTCGACGGCCGCCGCGGCTTCGAAATGACCGCGGCGCTGCACAATCCGAATACCGTCCGGATCTTCGTGCACAATGCGGTGCGGCCGGAAGCGCTGCTGGCCGACTGCATCGCCGACGGTTCGCGGCTCACCGCGCGGGCGGTGGGGACGCTCACCGAACCGGAGTTCGCCGGGGTCGGCTATCAGGTGCCCGGCGCCAGCGAATTCAGCGACGCCCGATGGAAAACGGTGCGGCAGCGAGTGATCGCGGAGATCGGAGCGCAATCGTGAGCACGGTCGATGTCACCTCGGTACTGCTCGATCAGGTCGGCCGCGCGGCGCGGCGATCCCGGTCGATCCAGCTGACCCAGGAACGGGTGACGGCCTTCGGCGCCCTCACCGAGGACATGCAGTGGATCCACACCGATCCGGTACGCGCCGGCGCGGAGCTGGGCGGGACCCTGGTCCACGGAATGCTGATCGCCGCACTGATTCCCGGGCTGGTGCACGAAGTACTCGAGGCCCCCGACTGCGATCGGGTGATCAACCTCGGCTTCGAACGGCTCAGCTTCGCCACACCCGTGCCGGTGGGCGGCGCGATCTGCCTGGACACCAAGGTGCTCGAGGCCACGCCCGGCAAAAGAGGACTGGACGTTCGCTGCGACGTGACGGTGTGGCTCGATATCGAGCGCCCGCGCGTCAGTGCGGCCGGTGTACTGCGCTTGCGATTCATCGCGTGAAAGGGGTTGGGGTGAAAGGGATCTGGGACGATATCGTCCGCATGCTGGAGGCCGCCGGGCCGCGCTTGTATACCGGTGTGCCGGGCGATGATCCGGACATCATCGACGCCGCCCGCGCGGCAGGCGCCCGGTTCGCGGCCGTGCAGGATCAGCGCACGGCGTCCTATGCCGCAGTGGGCTGGTCGCGGCTCAACGACCGGGCCGCCGTGCTCGCGACCGCCACCGGGCCCAGCCTGCTCAATGCGCTGATCGGCATTTCGGAGGCCTACGCCTCGCGCACGCCGTTGCTGGTGCTGACCACGACCAACCGGGATGCGGTGCTCGGCCGCGGCGGCTTCCAGGAGTTTCCGGCGGCGGCACTGGGCGAGGGCCTGTTCACCTGGACCCATCGAGTGGCCGACGGCGCCGAGCTGGCATGGGCTGTTTCCCGCGCCCGCTACCTGGCCGAGCACGGCCGCCGCGGGCCGGTCCACCTGATGATTTCCCCCGAGGTGGCCGATTCGCGCGTGGGTGACCCGGCCGAGGTTTCCGTGCGGGCGCCGATGCCGGCGGGGCAGACCGCCGAGAGTTTGGCGCCGGTGTTCAAGGCGCTGCGCACGGCCCGGCGGCCGGTGCTGTTGTTCGGCGGCGGGACTCGGCAATCGGAGGTGGCCGCGCACGGCGTGCCGCTGGCCGCGGCCGTGAATGCGCTGTGCCTGGTCACCGCGTCCGGGCGGGGTGTGTTCCCGGAGGATCACCCGCGATTCGGTGGCCTGGCCGGGTTGTATCTGCCCAAGGAATCGCGTGCGGCCCTCGCCTCGGCGGATGTGGTTGTGGCGCTCGGCAGTCAGCTCGAGGAGACCGCGCTGATGGGCTGGGACGCCCCGGCGATCGCGGGTCGGGACACCGCGGCGCAGCTGATCCACGTCGATGCCGACCCGTCCGTCCTCGACCGCGCGGTGCCGGCGCATTACCCGGTGACCTGCGATTCCGGCGTATTCCTGCGCCTGGCAGCCGATTCCATGGGGTCGCCGGTCGAAGCGGCGCCCTGGTGGTCGTCGTGGCAGCCGAGGCAGGCCGACGAGGGCGCCGGAATCGGGACCGTCCAGTTCTGGACCACCCTGCGGGAAGCCATGCGCGACCGGCGCATCGAGGTGCTCGCACAGGAGAACGGGCTGGCCGATCTGTGGGGCTACTACGCACCGTGCTTCACCCTCCCGCCCGGCGTGCGGCCGCTGGTGCCGAGCGAGCAGACACCGCTCGGCTTCGGTCTGGGCGCCGCGCTCGGCGCCGCCGCCGACGGCCGCCGGGTCGTCGCCGTGGGCGGGGACGGCGCCTTCCTGACCAACCTGCCGACCCTGCTCGCGGCCGCCCGCGCGAACGCCGATATCTGCTTCATCTGCCTGGACAACGGCGGATTCGGCTGGCCGTCCCTGTCGCGGACCGATACCACCCTCGTCGATTTCGATGCGGGCTCGGCGATTTCCGCGCTGGCCGGCGCGACCGGGTGCAACACCGTCGCGGTCAGGGAAGCACACCTGCTGGCCAAGACCTTGCGCACCGCGCTGGCGGGCAGCGGCCCCCGGCTCGTCGTGGTCCGCCTGACCGATCGACCGCCCTTCCCTCCGGCGGGATGATCCGCCGTGTCCGAATTTGGTCATTAAGGATGACGACTGGCCGGATCGGACAGAGGATCATGGATCGGCGTGGGCTGCGGTCGCGTCCTCGGGGTGGTTTCTGAACGAAAGGGATTGGTGCTGTGAAGATTTCGGAAGATCCTTCGGATTCGGTATTGCGATTGCGCGCGGTCACCAAGACTTTCGGCAAGAAGGACGCCTCGGTGGTCGCGCTGGACGATATCGATCTGGACATCGCGGCCGGGTCGTTCACGGTGGTCATGGGCCCTTCCGGTTCGGGAAAGACCACGCTGGTCTCGTGCCTGAGCGGACTGCTGCCGCCCACCAGCGGCGAGGCGTTCTACGGCGACCGCAATGTGTACGCGCAATCCGATCGCGACCTGTCCCGGATGCGGCTCGAGCACTTCGGCTTCGTCTTCCAGGAGTACGGGCTGCTCGACTCGCTCTCCGCGCGCGGCAATATCCTGCTGCCCGCCCGCGCCGCCGGCAAGAAGGTCGACGACCAGCAGCTGCGCGCACTATGCGCGGATCTGGGGATCGCGCAATACCTGCGCATGCTGCCCGATGAACTCTCCGGCGGCACTCAGCAGCGCGTGGCCTGCGCGCGGGCACTGGTCGCCCAGCCCGATGTCATCTTCGCCGACGAGCCGACCGGCGCGCTGGACTCGCACAATGCCGCGCGCATCCGGGAACTGCTGCGCCGGATCGTCGACGAGCGCGCGATCTCCATCGTCACGGTGACCCACGACCCGCAGTTCGTCGAATTCGCCGACCGGGTACTGCTCATTCGCGACGGGCGCATCGAACACGATCTGGTCGGGGCCACCGTGAAAGAGGTCGTGGCCTACTCGCAGGACCGGGTGGCGGTGTGAATACCCTGCTCGTGCCGCAGAAAATGCTGCCGCAGGCACAGATGATGTTCGGTCTGGCCGTGGGACAGCTGCGCCGATTGCGGCGGCAGACGGTGCTGGTGCTGATCATTTCGATCGCACTGCTGGCGTCGCTGCTGATTCCGGCGGGGTTGTATCTGTCCTACCGGCACAAGATCTCTCAGGCCATTGCGGCGACAGTGCTGCCGGGGGAGTTGATCGTCACCTCGAACAACATGCTGCCGACCGCCGCGGTCGATGAAGCGCTGGCCGCAGCGCCGGGAGCCTGTGCGCTGTCGCAGATTTCCGGCCAGGTGGTTGTGCATACGGGTGCTGTTGCCTCCCAGTCGATTCCGGGATACTTCGTGCGATCCAGCGGTACGTGCGCCGATCCGGGCGCCGCGCTGACGTACGGACCTGCCGACCTCGTGGCCCAGCCTGCGGCAGCCGGACCGGACACCGCCGCGGTCATGGGGATCAGCGGAGCGAGCGGTGCGATCGAAACGAACGCGCCGGTGACCGCGGCCGCCACCTCCGTACGTTTCGGTGACGAAGCGCTCGCACGTGAAATCCTCGGCGCGCCAGAGGGATACAGCCTGGTGGCGCTGAGCGGCCCCGGTGCGCGCACGGCCGCCGACCGGCTCGCCGAGGCGGGCGGCAGCGTACGTTCGCGCGCCGATTACCTCGGTGAGCTGACTTCGCAGCAGATCAGCAATGTCAGCTTCGTCGGCGTCATCGCCATCATCTTCGCCGCGGTCCTGGTCTGCGGATTGACCGCGGCCCTGGTGTTCTCGCTGATCCTGCTGGCCATGAGCCTGCGCCCGCAATTCGACATCCTGCGCCGGATCGGGGTGCCGAACCGGGAGATCCGTACCGTCAAGGCCATCCAGGCCGGTGCGATCCTGCTGGCCGCCACCATCGTCGGCACCGCGCTCGCCTTCGCCGCGGATGCGCTGATACCCGCGAACCAGTTGCTGCTGGGCACCTTCACCGTCGACGGCGTCGCCCTCGACGGGTGGACCTGGGCCGGTGCGGTGCTCGCGATCGCGGTCGCGATCGGCGGCGCCTGGCTGCTCGGCGACTCGATCTCGGGAACCAAGCGCGCGGAAACCGGCGGTGCGGCAGCACGATTCGCGCTCGCGCGCCGAGCGGTCGTGCCCGTCTGCGCGGCGGCGTCGATCGGGCTCGGTATCTGGTCGACGGTCTCCGAACGCTTCGGCTTCACCGGCCTGGTCCTCGGCTACTGCCTGGTGCTGGCCGGGCTGTTCCTGCTCGCCGCGCCCGCGCTGCGGGTGTTCACCCCGTTCACCGAAGTGGGCGGCACGCGCGGGGTACTGCTGCCCTGGTTCGGGCTCGGCAGTGTCGGGCGGGTGCGCACCCAGGCCGCGGTCGCCGTGTCCTGCATCGGTTTCACCGCCACCCTGGTCGCGATCATCTCGGTGTTCGCCACCTCCACCGACACCTCCATCAACCGGCAGATCGATGCGAATGTCGGCGCGCAGATGGTGGTGGAGCCCAAGACCGGCTTCGTCATCTCCAGCGGCGATATCGCCGCCCTGCGCAGCGCGCCGGGCGCGAGCGGCGCGGTGGCCGTCGCCCCGCAGAACGGCGTCGACATCTCCGGCCGGGTGAGCAACGGTGTGGCCGTGGACGGCCCGCTCGACAGCGGTGCGCTGCAGCTCACCATGGTCGGCGGCGCCACCACGGTGAGCCCGGACACCGCCATGGTCTCCGCGTCACAGGCGGCGAAACTCGGTGTCGGCGTGGGAGATTCGATCACGCTGGGCACGGCGTCGATTCGGGTTGCCGGGATCTACCGGGACGCACCGACACTGGGCGATTTCGTGGTGTCCGCGGATCATGCGGCCGGTGCCGGATTCCAGTACGTCTTGATCCGCGACTCGCAGCCGGCGGCCTTCGCGCAGGTCCGCGCGGTGGCGGCCGGGCTGCCGAATCTGGTGCTGCGCTCGATCGATGAATACCGGGTCAAGCAGAAGGCCGATTCGCGCATCATCATCGAGGCGCTGACCCAGCTGTCGGGGGTGGTCGGGGTAGGGCTGCTGCTGGCACTGGGCGTCGTGCTCGGCGTCCTCAGCGGCGGCCGGGTGCGGGAATGGTCGATGTTGCGGCGCATCGGTTTCAGTCGGGGGCTGGTGCTGCGCAGCGTCGGGGTCGAGGCGACGGCGGTGTCCATCGTCGGCGTCGCGGCCGGTCTGGGGGTCGGCTCGGCGTTCGGGTACGCGGTGTGCAAGTACCTGAGCTGGGCCGGCCTCACCGATGTCGTGCTCGACCCGGCCACCTCGGCGGGCGCCGGCGCCGGGCTGGTCGCGATCGGGGTGCTCGTCTATCTGCTCGCGTGCTCGAGCGCGCTGCGACAGGCGCGGTGACGCCATGATGGTGACCATCATCCTGGTGTGCGAGGCCGCGTTCTGGGTGACCGTCGTCTCCGGGCTGCTGCTGCGCTACGTGCTGCGCCTGCGGCAGGTGAGTTCGGTTGTGCTGGCGCTGGTTCCGCTGATCGATGTGGCGCTGGTGGTGGCCGTGGCCATCGATGTGTCCCGGGGCGCGGAGGTCACCGCCGTGCACCGGCTCGCCGGGATCTACCTCGGCTGGACCGTCATGTTCGGCAAGTCGACCATCGCCTGGCTCGACGGCTGGTTCGCCTACCGATTCGCGGACGCGCCACGGCCGCCCAAACCTCCCAAAAAGGGACCCGAGGCCGTACGCCACGAGATGAAATCCTTCATCAAATGGCTGGGCGCCGCCGCCATCGCGCTCGTGGTGTGCTTCGGGCTCTCGGTGACCGTGGCCGATACCCAGCAGGCCACCGCGTTGCGCGATGTCGTACAGCCGCTTTGGATCATCACGATCGTGTGGTTCCTGTTCGGCCCGGCCTGGGCGAAGGGGACCACGGAGGCCAAGCGGTGACGAGCACGCGGCCGCTCGCGATCATTACCGGCGGCGCCCGCGGTATCGGCGCCGCCTGCGCGATACGCCTGGCCACCGACGGCTACGACATCGCGTTCTGCCACCTGAACCCGGGCGCCGCCGCCGAAACCGTTGCCGCCGAATGCATTGCACGCGGCGCGCAGGTGTATCGAGCGGTCTGCGATGTCGGGGACTCCGCGGCCGTGACCGAATTCGTCGCGACCGCACAGGAACGGCTCGGCGACGTCCAAGTGCTGGTTGCCGCGGCGGGAATCACCAGGGACGGGCTGCTTTTCGGGTCCTCGGAGCCGGATTGGGACGAGGTGCTGCGCACCAATCTGTCCGGCGCACGCCACGTCTGCAAGGCCGTCGTCCCGGACATGATGCGCCGGCGATCGGGGTCGATCGTGACGCTCTCGTCGGTGGCGGGGCTCACGGCCGCGCTCGGCCAGACCAACTATGCCGCAACGAAAGCCGGCCTGATCGGCTTCGGCAAGGCGCTCGCGGCCGAGGTCGCGCGCTTCGGCATCCGCGTGAACACCGTCGCGCCCGGCTTCATCGCCACGGATATGACCGGCGCGCTCGAGGCCGGGGCCGCCGCCGCGGCGCGGAAGACCATCCCGCTGCGGCGCTTCGGCGAACCGCGTGAGGTGGCGAACCTGGTCGCCTTCCTCGCCTCGTCCGAGGCCAGCTACATCACCGGCCACACCTTCTGCGTCGACGGTGGTCTCACCGCCTGAGCCGAAGGCTCGGTGTTGCTGAACATTGACCGTTCCGATCGGTCTACCTAGAGTCCAATGACATTGCGGCATATCGCTTTTCGTTGATATGCAAATGTCGAAAGGAATCCGGGTGGCTGTTGTGCGGTCTCGATCCATTGGATACGGCGGGCGTTTGCGTGCGAATGTCGCAGCGATCGGCGACAACGCTCCCCGCATCACCTTGATCCCGTCGGTCGGCGAATACCCGGTTTACGACGACGTCCTCTACTCCGCCATGACCGCGGACGAGATCCGGGTCGACGCCTTCGATCGTGCCGTACGCGCGTGCGCGGGCGGGCGCACCGTGGTGGACATCGGCACCGGCGCCGACGCCAACTGGGCGATCGTGGCGGCGGAGGCCGGCGCGACCCAGGTGTGGGCGATCGAAGCGCTGCCGGAGTCGGCCGAGAAGGCGAGGGCGGCCGTCGCCGAACGCGGCTTCACCGATGTCATCACCGTGCTCACCGGCGACTCCCGGGAGATCGAACTGCCCGAGCGGGCCGATGTGTGCGTCTCCGAAACCGTCGGCGCCATCGCCAGTTCCGAGGGCGTGTGTGAGATATTCGCCGACGCCAAGCGGCGTCTGGTGCATGATTCGGCCATCTTCATCCCGCACCGGGTCGAGACGGTCGCCGTGCCCTTCGATTACTCGGCCGTCCTCGGGGATACGGGCCCGGCCTTTCAGCCGGAGTACGCGACCTATGTCGATCGCGTGTTCCAGGCGGTGGGCCAGCCCTTCGATCTGCGCGTGTGCTGGACCGAGATTCCGCACGAGGGCAGGCTGGCCGCGCCGACCACCGTCGAGACGCTCCAATTCGACAGTGAGGAATACGAATACACGGTGCACAAATCCCGGGTGCGCATAGCGCGGCCCGGCCGGTTCGGCGGCATCGCGCTCGGCATCCGGGTCTGGGCAACACCGGCCGATCGCGAACCCATCGATTCCCTGGAGCAGCAGACCTCCTGGCTGCCGGTGTTCGTGCCCGCCGCGGCGGAACACCCGCGCACCGTCGCGGTCGGCGACGAATTCGAGCTGATCTTCGGGGTCTGCCCGAGCTCGGATCACCGGCATCCCGACTACCGGCTCAAGGCGCGTTTCATCGATCGACGTGAGGCCGAAATGGATTGGGACGGCAGATATATGGGCGGCCCGGCGTTCCGGTCGAGCGCCTTCTACCGCGAGCTCTTCGCGGCCTACCCGGCCTCGTTCCGAGGGGAGTGAACGCCATGACGAAGATGCGGAACGCCTTCCCCATGGTCATGTTCGCCATGGCCACCGCCCTGCTCTGCCTGGCGCCCTCGGTGCGCGCCGAGCAACCCCGCACCGAAATCGGTTACTCGGCAAGCCTTGTCGACGGCGCGGTCGTCTTGCGGACCGACGGCGGCTCACTGACCGCCGACGGCACGAACTTCCGGCTCAATGACGACAATGGCAATGCATTGATCGAATTGCCGCTGTCCTACGTCCGGAACGGATTGCGCTGGCCCATTACCGCGACCATCGACGGCACCACCGCCACCCTGCGCCCGAGCACCGATCCGAGCACCGCGGTACCCGAACCCGGGCCGATCGCGCAGCCACAGGACATCGGGTACGACCCGCAGTCCGAGGATTTCAACAATGCGCTCACCCGCCTCTCCACCCAGGTGAACCTCGGCGTCATGCTCGGCACCATTATCGGAACCGCCATCGGCGCCGGAATCGGCTGCCTCGTGGGCGGTGTCATCGGCGCGGGCGCGGGATTGGTCGCCACGGTCGGCATCCTGGCGATTCCCGGATTCCTCGGCGGTTGCCTGGCAACGGGATTGGTGGGCTCCACGCTCGGCGCCGCCATCGGCACCGTCGTGATCGGCATGCCCACTGCCGTCATCGGCGGCCTGCTGTTCCTCGACGCGCTCAACCGCCCGCCCGCGAAATGAGCGGGAGTGGTTCCGCGGTGCTCGCGGAGGGCCTGCGTAAGCAGTACGGCGCCAAGCGGGCCCTGGACGGCTTCGACCTGATCGTGCCGCAGGGGAGTGTCTGCGGATTGCTCGGCCCGAACGGGGCGGGCAAGTCGACCGCGGTGCGGATTCTCGCGACACTGCTGCGTTTCGACGGCGGCCGCGCCACGGTCGCGGGATACGACGTGGCGCGCCAAGCCGATCAGGTGCGCGGCCGGATCGGGCTGGTCGGCCAGCATCCGGCGCTCGACGAGGTGCTCAGCGGCAGCCAGAACCTGATCATGTTCGGGCGGTTGTTCCATCTGCCGCCGCGGGCCGCCGCGCGACGGTCGGGCGAACTGCTCGAACAGTTCGGGCTCGCCGATACGGGCGATAAACCGGTCACCGCCTTCTCCGGAGGCATGCGCCGGCGGCTCGATCTGGCGGCGAGCATGATCCTGTCACCGGCCGTGTTGTTCCTGGACGAGCCGACCGTGGGCCTCGACCCGCGCAGCCGCAACGAGGTGTGGCAGGCGATCCGCCAGCTCGTGAGCATGGGCACCACCGTGCTGCTGACCACCCAATACCTCGACGAGGCCGACCAATTGGCCGATCGCATCAATGTCATCGACGCGGGGAAGGTCATTGCCGAAGGGACACCCGGCGAGCTCAAATCGCGAATCGGCGGCGACCGTATCGAATTCGTGGTCCACGATCCCGAGCGGATAGCCGCGGCGGCCACAGCGGTGCTGCGGCTCGGCACAGCCGATCCGGTGATCGATCCCGATACCCGGCAGGTGAGCCTGCCGGTCGCGGACAAGGCGAGCGCGCTGTCCGCGGCGGTGCGGGCGCTCGACGATGCGGGCATCCGGTTCGACGATCTCATGCTGCGCCGGCCCACCCTGGACGAAGTCTTCCTCCACCTCACCGGAACCCAGGCCGAATCCATGGTGAAGGCATGAACACGATTGCGCCCGTGGCTATTTCTCCGGTAGGCGCGCGCTGGATCATGCTCGACAGCTGGACGCTCACCCTGCGCGGGCTGGCCCACTGGCGCCGCAATCCCGGCCCGGTCCTATTCGCATTGCTGTTCAACATCCTGGTCGTGCTGATGTTCGTCTACCTGTTCGGCGGCTCCATGCGCGTGACCGGCGGCGGCAACTACCGCGACTACCTGATACCCGGTATGTTCACCATGACAATGCTTTTCGGCATCGGAGCCACGTCGCTGGCGGTCACCACCGACATCGATCGCGGCGTCACCGACCGCTTCCGGTCGATGCCCATCTCGGCCGCCGCCGTCCTGATCGGGCGCGCCGCCGCCGACATGCTGCTGTCCACGCTGACGCTGACCGTGATGATCCTGACCGGACTGGTACTGGGCTGGCGCAATCACGGCTCGGCCGGCAGCCTCGGCACGGCAATCGCGCTGATCCTGTTCCTGCGCTTCGCCCTCACCTGGATAGGCATCTACCTGGGCCTGGCGCTGACCAGCAGTGCGGCGATCATCGGCGTGCAAACCGCCGAATTCCCCATCGGATCCCTGTCGGGAGTCTTCGTGGCGACCACCGCCATGCCCGGCTGGCTGCGCGTGCTGGCGGAATGGAATCCCTTGTCCGCCACCGTGAATGCCACCCGGCGCCTGTTCGGTAACCCAGGCGTCGTCACCGACTCCTGGGTTACCGCGCACTCCACCCTGATGGCCGTCCTGTGGCCGCTGGCGTTGCTGCTGTTGTTCATTCCGTTGTCCATCAACGCATTTCGCAACCTGAGTCGCTGAAGTTACCGTTTCCGGACCGTGTAGGTCAGGTGGGTCGCCCGCGGTGACGACGACTCCGACCGGATCTGCTCGAGGGCCACGCGGCTCGCGTCCACGCCCTCGAACAGGCGGATTCCGGAGCCGAACAACACGGGGGAGAGCGCGATCGAGAACTCGTCGATCAGGCCGGCGTTCAGGTACTCCAGGATCGCCGCGCCACCGCCCGCGATGCGGACATCCCGGTCACCGGCGGCCTGGCGGGCCTGGTCGAGCGCATTCTCGATGCCGTCGTTGATGAAGTGGAAGGTGGTTCCGCCCAACCGCTCCCAGGGATCACGCTTCTCGTGGGTCACGACGAAGACCGGGGTGTGGAACGGTGGATTCTCCGGCCACATCTCCTCACCGGCATCGAACATGCGCTTACCCATGACGCTCGCGCCGGTGCGCTCGAACGTCTCGCGCGCGATGTCATTGTCGCGCCCTTCCTCACCGCCGTCGCCGAGGCCCAGGTTCTCGCGGAAGAATCGCAGTGGGAATACCCACTGCTGCAGCTCCATCCACTGTTTGCCCATCAACTCCGACGCGGATTCGGGTGCGATGAACCCGTCCAATGACATCGACACACTGAAGAAGACTTTCCCTGCCATCAGCCCTGCACTCCTTTTCGTACGATCTCGGTGATGTAGGCGGCCAGTTTGTCCAGCGTCTGCTGACCACCCTCGATGGCGTGATATTTCTCGGCCGCCTCGTCGCGCAATTCCTTGGTGGGGAACACCGTGCGCATCTCGAGCCGGGTGCCCGCGCCCTCGGGCGCGAACGTCAGTACCGACTCGAAAGCCTCCGGGTCATCGCGGAATTCGCCGTGCCGCAGCGCGATCCGCTCCGGCGGTTCGATCTCGGTCCAGGAGATCCACTCCCGGAAGTCCGTTCCGTCGGGCCCGTGCATGACGAATTCCCATGCTCCGCCGACCCGGAACTCGAACGCGCGCGTGGTGGTGGTGAACCCCTCCGGCCCCCACCACCGCGACAGATGCCGGACCTCGGTGAACGCCTCGAACACCAACTCCCTCGGGCCGTTGATGACCCGGGTGATCACGATCTCGCGATCGGCTGCCATCGCTCACTCCTCCTGTCGTTCCCGCTCGAGTTCCTGTACATACGCGTCGAGCCGATCGAAGCTCTCGTTCCAGAACTGCTGGAACCCGCCGGCCCACTCGTGCACCGGCCGCAACCCCCGGGCATCGAGCCCGTAGAGCCGCTGCTTACCGTCCTTGCGGTCCCGCACCAGCCCGACTTCCCGCAGCACCCGCAAATGCTTGGAAGCCCCCGGCTGCGTGATCCCCAACTCCGCGGCCACCTCGGTAACCGCCCGCTCACCGGCCCGCAGCAACACCAGAATCTCGCGCCGCTGCGGCTCGGCGATCGCGTTGAAGACGTCCGACGTCGTCGCTGCCCGTGCCATGCGAGCAATCATATTCCCATATCGGTATGCGTCAAGCCCGGTGAGGTTCTTACCTGTTTTTGCCGTTGGCCTCACGCTGCTTTGCCGATCGTTGCGCAGTATCGGAGGAAATGACCACGGATGAGGAGTCCAGACGATGCGAACTGCCGCCGCGCTCGTGCTTGCGTTGACGCTGCCCCTGGCCGGTACCGCCTGTGCGGCCGGTACCGAACCCGCCGATGCCCCGACGAGTTCGGCAGTGCCGGGACCAGCTGCTCGATTGCCCACTCCCACCGGCAGTTTCGGGGTCGGCCGCAACCTACTGCACCTGGTCGACAACGCACGGCCGGATCCCTGGCTCCCGGCGCAGCCTCGCGAACTGATGGTCAGCATGTACTACCCGGCCCACCACGACAGCGGTCCGCGAACGCCGTACGCGACAGAGGCCGAGATCGGCCTGATGCTCGACGGCACCGGGCTGACCGGAGTTCCCGCGCAGGCACTGAGCCGCGCCGGAACGAACTCCACGGTCGATGCGGACCCGGTCGAGGGCACCTATCCGCTGGTCGTGCTCTCACCCGGTTTCACCGCGCCCCGCTACACGCTGACATCGCTGGCCGAGGAGGTCGCGAGCCGCGGCTACGTGGTGGCCGCCGTCGACCACGCCGGCGAGTCGTTCGGCACCGAATTCCCCGGCGGTCGCATGTCGACCTGCCTCGCCTGCGAGAAGGCCACCACACCGGCCGGATTCGCCCTCGTCGCCGAAACGCGAGCACACGACATCTCCTTCCTCCTCGACCGTCTGACCGGCAAGGAGCCGTCCTGGCCGCATGCCGGTCTGATCGATGCCACCCGAATCGGCATGGCAGGCCACTCGATCGGCGGCGCGAGCGCCGTGGCCGCCATGGCCCTGGACCCGCGGATACACGCCGGAGTGAACATGGACGGCTCCTTCCAGGGCACCGTCCCGGCAACAGGACTGGGGGACAGGCCCTTCCTGCTGCTCGGCGCCGACGACCAGAGCAGCCCGGGCGGCAGCGAACCCTCCTGGGACGAAGCATGGTCTCGCCTCCACGGCTGGAAGCGCTGGCTGACCCTGGCAGGCGCGGACCACGAGTCCTTCATCGACACCGGCGCCCTCGCCGAGCAACTGGGCCTGCCAGGCGAAACCCCGCTGCGCAACAGCCGCGCACTGGACCTCACCCGCACCTACGTGGCCGCCTTCTTCGACCAGCACCTACGCGGAACCGACAGCACCCTGCTGAACAACCCCGACCCCACCTACCCGGAGGTCCGATTCCACAACCCGTGATCGGCTCGCGGGGCAGTCCTCCGGGCGGCTGTTCATTGGTCAGCGTGGGCGGACATGGGTGTATGCCTTGCTCGGGGTCCCGGTCGCGGTGTCGACGGTGTAGGCGTCGAGGGTGACCGCGTCGCGGCGGATCTTCGCGATCATGAAGCCGAGGCTCGAGAAGTCCTGCCAGAACGACTGATTCGTGATGTTCGAGCCGCCGTCGTCGTGTTTGGCGGCGGCGCCACAGACGATCTGCTGGGTACCCCGGGCCGTGCCCGCCGTATCGAGGATCTGCAGGGTGTGGTCGTGCCCGGAGAGGATGTAATCGGCTCTGCCACAGACGACTTCCTCGAAGAGTTCCTTCAGATGTATGCCGCTCATGTAGTCGCCGATGGTCACACCCTCGTAAGCGCCGGCGTTGCCGTGTACGCCATTGTTGCGATAGGGGTGATGGGTCAGCACGATCTTCCAGGTTGCGCCGGACGCGGCCAGCGACCGATCCAGCCACTGCCGTTGGTCGCGCATGTAGGGGCCGTTCCAGGCGTAGCGCGGATCGGTCTGCATCACGGTCGAGGAGACGGGAACAGTGTCCAGCGCGAAGAATTCGACCAGCGGGTTGCCGGCGGCCGGTAACGCGACCTGATAGTAGCGGGACGGCATGTACCAGCGGGCCGAGCGCTGGTGATAGGCGACCTGATGATCGCCCTTGCTCGGGTTCCCGCCGCTACCGGGGAAGATTCCGCTGCAATCGTGATTGCCGAGCACCATCAACCACGGCACGTCGATGCCGGCATTGGGCTGTTCGAACTTGGTGGAGAATTCGTCGTCATCGTCGCTGTCCGCACCGAATTCGTAGATATTGTCGCCGAGCCCGACCGCCAGCCCCACACCTTCGGCCCGACAGATCTGCTTCGCCGCGGCGGCCACCACGCGCTGCCCGGCCTCGCCGGTACCCGCGTCACCGGTGATCAGCACCCTGATGTCGGCGGTGGTAGGCATCGGGAACTTGCCGTCGGCGCGCGCGATACCGGGGAGCAGCAGGCCTCCGGCCAGTACGGCCGCGCCGGCGAGCACTCCGCGCCGAGAAATGATCGGCTGGTTGTCAAGACCGTTCACGTGGCGCTTTTCCCCGTCGTTCACGGGCGGCCCGACGGGTCGAGTACCGCATTGAGCAGTTGTCCCAGCCGCTCCCCGGCCAGGCGCAGCTGACTTTCGGCCACGGGCAGGAATTGCCGGGTGTACTCTTCGCCGATCGTGGTCGAGTCGGGATAGACGCCCGGCGTCTGCACGATCCGGCAGCTGTCCTGCGCCCAGCGAACAGGATCGCTATCCGGTTGTGCCGCAGGAAGATCGGGCACCGGCAGCGCGAGCAGCCGCTGCACCTCCTCGTCGTCACTCACATGGCGCGTGTCGAGCATGCCGCGATCCCACACCGCGTGCATATTGGTGTTCTTACCGAGATACCGCACCTTGACTTCGTTCCCGCCCCGATCGCGGGCGTATCCGGCATGCATCGGCTGATGGATGTCACCGACGAAGTGCATGATGAACTTCAAGGCCTGGCGCCGATCGTCCTCCGACCGAGTTCTGTCGCCCAGCGTCGAACTCTGCGTGCGCAGCGCCTCGATGACATTCTGGCCGTCATTCCCGTTCACCGCCGCGTCGTAGACGCAGTTGTTCTCGGCAATATTTACGTAATGCCAAGGAGCCGAACGCTTCCCGAGGTCGGGATCGTTGGCGCGCACCTCGTCGGCCCAATTGGCCACGCCGGCCAGCGAAGGGTCGGCCTCCCCGGCCAGCAGGCGCCCCACCTCGTTCCGGGCCGCCGCGGTCAACCGCAATTCGGCGATGGCGCCGGTGATGTCGTGTCCCCGCACTCCCCACGCATGGGCGCCGGGCGGAATCGCCAGCACGGTCGCCGCGAATGCGCACGCGCCCACAACCACTGCTCTACGTAGCATCAAGAACAATCCCTTCGAGTGACGTCGCAGCCCGGACGGTGTTGCCGCTGAAGTGAGCTGCGTGCCCGGGGCCGAGTTGTGTTGAATCCCCGGGCGACTCGATTCTCCGCAGGATCTTCCGGATGGAAACAAACAGCAGGCTAAAACCTATCGACGGCAGGTGTCGTATTGCGTGCGCAGCTTCTTCTGCAGGGCGATGGCATCTGCCGTGTAGTACTTCTCGGGTTGTTCGTCCCCGAGCGTCCTGGCACCGTAAGCGCACGCGGCGACATCGACGGAACCCTGAAACCCGCGGGTCGGATCGGGACTGTATCCGCCCCACTGGAGATACAGCGGATGCTGGGCGTTCGGGCCGATCGAGTTGATCACCGTTTCGATATCGCGCTCCGGATCGTTCCCAGCCTTGATCCCCACCGACAGCCGCGAGATGTGCCCGCCCTCGACATCGACCGAACTGACCGACGTCGGCAGTCCGCCCAACAGATTCACCACGCCGGCCTGCTGATCAGCGCTGAACGGAAAGGTAACCGTCCACAACGGGTCCGCAGATCCCGAGCGCCCACTGATCGTCACCTTCACCCCCTGATTGCCCGCCACCCCACGCACCGCGGTCAAGATCTCCTGCGCGTCCCCGCCATCCCGGAACTCCATGGTGTCCGCCGACTTCGACCGAAACCAGCTCATCGTCCCCACACCCGTCCGCAACCCAGCCTTGATCCGCCGCATCCGCCCCGCATCCCCAGCGATCTGCTCCGCATCGAAGTCCGCATTCCGCAGCACCGACACCCCCTCACCCACACCGAATTCCGTCGTCTGCTGATACTTGTCGAAGTCATCCCCCTCGACCTCCTTGATCCGCGAAACCACCGCCGCAATCTCCCCCTCACTAGCCGCCCCCATATCAGCCTCGAGCCGCAATGTCGCCCCATAGGTGATGTCATTGGTAATACTGGCGGAAAACGACCGCACCCCCGCCATCCCCGAAATCGCCCCCTCCAACCGCGCCGCCTCCCCCCGCCGATCCGGCGCCCCCGTACAAGCACAGAGCATGACCGTGACCAGCGCGAACACCACGCCGCCGACCCGCCGTCGCCCTATCATCCGGGCTCCTTCCTGTAACCTGTACCGATGATTGCTAGATATTAGCCCTACTGGAATTCCTCATCGGGAGGACTGCAGTGACCGATACTTCCAAACCGTCTGTGCTCGCCCGTATTTCGCCCAATCAATGGGTGGCGATCATATTGACCGCGCTGGCCATTGTTTTCATTGCCGCGAATCGGCATCGAGTGGATATCGAGTTCCTGCTCATGACGATTCGATCGCCGATGTGGCTGGTGCTGCTGGTGACGTTTGTGATCGGGTGGCTCGCGGGCTTGCTCACGCGGCGCCGGCGGCGGTGATTCGTGCATTTGTGGAGTTACATTCGGGGACGGGAAGAGACGTTGGCCTTCCTGACGTATCAGCATGCGTCCCTGGCGTTTCAGACGGTGCTGGTGGGGACCGTCGTGGCGGTGGTGGTCGCGGTGGGGGTGTACCGGCATCCGCTGGGGGCGGCGTTGACGCTGACTTCCAGCCGGGTGGCGTTGACCATTCCTTCGCTGGCGTTGCTGGCGCTGTTGCTGGTGCCGTTCGGGTTGGGGGTTGTGCCTTCGTTTTTGATGCTGGCCTTCTTCGCGGCGTTGCCGGTGATCGGGAACACGATCGTCGGATTGCGGTCGGTGCCGGCGTCGCTGGTGGAAGCTGCGCAGGGGATCGGGTTTTCGCGGCGGCGGATTCTGCTGACCGTGGAATTGCCGATGGCCTGGCCGGTGATTCTGACCGGGATTCGGGTGTCGACGCAGATGATCGTCGGCGTGGCGGCGATCGTCGCGTATGTGCTGGGGCCGGGGCTGGGATCGCTGATCTTCAATGGGCTTTCGCGGCTCGGGGGCGCGAATGCCCTCGAAATGGCGTTGACCGGGACGCTGCTCATCGTTCTCATCGCGTTGGTGTTCGACGCGTTGCTGGTTCTGCTCGGACGCCTCACCATCTCGAAGGGATTGTCATGACCGCACCACCGGCTGACCGCACCGTCACCGGCGCGTCCATCACACTGGACGCGGTGGTCAAGCGCTACAAAGGGCAGACGCAGCCCGCGGTCGAGCGGCTGGATCTGGAGATCGAGGCCGGGGATATCGTGGCCTTCGTGGGACCGTCGGGGTGTGGGAAGACCACTACCTTGAAGATGATCAACCGGCTGATCGAGCCGACCGAGGGCCGGATCTTCATCGGCGGACGCGATGTGACGCGCGAGGATCCGGACAAGCTGCGGCAGTCGATCGGCTATGTCATCCAGTCCGGCGGCCTGTTCCCGCACTGGACGGTCGCCAAGAACGTCGGCGCCATCCCGCGACTGCTGGGCTGGGACCGCAAACGCATTGCCGAGCGCACCGAATACCTGCTCGACCTGGTGGGATTGGACCCCGCAGTCTTCGCCGACCGACTCCCCAAGGACATGTCGGGCGGCCAGCAGCAGCGAGTCGGCGTGGCCCGCGCGCTCGCCGCGGACCCGCCGGTACTGCTCATGGACGAACCTTTCGGCGCGGTCGACCCAATCACCCGAGTTCGCCTGCAGGACAGCCTGATCGGCATCCAGCACGAGCTCGGCAAGACCATCGTGATCGTCACCCACGACTTCGAGGAAGCCACCAAACTCGGCGACAAGGTGCTGATCCTGTCCGAGGGCGGCCATATCGAGCAGTACGGCAAGCCGGAGGAGATCCTCACCGATCCCGCCACCCCGTTCGTCGAAGAGTTCGTCGGATCCGGCGCAAAGCTGGCGTATCTCACCGTGTCCCGCGTGCGCGATGTCGACTACGACAAGGTCGTGACCGCCCGCGTCGGCGAACCGGCCGGCGCGGTGATCGCCCGCGCCCGCGCCGCCGGGCACAGCTGGATCGTGGTGGTCGACGCCGCGGGCCGCCCGCGCTCGTGGCCCTCCCTGGGGGAAGTGGCGAGCAAGCCCGAGGTATCCGACTTCCTGGATCGCCGACTGCCGGTAGTAGCCCGCTCCTCGACCCTCAACGACGCCCTCGACGCCATGCTCGCCACCAGCCAGGGCGCGACGCTGGTGACCGACGGCCGTGGCGCGGTGGTCGGTTCGCTGAGCATCGGCGCGGTGACCGAGCTGATCCGCGCCAAGCTCGCCGAGGGACACGGCGGCGAGGACGAGCGGCCTTCCTACGAAACCTACGTCGACGGCACCGATCCGGCCCCGACCCCGGTGATCGCCGCCGAGGACGAGCCCGGATCGGCCGAACCGTCATGAGCCGCCTGCGCGGGGTTCCGATCGACGTGTGGTTCGAGCCGATCATCATTCTGGTCATCGGCATCGGCTACGCCCTGTGGTACCGGTCGGCGAAGTTCACCGAGACCGAGCGGGTCGCACTGGAGTGGTCCAACCTGCAGCACACCATTCTCGAACACATCAAGCTGACGGTGGTCGCGACGATCATCGTTGTGGTGGTGGCGATTCCGCTCGGCATCGCGCTGACCCGGCCCGCATTGACGCGATTCGAGCCGATCGCCGTGAACATCGCCAATATCGGGCAGGCCGCGCCTGCGGTCGGCCTGCTGGTGCTCTTCACCTTCTGGCTGGGCACCGGATTCCGCACGGCCGTCGTGGGTCTCGTGGTCTACGCGATCCTGCCGATCCTGCAGAACACGATCATCGGATTGCGGCAGGTCGATCAGCGCACGATCGAAGCCGCCCGCGGCATCGGCTATTCGGCCGCGCGCACGCTGCTGCTGGTCGAGTTGCCGCTGGCAGTGCCGGTGATTCTCAATGGCGTTCGCACCGCCCTGGTCATCCTGGTCGGCACCGCGACGCTGAGCACGTTCATCGGCGCGCCCAGCCTGGGCACGCTGATCACCACCGGTGTCACCTTGTTCCTGCCGAAACTGCTGGTGTCCGGTGCGATTCTGGTCGGTCTGCTGGCGTTGACGATCGACTGGCTGGGAAGGCTCGTCGAATGGGTCGCGACTCCGCGAGGCATCTCATGAGGCGCGCGGGACTGGTCGTCTGGCTCTTGGCGCTAGCGTTGCCGGTGCTGTCCGGCTGCGGCCTGGTGAGCTCGTCCGGCACCTTCCGCCACACCACCCTGCCCGATGGTCAAAAGCCTTTGGCCGGTGCGAAACTCGTCGTCACCTCCAAGAGCTTCACCGAGGGCGTACTGCTCGGCAAGATCACCGCCACCTACCTGGCCGCCGCGGGCGCGAACATCACCGACCTGACCGGCGCCCCCGGATCGGCATCCTCGCGCCAGGCGCAACTCAACGGCGACGCCGACATCCTCTGGGAGTACACCGGCACCGGCTGGGTCAACTACCACAACGAAACCGAGACGATCGCCGACCCACACGAACTCTGGCAGCGCGTCCACGACATCGAGAAAAAGGACTACAACCTCGAATGGCTGCCACCCTCCAACTTCAACGACACCTACGCCTTCGCCGCCTCGACCCCGACCGCCGAACGCCTGAAAGTGAAGTCCCTCTCCGACGTAGCAGCCCTCCCAGTCCGTGACCGCACCTTCTGCGTCGACGACGAATTCTTCAGCCGCGCCGACGGTTTTATCCCCATGCTGGAGAAATACGGCCTCCCCTACAACACCCCGAACGGCGTGCCGTCAGGCAACGTGACCCGCATGGACGCAGGCGTGGTCTACACCGCCACCGCCCGCTCCTCACCCTGCAATTTCGGCATGGTCTACACCACCGACGGCCGCGTACAGAACCTGAAACTGGTTGTGCTGCAAGACGACAAGAACTACTTCCTGCCCTACAGCGGCACTGCCGTCGTACGCGGCGCAATCCTCGACCGCTACCCCCAACTTCGCACCCTCCTCGGCACCATCTCCGAACACCTCACCGACCAACTCATGCGCGAGCTGAACGGCCGCGTCGACATCGATGGCCAAGACCCCGCCGACGTCGCCTACGACTGGCTGAAGTCCGAGAAGTTGGTCGAATAAGGTTGCTGGTATGACGCGGAACCCGTTCTTCGAGCGCAGCACGCTGCCCTACCAGCTCCCGCCCTTCGCCGAGATCGCAGTCGAGCACTATCTGCCGGCATTCGAGCGCGGTATGGCCGAGCAGCTGGCCGAGATCTCCGCCATCACCGCCGGTGAAGCGGAGGCGACCTTCGCCGATACCGTGGTGGCGCTGGAACGTTCGGGGGCGCTGCTGACCCGGGTGTCGAACGTGTTCTTCAATCTCACCAGCTCCGACACCAATGCGGATATCGATGCGATCGAGGCGGAGATCTCGCCACGGCTGGCCGCGCATTGGGACGCAGTTCATCTCGATCGGGAGCTCTTCGCCCGGATCGAATCGTTGTATGAGCGGCGCGCCGAGCTGGATCTGGATGCCGAGGGACTGCGGCTGGTGGAGCAGTACTACACGCGGTTCGTGCGGTCCGGCGCTCGGCTGGATGACGACGGACGGGCTCGGCTACGGGAGCTCAATGGCGAACTTGCCGCTGCCGCAACCGAGTTCAAGCACAATCTGCTCGCCGATACCAATGCTGCGACCGTTGTCGTGGACACGGCCGAGGAGCTGGCCGGGCTCGCGCCCGCGGCAGTGGCCGCCGCAGCCGAGAACGCGCAGTCGCTCGGGCATGCGGGTAAGTGGGCACTCAGCCTCCAAAACGTCTCCAATCAGCCCGTTCTCGCCGAACTGGCGAACCGGGACGTGCGTCAGCGGGTGATGGAAGCCTCGCTGGGGCGCGGACTGGGGGAGAACGGCAACGGCCGCCTCGCCGTGCGGATCGCCGCACTGCGAGCCGAACGAGCAAGGCTCCTCGGATATTCGGACCATGCCGCATACGAGGTGGAGAATCAGACAGCGAAAACCACTGCGGCGGTCGAGGAAATGCTCGGCCGGTTGGTCGCGCCCGCGGTAGCCAATGCGGAGCGGGAAGCGGCCGAACTGACAACGGCCATGCAGTCCGGCACCGGCGGCCGAGACGCCGAACTCCACTCCTGGGACTGGCAGTACTGGTCGGAAAAGGTTCGCGCCGAACAGTTCTCGATAGACCTCGAAGCTCTGCGCCCCTACTTCGAACTCGAGCGAGTCCTGCACGACGGCGTCTTCTTCGCCGCCGAACTGGCCTACGGAATCACCATCCAAGAGCGCACCGACCTGATCGGCTACCACCCCGAAGTCCGAGTCTTCGAGGTCTTCGACGCCGACGGCACCGCCCTCGGTCTCTTCCTCGGCGACTTCTTCGCCCGCCCCTCCAAACGCGGCGGCGCCTGGATGAACGAACTGGTCAGCCAATCCCGGCTACACGGGACCAGCGCAGTCGTAGTCAACAACCTCAATATCGTGAAACCCCCCAAGGGCGAACCCGCCCTCCTCACCTGGGACAACGTCCGAACCCTCTTCCACGAGTTCGGCCACGCCCTGCACGGCCTCTTCTCCGACGTCCAATACCCCTTCTTCTCCGGCACCGACGTCCCCCGCGACTTCGTCGAATTCCCCTCGCAAGTCAACGAAATGTGGATGACCCACCCCGAAGTCCTCTCCCACTACGCCAAACA
Source organism: Nocardia sp. NPDC020380 (assembly GCF_044386975.1). Classification (NCBI taxonomy): domain Bacteria; kingdom Bacillati; phylum Actinomycetota; class Actinomycetes; order Mycobacteriales; family Nocardiaceae; genus Nocardia; species Nocardia sp. NPDC020380. The sequence continues at coordinate 136,412 of NZ_JBIRVQ010000014.1, read as the reverse complement.
CATCGAAACCGGCGACCCGATGCCCGCCGACCTCCTCGACCGAGTAGCCGCAGCCGACCGATTCGGAACAGGCTTCCGCACCACCGAATACCTCGCCGCAACCCTGCTGGACTGGGCCTGGCACCGCACCCCCGACCCGACCGCCCTGACCGACGTAGATCCCGAAACCTTCGAAGCCGAAGCCCTCCAAAAGGCGGGCATCGCAATACAAGCCATCCCCCCGCGATACCGAACCAGCTACTTCGCCCACATCTTCGCCGGCGGCTACGCCGCAGGCTACTACTCCTACATCTGGAGCGAAGTCCTCGACGCCGACACCGTCGATTGGTTCACCGACAACACCGCACCCCTCCGCGAAAAGGGCGAAACCTTCCGCCGCACCCTCCTCTCCCGAGGCGGCTCGGTAGACCCACTCGAAGCCTTCGCCTCCTTCCGCGGCCGAGCCCCCGAAATCGACCCCCTCCTGATCCGCCGCGGCCTCCACAGCTGATCCCTCGCGCGGCCCGCCCGCAGGATCAGCCCGCCTGCTGGTGGGATTGGCTCTGCGGGTGGTCGATGGTGGTGCGGATGAAGTGGGCGGCTCGGCGGAGGGCTTGTCGCGCTTCGGGAATCAAGGGGGACAGGGCTGGGAAGACGTGTACTTGGCCGGGCCATATCTCGAAGGTGCAGGGGTGGGAGGCGGGGAACGAATTGGCCATTCGCGTTACTTCGTCGCGGAGGGCTTCGGTGCCGCCGACCTGGATGAGGGTGGGTGGCCAGGTGGATTTGTCGGCGGCGAGTACGTCGATTGCCGGGTCGGTCGGGGCGGTGCCGGCCAGGTAGGCGTTGCCGGAGCGTAATGCGTAGGCGGGGGAGAGGAATGGGTCTCGTGAGCGGGCGTCGCGGTCGAACATGCTGCGGCAGGTCCAGTCGATGACCGGGGAGATGAGGTAGGCCGCGGCGGGTTGTGGCAGGCCGGAGTTGGCGAGGGTGGCGAGCAGGGCGGCCGTGAGGTGGCCGCCGGCGGAGTCGCCGGCGATGGCGATATGTGAAGCGGGAGTTGCGGATTCGAGCACTGCGCGGTAGACGGCGAGGGCGTCGTCGAAGGCGGCGGGGTAGGGATGTTCGGGGGCGAGGCGGTATTCCGGTAGGAGGACCGGTAATCCGGTCTGCGCGCCCAGCCGGGCGGCGGCTCCACCGTGTGATCGCGAGGAGCCGAAGACGTATCCGCCGCCGTGGAGGTAGATCAGCATTCCCGCGGACGGGTCGATGCCGCGCGGATCCAGCCGAACCGCGGGAACTCCGCCGATGGTCTGCCGGCGGACGCGAGTGCCCCTGGGGAGCGGGGGAGCCAGGGTGTCGAACGTGCGGCGAACCATCCGGATATCGCGACCGTGCACGTCGGCGCGGTCGGCGACGGGCCGGGCCGTATGCGACAGCAACCACGCCAGCGCGGCACTCGACCGGCTGGGAACGGTGGGGATCATCGTTGAACTCACCTTGCCCATCCGATAACCGTAGCTACCAGTACGTAACCAATCAATAATGCTTGGTTCTGCTGCTCTGAAGGTGGGGCCGATTCGATGCTGTTTGCGGTATCGCCTCCCGGATATCCCACCGTCAGCGACAGTCAAACCAAGCAGATCTGCTTGCTTTCTGCTGTGTCTGGTGTCACAGTGTTGTGCAGCACGCAGGCATACCGGAGGACTTCGAATGACCACAGCGCTCCCAACCTCGGCACACACACTCGGCGACCTGCTCGAGCATTGGGGGCGGGAACGCCCGGACTCCCTCGCGCTCGAGTACGGCGATCTGAAGTGGACGTGGGCGCAGTGGCGTGCTCGGGTACGGCAATTGACCGGAGCCTTGCAGGCGGCCGGGATCGGGCCGGGAGACAGCATCGCCGTGGTCGACAAGAATCATCCGGCCTGCCTCGAAGTCAGTTTCGCCGCCGGGAATCTCGGTGCCGCCAACGCCGTCATCAACTGGCGGCTGGCCGGTGACGAGCTCGACTATGTCCTCAACGACTGCGCGCCAAAGGTATTGGTGGTCGGCACCGAACTGCTGCCCGCAGTCGAGACCATCCGTCATCGTCTCTCCAGCGTCGAACAGATCATCGTAGTCGGCGGCGAATCCGACGGTTACGAGGAATTCCTCAGGGCGGCAAAGGCTCCCGAAGATCTGCCGGAAGTAGACCCCGACACGCTGTGCCTGGTGATGTACAGCTCCGGCACCACGGGACGGCCGAAAGGGGTCATGCTCAGTCATCGAAATGTGCTCGCCCACACCGCGAATGTCGGAACGGTGTTCCCATTCGAAGTCGAGGACGTGAATCTCGTTGCCATGCCGCTGTTCCACGTCGGCGGGACATGTTATGCCCTGTTCGGAATCGCGGCGGGCGTGCGCAGCATCATGACTCGCAACCCGGACGCGGCGTCCTTGGGTGCGGCGCTCGCGGCCGGGGCGACGCACGCCTTCCTGGTCCCCGCGGTGATCGCGGGGATTCTCGAAGCCGGTCAACCCGCGGTCGGGGCGATCGGGCGGCTGAAGTATCTGGGCTACGGCGCGGCGCCGATGCCGCTCCCGCTGCTCCGCCGCGCGGTAGCGGCCTGGCCGGCGATGAACTTCGTGCAGGTCTACGGGCAAACCGAATTGTCCGGCGTGGTAACCACTCTCGGTCCACGTGCGCACCGCGATCTCGAACACCCGGAACGGCTGGGCTCGGCCGGAACGCCGGTTCCCGGTGCGGAACTCCGGGTGGTCGACCCGGTGACCGGTGCGGAGGTCGCACCCGGTGCGGTCGGCGAACTCTGGTTCCGCACCGACCAGCGCATGCTCGGATATCTGCATCGCCCGTCCGAGACCGCCGAGACGATCACCGCCGACGGCTGGTTGCGCACCGGCGATCTCGGGCGCGTCGACGACGGATACCTGTTCATCGAGGATCGGCTGAAGGACATGATCATCACCGGCGGCGAGAACGTCTACTCACCGGAGGTCGAACGAGTCCTGGCCGAACACCCCGCGGTCGCCGAAGTCGTGGTGATCGGCGTCCCGGACGACCGCTGGGGCGAGGCGGTGAAGGCCATCGTGGTGCGCGCACCCGCTAGCCGGGTGTCGGCCGAGGAGCTCACCGCCTATGCCCGGGACCGGCTGGCCGGGTACAAATGCCCGCGCAGCATAGAATTCATCGACGAACTGCCGCGCAATCCGAGTGGCAAGATCCTCAAACGGCAATTGCGCAAACCATATTGGGAGGACCGTGACCGCCAGATCTGACGCCGGCGCGCCCGCGCCCGTCACGCGCCGGCCGCAGCAGGAACGCGGCCGGCTCACCCGGCAGCGGGTGCTGGAGGCCGCGGTCGATTCGCTCGCCGAGCACGGCTGGCGCGGCAGCTCGGTCACCGTCATCGCCAAACGCGCGGGCGTGTCACGCGGTGCGGCCCAGCACTTCTTTCCCACCCGCGAAGCGTTGTTCGCGGCCGCCATCGAGCACGTCACCGACATCCGGCTCGACGAGATCCGCAAGGGCGCGGCCGATCTCCCGCGCGGCCGGGGTCGCACCGCGGCCGTCATCGACATGCTGTCCACCCTGTACACCGGCCCGCTGTTCAAGGCGGCGCTGCAGCTGTGGGCCGCGGGCTCCACCGAACCGGAAATGCGCCCGCACGTGCTGCTGCTCGAGGCCCATCTCGGGCGTCAGGCCCACCGTGCCGCCGTGGATCTGCTCGATATCGACGAGAACATCCCCGGCGCCCGGGAAACCATCCAGGGCCTGCTCGATATGGCCCGCGGCCTCGGCCTGGCCGACGTCATCGCCGACGACACCGCCCGCCGCCGCAGGATCATCCTGCAGTGGGCCGACATCATCGACAACGAACGCGCCCGCCTCAAATCCTGACTCGCGCATCTGTTTACGGCTGGAGACCGGCGGGTACGTGGCCCATTCTCCACCCGGTATCGCCATGGCTGCTTGTAAACTGATTGGGCCACAATGCTTTCCGATCACTCAGCGCCGGTCTTTGACGCGTGTTCGCAGGAGAAGTCATGAGCGTGGACGAAGTCATGTTCTACAAGAGCATCAACTATGCGGGGGATCCGTATCCCTACAAACTCGGTGCGCAGGAGTCGTTGCCGGGTGAGCTCAACGATCGATTCCGGTCGGTTCGGGTGGGGGAGCTGGTGAAGGTGCTCGCCTGGCAGCATTACGGACAGTCGGGCATCTACCGGGAGTGGGAGGTCGATACCCCCGACATCACCGATATCGGTGGGTTGTCCACGTTCCGGGTGGTCGAGAAGACGACGCTGGCCATTGCCGTTCGGCTGCAGGACGATACGGGCGCCGAGGCCGGGCGGTACAGCCTCAAGGTCGTCTCCTATGAAGTCGGCGAAATCACCGCGCGCTCAGGCGATCCCGAGTATTCGCTGGTGGGTTTCATGCCCGCCGGTGGCCCGCCCGTCACCACGGCGATCTACGTCCGCGACGAGCGAACGGGGGAGTACATCGCCATCGGCTCCGTCTACTTCACCTGGAACTCCGGCACCAAGTCCGTGGACATCGCCGACGAAACCAACTTCCCCGAGAACATGACCCATGAACGCGCCGGCAGCAACCGCTTCACCTTCCACCTGACATCCACTCGGTAATTCCTCGGCGGTCCAGGCCGGTTTCGGGTCCATTTCGCGGTATCGCCACCGATGTGGTGCACGGCGATTTCAATGGAAACGAGACCGATGCCTGGCCGAAAGCCGAGGAAGACATGACCGAATGGATGACCGCCGAGCGGGCGCAGGCGCTGCGCGCGATCTGTGACACCATCGTCCCGCCACTGGAACGACCCGAGGACAAGGACGGATTCTGGGGGCGGTCCGCTTCCGAAGTCGGCGCTGATGCGGCGCTCGCCGGGTATCTGGCGGGGATGCCCGAAGATCAGCGCGCCGGGCTGCTCGGGCTCATCGATGCGCTCGGCGCGCAAGGGATCGTCGCGGCCTCGCCGCTTTCGCGTGAGGAGCTGTTGCGGCGCACTGCGCTGCTCGGGCCGCAGACCGCGGCCGGGGTGGGGGTGCTCATCTCGCTGACGTTGTTCCTCACCTACGGGCTGCCGGATCCGGGCACCGGGCGGAATCCGATGTGGCGCACCTTCGGCTTCCCGGGGCCGATCGGCGCGCCGGCGCAGGGCACCAAGACCATCCGGACCACTGTCCCGCAACAGGATTCGACCATCGAGGCCGATGTCGTCGTGATCGGGTCCGGTGCGGGTGGTGGCGTGATCGCCGGCCGGCTGGCTCAGGCCGGATTACGGGTCGTGGTGGTGGAGGCGGGCGGGTACTTCGACGAATCCGACTTCAATCAGCTCGAGCTGTGGGGATTCCAGAATCTGTTCTGGCGCGGCGGGCCCACACCGACCGCCGATTTCAACGTCTCACTCCAAGCCGGGTCGAATCTCGGCGGCGGCACCACCATCAACTGGACCAACTGCCTGCGCACCCGGCCCTGGGTGCGAGAGCAATGGGCGCGCGAATACGGCCTCACCGATGTGGCCGGGCCGGAGTTCGATCGGCATCTGGATGAAGTCTCGCAACGCATCTCGGTCACCGAGGAGTGTTCGGACTTCAACGGACCGACCAAGCGGCTCCAGGAAGGCGCAGAGCGCCTCGGGTGGTCGTTCGCCAGAATCGCGCGCAATACCGATCCGGCGACCTACGAACCCGCCAGCGCGGGCTATCTGGGGTTCGGCGACCAGTCGGGATCCAAACAGGGCACCATGAAGACCTATCTGCGCGATGCCGCCGAGGCGGGCGCACAGATCATCGTGCACAGCCGGGCCGACCGGGTACTGGTCGAAAACGGCCGGGCGGCGGGGGTTTCGGCGACCTACACCGATCCGGCCACCGGCACGGCCGCGCCCTTTACGGTTCGCGCGCCCCGCGTCGTCGTCGCGGGTGGCGCGCTCGAATCACCCGCACTCCTGCTGCGCTCCGGCATCGGCGGCCCCGCGGTCGGCAAGTACCTGCGCCTGCATCCGGTAGCCGCGGTCGCCGGTGTCTACACCGAGGATCAGCAGGCCTGGTGGGGCGCACCGCACACCGGTCTGATCGACGAATTCGCCGACACCGGAGACGGTTACGGCTTCCTCATCGAGACCGCGCAATACACGACCGGTCTCGGCGCCTCCGCCGTGCCCTGGGTATCGGGCACCGCGCACAAGCAGTTCCTGAGCCGCTTCGCCAATGTCTCGACCGGCTTGGCAGTGGTGCGCGACCGCGGAAACGGACAGGTGACAATCGACGACGCCGGCAACTCCGTAGTGTCCTACTCGATCACCGACGAGGTCGACCTGGCCAACCTGCGCCTGGGCGTGGAATCCCTCGCCGCCATGCACGAGGCCGCCGGAGCAGTGCAGATCGTGGCCTTCGCCGAGGGCCTGCCGATCTGGCGTTGGGGCGACGACCTCGCCGAATACATTGCCGGTATCCGCCGAATCCCGTTCCGCGCCGGCGGCTATCGACTCTTCTCCGCCCACCAGATGGGCAGCTGCCGCATGGGCACGGACCCGCAGACCAGCGTCGCGGGCCCGACCGGCGAACTGCACGACACCCCCGGCGTCTGGATCGGCGACGGCAGCGCGTTCCCCACCGCATCGGGCACCAATCCCATGCTGTCGATCATGGCGCTGGCCCACCGCACCGCGGAGGCCATCGCGGCGGACGCGGCCGCCACCAGCCGCACCGGCGCGCCGGTCACCGCGAAGTAGAGACGAGGACGAGATGACAACGACCGAACCCGCCGTCCGACTGCACGACCGCGCCTACATCGGCGGCGAATGGATCACCCTGTCCGGCAGCGAAACCCACGACGTGATCAACCCATCCACCGAACAAGTGATTGCGCGGGTCCGCCTCGGCACACCCGGGGATGTCGACCGCGCGGTGCACGCCGCACAGTCCGGATTCGAAACCTGGTCGCGCAGCACCGTCGCCACCCGCGCCGAAGTACTGGCCGCCATCGCCGCCGGACTCGAAGCACGCGGAGACGAACTGGCAGCGCTGATCTCGCAGGAAGTCGGCACGCCCATCGCGGTCTCCCGGCTGCTGCAGGCGGGCCTGCCCGCCATGTCCTTCTCGGCCGCCGCCCGGTTCGTGAGCGAGCTGCCGTGGGAGGAAGAACTCGGCAATGCGCTCATCGTCCGGGAACCGGTCGGAGTGGTCGGCGCGATCACACCGTGGAACTATCCACTCCACCAGATCGCCGCCAAGGTCGCCGCCTCACTGGCCGCCGGCTGCTCGATCGTGGTGAAACCCAGTGAGGTGGCACCACTCTCGTCATTCGTCCTCGCCGAGATCATCGACGGCATCGGCCTGCCCGCAGGCGTGTTCAACCTGGTCCCCGGCACCGGACCGGTAGTCGGCGAGGCTCTGGCCGCACATCCCGGCGTCGACATGGTCTCGCTGACCGGATCGAAGGGCGCAGGCGCCCGCGTCTCCGAACTCGCCGCACGCACGATCAAGAAGGTCGCACTCGAACTCGGCGGCAAATCCGCCAATGTGATCCTCGACGACGCCGACCTGACCACCGCCGTGGTCGACGGAGTCGGCAAATGCTTCCTCAACTCCGGCCAAACCTGCACCGCCCTGACCCGAATGCTGGTGCCACGCAGCCGATTGGCAGAAGTGGAGGCCATCGCTAAGGCCGCCGTCGAAGCAGCAGTCGTCGGCGATCCCTTCGACCTGGCCACCGCGGTCGGCCCGATGGTCACCGAGGCACACCGCAATCGCGTACTCGGCTACATCCGGCGCGGCATCGACGAGGGCGCCACATTGCTCACCGGCGGCGCCGACCCGGTCGAGGGCCTGGAACACGGCTGGTTCGTCAGACCCACCGTCTTCTCCAACGTCGATCCGGCCATGACGATCGCCCAAGAGGAGATCTTCGGCCCCGTGCTGTCGATCCTGCCCTACGAGGATGAGGACGATGCCATAGCTATCGCCAACGGGACCCAGTACGGCCTCTCCGGTGGCGTGTGGTCCGCCGATCCTGAACGCGCCCAGCGCATCGCCCGCCGCCTGCGCACCGGCCAGGTCGAGATCAACGGCGGCGCCTTCAGCCCCGTCGCCCCCTTCGGCGGATACAAGCAATCCGGAAACGGCCGCGAACTGGGCCCCTACGGCGTACTCGAATTCCTCGAAACGAAAGCCATGTTCCGCTGACCGAAGAATCTGACGATCCGCGGCCGATACGGTGACCGATCTGCGGCCCTAGTGGTGGGAGGTCGGTGGCCGGGTAGGGTTCGGCGCTGTCTTTTTCGGGGGTGGCATCCGATGTTTCGACAAATGGGATGGGTGGGGGAATGCGGGGCGTATTCGGGGTGGCTTCGGTTTGTGCTGCGGCCGTTGTGATGACGGCGGGCGGGGCCGGGGCCGATCCGGGTGATGTGAGCAATGGCGATATGAATCTGGCTGCGCAGCAGCAGGTTCGGCAATTGTCGGTCGGATCGGATATCGCGCCTGATACCTGGACGTTCCAGCCGCCGGGGCAGGGGCTCACCTGCTACTGGGGGTTTGTGCCGTTCCCGGGGCACGATGCGGATGGCAAGGCGTATTCGATGTGGCCCGACACCCTGCACCTGGTTGGCCTGGGTGGGTCGGTCGAGCGGCTGGACTCCGGTGCAGTCATCGAAACCGACTGCTACCTGCACCGAGTCGGGGCCTGAGCAGTCAAGGCCGCGCCACACGCACCGGACGGGTCTCGATCCATTGAATGGTGAGGGTGCGGCGGGCGATCAGCCAGCCGTCGTCGACGTGACGGTAGGTGTCCTGATAACGTAACTGCCACACCAGATCTCGATGCCCTTCGGCGCCCGAGATGAGGTGGTGTGCCGTACCGGCGATGTGTCCGGTGACCATGTCCGGCGTGTCCCCGGCGCGGTACACCTGCCCGCCCAGCACGTGCAGGGTGCGCTCGACGTTGCCGACGGCACTCAGGGCTGTGGCGATGGCGGCGCGGCCTCGGTGTGACTGCGATGGATCCAGGTTGCGTGGTGGATCCGGCAGCAGCAGCTCGGCGTCCATGGTGAACAGCGCGGCCGCGGCGGTGAAGTCGCGGCTGTCCACCGCCAGGGCATAACCGGCGACCAGATCATCCAGAGCACAGCGGATCTCGGTAGTGATCTTCATATGTCGGAATCGTGATGGTCTGGACCGGTTGTTACGATCGGGCATGTTGTTGCTGGGTATCGACGTGGGCACCACTGCGGTCAAGGTCGCCGTATTCACCGTGGACGGGCAGCAGATTGCCGCGCATACGACGCCGTACCCGATCAGCCGTCCACGCCCGGGGTGGGCCGAACAGGATCCGCTGGATTGGTGGCGCGGTTGCGTCGCCGGGATGCAGGCGGTCCTAGCTGACGTCCCGCCGCAATCGGTGCGCGCGATCGGGCTGACCAGCCAGGTCAATACGCACGTCTGCACCGACGAGCAATTGCGCCCGCTCGCACCGGCGATCATCTGGCAAGACCAGCGCTGCGCCGACATCGCGGCCGAGTTCGACGCGCGCTTCAGCGCTGAGGACAAGACCCGCATCTGGGGTCACCCGGTCACCCTCGACGCGTCGTTCGTCGCCGCTCGCGCGGAATGGTTCGCCCGCACGAACCCGTCCGCCTGGGCTGACACGCGATGGGTGATGGGCCCCAAGGACTTCATCGCCGCGAAGCTGACGGGCAGGGTCGCAACGGATCTGCTCTCCGGCGTACGCGTGGCCGGTGCGCAGGGCTACATCCCGGAGGCAGTCGCCCTCGTCGACGGGCTGGCGGCCCGGCTACCCGAGATCGTCGACCCGGCAACGAGTTTGGGCCAATCCGACGGCGCCGAGGTCGTCGTCGGCACCATGGACGCCTACAGCGCTGTGCTCGGCACCCGGACGACCGAGCCCGGTCGCGCGATGATCTCCTGCGGCACATCGCTGGTCGTTGCCGGCGCCTCGCAGCAATCGCATCCGGCCCCCGGAATCGTCACCTTCCCGCCACGCCACGGCCTCTACGTACACGCCGGACCGACCCAAGCCGGCGGCGACGCCGTCCGCTGGTGGAGCCAGGTCTCCGGCCTGAGCATCGAAGACGTCTTCACCTCCGCGGCCACCGGCCGCCCGGGCATCATCTTCACCCCCTACCTCTCGGGTGAGCGCGCCCCACTATGGGACCCCGACGTCCGCGCAACCTTCCTCGGCCTGAGCACGACAACCACTACGGCGGACATGTCCCTCGCCGTCCTCCAGGGCGTCGCCATGTCGGCCCGCCACGTACTCGAAGGCGTCGAAACCGCAAGCGGCAACCTCATTCCCGCCGTGACCTTTTCCGGCGGCGGCGCCCGCAGCCCACTCTGGGCACAACTCCACGCCGACATCCTGAACCGCCCGATCGAAACCCTGCAGGTGCGAGACAGCGCAGTCCTCGGCGCGGCCCTCCTCGCCGCCGTAGGAGCCAAGATCTACCCAGATATCGAATCCGCCGCCACCGCAACAGTCCGCCTCGACCGCAGATTCACCCCGTCGGACGATGCCGCCCGATTTCACCCGCTATACGAGATCTATCGCTCGACCTACACTGCGCTGGCCGGTCTCCACACAGACCTCACCGCCTGGCGCGGGTCCAACAGATAGTGCAATCACCGCATATGTCCCCGTCGATCGGTGGCGGCTAACGGGGAATTCGGTGTGGGCTTGTTAGCCTGACGTTCTGATCTTGGTCTCGTCGGTTCGCTTCCGGGTTTCTTCCGTGCGCGTTGGATTGCGAGGTTCCGTTGAAGGTCGTCCCCGTCGCCCTGACCACGGCATTTGCCGCGGTGACCGCAGTTGTCACCGCCGTGTCCGCGCATGCGACGCCGCTGGTCCCCGCGGATACGCCGTCCGACGCCTCGCAATCGGCCGACCCGGGCTCCGATCAGCCGCTGCTGACCTGCCCGCCGGTGCCCGACGCCGACGACCCGATGGCCGCCATCCCGCCCCGCGACCCCCTGTGCGGTGAGAACGATATGGAGCTCGCGGGCGATATCTACCTGCGCAGCAATGCCTATCGACGGTTGTCCACCATCTACGGGCCCGACGTCGCGGTCAGCATCATCGGCAACAACCACTACCAATTGCGCGACCACAACGGGAACCTCATCCTCGGCGAGGACCGCAGCACCCTGCACCACATCCCGTTCGGCCGCGAGATCCCGCCGCCCCTACCTGGCAACACCGCTGACCTGACACCGCACGAACAGGCCGTCCGCGAGGGCATCTCGCGAGTGACCGTCGGCGTCATGCAAGGCGTCGTCTACACCGGCGACCTCACCGACATGTCCGCCTACCTCACCACGCCCATCGGCTCCCTCATCGTGCAGGCACCCGGCACGGGTCCCGACCCGCTCCAGCCGGGCCCCGGCGGCGAACGACAGCTGCAGCTGCTCAACAACTTCCAGGCGCTCGACGCGCAGGGCCGATACGTCATGGGAAACACCCTGACCCTCGGCTCACCGATGGCCTTGTGGCCCAACGCCGCCGTCCCGTGCCCGCTGGGCACCGTCCCGATCTCGCAACTGCCCTCCCGCACGGAAGCCGACAATCAGCCGCGCACCGCCGCCGATCTCCCGGATCCGGTCTGCAAAGCACCTGCCAGCGTGCCGATCACAGACTTCGTCGACGACCCCGCCCAGCCCGCCCCCGCACCCGGACCCACCCAGCAGACCGATCCGGTCCAGCGGCAGAAGGACATCAACGACGCCTACAGCGCCGTCGGAACCCAATTCGGCCTGGCAGTCGCCCTCGGCGCGGTACTCGGTGGCGCGACCGGCCTCGCCATCGGCTGCCTGGCCGGCGGTATCGGCGCCGGCACCGCAGGCACCTTCTCCGCAGCACTGGCGGGCACGGCCACCGGATTCGCGGGCGGCTGCCTCACCGGCGCAGCCATTCTCGGCAGCATGGGCGGCACCATCGGCAGCCTGGTCCTCGGCGTACCGGTCGGCATCGTCTCAGGCATCAACGCCTACAACACCTTGCGCCTCCAGGGCGACGTGGCACGAAAGCCTCTCACCCCCGGCGATTCCCAGCCCAGGCCGACCACGGACCCGCAGCCCGCAACAACCGAAGCCGCGGCACCGACAGCCACCACACCTCTGCTCCCGCAACTCGACGCCGTCCTGCCGCCTGAACTGGCGGGCGCCGTGCAGCGGCTGGTCGACGCCGCAAGCCCGATGCTGGCGGCCATTCTGCCGCCCCGCTGACCTGAGGGGGCCGGCCACACATCTGGACATGTGATCACCGGGCATCTATCGCGGCATTTACCGAGTAACCACCGCGATGAGCGCCCGGTGATCGCATGTCCAAGTAGTCGCCGCCGGAGGACGGCGTTGTGTAAGCGCGGATACATACCGAGTGTCGCTGCGGTGGCAGAACTTCTCTGCCGGTAGGGCCAATATTGGTGTCATACCGAAGCAAGCCACCAGGCAAGCAACGAAAACACTTGGAGCAGAACATGATTAACGTAATCCGCCGGACTGCCACCGCTGTCGCCGCGCTCGCCCTGATCGGCGGGGCCGGTGTCGGAGTCGCCTCCGCCGCCACTCCGGACGCAGGTCCCGCGCACACCCAGGTCACCAGCGGCGTGCGGGACTGGTTCGACTCCTTCTGCCAGTGGGGCGACGGGTTCGACTGGCACTACTACAGCTACTGCGACAGCAACTACTGGCACGGCAGCCACTTCGGCGACTTTCAGTCGTGGGACCGCAACCACCGCGGCTTCGACTACGGCTGGCACCGCTGAACCTACTTGTAGTGCGGTGGCGCCCCGGCCGATCCGGCTGGGGCTCGGCCGCTGCGAGTGCGACCTTTTGACGGCCGCGCCGACCGGGCACATGTGACGGTTGCCTGTGAACATCTCACAGGGATGCTCCGGTCGGTAGGGTTCAATAGTGTCGAAACTGAGCGTCCTTACCTGGGCGGCGGCGATTTCTCTTCCCGTAGCCGGGCTTTGGCTGCTGTTGTCGCATCCGAAGCTGGACGCTCACTATGAGCATCATCCGCAACACTTCTGGTTGGTTCTGTCTGCGGCGACCCTGGCGATGATGCTGGGGGTCGTCCTTTTTCGTGCCGCGCGTAGTCGCCATGACGTGCGACTCATCTTGGTGTCGTTGATGTTCCAGTTCGCGGCGGGGTTTCTGGGCCTGCACGCGATCGCAACACCGGGTGTGATCATCAAGATGCCCAATGCCGGGTTCGTGTACGCGGTACCGATCGGGTTGACGCTGGGTGGGTTCGCCGCGCTGGCGTCGGCGATCGAATACGGGCCGGTCGCGACGGCCTGGTTGAACAAGCGAATGTGGTTGCTGTCGGCACTGCCGGCGCTGGCGTCGGTGGTGTGGGCGCTGTTCTCGCTCACCGGGTTACCGCCGTTCGGCGGCATGCCCAGTGCCACCGAGACATCGCGGCCCTTGGTGATACTCGCGTATGTAGGGTCGCTGTCCTATCTGGGTGCGGCGGTGGTGTACGCCCGCCAGTTCTATCGCCGTCGCGGGTTGCTGCTGCTCAGCGTGCTGACCGGGTTCGTGCTGCTGATCGAGGCGTTGCTGGCCGTCGGCTACGGGCGCAGCTGGCAGGCGTCGTGGTGGGAATGGCATGTGCTCATGGTGGCGGCCTTCCTGCTGATCGCACTGAGCGCGCACGCCCAATTCCGCAGGGAGGGTTCGGCGCTCGGCCTGTTCGACAGTGTCACGCTGAACCAGACCATGGAGGCGCTGGAGCGCGACTACACGCGCGCGCTGACCGAAATGGTGGCAGTGCTGGGCCAGCGCGCCGCCGCCGGTGTGCCCGTGGATCAGCCGCTCGGCTCGGTCGGGGTCGAGTTGTCGAAACGGTTCAGCCTCACCGAACGTCAGTTCGCTGTGCTCGAGCAGAACGCGCGGCTGTACCGGCAGCTGGATCAGCTGTTCCGCTCGTATATGTCCCCGCAGGTCGCGACCGCATTGCTCGCCAATCCCGCGGAGGCCGATCTGGGCGGCCGCATTGCCGAAGTCAGTGTGCTGATGGCCGATCTGGCCGGGTTCACGCCGTTCTCCGAACGCACCGATCCGGCGCTGGTCGTGCAGATGCTGAACACCTATTACGGTGCGATCGTGCCCGTCATTCTGGCCGAGGGCGGCGTGGTGGTGCAGTTCGTCGGCGACGCGGTCATGGCCGTATTCAACGCTCCCGCACCGCAACCCGACCACGCCTTGCGCGCGGCCCGCGCCGGGCTGCGGCTGCAGCAATCCGTCGCACAGATCGCATCCGACCGACCGGATTGGCCGCGCTTCCGAGTCGGCGTCAATACCGGCCCCGCCCTGGTCGGCAATATCGGTGCGGCCCAAATGCGTAACTACACCGCGATCGGCGACACCACCAACACCGCCGCCCGCCTGCAAGGCGTCGCTCAACCCGGCGATGTGGTGATCGGCCCACTCACCCAGGCTCAGTTGGGTTCCCGCGCCCTGGTCCAACCACTACACGCGATCACCGTGAAGGGCCGCCGCGAACCGGTCACCTGCTTCGTCCTCCGGGGCGTGCAGTGACCACCGAATTCGCCCTCCTGCGCAGCCTGAACCCCGACGAACGCCGCCAGGTCCTCGCCTCCTGCACCCCCCGCCGCTTCAAACGCCGCGAAGTCCTCTGCCACGAAGGCGATCCCGGCGACTGTCTGCACCTGATCAAATCCGGCCTGCTCCTGATCCGAGTAGCAACCCCCCTCGGCTACACCGCCACCCTGAACATGATCGGCCCCGGCGACTCCTTCGGCGAACTGGCCGTCCTCAGCCCCGACGCCCGCCGCACCGCCACGGTAGAAGCAGCCGAAAACGCCGAAACCCTAACCCTCAGCCGCACCCAACTGGACGTCCTCCGCGCCGCCAACCCCGGCATAGACCGCATGCTCACCGCCAGCCTCGTAGCCCAAATCCGCCGCCTCTCCGCCACCGTCCTCGAAGCTCTCTACCTCCCCGTGGAAACCCGAGTAATCCGCCGCCTGGCCAACCTCGCCAACATCTACGCCGGCCCCGCCCCCATAGCCGAAATCCGCCTGACCCAAGACGACCTCGCGTCCATGGCCGGCACCACCCGAGTAACCGCCAACCGAGTCCTCCGAGACCTCGAAGACCGAGGCATCCTCACCCTCCGCCGCGGCCGAATAATCGTCACCGACCGCCCCAAACTCGCCGCCGCAGCCGCCACCCCCTGAGCAGCCGCGGAGTCTCGCATCGTCGAACGGATTGTCGGCGTGGATGTTCGGTGGCTACTTGTCTGCGAGCAGGGTGCGGAGTTGGTCGTGGGGGAGGGCGGGGGAGAAGTGGGTGTCGCGGCCGGTCATGTCGGTGTTGACGAGGAGGGCGTTGAGGACGGATTCTTCTACTGCTTCTACTACTGCGGTGTAGAGGGAATCCATTCGGTTCCAGGGCATTCGGACTGTTTGGACTAGTTCTGCTGTGGTGGGGGCGCCGTGGGGGAAGGCGGTGTCGGAGGGGTGGTCGGGGGCGGTGGAGAAGGTTAGGAAGAGGTCGCCGGAGAAGAGGCTGCCGGTGGTGCCGGTGCGGGCCAGGCCCAAGGGGACTCGGCGGGACACGGCGGTGCATTGGAGGGGGTCCAGGGGGGCGTCGGTGGCGATGATGACGATTACCGAGCCGGAGCCGCCGGGGGCGGCGGGGGTTTGGTTCGGGGAGGTGCCCCAGTCGGTGGTTTCCATGGGGTTGGGGGTCTGGAGTTGTTCGCCGACGCGTCGACCGCGGATGGTGAGTTCGTGGCGGGAACCGAAGTTCGCTTGGAGGAAGACGCCGACTGTGTAGGTGGCTTCGCCGAATTGGATCAGGCGGGAGGCGGTGCCGTTGCCGCCTTTGAAGCCGTAGCAGTTCATGCCGGTGCCGCCGCCGAGGGAGCCCTCTTGGAGCGGGCCGGATTGGGCGGAATAGAGTGCGGTGCAGACGATTTCCGGGGTGACGTGGCCGCCGTTGATGTCGTTGAGGTAGCCGTCCCAGGTTTCGGCGCAGACGGGGAGCAGCCATTCATTGGCGAGGTCGGGGCGGGTGGTGTTGATCCATTGGATGGTTCCGGTGTGGCTGGCGCCGATGGCGTGGGTGTTGGAGATGGTGACGGGGCCGGAGAGCTGGCCGACCTCGTCTATCCATGCGCTGCCGGTCATTTCGCCATTGCCGTTGAGGGAGTAGCGGCCCGCGGTGCAGGGGCGGCCGAGGCCGGCTCGGCCGCGGGGGAGGATGGCGGTCACGCCGGTGCGCACCGGTCCGGTGCCGACGCGCAGTGGCCCGTCGCCTGCGATGAGGGTCTGGTAGCCGACCGCCACGCCGGGGACGTCGGTGATGGCGTTCCACGGTCCCGGTTGTCCTTGCAGGTCGATGCCCAGGGCTCGCGCGCGGGGGCGTCCGTCGGGGGAGAACGATTGGTGCGAGGTCATTGTGCGTCCTTCGGGGGCGTG
Organism: Nocardia sp. NPDC020380; assembly: GCF_044386975.1. NCBI lineage: Bacteria > Bacillati > Actinomycetota > Actinomycetes > Mycobacteriales > Nocardiaceae > Nocardia > Nocardia sp. NPDC020380. The sequence goes on along the minus strand of NZ_JBIRVQ010000014.1, from coordinate 119,946 downwards.
GTGATGGCGAGGCATCCGGTGGCCGTGCGGGCGTAGGAGCAGATCAGCTCGGCGGCGCGGAGTTTGGTCATGGAGCGGTTGCGGGTGATGATGTGCAACCCGTAAGCATCCTCGAGCGCGACGAGATTCGCGGCGACATCGAGCAGCGGTGCGTCGATCGTGAAGTGTCCCTGGGCGATTCCGACTTCCAGCGCGCTCAGGTACACCGCGACCTGCTTGTCGAACAGGACGGTGATCAGATCGCCGTGCTCGTCCGCGACGCTGCGGTAGGCGGCGAGGTGATACAGCGCGACGACCAGCTCATCGCCGTCGGAATCGGGCAATCCCGCCCAGATGAGTGCGCCGATCTTGTTGCGCGCGTCGGGGATCGAGGCGACCAGTTCGAGCCGGGCGCCGAAGAATCGATCGCTCGCGTCCCGGTGTACTTCGCGCAGCAGGTTTTCGAGGTCTTCGAAGTAGTAGTGCACGGTGCCGGGCGAGACGCCCGCGAACTCGGCCACGTCCCGGATCTTGAGCCGGCCCACGCCGCGATCGGATACCGCGGTGAGCGCCGCGTCCAGGATCGCGCGCCGGGCCCGCTCCTGATCCTTCCGCCGTGCCATCATGACCTCCTGTTTCGTCCCATTGACGACGAGTTAAAGGGTTGTTACGACCAAAATCCAGTATTGCCAGGCTATTCAGTTCATTCTTTGATTGTAGATCAAAGAAAGGATCGGCCATGGCAACGCAGTCGACCACCGGCCAGACCGCTGACGACGACCCCCAATCCCGATACCGGCAACAGCTCTCCCGCGCACTCGGCATGGGGGAGAACATCCTGATCACGCTGTCCGCGGTGACACCGGCCTCCAGCGTGTTCATCATCATTCCTTCGATACTGCTCGCGGTGGGCGGCGCTTCGGTGCTGACACTGGGGATCGCCGCGGTCGTCTCGGTGTTCGTCGGGCTCTGCTACGCCGAGCTGGCGACCAAGTATCCGATCGCCGGCGGCGAATACACCTGGGCGGCACGGCTGCTGGGCCGGCCGATCGGATTCGCGATGTTCGTGCTCACGCTGGTCAACGGGGTGCTGATCATCTCGGTGATCGCGCTGGGGACCGGGGACTATCTCGGCGTCGCTTTCCGTCAGCTCGGCGGCAAGTGGGTCGGCATCGCGGTGATCGTGGTGACCACCGGGGTCGCGGTGCTCAACATCAAGGCCAATGCCTGGGTGACCGGGGTGTTCCTGTGTATCGAGATCGCTGCGATCGCGGTACTTGTGTTCCTCGGATTCCTGCATGTGCAACGCGGTCCGGCGGAGTGGTTCCATCCGCTCACCGCGAGCGGGACCGGCACCGGTACCGCGAGCGTCGCGGTCAGCGCGCTGGTGCCGCTGATCCCCGTCGCCCTGTTCGCCTACAACGGCTATGGCGCCGCGGTCTACTACTCCGAGGAAACCAAGAACGCTTCGCGCACCATCGGCCGCGTGATCATGGTCTGCCTGGCCGCGACGGTGCTGATCGAGATGTTGCCGCTGGCCGCGGTCGTGCTGGGCGCGCCGTCGATGAACGATCTGCTGCACAGCGACGCACCGCTGAACTACTTCCTCACCGCACGCGGCGGCTCGGCAGTGAATACCGTTGTGAGCGTGGGCATTGCGATCGCCATCGTCAACGCGGTGATCGCGATCATCCTGCAGATCTCCCGGCTGCTGTTCGCCTCCGCCCGCGACCGCAGCTGGCCCGAGCCGATCGACCGCGTCCTGGGCAGCGTGCATCCTCGCCTGCACACGCCGATCGCCGCCACGGTTGTGGTCGGCGCCATGGCCGCCATCGCGGCTGCGGCCCTGCCCTTGTCGTGGCTGATCACCGCGACCGGCGCGGGACTCGTGCTGGTCTATCTGTTCGTCGCGCTGGCCGCGCTGCGAGTACGCCGGGAGCCGCAGACCGCGGGCTATCGCATGCCGCTGTGGCCGCTGCCGCCGCTCATCGTCATCGCCGCCATGGGATACGCGGGCTACAGCCTGGTGACGACCACCTGGCAGCAGGTCGTGGTGGCGGTCGTCGCGATGGCCGTCGGGGTCGTCTACTTCCTGATCTACCTGCGGCCGCGCCTCGGTGAGCGCTGGGAGCTGCCCGATCCCATTCATGAGTCGTAAGCCATTCCGGGAACGAAAGGATCGAAGTTGTCCACCTTCACTTCCGAGCGTGTCGATCATCCGCTCGCCATGGCAACCGCCGCCGAGATCGCCGAGGTACGTGCGATAGTCCTTGCCGCTGGGCTGGTTTCGGCGGCGACGCGTTTCGTCTATGTCGGCTTGGACGAGCCGGACAAGTACGCCGTCTACGACCCGAACGTCCCGATCGATCGGTGCTTCCGGGTGCTGCTGCACGATGTCGATAAGCCGAATGCCCGCGATCTGGTGGTCTCGCTCGGGCGGCGGGCCGTGGCGTCGCAGCGGACGCTCGATGCCGTGCTGGACGGCCAGATGCCCGTGCTCGACGAGGAATTCGGGCTGGTCGAGCACATTCTGTCGACCGATCCACACTGGCTCGAAGCGCTGGCCGCACGCGGTCTAGATCCCGCGAATGTGCGGGTCGCGCCGCTGTCGGCGGGCGTTTTCGACTACGACGGGGAGCAGGGCCGCCGGATTCTGCGCGGGCTGGCCTTCCATCAGGAGCACTCGAAGGACCATGCGTGGGCGCATCCCATCGATGGTCTGGTCGCCTTCGTCGACGTCATGACCCGAGAGGTGTTGCGGGTCATCGACACCGGACCGGTCCCGGTGCCCGCCGAATCCGGCAACTTCGACGATCCGGCCTTCACCGGCCCCGCGCGTTCCACCCAGCGGCCCATCGAGATCACCCAGCCGCAGGGGCCGAGTTACATCGTCGACGGTAACCTCGTCGAGTGGGAGAAATGGTCCCTGCGCATCGGTTTCGACGCCCGTGAGGGACTGGTCCTCTACCAGATAGGTTTCCGCGACGGCGAAACGCTGCGCCCGATCATCCACCGCGCCTCGATCGCGGAAATGGTTGTCCCGTACGCGGACCCGTCCCCGATCCGCTCCTGGCAGAACTACTTCGACACCGGCGAATACCTGGTCGGCCGCTGGGCCAACTCCCTCGAACTCGGCTGCGACTGCGTCGGCGACATTACCTACTTCGACGCGGTGCTCGCGAGCGAAGACGGCAATCCGCGCACCATCCGCAATGCGGTGTGCATGCACGAGGAGGACTTCGGCGTGCTGTGGAAGCACACCGACCTCTGGACCGGATCGCGCGAGGTACGCCGCCAACGACGACTGGTGATCTCGTTCTTCACCACCGTCGGCAACTACGACTACGGGTTCTTCTGGTACCTATACCTCGACGGGACAATCGAATTCGAAGCCAAGGCAACCGGAGTGGTGTTCACCTCGGCATATCCGGGACCGGGCCATCCCTACGCCTCCGAGCTCGCGCCGGGCCTGGGCGCGCCGTATCACCAGCATCTGTTCAACGCCCGGCTCGACATGATGATCGACGGCCACCGCAACCGAGTGGAAGAGGTCGAATCCCAGCGCGTGCCGATCGGCCCGGACAACCCACACGGCAACGCCTTCACCCTGCACCGCACCGTGCTGGAACGAGAGTCGCAGGCACAACGCTCCGCGGACAACAGAATCGGCCGCACCTGGCACATCACCAACCCCGACGTCACCAACAGACTCGGCAACCCCGTCGGTTACGCCCTGCACCCGGAAGGCCGCGAAGCCCTGCTCGCCGCCGACGAATCCTCGATCGCCCGCCGCGCCGGCTTCGCCACCAAACACCTATGGGTCACCCGATACGACCCCGCCGAACGCTATGCCGCAGGCGATTTCGTCAACCAGCACCCCGGCGGTGCCGGCCTCCCCGCCTACGTCGCCGCAGACCGGGACTTGGACGGCGCAGACGTGGTGATCTGGCATACCTTCGGATTGACGCACTTCCCCCGACCGGAGGACTGGCCCATCATGCCCGTCGATTACACCGGATTCGTCCTGAAGCCCGTGGGCTTCTTCGACCGCAACCCCACCCTCGACGTGCCACCCACCACCTCCACCCACTGCCCGCCGGCCTGCGGCGGGTAACGCGGTAGCTGATTCTCCGAGAGAGGTCCTCGTTGTCCGCCGAGATCCGCTTCGCCTCTGCCCCTGAGCTTTCCGCTCGGATCAGAAAGCGGGAGCTGTCCGCGCGTGAGGTCGTGCAAGCACACCTCGACCAGATCGCCCGAACCAATCCGCAGGTCAATGCGATCGTCACATTGACCGCCGAGCAAGCACTACGGCAGGCGCAGGCTGCCGACGAGGCCTTGGCATCCGGCGCGGAAGTCGGTCCGCTGCACGGCCTACCCATCGCGCACAAGGACCTGCACGATGTCGCCGGCGTGCGGACCACCTATGGGTCCCGCGCATTGGCAGCCAATGTGCCAGAACGCGATTCGCTCGTCGTCGAGCGCATCCACCGAGCCGGTGGCATCACCGTCGGCATGACCAACGTCCCGGAATTCGGCGCCGGATCCCACACCTTCAACGACCTGTTCGGCGCCACCCGAAACCCCTACGACCCAACCAAATCGGCCGGCGCCAGCAGCGGCGGCGCTGCCGCCGCGTTGGCGTGCGGCATGCACCCGCTCGCCGACGGCAGCGATATGGGCGGATCCCTGCGCAATCCAGCGGCATTCTGCAATGTCGTCGGATTCCGCCCATCCCCCGGCCGCGTCCCATCCTGGCCCGCGGCCGCGGCGTGGCAGACGATGGCAGTCGCCGGACCGATGGCCCGCAGCGTCGCCGACGCCGCTTTGCTGCTTTCGGTCCTAGCGGGTCCCGATGCGCGCGACCCGATCTCGCTCGAAACACCGGGTTCCGCCTTCGCAATCGACCTCGCTCGCGACTTTGCCGGCCTGCGCGTGGCGTGGTCACCCGACCTCGGCGGGTCTGTCCCTATCGACCCCGAGGTGACCGCGGTACTCGAACCAGCCATTGCAGTACTCGCCGATCTCGGCGTAACCATCGTTGAGGACTGCCCCGACCTGTCCGGCGCCGAACAGGTCTTCCGCACCCTCCGATCCTGGCAGTTCGAACTCTCACTGGGCCCACTGCTGGATCAGCACCCAGACCTCTTCAAACCCTCTCTCGCCGCGAATATCACTGCGGGACGGGCACTTCGCGGCATCGACCTCGCCGCCGCAGAGGCGTTGCATACTGCGCTGTTCCATCGCACCCGGGAGTTCTTCGAACGCTACGACGCCCTCCTCCTCCCGGTAACCCAAGTCGTCCCCTTCGATATCGACCTCGAATACCCGACCGAGATCGCCGGCATCCCGATGTCGCACTACCTGGACTGGATGCGCTCGGCCTACTTCATCTCCGCAACCGGCTGCCCCGCCCTCTCGGTCCCAGCCGGCTTCGCCCCCACCGGATTACCGGTCGGCCTCCAAATCGTCGGCCCACACCGAGCCGACCTCTCGGTCCTGCAGCTCGGCCACGCCTTCGAACAGGTCACCGGCCACTCCGCCACCAGACCGCCCCTCGCCATGTGATCCGGTACCGCATCGCTGTGCTGCCGTGCTTGCCAAGCGGGTCGGCAGCGCCGTATCTTTTTGAATTGAAAATAGATTAATGAATCGGTCGGAGGTTCGCGTTCATGGATCTGGGACTGGCCGGGGCGCGGGTGCTCGTGACCGGGGGAGCGTCCAATATCGGGCGGGGGATCGTGCACGGTTTTGCCCGTGAAGGGGCGCGAATCGTGCTCGCCGACATCGACAAAGCACAGACGGAGCGGGTGCGGGCGGAGACGCTGGCGCTCGGAGCGTGCGAGGTCGAGTCCGCGGTCGGTGATCTAACCGTGGAGTCGGTCGCCGAGGCCGCGGTCGCGCGTGCAGTGGACTCATGGGGCGGATTGGACGTGCTGGTCAACAATGCCGGCTGGAGTGTGCCGAACTTCCTTGCCGAGGACACCGATCGGACGCGCTGGCAGCGGCTCGTCGAAGTGAATCTCTACACCGCCATCGCATGCACCCAAGCAGCCATCGGGCCGATGCGCGCGGCCGGGGTCGGGTCGATCGTGTTCATTGCCAGCGATGCCGCGTTCGGGCAGATCCGGCAAGGCGTCTACGGTGCGACCAAGGCCGCGATGCTGGCACTGGCTCGCACCACGGCGCGGGAACACGGCCGGCACGGCATTCGCTCGAATGTGGTGTGCCCCGGCCTCGTCATGCCCGACGGCCCGGAAGCCATTGGCGAGGACAGTCTCTGGGCGGGCGGTCAGGACTCGGTCTTCAACGAGAAACAGATCGAATTCCTGCGCAGGGACATTCCGCTGCGCCGCCTCACCACCGCCGAGGACATCGCCAACGCGGTGCTGTGGCTGTCCTCGGAGTCTGCGGCACGACAGGTGACCGGGCAGGTGTTCTCGGTCAGCGGCGGATACACGATGCCGTGATGGACACCTCGAAACCCGAGCAAGGCAACGGAACTCGCGACCGCATCCTCGCCGCCGCGGCCACCGTGCTTGCGCGCGAGGGGTACGCCGGCACCCGGCTCACCGATATCGCGCAGCACGCGGAATTGCGCGCTCCCGCCGTCTATTACTACTTCTCCTCCCGCGAGGAGCTGATCGGCGAGGTAATGGTGGTCGGCCAGCGCTGGGTGCGCACGCATGTGTCCGAGGCCTTGGCGGCTTTGCCGTCGGAAGCCACCTCGCTCGATCGCATCGAGACCGCGGTGGAAGCGCACCTGCGAGTGGAGCTGGAACTATCGGACTTCGCCCGCGCGGTCACCCGCAACAGCGGTCAGCTACCCCCCGACCTGCGTGCACCCGTCGCCGCGGAAAGCGCCCTCTACCACTCCATATGGCGCGAATTGCTGGAAGCGGGCCACGCCGACGGCTCGATCCGCGCCGACCTCGACCTGCGCACCGCCCGCATGCTGGTGATCGGCGCGCTGAACTGGGCGGCGGAGTGGTGGAACGGCGAACGAGGCACCGTCGGCGAAGTGATCGGCACCGCCCAGGCACTGGTCCGTCACGGCCTCGCCGCGCCACCACGCCCGGCTTGAGCCGGCAAGACCTGCGTTCGCCAGCACGGCAGCCGAGTCAGCGGGACCGCCTTCGTCGGTGCGGCGGCCGAGTCAGCGGGAACCACCTTCGTCGGCACGGCGCCGAGCCAGCACGGCCCGCCCACACCAGTGCGGCAGCTGGCAGCAGTGTTTCGAATCCTGATTAAACGAATAGCTCAATAGTCCTGGAGGTCAAAGATGCCCGAGGCATACATCGTCGACGCGGTCCGCACCCCGGTCGGTCGGCGAAAGGGCGGCTTCACCCACACCCATCCCGCCGATCTCGGCGCTCATCCGATCCGACGGCTCGTCGAACGCGGCGATTTCGATCCCGCCGCCATCGACGACGTGATCTTCGGCTGTCTGGATGCCATCGGCTCACAGGCCGGCGACATCGCGCGCACGGCAGCGCTGTCGGCCGGGTTGCCCGAGACGGTGCCCGGGGTGACGATCGACCGGCAGTGCGGATCCTCCCAGCAGGCAGTGCATTTCGCGGCGCAAGCGATACTGAGCGGCACCTCCGACCTCGTCGTCGCGGGCGGCGTACAGAACATGACGCAGTACCCGATCCTCAGCTCGGTGACCGCGGGCGAACCATACGGCGGCACCGACCCGTGGGGCGGCAAAGGCTGGCGCGCACGCTACGGGGATCAGGAGATCTCGCAGTTCCGCGGCGCCGAAATGATCGCCGAGCGTTGGGGTTTCAGCCGCGAGGACATGGAGGCCTTCGCCCTGGAAAGCCACGCACGCGCAGTGCGAGCACAGCAGGAAGGCCGATTCGACCGCGAGATCCAGCCCCTCGACGGTGTCACTCACGATGAGGGCCCGCGCCCGGACACCAGCATGGAGAAGATGGCCGCGCTCCCGGCCCTCATCCCCGGCGGCCGGCTCACCGCGGCCGTGTCGAGCCAGATCTCCGACGGCGCGGCAGCCCTGCTCATCGCCTCCGAAAAAGCCGTCACCGACCACGGTTTCACCCCACGCGCCCGCATCCGCCACCTCTCGGTCCTGGGCGACGACCCCGTACTCATGCTGACCGCACCCATCCCCGCCACCCTGCGCGCCCTGAAGAAAACCGGCCTGACCATCGACGAGATCGACGCCGTCGAGATCAACGAGGCCTTCGCCAGCGTGGTGCTGGCCTGGCTCCGCGACACCGCCGCCGACCCCGCGAAGGTCAATATCAACGGCGGCGCCATCGCCCTCGGCCACCCACTCGGCGCAACCGGCGCCCGCCTGATGACCACCCTGCTCCACGAACTCGAACGCACCGGCGGCCGCTACGGCCTGCAAACCATGTGCGAGGGCGGCGGCCAGGCCAACGTCACCATCATCGAAAGGCTCTGAGGTACAACCAAACCTCTACACCGAAGACCACGACCACTACCGCGAAACCGTCCGCGAATTCCTTTCCCGCGAGGTAGCACCGCACATACAGCGCTGCGAGGACCAGCGCCTGATCGACCGCGCGACCCTACGCGCGGCAGCGAAGTGCGGCCTCTACGCACTGGCCGTCCCCGAGGAGTTCGGCGGCTCCGGCGAGCCCGACTACCGCTATCGCATGGTCGTGAAGGAGGAATCCGCCAGCATCCACGCCAACTCCTTCACTGTCACCCTCGGCCTCCAAGACGACATCGTCCTGCACTACCTCCTGAACCTCTGCACCGAAGACCAACGCCACCGCTGGCTCCCCGGCTTCGCCACCGGCGACCTCATCGGCGCCATCGCCATGACCGAACCGGACGCGGGATCCGACCTCCAAGGCATCCGCACCACCGCCGTCCGCGATGGCGACAACTGGATCCTCAACGGCCAGAAGACCTTCATCTCCAGCGGCACCAGCGCCGACCTCGCCATAGTCGCAGCCAGAACCGACCCCACCGCCGGCTCCCACGGCTTCACCCTGTTCGTCATAGAACGCGGCACAGAAGGCTTCACCCACGGCCCCCCACTACACAAACTTGGCTTACACGCCCAAGACACCGCCGAACTCTTCTTCGACAATGTCGTTATCCCGCAATCCAACCTACTGGGCACCGAAGGCCAAGGCCTCCAACACCTCTTCACAAACCTGGTCCCCGAACGCCTGGGCGTAATCGCAGAATCCTACGCCCGATCCCGAGTCATCTTCGAAGAAACCCTCCGCTACACCAAGCATCGCAAGGCATTCGGCCACCCCATAGCCGACTTCCAGCACACCCGCTTCGAACTAGCCGAAATGGCAACAGAACTCGACATAGCCGAAGCCTACGTAGACAAATCCATCCTCTCCCACAACACCGGTCACCTAACCCCCGTAGACGCCGCCAAAGGCAAATGGTACCTATCCGAACTCCAAAAACGCCTGATAGACCGCTGCCTCCAACTACACGGCGGCACCGGCTTCATCCTCGACACCCCCATAGCCCGCGCCTACGCCGACACCCGAATCCAAACCATCTACGCCGGCACCACCGAAATCATGAAAGAACTAATAGGCCGAGACCTCACCCAAAACCGATAACCCACCACTATTCCCCGTCGAGGAGTTCCTTGACCGTGGAAACCCCGAACGATCGATCCTGCCAAGCCTGCAGCTGTTCCAGGTCGGTGCATGACGCTATGCGTGAGCGTGATTGATCCGAGACGGGGATGCCGCGCTGCGTCAGGATGAAGAGAATGGTGTTGGCGAGCGTCTTCGCGCTCCCCTCGGCGCGGCCTTCCTCGCGCCCTTCCTCGCGCCCCTCTTCGCGCCCTTCTTCGCGGAGGCGTTGGGCGGTTTCCGAGCGGAAGAATGACAGCTCCACGGTCATCAACTTCCTCCAGTGGTCGGCAGCCGGGGTGCTGCCCAGGCTGAGTTCGGTGTATTCGGCGAAGACCCAGCGTGCGTCTTCTTTTTCAAGGGTTCTCAGGGCGGCGGACAGCGCCTTCAGTATGTCACCGATCTGGGGGTCGGTGGCGTGTGTCGCGGCCGAGAGGGCGGCCAGGGGGATGTCGGCGGCTGCGGTTTCGGGGTCGGTGACGGCTGGGACGTTGTGGGGGCCGAGGACCATGGGGCGGGTTGTGAGGCTGCGCCGGAAAGGGAGGCCTACATCGGGGATCGCTCCTGCCCAGGCTGCTGTTGCGCGGTCGTGGCAGACGATGAGGAGGATTGTCGGGAGGCCGTATTTGGCGTGTAGGTGGGCGAGGTAGTAGGTCCATGCGGATGATTTGTCCGAATCGATCTTGCTTTGTGCCTCGACTATGAGAAGGAAGGTTCCCTGTTCGGTCGCGATCCGTAAGAGGGTGTCGACGCGGCGTTCGAGGGGTTGGATTTCGGTCAGGTCAGTGGGTAGTACTGCGACGTCCACCGGATCCGGGAAAGGCAGATCCAGGGCGCGGAACGCGCGCGCGAACATGGCGGGGTCGTGTTGGAAGATGCGGTGCATCACCTCGTGCCGAGAACTCACCATGGACGAGGACGTTATCGGTGGAGTCGAACTCCCGTTCGAACTTCACGGATGTTGTCCGGATGGCCCGAAAACTATTGGCGGACACGCGAAGTGGCGCCTCAAGGTGCGGCGCGGCGGCGGCGTTTCGGCTTCGGGGTGTCGGCTTCGGCTTCGGAGGCGGCGGGGGAGAGACCGTTGCGGATCATGGATTGGGCTGTGCGGACAACGGTTTCGAGGGAGCCCCGGCGGGGATTCCACCACTCGGCGGCCCAGTTCAGGGCGCCTAGGACGAGCATGCGGGCTACTCGGGGGTCGAGCTCTGGGCGGAGGAGGCCCTCGTTCTGGGCGTCGGTGATGAGTTTGCGCCAGAGGTCGCCGTATTCGTTTTCTTCGGCTACCTGGCGGGCGCGGATGCGTTCGGGGACCTGGCCGGCATTGCGGATGGCGGCGGTGGTGTAGTCGGAGATTTCGAGTTCGTGGCGGAGGTGGGCCTCGGCGGCGGCGTCGATGCGGTCCAGGGGCGGGGTGCCCGGCGGGAGGGAATCCAGGACCGCGGTGAGGTGTTCGCGCATGCTGGCGATGCCGGCCCACATGACCTCTTCGATGAGGTCCTCGCGGGAGGGGAAATGGTAGTAGATCGCCGGCGCCTGCAGCCCCGCCTGTTCGGCCACATCGGAGAGGCGGGTACCGCCGTAGCCCTTGCGGCTCAGCACGAATGCGGCCGCGTCGAGGATGCGGGTCCTGGTGCGGGCGGCCTTCGATTCGGAGCCGGACTGCTGCTGGCCGTCCGGTTCGGCGATTGCGGCGGATTTTCTAACCACGTGTCGACTATACGGCGGTGCGGTCTAGCTGCGGTGCAGGGCGTATTCCGGCTCGGCGTGGCGGCCCGGCGCAGGCCGGTTGCGGTGTCGTGCGGGCTGATCCGAGGCCGCGCGATGGCGTGATACGGCACCGCTTACCGATTGACCTGGGTCACAATCTGAATCTATATTAAATTCAAAACCACGAGGGAGATGGTTGTGCAGGTCTTCAGCAGTCTCGACGAAATCGCCGGTGCCTGATGAGCGGGCTGGTGGCCGGGAAGTCGGCGGTCGTCACCGGGGCGGCGCAGGGGATCGGCCTGGAGATTGCGCGAGTGCTGGCGGCGCACGGTGCGAATGTCATTGTGGCCGATTTGGATTCGCGGCGGGTTCAAGATGCTGTGGGGCAGTTGTCGGAGGTGGGCCGAGTGATCGGAGTGACCGGCAATGTCACCGACGAGCAGGACGTGCAAAGTTTCGTCGATACCGCGGTACGCGAATTCGGCGGGCTGGACGTCTATGTCAACAATGCCGGGATCACCCGGGATGCCTCGCTGCGGAACATGCGGCCGGAGGACTTCGATGCGGTGATCACCGTGCATCTCAAGGGCGCCTGGCTCGGGGTGCGCGCCGCCGCAGCGGTCATGCGGGAGGCGGGGAGCGGCTCGATCGTGAACATGTCTTCGTTGTCGGGGAAGTCGGGCAATCCGGGGCAGACCAACTACAGCGCCGCTAAGGCAGGCATTGTCGGGCTCACGAAGTCGTCGGCGAAGGAACTGGCGCACAAGGGTGTTCGGGTCAATGCCATTCAGCCCGGGCTCATCCGCACACCCATGACCGAAGCCATGAAGCCGGGGGTCTTCGCCGCCCGCGAGGCGGACATCCCGATGAAACGGGCAGGGGAGGCGGTGGAGGTTGCCAATGTGGCGCTGTTTCTGGCCTCGGACCTGTCCAGCTATATGACCGGCGCCGTACTGGAAGTCGGCGGAGGACGATTGATGTGACCGAACCGATCCTGCTGTCTCTCGACGGCAACATCGCCACCATTACCCTCAATCGGCCCGAGCAACTCAATGCCATCACTGTCGAGCTGGGCCGCGCGCTGGAAGGCGCCTTGGTCGACGCCGCCCGCGACGCGCGAGTGATCGTGATTCGCGGTAGCGGCGGAAACTTCTGTGCCGGTGGAGATTTCCATGAGCTGGAACGACTGCGTGCCGAGGGCCGTGCGGCGCTGTCGAAGCTGTTCACGAACTTCGCCGCTGCCTGCGCGGTCATCGAAACCTTGCCCGTCCCGGTGATCTGCGCGGTCGAGGGTTACGCCATGGCCGGCGGCTTCGAACTGGCTCAGGCCGCCGATATCGTGCTGCTGCACGAGAATGCGATTCTCGCCGACACTCACACCAAGTTCGGTCAGATCCCGGGTGGCGGCGGCAGTCAACGCCTGCCCCGCCTGGTCGGCCGGCAGCGAGCGCTGGCCCACATTCTCACCTCCGACCGCCTCACCGCCGCCGAAGCGCTGTCCTGGGGACTGGCCTACCGGGTCTACCCCGCAGATGAATTCGACTCGGCAGTAACCGATTTCGCTCGCCGACTCGCCCAACGCGACAGCGAAGCCCTATCCAAGGCCAAAGCCCTGGTCTACGCGGGCCTGCGATTGCCTTTGGCCGGCGGCCTGGACCTCGAACTGCGAACAGTCCTGGATCACCTCGGCGAAGACGAGGCAGGCCGAGGAATTGCCGCTTTCACAGGAAAGGAGGGCGGCGACCGATGAGTGAACAGACCGCCCATGATCGGACCCCGGTCCTGCTGCAGATCGCCACCGGCGGGGTGGCGCGGATCCGGCTGAACCGTCCAGAAGCCTCCAACGGCATGGACGTGCCCTTCCTCCAAGCTCTGCACGCCACGATCATGGCCTGCCACGGTGATCCATCGGTGCGCGCTGTCCTGATCACTGGTGAGGGCAAACACTTCTGCGCGGGCGGGGACGTACGGACTTTCGCCTCGAAGGGGGAGGCGCTGCCGGACTATCTGCGTGAGGCGACCGCGTGGTTGCAGATCGCGGTGTCCGCGCTGCTCGAACTACAGGCCCCGGTCATCTCCGCAGTACACGGATTCGCCGCGGGTGGAGGCGGTTTCGGCCTGGTCTGCGCCTCGGACTTCGTGATCGCAGCCGAATCAGCCAAGTTCATGTCCGGCGCGGTCCGAGTCGGTATGGCTCCCGACGCGGGAGTATCGGTGACCCTCACCCAGCTGGTAGGACTGCGTAAAGCCTTGGAAATCCTGCTCACGAATCCCACACTGTCGGCGGCCGAGGCGCTCGACATCGGATTGCTCACCCGCGTGGTCCCCGATGAAGCGCTGGAATCGGAAGCGCTGGATTTCGCCCGCCAGCTCGTGACTATGGCCCCGAAAGCCGTTGCGGCCGTGAAGCATCTGGTGTGGGGCGGCGTCGGCGCAGGCGTCCCGGAGCGGCTCGCGGAGGAAGCACGTACGGTCGCCGAATTGTCCGGCACCCAGGATTCCTTGGAAGGCTTGGCCGCGGTGCTGGAACGTCGCGCACCTCGCTTCGTCGGAAAGTGATGCGGCGGAACGCGATGGGGCAGAGCAGGAAACGGCGGACATCAAGATGAGCGAAGTCGTCCTCACCGAGGATCGCGGCCCGACCCGAATCATCACCCTCAACCGGCCCGAACGCCGCAATGCCATCGACATCCCACTGCGCATCGCGCTGGCCGAACGACTCGAAACGGCCATGGCCGATCCCGATGTGCGAGTAATCGTGCTGACCGGAGCAGGAAAGGGCTTCTGCGCCGGCGGCGACATCTCCACAATGGAACGAATGCCCGAGTCGGTCAGCCGCCCCAGAGCCCAAGCGGCACAACGGGTCATCCGCGCGATCTGGTCCGGCCCCAAGCCGGTTCTGGCCGCCGTGGAGGGAGCGGCCTTCGGTGCGGGCGTCGCCTTGGCCATCGCCTGCGACCGCCTGATCACCGCCGAGAACGCGATCTTCTCCACCGCCTTCACCGGCGTCGGACTAGCCGGTGACATGGGCATCTTCGCCTCACTACCCGCCCGCGTAGGCCCGGCCCGCGCCCGCCAGCTCATGCTGCTGCCCCAGCGACTGAACGGCCGCGAAGCCTTCGATCTGGGCCTCGCCGATGTGGTCGTACCACCCGGCACCACACTCGACTCCGCCCTCGACGATGCCGATCGCATCGCCACCGGAGCGCCCCTCGCGCTACGTGAACTGAAGGCATCCCTGGCCCGCTGGCCCAGCGATCCGATGACCATGCTCGATCACGAGGTTGACGCACAGGTCCGTCTCTTCGACACCGAGGACTTCGCCGAAGGTGTCGCGGCGTTCCACGAACGCCGAACCCCGAAATTCCACGGTCGATAGGTACGTGCATGGCCACCGAACCCCAATTGCGCGATATCCGCTCCAGGCGAGATGAACTGCTGAAAGCGTTCCCGCACTGGACAACCCGATCACTCGGCGATTGGCTGGACGACCGTGCGGCCCGATACGGCGAACGGCCGCTCGTCATCACCGATGAGGTCACTCTCAGCTACGCCGAAACCGCGGCGCTGGCGGTTCGTTTCGCGGACGGGCTGGTGACGTTGGGCATCCGCCCCGGCGATCACGTAGCGCTGCTGATGGCCAACTATCCGGAGTTCGTGCCGCTCAAGTTCGCGATTGCGAAGGCCGGGGCGGTCGCGGTGCCGTTGAACTATCTCTACCGCGCCGATGAACTCGCGTATGTGCTCGGGCAATCCGAGTGCCGGGCTTTGATCACGATGACCGGGTTCGCAGGCCTGGACTACCTCGGCATGCTAGACGAGATCGCGCCCGGCTGGGAGCAGCTCGATCGCGATTACGCGCGACTTCCTCAGCTGCACACAGTCATTCAGCTCTCGACCGACGGTAGGGAGCGTGACGGCGTCATCACGGTCGAGGATCTGGGCACTCTCGGCGACCGGTACTCCGGCGCGGCTGCCGGGGTCATCGTCGAGCCGGGTGGGGTCGGCGACATCCTCTACACCTCCGGCACCACCGGATCACCCAAAGGCGTGATGGTCACCCACGATGCGGTGCTGCGCACCGGATTCGGATCCGCGCTCACCCGCGCCTTCGAGGACGCCCGCCGGATCCTGTTCTCCCTACCCTGCTACCACATGTTCGGATATGTGGAAGGCATCATCGCCGCCACTATGGTTGGCGGCGCGGTTATCCCGCAGCCGTCGTTCAGCCCCGAAGGCTACCTATCGGGCATCGAGCAGCATCGGGCCACGGACATCCTCTGCGTACCCACCATGACCATTGCGCTGCTGGAGCATCCGAAACGCCACGACTACAACCTGTCCTCGCTGACGGCGGTGCTCTCCGGCGCCGCACCCGCACCGGTCTGGCTGTGGGAGCGCGTGCGCGACGAACTGGGCGCGAGCGAGATAGTCACCGGCTACGGCATGACCGAGACCGGCGGCGCCATGACCCTGACCCGCCCCGAGGATCCCTACGAACTCACCTCCTCTACGGTCGGCGCTCCGAAATCGGCCGGCCCGGCAGGGCTTCCGGACGGCGCGCTGGTGGAGTACCGCACCGCCGATCCGGCGACCGGGGAGTTCCTGCCCGAGGGCACGGAAGGCGAACTGATCTCCCGCGGCCCGACCGCCATGCTCGGCTTCTGGGCCAAACCCGAGGAGACCGCCCGCGGCCTGCGCGACGGCTGGGTGTACTCCGGCGATCTCGGCCGGGTCCGCCCCGACGGATACCTGGAGGTCACCGGCCGCTCCAAGGAGCTCTACAAGAGCGGCGGAGAACTCGTCATGCCCAAGGAAATCGAGGAATTGCTCACCGCGCGCCCGGAGATCAGCCAGGCCTACCTGATCGGATTGGCCGATCTCCGCTGGGGCGAGGCGGGTTGCGCGTGCATCGTGCGCGCCCCCGATTCGGTCATCACGGCTGATCAGGTCATCGAGATCTGCAAGGCCGAGCTTGCCCGGTTCAAGGTTCCCAAGCACGTCGTATTCCTCGACGCGGACGACCTGCCCACCACCCCGACCGGCAAGGTACAGAAGTTCCGCCTCGTGGAGTACGCGACCGCACGATTGGAGCAGCAGACATGACGGCGACGATCCCGCCGCAGGCGAAACAGACTCCCCGTGGGGACTATTCGCGACTCATCCACCCCGAGCGCGTGCACGGCTCGCTCTATACCGACCCGGCCGTATTCGCCGACGAGCTGGGACGCATCTGGTACGGCGGCTGGGTGTTCGTCGGTCACGAGTCGGAGGTGCCGCAGCCGAACGACTACGTGCGCAAACGGATCGGCCCGCAGGACGTCATCATGGTCCGTGACCGCGGCGGTGAACTGCGCATCGTCACCAACCGCTGCGCGCACCGCGGCAATCTGGTGTGCGACGAACCGAACGGCAATGCCGGCTCCTTCCGCTGCCCCTATCACGGCTGGACCTACCGCAATACCGGTGAGCTGCTCGGCTATCCGTTCAACAAGGGGTACGGCGGCCGGAAACTAGAACTCGGGCTGGGCGTGCTGCCGCGCGTCGAGAGCTACCACGGGTTCGTCTTCGCCAGCTTCAAAGCCGATGTGCCGCCGCTGCTCGAGCACCTCGGCGCGGCGGCCGGTGAGATCGACCGGCTGGCCCGGTTGTCGCCGACCGGCAAGGTGCGCCTCGACACCGGCTGGCTCAAACATCGCACCCGCGCGAACTGGAAACTGCTGGCGGAGAACGAGACAGACGGCTACCACCCGCAGTTCGTGCACAGCTCCATCTTCACGGTGACCGGCTCCACCATCGGCCCGCTCTACAGCGACGCCTCCACCGCCGTCACCCGCGCGCTCGGCAACGGCCACAGCGAGAACGATCTCCGTCCGGAGTTCCGCAAGTTCGCCGAGCCCATGCGCTGGTTCGGCACCACCGAAGATCGGGTGCCGGAGTATGTGGCCGCGATGCGGGCGGTGCACGGCGAGGCGGCCGAGCAGATCCTCATCGAGGGCGCGCCGCACGTCATGATCTTCCCGAACCTGTTCATCGCGGAAATCCAGGTCTTCAATATCCAGCCGCTGTCGGCCCACGAGTGCATCCAGTACTCCACCTCGGTGCAACTGGATGGCGCGAACGAACTGAACCGGCGGATGCTCTCGCAGTCCATCGGCTCGGTCGGCCCGGCGGGCATGCTGCTCGCCGATGACACCGAAATGTATGAGCGCAATCAGGCGGGCGTGGCGCAACTGCTCCCCGAATGGCTGGATATCCGGCGCGGTATTGACCGAGAATCATTGGACGAGAACGGATTCCGCATCGGCGGCGCGACCGATGAGACCGCCATGCGGGCGTTCTGGCAGCACTACAAGAACCTGATGGAGCAGTGATGACCGCCGCGACCGGAATCGACCTGCGCGAGATCGAACAGTTCATCTACCGCGAGGCCCGCTTCGCCGACGAACACGATTACGACGCATGGGAAGCCTTGTGGACCGAGGACGCCCTGTACTGGGTGCCGGTCGACGGCGGCGGCTACGACCCGGAACGCCAGGTGTCGATCATGTACGACAACCGCCGCCGCATCGCCACCCGGCTCCAACAACTACGCACCGGCAAGCGCTACGCGCAATCCCCGCCGTCGAACCTGCGCCGCACCACCTCGAACGTCGAATTGCTCGAGGCAGTAGGTGACGAGGTGACAGTCGGCGCGAATTTCGTGCTGTACGAATCGAAGCCACGCGGCATCGAGACGTGGGCGGGTCGCGTCACCTACGTGCTGCGGCGCGTGGACGGCGAGCTGAAGATGGCGCGCAAGACCGTGCTGCTCGTCAACAGTGCCGAAGCCGTCCCCACCATGGGCTTTCTGATCTGAGGCGGGTCGATGGCATCGGAAAACCCGGATCCCCCCGTCGAGTTCCATGGCCGCGGGCCCGCATCCAGCGCGACTGGTCTCACAGCTGACGAATTCGGCCTGGTGCACAACGAATTCGCGCAGGTCGCCGTGGCCGTCGACGCCACAGCGAACGGGCCGCGCCTGCGCCTGCGGGACTTGAAGACCGGCCGCATACGCTTCCTCGACGCGCTCGAGCTCGAGACCCTCGTATGGCTGCCCGCCGAGCGCATGGAATTGCTGCTCGACCCCTCGGCCGACCGCTGGCGCGACGCATGACACCGCAACACATACCCGTCGAGAACCTCGATCTCGGTCCCTACCTACGGACCGGGGATACCGTCGTCTGGGGTCAGGCCTGCGCCGAACCACTGACCCTGGTCGAGGCGCTCGTGCGGCAGCGAGCCCGGTTCGGCACGCTGCGTTGCTTTCTCGGCATCCAGTTCGCGGGCACCATCGTCCCCGAACATGCCGACCACCTGCGTCTGGTCTCCTACTGCGGTACGGGCGCGAATCGGGCATTGGCGAAAGCGGGCGTACTGGATATCTATCCGGGCCACTACTCGACGCTGCCCTGGCTGGTGTCGTGTGGCCCGCTGCGTGCGGACGTCGTATTCGTGCAATGCGCCGCGCTCGGTGGTGGCCGCTACAGCCTCGGCCTGGCCGACGACTACCTGACCGCCGCCATCGCTGCGGCCCGTGTGGTCATCGCCGAGGTCAGCGATCAGGTGCCGGCCACCCCCGGCGCGCGCTACCTCACGCACGCCGACATCGACGTCATTGTCGAAACCTCGCGGCCCCCGATCGAATCGGCCACTCCCTCCGGGGACGAGGTCACGGCGCGGATCGCGGAGAACGTCGCCGGCCTCATCGACGACGGCGCGACCCTGCAATTCGGGATCGGCGCGCTACCGGAACTGATCCTGCGGCAGTTGAAGGACCGCCGTCACCTCGGCATCCACTCCGGCCTGATGAACGACGCGGCCGTGGACCTGGTCGAATGCGGGGCGGTCACGGGGGAGCGGAAGACCACCGACGTCGGAAAGTCGGTCTGCGCCATGCTGATCGGTACTCGACGACTGTTCCGAGCCGCGCATCGAAGCCAGGCCGTCGAACTGCATCCCGCCACGCACACCCACAACCCCGGTGTACTGGCCGTGCAAAACCGTTTCACCGCAATCAATTCCGCCATCGAGGTGGATCTCACCGGACAGGTCAACGCCGAGATCGCCGGGGGAACCTACGTCGGCGCAGTGGGCGGCGCCGCGGATTTCCTGCGTGCGGCCGCACATTCCCTCGGCGGCCTGCCTATTGTCGCGCTGCCGTCCACAGCGGGCACGCGCAGCCGCATCGTCGCCGAACTCTCGGGCCCGGTCAGCACCGCCCGCGCCGACGCCGGAATCTTCGTTACCGAGCACGGCATCGCCGATCTCCGCGGACTGCCCCTATCCGAGCGCCGACGCCGCATGATCGAGCTCGCGCACCCGGATCACCGGGCGCTCCTGGCAGCAGGAGTGCTGTGACCATCACGGAGGAATCATTATGAGACGGGCCGCGATTGTCAGCCCTCTGCGCACACCGGTCGGCACGTTCGGCGGCGCATTGCGTCCTGTTCCGGCCGAGCAACTGGCGGCGGCAATATTGAAGGCTGTCGTCGAACGCTCGGGCATCGACCCCGTGCGTATCGACGACGTATGTATGGCCCAGTCCTACGCCAATTCCGAGGCCCCCTGCATCGGGCGCTGGGCGGCCTTGGAAGCAGGGCTCCCGGTGGAACTGCCGGGCCTGCAGATCGACCGCCGCTGCGGCGGCGGACTCCAGTCGGTGATCACCGCCGCCATGATGGTGCAGACCGGCGCGGCCGATGTCGTGCTCGCCGGCGGCGTGGAGTCGATGAGCAATATCGAGTACTACACCCAGGACATGCGCTGGGGATCGCGCGCCGGGAACACCACCTTCTACGACCGCCTGGATCGCGGCCGCGAACGCTCGCAACCGGAACGGCGCTTCGGCCGCATCAGCGGCATGATCGAAACCGCCGAGAACCTGGCCGCCGCGTACGGCATAACCCGCGCCTCCGCCGACGAATTCGCCGCCCGCAGCCACCAGCGAGCGCACGCCGCATGGGAATCCGGCCGGTTCGACGTCGAAGTGATTCCCGTCGAGGTCCCCCAGCGAAAAGGGGACCCAGTGCTGTTCATCCGCGACGAGGGCATCCGCCCGGACTCCACCCCCGAATCGCTCGCCACCCTGCGCGTGATCCAGCCCAACGGCACTGTCACCGCGGGCAATTCGAGCCAGCAGAACGATGCCGCCGCGGCCTGCCTGGTCGTCGCCGAAGACGCCCTCGACGAACTCGGCCTCACTCCACTCGGCTTCCTGCACAGCTGGGCCGCCGCCGGCTGCGAACCCTCTCTGATGGGGATCGGACCGGTCCCCGCCGTCGCGAAACTCTTCGCCCGCACCGGCCTGACCTTCGACGACATGGACCTGGTGGAACTCAACGAGGCCTTCGCCGTCCAAGTCCTCGCCGTCCTGAAAGGCTGGGGCTTCGACGATCACGACCGCCTCAATGTCAACGGCTCCGGCATCTCCCTGGGCCACCCCATCGGCGCAACGGGCACCCGCATCCTCACCACGATGCTGCACGAACTAGACCGCTGCGGCGGCCGCTACGCTCTCGAATCCATGTGCATCGGCGGCGGCCAGGGCCTGGCGGCAGTATTCGAGGCAGCATGAACACCGGCATCCTCGCCTACGGCACCTACCTCCCCGCCCACCGCATCCAGCTGTCCGATCTCGGTGCGACGCTGAACATCAAGGCGGGCAAGGGTTCCCGCGTGGTCGCGAGCTACGACGAGGACAGCACAACTCTTGCAGTCGCGGCGGCGCAGGTGGCCCTGAACCAGCTACAGGGCGTCACGGCTGCGCGGACGGAGCACGCCAGGGTCGAAGAAGCGGCGGGTGGTCCGCATTCGGCCACGCGACGGCCGAGCAGTGAGGCAGCTCCAATCACTGCTCTGTATTTCGCAACTACCACACCCGCGTACGCGGACAAGACCAATGCGACGGCCATTCATGCGGCGCTCGGTTTGCCGGCCGGGGTCTTCGCCGCCGACGTGGCCGGGTCGGCACGCAGCGGTGTGGCTGCCTGGCGGGCCGCTGCATCCGGGCACGGACTGGCGGTATCGGCTGATATTCGAGTCGGGCGGCCGGGGTCGGCCGATGAGCGTGGCGGGGGAGATGGGGCGGCTGCCTTTGTTTTCGGAGCGGTAGACGATGCCTTGGCCGAGATCGTGGCCGAGGCGAGTGTGACCGCCGAATTCCTGGATCGCTGGCGCGAACCCGGTGCAGTGGCGGGCAATCAGTGGGAGGAGCGGTTCGGGCTCGAACAGTATGTGCCGCTTATCGAGCATGCTCGGGCCGAGGTGCTCGAACAGTCCGATGTGTTGGAACCGGACCATGTCGTGGTTGTCTCGCCCAACTCCGGGGTGCTGAAGCTGGCGGGAAGACGTTGGCCTGGAAGGAAATCCACCTCCGGATCGCCCATCGGGCACAGTGGCGCGGCCGACCTCGGGCTGGCGCTGGCAGCCGTGCTCGACAATGCCGGGCCCGACGAAACGATCCTGCTGCTGTCCGCCGCGGACGGGTGCGATGCCATCCTGCTGCGCACGACCGATCGACTGGCGGAACGCCGTCAACCCACGTCGGCGGCCGAGCAATTAGCGCGGGGTTCGGATGTCCCGTACGCGACGTATCTCACCTGGCGTGGGCTGCTGGATCGGGAACCGCCACGGCGGCCCGAACCCGACCGCCCGGCCGCACCGCCTGCCGCGCGCGCGGTGGCGTGGAAGTTCGCCCTCACTGGAAGCCGCTGCACCGCCTGCGGTTTCACTCACCTCCCGCCAGCGCGTGTCTGCAAATCCTGCGGCGCGATCGATGCCATGACCAGGGCTCCCAAGGCAGCCGAGGACGGGACGGTCGCCACCTTCACCGTCGACCGGCTCGCGTACTCACCCGCGCCACCCGTGGTAGCAGCCGTGATCGACTTCGACGGTGGCGGACGCTGCACGCTCGAAGTGGCCGACGGTGGCGCCGATCGGCTGGCAGTCGGCAGCCGGGTGCGGCCCGTGTTCCGGCGGCTGTACACGGCAGGCGGGGTGCACAACTACTTCTGGAAGGCCGTAGTGCTATGAGCAGCAAGGGCATTCGCGACAAGGTCGCTGTGGTCGCCATGGGCTGTACCCGGTTCGGGGAACGCTGGGATCGCTCGGCGGAGGTTCTGCTGCTGGACGCCGTGAACGAATGCTTCAACGGCAATCCGCGACTCGAGCGCAATGCCGTGGATGCCTACTGGCTCGGCACGCTGTCCAGCGCGCAGAGCGGACTGATCCTCAGCAAGACACTGGGATTGGACTACACGCCCGTCACCCGGGTCGAGAATTACTGTGCCAGCGGGACCGAATCCCTCCGCAATGCCTGCTATGCCGTGGCCGCCGGCGCCTACGACATGGTGGTCGCCGCCGGCGTCGAGAAACTCAAGGACTCCGGATACTCCGGGCTGCTGCGCGGTGATCCACCCAATGACGGCACCGCCGCCGAACTCACCGTCACCGCGCCCGCGGCGTTCTCCATGCTCGATCCCGCGTACTGCGCGTGCCACGGTGTCGACCCGGCCGCCATGCGCGCCGCCATGACGCACGTGGCATGGAAGAACCACGCCAACGGCGCACGGAATCCCAAGGCACAGTTCCGATCCGAGGTGTCGAAGGACAAGATCGCGGGCGCGCCGCTGGTCGCCGGCCGACTCGGCGTCTTCGACTGCTCCGGCGTGTCCGACGGCGCGGCCTGCGCGGTCATCGTGGCCGCAGACCGGGCCCTCGAATACACCGACAATCCGATATACGTGAAAGGCGTCTCGGCAGTGGGCAGTCCGGGAAGGGGAGCGGTCGATCCCGCCTACGATTTCACCTCCTTCCCCGAAGTGGACCGCAATGCCCGCGACGCCGGGCTTCTTGACCGGCCGCCAATATTTAATCTACATTAAATTCAAGGGGAGCTGAGGAAGGTGACCGTGCAGGGACTCGTCCAAGACACCGAAGACCGCAAGCTGTTGCGCGACAGCGTCGCCAAGATCGCCGAGAAGTACGGCGCGAACTACTTCCTGGAACGGTCGCGGTCGGGCGGGAAGCTCGAGGAGCTGTGGGCGGAACTGGGCGCCTCGGGCATGCTCGGCGTACATCTGCCCGAGGAATACGGCGGCGGGGGAGCGGGGCTCTCCGAGCTGGCGGTGGTGATCGAAGAGCTCGCCGCGCACGGCATTCCGCTGCTGCTGACCGTGATCTCCCCGGCCATCTGCGGATCGATCCTCGCCGCACACGGATCGCCGGAGATGAAGCGAGAATGGCTACCCCGCATCGCGGATGGCACCGCCAAGATGGCGTTCTGCCTCACCGAACCCGAATCCGGTTCCAACAGCCACGCGGTCAAGACCACCGCGCGCTGCGACGGCGAGGACTGGCTCATCTCGGGCGGCAAGTACTTCATCTCCGCCGCCGACGAAGCCGACGCGCTGCTGGTCATCACCCGCACGGCAGACCTCGCGGGCGGCAAGCGCAATCCGCTGTCGATGTTCGTGGTGCCCGTCGACGTGCCCGGTGTGGTGCGACAGCCGCTCGACACCGCGGTCGTCTCACCGGATCACCAGTTCACGGTCTTCTTCGACGAGGTGCGGGTGGGTCCTGCCGCGTTGATCGGTGAGGCCGGCAACGGTCTGCGGCAGGTCTTCGCCGGACTCAACCCCGAGCGGATCCTGGCCGCGGCGATCAGCTCGGGCATCGGCCGCTACGCCATCGACAAGGCCGTGCGCTACGCCAAGGAACGCCAGGTGTGGTCGGTGCCGATCGGTGCACACCAAGGGATTTCGCATCCGCTGGCGGACTGCCACATCGCCGTCGAACTCGCCCGCATGTCCGTCTATCAAGCCGCGCAACTCTTCGACAACGGCGGAAACGCCGCCGCGGCAGCCAATATCGCCAAATACGCGGCCGCCGAGGCCTCGCTGAAGGCCCTCGACCAAGCCATCCAGACCCATGGCGGCAATGGCCTGTCCAAGGAATACGGGCTGGCCGAAATGTGGTTCGTGGCCCGGCTCATGCGCACCGCGCCGGTGAGCCGCGAGATGGTCCTCAACTTCGTCGCGCAGACCGTCCTCGGCCTGCCCGCGTCCTACTGAACTGTTCACCGGAGCAAGGAGAATCATGCCTGGAGTAACCGATCGGGTCGACGCACTGGTGATCGGCGCCGGCGCGGGGGGACTGTGCGCCGCGGCCCGGCTGTCGCACCTCGGCTATCGGACTCTCGTCGTCGAACGACTCGACAAGGTCGGTGGCCGCGCCTCTACGGACGAGGTCGATGGCTTCAAGGTCAACAACGGTGCCATCGTCATCGAACTTGGTGGCATCACCGAGGAGACCTTCGACGAGGTCGGTGCGAAATTCGATGTGCGCAAGGCGGAACCGCCGATCCTGTACCGCATCGGCGGCAAGGATGTGGACGTGACCGGCGGTGGGTGGGGGTTCCTGTTGTCCAAGCTGTCGCGGCAGGGCGCGAAGCTGGTGCAAGGATTGGGCGCCGCCCGCAACGACAGCGGGCTGCCCGAAAATGAACTGTCCCTGGCGGACTGGGTGACCAAGTACACCAAGAACGAATCGGTGCACGGCATCTTCCGCAATATGGCGGGATCGGTGTTCGCGGTCGGTTCCGAGGAGCTGCCCGCGCGGGTGTTCCTGACCTACTTCACCCGCAAGAGCGCGTTCAAGAAGTTCGGCTTCTGCCCCGACGGCACCATCGGTGTGTGGAAGGCGCTCGCCGATGTGGTCGTGCAGAACGGCGGCGAGGTGTGGCTCGACAGCGAGGTCACCGCGCTGCACCTCGCCGACGGCCGGATCACCGGCGCCATCGTGCGGCGCGGTACCGAAACCGTCGATGTGACAGCCCGTTTCACGATCAGCGATATCGGCACCTACGACACCGCCGGGCTCGTGGGCCGCGATAACCTGCCCATCGACTACCTCGCCCAGGTCGATGCCGCCAACCGCCCGTGCGCCATGATCTCGGTCAACTTCGCCAGTCAGCAGCCACTCGTGAACGCCCCCGGCCTGACCAGCTTCGCCAAGACCCGCCGGCTCTGCTACATCGCCAACTTCACCGCGACCTGCCCCGAAATGGCGCCCGACGGCTGGTACCTCTACCAGGGCACCGCCGTCCCCAAACCCTCCGTCGGCGACTTCGACGAGGACGCCGAAACCCAACTCCTGCTCCAGGATCTGCGCGACGAGGTCCCCGGATTCGACGCCGCGCGCATCCTGTCGATCAACATCATGCGTGACGGCTGGCCGCCGCAGCGCGCTGTGGCCGGTTTCGATCTGCCGCAGCAGACTCCGATTCCGAATCTGTGGAATGTAGGGGACTCGGTGAAGGAATACGCCAACGGCGGGACCACCGCCTGCGCGGAGAATGCCAAGCTCGTCGTGGATCGGATTCGCGACGAATTCCCGGTGGCGGCGCAATGAGAGCGGTCGAGCATGTCTCGTGAGATTGCCGAGCGGTGGTATCGCGCACTCGCCGACGGTGACCGGGAGACCCTCGGCAAGGTGCTGCACCCGGATCTGGAAGTGCACGTCACGCCCGGAATGCCGTTGGGGCTGGGCGGCGTACATCGCGGTGCCCGCGCGGCTCTGCGTGACTTCTGGGGCGTCATTGCGCGCCACTATCGCGCCCGGGCCGTACCCGCCACGTTCGATGCCCTCTCCGATGGACGGCTGTTGGTCACGGGCCGCTACACCGGAAAGGCTCTCGGATCCGGCAAGCCGCTCGACGCCGAATTCACCCACCTGCTGACCTTCACTGATGGCCGGATCATCCGCATCGATCAGCTCACCGACAGTCGGCGCTGGCTCGACGCCCTCGCCGAGGACGGTCCTCTCGACACCATCGACTACACGGGCGACAACGGCGTCGCCACCCTCACTCTCAACCGCCCGACAGTACGCAACGCGATCAATCTGCAACTCGCCGAAGAGTTCCTGATCGCCGCCCGCCGCTGCGCCGCAGACGACTCGATACGCGCGCTCCTGATTAAAGGCAACGGCCCCGCCTTCACCGTCGGCGGCGACATCTCCTACTTCAACGACTGGCACGGCCCCTACGGAGACCTGTTCCGCCGCATGACCGGCCCCTTCCACGAAGCCTTCCGCATCCTCAGCCGCATCGACGCCCCAATCATCACCGCCGTACACGGTTCGATCGCCGGCGGCGGCCTCGGCTTCGCCTACATCGCGGACTTCGTACTCGCCGCCGAGGGAACCAAATTCGCCACCGGATTCGCCGCCATCGGACTCTCCGGCGACGGCGGCGGCACCTGGTTCCTGCCACGACTCGTAGGTCCGCGCCGAGCAGCGCAGATGTACCTCCGCAACCGCGTCCTGAACGCACAGGAAGCAGTCGACTGGGGAATCGCCACCGAAGTAGTCCCACCCGAAGAACTGGACACGCGCGCAATATCCCTGGCCCGTGAACTCGCCGCAGGGCCGACCGCAGCCTTCGGGCGGATGCGAGCGCTACTGCGCGATTCCTGGGGCAACAGCCTGTCCGAACAACTGCTCGCCGAGACCGAAGCACTTGCCGAAACCGGTGATTCGGCCGACGCGGCCAAGGCGATCGAGAGTTTCGCGGCCAAGCGCTCCCCGGACTTCGACGGCCGCTGAGCATCCGAATCGCGGGTCGCAATGCGACCCGCGATTCCTGGCATCCTCGCTCAGTACGTCAGCCCGCCACGTGCAATGAGCTGGCTCGCGATCACATTGCGCTGAATCTCGTTGGTGCCCTCACCGACGATCATGAGCGGGGCATCACGGAAATAGCGCTCGACATCGTATTCGGTGGAGTAGCCATTGCCGCCGTGAATGCGAACGGCATTGAGCGCGATCTCCATCGCCGCCTCGGAAGCAAAGAGCTTGGCCATGCCGGCCTCCATATCGCAGCGCTCGCCGGTGTCGAAGCGGTCCGCGGCGTGCAGGACCAGGGCGCGGGCCGCCGAGAGTTTGGTGGCCATATCGGCGAGGTAGTGGCCGATGGCCTGATGTTTCCAGATCGGCTGGCCGAAGCTCTCGCGGTCCCGGGCGTAGCGCAGGGCGTCGTCGAATGCCGCCTGCGCGACACCGAGTGCGCGGGAAGCGACTTGGATGCGGCCGGTCTCGAGGCCCTTCATCATCTGGGCGAACCCACGGCCCTCGACACCGCCGAGTACCGCGTCGAGCGGCGCGCGGTAGTCGTCGAAGGCGAGTTCGCAGCTTTCGACACCTTTGTATCCGAGCTTCGGCAGGTCTCGGGAGGCGGTCAGGCCCTGGCCGTGCTCCACCAACAGGATGCTGATGCCCTGGTGTCGCGGCTGGGACTTCGGATCCGTCTTACACAGCAGCGCAATCAGTTTCGAGTGCCGAGCGTTGCTGATCCACATCTTGGCGCCATTGATCGTGTACCCGTCGCCGGTCCGCTCGGCCACAGTGGTCATGGCCTGCAAGTCCGAGCCCCCACCCGGTTCGGTAAGCGCCATCGTGGCCCGCATCTCCCCGGTAGCCATCCGCGGCAGATACCTCTGCTTCTGCTCCTCGGTCCCAAAGGTGAGGATGAGCTTCGAGACGACGGTATGCCCGCCCATGGCCCCCGCCAAGCTCATCCACCCCCGCGCCAACTCCTCGGTCACCCCCACATAACAAGGCATCGAAACCTCGGTACCGCCATAGGTTTCCGGAATCGCCAACCCGAACACCCCCAGCTTCTTCATCTGATCGATGAGCGTCTCAGGATAGGTATTCGCATGCTCCAACTCCCGAACAACCGGCCGCACCTCCCGATCGACGAAGTCTCGAACAGTCCGGACAACGAACTTCTCTTCCTCCGGCAGCTGGCTCACGGCACTCCCTCGTTCGAGCGGAGGAGCGAACCAATCCGCCCCCACTTCCTTAGTTTAATGTAGATTAAAATCCGTGGTTGCTGAAGACACCGCCGGCCCCTACTTCGAAGACCTGCACCCGAACATGCGCTTCGACACCGCCCCCGCCGTCACCCTGACCGAGGGCCACGCCGCCGTCCACCAATCAATAGTTGGCGACCGCCTCCGCCTCCCCCTGGACACCACCCTCTCCACCCGAGTAACCGGCCGCTCCCCATTGGCCCACCCAGCCCTCGTCTGGAACCTGGCCATCGGCCAATCAACCCTCGCCACCCGCCAGGTAAAGGCCAACCTCTTCTACAGAGGCCTAGCCTTCCACCGCGCCCCCACCATCGGCGACACCCTCCACACCACAACCACAGTCGTTGCCCTACACCAAAATTCCCCCAAACCCAACCGCCCCGCCACCGGCCTAGCCGCCCTCCACATCATCACCGTCGACCAACAATCCCGCCCCATCCTCGACTTCCACCGCTGCGCCATGCTCCCCCTCCGCAATCAGAACGCCGAAACCGGCCACACAGACGACCTCTCAACCATCGGCACCGAAACCAACCTCGCCACCGCGAAGGCATCCTTCGCAGACTGGAACCTCGCCGCGTACCCCGACTCCACTCCAAGCGCCTCGGATCTGCACCCAGGCATGTCCTGGCAGATATCAGGCGGCGATACCGTCTCCAGCGCCCCCGAACTCGCCCGCCTGACCCTCAATATCGCAGCAGTACACCACGATTCAACAGCAGCCGGCGGCCGCCGCCTCGTCTACGGCGGCCACACAATCGCCCTCGCACTCGCCCAAATCACCCGAGACCTCCCCGGCCTCGTGACAGTCCCGGCCTGGCACAGCTGCGACCACACCGCTCCCGTCTACGAGGGCGACACCCTGCGCACCCACATCACGATCGATAGCCTGACGCCGCTCGGCGACCACGCAGCCCTACTCGACCTACACGCGGTCGTCACCGCAGACCGCGATGACGGCCGCGTACCAGTACTGGATTGGCGGTTCCTAGCGCTACATCGATGAAATCGGTTCACCGATGATGGCGAGACGCTGGACTCGATAGCGGCAAGACACGCACAGACGCTGCGGCAGGACGTGCATTCTGCAACTAAAAACACTGGTCAACGGCCTGCATTGGCACTTCGAACGCTATCGTCGTGCTGTGGCTCAGACGACGAGTTCCCCCGGCGATGAAGACGTTGCGCCGGAGCCTCTGATCGACGACGAGGACACCTTCGACATGGGCGGGCCGATCAGCAGGGGCGATATCCGCGCGGCGATGAGTCGTCGGGCCTGTGAGCGCTGAAGGCATCGCATTTCCTGAGCGAGGCTGCTATCGGCGTTTGTCCAGGGCGGTCTTGATGAGGGTTCGGGCTTCCTCACCGGTTACGGACTGGCCTGCCAGGATGTCGAATGTGCGGTGGTAGAGGCCGATCTCCTGGGGTTGGGTGATGTTGAGTTCGGCCGCGATCCCCTCGACGAGCACCATCTTGGTGTCGAACATGAGGAACTGTACGGCAACAGCATGGTGATCAGCCCCTTCGGCAAGGTCGTCGCCCGCGCGGGTAAAACCGACGAAATCCTGATCACCGACATCGACCTCGATCAGATCAAGGCCGCCAACGTAATCAGTGGATTCAAGAAGGATCGTGAAGTTGCCGAAAGCTACGCCGGCAAGATCTGACACGCCGCCCGGGGTGGCCATGGCGGACGCGTCATGGCCGCCTTTACCTTAGTTTCTCGTGTGCACGAACCATCCGAGCGCTTCGATCGAAGGGGATCAGATGTGTAGCGGTAAGCCGAAGGCGTCACCTCGCAGGTTCGAGGCACCGTTGTCGATCGAGGTGCGCGGCGCGCGGGTGCACAATCTGAAGGACATCGACGTCACCGTCCCGTTGGGCAAATTGGTTGCGGTGGCCGGTGTTTCGGGGTCGGGTAAGTCCTCGCTGGCGATGGGAGTGCTGTACTCCGAGGGGTCGCGGCGATACATCGAAGCCCTGTCGACATATACCCGGCGGCGGATGTCGCATGCGCCGCGCGCGGCCGTGGACAGCGTCGAGCATGTGCCGGCCGCGCTGGCGTTGCGGCAGCGGCCCGGGGTGCCTGGTGTGCGCAGTACCTTCGGCACCTCCACCGAGCTGCTCAACTATCTGCGACTGCTGTTCTCGCGCCTGGGCGCGCACCGCTGCCCCAACGGCCACTATCATGAGCCGACGATCGCTGTGGCCCAGGGCCTTTCGCTGACCTGCCCGGTGTGCGGGGTCGTCTTCACCCCGCCGGGAGCCGAATCGCTGGCCTTCAATTCCGACGGCGCGTGCCCGCGCTGCACCGGTACAGGGGTCGTCAACGAGATCGACGAGGCCGCACTGATCCCAGATCCTTCGCGCACGATAGCGGAGGGCGCCGTTGCGCCCTGGTCGATGTTCGGGCTGACGCTCATGCCTCAGATCGTGGCCGAGTTCGGTGTGCGCACCGACGTTCCGTACCGGAAGCTGACGGCCAAGGAGCGCCGCACCGTCCTGCACGGCCCGGCCGAAAAGCGGCACATCGCAGTCGCTTCCAAGAACGGCAAAGTCTTCGAGATGAACTTCACCTACATCAACGCCTACAGCGCGGTGGAGGACGCCGTGGCGAAGGCCACCGACGAGCGGGGCCTGACCCGGGTCAACAAGTTCATCACCCGCCAGGTGTGCCCGGACTGCCGTGGCACCCGCCTGAGCGAGGAGGCGCGGGCGCCGCTGGTCGACGGCATCAACCTCGCGGAGGCGACTGCGAAGACCCTCGATGAGGTGGTGGCATGGGTCCCGACCCTGGAGTCGACGCTGCCTCCGGAGATGGTGCAGATGGCCCGCAACATCATCGACAAGCTGCTCGAAACCGCCCGCCGACTGCTGGAATTGGGCCTCGGCTACCTCGGGCTGGACCGGGCCGGCGCGACGCTGTCGACCGGTGAACGTCAGCGCGTCCAGCTCGCCCGCGCGGTCCGCAATCAGACCACCGGCGTGCTCTACGTCCTCGACGAACCCTCGATCGGCCTGCATCCCTCCAATGTCGACGGCTTGCTCGGCGTCATGCGTGATCTGCTGCGCGACGGCAACTCCGTCGTCCTCGTCGATCATGATGTCCAGGTGCTGCGCGAGGCGGACTGGCTGATCGAGATGGGTCCCAGCTCCGGCACCGAAGGTGGACGGGTACTGGCCACCGGCGATCCCGTCGTGCTCGGCGCGAATCCGGCCTCGCTGCTCGGCGGGTTCCTGACCGGCCGCGAACCGGTGGTGGTGCGCGCTCGCGCCACCGCCGCGGAGATGTTCGACCGTGGACATATCCGCTTGTCCACCAAGCCGATTCATACCGTGCACGCCCTGGAACTGGACCTGCCGCAGGGGCGAGTGACCGCGGTGACCGGCGTCTCCGGATCGGGCAAGACCACCGCGATCCTGGAAAGCCTGGTCCCCGCCCTCGGCGCGGGAGCCACACTGCCGGAACATGTCACGGCCGTCGAGGCCGCCGCGATCACGCGGGTCGAGATGGTCGACGCCACGCCCATCGGCATCAATGTGCGTTCCACCGTCGCCACCTACAGCGGCGTCCTCGACGACCTGCGCCGCGCCTACGCCGCCACACCCGATGCCGAGGAACGCGGTCTCACCGCCGCCGACTTCTCGTACAACACCGGATCCCTGCGCTGCCCGCGCTGCGAAGGCACCGGCCAGATTTCGCTGGATGTCCAATTCCTGCCCGACGTCGACATCGACTGCCCGGAATGCGAAGGCAGCCGCTATTCCCCGGCCGCATACGAAATCCTGCGCGCTACACCGGATTCGGCGATCACCCTGCCGGATCTGCTCTGCCGCACCATCACTCAGGCCATCGACCTCGTCGGCGACATCCGCCGCGTCCGCACCCGGCTGCAAACCCTCAGCGACCTCGGCCTGGGCTATCTCACCCTGCACGAGGCGACGCCCGCCCTCTCCGGCGGCGAAGCGCAGCGCCTCAAACTTGCTACCGAACTGGGCCGCAACCAGACCGATACGCTGTTCGTCCTCGATGAGCCCAGCGTCGGCCTGCACCCCCTCGATATCCGCACCCTGCTGACGGTCATCGAACGCCTCAACGAACACGGCGCCACCGTCATCCTCATCGAACACGACCTCGACATGATCGCCAACGCCGACTACATCATCGATATGGGCCCGGGCGGCGGCACCGCGGGCGGCCGGATAGTCGCCACCGGCACACCCGACGACATCGCCCGCGACCCCCACAGCAGTACGGGCCGATACCTCGCCGAGCACCTGGCAACACACCCGTAGGGCGGCGAAGTGCGCACTACCTGAGTTTGCGTGAAATTAACTAGATGAGGTGATTGGTCGTGTTTATATTGACGCCGGACCCCATCTGGAGAGGATTCGATGATCAAGAAGGCAAAGCTGATTGTCGTAGCTGTCATATTGCCAGCGCTGATCGTGGTCGGCTGCTCCAGCAAGGGCACCAAGGACACGGTCCAACCCTCCACGACGACCGCGACGTCCACCGCCGTCCCTCCGGCCACGACTGCCCCGCCGGCCACCCGCACTCCCTCGCCCGCCAAAACCGTTCCGCCGACCAAGACCGTCGCGCCGACCACGGCCCCTGCCGGATGTATCGACGCGGACGGCCACGGTCCTGACGGCGCCACCACTCCCTGCCCGGCGCCTCCCACCACGCCCCCGGCGCCGGGCGGATGCATCGACGCCGACGGTCACGGTCCTGACGGCGCCACGACCCCTTGTCCCGCGCCCCCGCCGACCCCCTGCGTAGACGCGGACGGTCACGGTCCCGACGGTGCAACGGAGATCTGCCCGACCGCATGGGTTCCCGGCCATGCGGCCGGCCGAGACCTGTTGGCTGCCTAGCTCATTCCCGGCACGGGCGATGACCTATGCGACCCCGCCGAGATGGCGTGCGAAGAAACGGGACTGGGCGTCGGGATCGACGCCCAGCATCCGGTTGTGCCTGCCCGGATAGACGTGCAATGACTTCTCCGGTGAGGCGCAGGCGTCGAACAGTGCGAGTCCTGGTTCGCGGGGGATGCCCTCGTCGTCCCAGGCGATGGTGAACTCGACCGGGATGGTGATCTGTTTCGCGGCATCGATCAGGGCTTCGTAGGTGAAGACCGGACCGTAGGAGGCCGCTCTGATGCGGGGTTCTACCGCGGTCAGCATCAGCCCGATCGCGACGCCCAAGGTCATGCCGCCGTAACCGATCGGGGCATCGGGGCCGATCTCCGGAAGTGCCTGCAGCGCATCGATAGTCGCCTGCCACTCCGGTACGGCACGTTGCGCGAGCGAGGTGTTGTATTCCGTGATGAGCGGGCCCATCGGGTCGCCGTTTTCGTGAGCGCGCGCGAATCCCGCACGCGCGGCCTCGTCCTCGGCATCACGTGGCCGGTCGCCGTGTCCCGGCGCATCGATGGCGGCGACGGTATATCCGTTGCCGGTCACCAGACGATGCGCATTGGCCACGAGGCCCGGCGCCTTCTTGTGGATGCCGCCGGTATGACCACTCAGAATCAGGGGTGCGCCGGCAGAACTGGAGGCGGATGACCAGAGCACGCCGGTGATGTCGCCCAGGGTGAAATTGCGTTCGATGACACCGTTCGACGATGTCTCGGAAATGAAATGCATGATGGTGTCCTTTTCGGGATTGCCTTGTGGCTCAGGCGCTCCCGGCGACACCTACGTCGATCGCCCGGCCGTGACGACGGGGGGAGCACCCACAATGGATACAGCGTTCATGGGTCTCACCTCCTCGCGGTGTTTCACGGTCGATCGGCACAGTATCAGTTCACCTGGGCCTCTGCAGGATTCCGCGCAGTAGGCGCACGTAGCGTCCCCAGCGCGCGGGGTGGGCCACCGTGCCGGTGCAGGCCAGCTCGGCGCGGTCCAGGCTGTCTTCGAGGCATGCGTCGTGGAGCCGGCCGATGGCCAGTGGCCAGGTGAGTCGCGCCGCGCCGTGGGTCTTCATCGCGACGGTGTGCCGGAGCAGAGTGTGGTCCTCGTCGACGTCCAGGACGGCGTATTCGTGGAAGCCGTCGAAGCCGCGCGGCCCGGTGAACGTGAAGCGCACCCAGGTTCCGGGGACGTACGCGGTTATGGTGTAGCGGATCGGGCCGTGCCCGCCGATCGCCCCGACCTCGAGGGGGCGGTCGAACTCCATGGGTGGCCAATCGGTTCGCGGCCACAGCAAGTCGTTGCTGCTCGACAGGGTGTCGATCAGCGCTCCCACCTCGCTCTGCTTGGCGGCCAGTAGTCGTTCGTGCACGTTGTAAACGGCCATTACTCCTCCTGGGATCACGTTGTAGAATGATCACTCTACATCGTTCGAAGGGCAGTGTCTGTGATGAAGCTCCCCAATGCCGCGCACACCGAGCGCCCCTGGCGAATCCACGAAATCGCCGGTGACTTCCGGCTCGCGGACGTGTGGGCCTTGGATACGCCCGGCGGCCCCGACGACTTCCCTCGACTTGTACGCCAGCTGGCTGAGGGCAATGACGCACACAGATCGGCGATCGTCCGCGCGCTCTTCGCAATTCGCTGGAAGCTCGGCGAGTTGTTCGGCTGGGACGGGCCCGACGCCGGCGTCGGCTCCCGGGTGCCCACGCTGCGCGACCGACTGCCAGCCGACCTCCGCGACCTACCTGCCGGTCCGGACCTGCACGGAGTTCCGTTCACCTCGGTGTATTTGACGCATGACGAGTGGGCATTGGAGGCCGCCAACGGGACGGTGCACGCAGTGCTGCACGTCGGCTGGGTACCCGACGAGGCGACCGGTCGCTACCGCGGTCAGATGGCTGTGCTGGTGAAGCCCAACGGCCTGTTCGGAACCGCGTACATGGCGGCGATCGAACCCTTCCGGCGCCTGATCGTGTGGCCGTCCATGATCCGCACGATCGGACGCGATTGGCAGAAGTGAGCTGACAGCGGGCTTCACCCCGTTCCGAATGGACTGTCCTTGCACGGAATTGGCCAGGTCCAATTGTTGTCGCGGTGGAGCCCGAGGAGTTGGCGACGAGCATTGCATGAGGCGGGCGAGGGAATGGGGGAGTCGCCTTCGATGCAATTGCGGTGGCGCCACAGCAGGTGTTTCACCATGATCGGGCTGAGTTGGACTGTGGCAGGAATTCGGTAGTGGGACAACGCGGAGTACATGCCGTCACCGGGCTCGATGTCGTCCATGGCGGCGGTGAGTGTTGTGGGCGGGGATACGGAAGAGGGGGCGGTCGCCCGCGACGAGGAGTGGGGCGGCCGGCGCGGGCGGTACTTCGGAGCGGTCGGCAGTGAGCCCCCAAACTGCCGCGACGGCGGCGAGGGAGACGGCGGCTACGGCGGCGAGCAATTGAAGTGCGGCGAACAGCATGGGAATCCCCCTGAGCCGTAAGGAATTTCGGATCACTGAGTGCCGTGGCGACGGCTCGGCCGATGTCGACGCCTGTGCTGGTTCAAGTAGACACCCGAAGCGATGTTCGTAATACGTCCGCAGGCGACAGTCCTCGAAAATACAATGGATGTCCGTGGCGGACGTGGTTCGCCACGGACACCTCATTCGCGGACACCGTTGGATGGCGAGGTTGACGATATGGCCGGATTGGCTTCCTCCCGAAGGCTTTTCGGAGGCTATCTTCGCGATCTGCGCAAAGCGGGCGGCAAGACACATCTTTCGGCGAGTCTGTGCCTAGAGGTATCTCGGCAGGTGATCATGCGGCTCGAGGGTGGGCAGCCGACGGCGTATCTGTCCGAAGCGGTTCTGTGACATGAAGCGGGAGATCGTTCCGTCATGGCAGATCAGCTGCGCTGGCTACTGGAATTGGGCGAACGTGACAACGTCACCATCCGGGTGATTCCGTTCAGCGTCGGCCCACACCGAGGACTGACCATCCAGAGCTTCACGCTGCTTGGCTTTCCCGGTGCCGCTGATGGTTCGAGTGAGCCACCCCTGATCTACCTCGAGGGCGCGATGGGTGCGCTGTACCTGAATCGTGGGGACGTACTCGACCAATATCGAGCGGCGATCTCTGTCCTGGAAGCAGTAGCGTTGAGCGAAGGCGACACGCGAGTTCTGCTGTCGCACAGCGCGAAGGAGTACACGGCGTGACCACGAAACCGCCTGCACACACGTGGTACAAGTCCACTCGAAGCGAAACCTCGAAGCAGTGCGTCGAGGTCTACCACGATGGTGATCGGGTTGGGGTTCGCGATTCCAAGGACCATGCGCCCGAGTTGTGGTTCCGCGGTGAGCAGTGGGATGTCTTCCTCGCCAGCGGCATCTGGGATGGCGACGGATCGTAATTCCCGGCGGCAAAGGCTGGCCGTCATCTGAGAGCAGCTGCGCATTCCCGCCCGGCGGGAATGCGCAGCATCGAAGTAGGACTATGCGGTGGTCACGGACTTTCCGGTCTTTCGAATCGCGTCGAGAACGACGTGTTCGGGCAGTTCGGTTGTCACCGTCGCCTGTATCGGCGAAACGTCGACGGTGGGGTGTCGGGTGGGGTTGTCGCGGACGCGGGTTCGAGGACGAAGACGGGGATCACGCGGTCGGTTTTCTGCTGGTATTCGGCGTAAGGCGGATACGCGGCGACCGCGCGCTCCCACCACTGTGTCTTCTCGTGCCCGGTGATTTCGCGGGCTGTCATGTCCTGGCGTGTGGATCCGTCCTGGAGCTGCACGTGCGGGTCGGACTTGATGTTGAAGTACCAGAGTGGGTGGCGCGGGAAGCCGGCCTTCGAGGCTACGGCCGCGTACCGCCCGTCGTGCTCGACGCGCATGAGCGGGATCTTGCGGAGCTTGCCGCTCAGCGCGCCGCGCGTCGTGAGAATGACGACGGGCAGGCCAGTGTCCCAGAGCGTCGTCCCTTGTCTGCCACTCGAACTCTCGTACAGCTCGACCTGGTCGCGCACCCACTGCGCCGGGCTCGGCTCGTACTCACCTTCGAGAGGCATCGTGGTCACCCTGTCGGATCAGCGCGGGCACCGCACGTGGCAGTGAGTGAGGCCCTGCTGGCCTTGCCCGATGTGCGGGTTCACTCCCCAGGAGCGGTTCGGATCGCCGGGGCCCTCGTCGGGTGCTTGCGGGTCGGATCCACCTATGCAGTTGTCGGTGTCGCACCAAGTGGTGGGAGCTATCTTGATCGCGGGCGTGGCCGCGGTGGCTGTGCCGACCATGCCGGTCAGCAGCATTCCTGACAACATCAGCGTCATGGCGGCGTTTCTCAGGATTCGGTTTGCAGGTACGCGCTTCGGGATCGCACAGTGAACGGTCATTTCTCTGCCTCTCTCAACGAGTGGGGAGTCTCCCCGGGCACCAACCTGATCGACTGTGCGCGTGCCACCTTTCAAACGGATTTCAACAACCGCGCCGCCCGAAAGGCTCGAATTCCTTTCTGGTTCGTTCGACCAGTTCGGCGACGGTGAGCACGTCGTGGACGCCGCCGGTGGAATGGCCTGCGCTGTAGAGGTCGCGCCAGGCATTGGTGATGTGGGCTTGTGAGAGGAGGTTTCCGATGGCAGGGTCGTTGTCCTGCAGTGCTTTCGGGTCTATTCCGAGGGCCTGGATCGATGGGGTGAGCATGCTGGTCGGCAGGCCGGTGAAGGCGGGGGTGAGGGTGATGTCGTCGAGGGTTGCGGCGGTGACCATTTGTTTGTGGCCGTCGGGGGCGAGGCTTTCGGTGGTCGCGAGGAATTTGGTGCCCATGTAGGCCAGGTCGGCGCCGAGGGTGAGGGCGGCGCGGAGGGCGATGCCGTCGCTGATGCCGCCGGCCAGAACCACTGGCCCGTCATAGAATTCGCGCACCGAGCGGACGAACGCAAATGGGTTGGCCCAGCCCGTCTGCCCGCCTGCGCCGGCGCTCAGCAGGATCAGGCCGTCCACTCCGGCGTCGATCGCGCGGTGGGCGTGGCGCACCGAGGCGATATCGGCGAAGACCAGCGATCCGGCTCGATGCAGCGGCTCGACGACCTGGGCGGGCGAACCGACCGACGTAATCACCATCTCGGTGGGCTGCTCGAGCAACACCGCGAGATCCTCGCCTAGACGCGCATTGCCCGGATGCACGATCAGATTGGGTGCCACTGCGCCGGAGTCGGCGGGGCGCTCGGCGTGGATGCGGGTCAGCCAGGTCGCAAGTTCGGCGCTGGTGCGGGCGTTGGCAGTGGGGAACGCGCCGATCACACCGGCCCGGCAGGACGCCAGTACGAGGTCCGGTCCCGAGACCAGGAACATCGGGGCGGCGATCAGTGGCAGGGTGAGCCGCTGCCGGATTTCTTCGAAAGGTGCCATCGTCATGTCGGACTGTCCTCCACGATTGTTGTGCTATCCGGCATTCTGTCGGGTGCGCGCCTCGATCGCATCGACAAAGACTTCGACGCGGTCGAGTGCGGCGCGGGCCTCGGGCAGTGTGTGGTACCCGAGTTGGAAGACGTGGAACATGCCCGGCCAGATCTGGACTTCGCAGCTGCCGCCCGCGGCGCGCAGTGCTCGGCCGTAGTACGCGGAGTCGGCGCTGAGCAGCTCATTCGCTCCGGCCTGCAACAGGATCGGCGGCAGGTCGGGGCCGACGGCGGTCGCGACCGCGAAGCGGGGGTCGGTGGGGTCGGCGGTGCCCATGTAGAGGCCGACCAGTTTTCGCAGCGTCTCCAGGGTCACGACCGGGTCGCTGGCGACCGGATGCTGTTCGATCGCTTGCCATGTGGGATCCACCAGCGCGGAGAATCCGATGATCGCGCGGGGCTGGGCGATACCGAGTTCTCGTAGCTGGGCGCATAGCCCGAGTGCCAGGTGTCCGCCCGCGGAATCACCGGCGACGATGATGTTGCTGGACAGGTGGCCTTGGTTCAGTAGCCACAGGAATGCGTTGAGTGCGTCGTCCTGCGCGGCCGGGAATCGGTACTCGGGTGCGCGGCGGTAGGTCATCGAGAACGCCGGACGTTCCAAGCGCCGCGACAATTCCGACACCAGAGCGCGATGTGTGCCCGGGCTGCATCCGACGTAGCCACTGCCGTGGATGTAGAGCAGCAGCGGCTCGCCCGGCACCGGCGTGTGACCCAGCCACTCGCCGTGAACTCGCCGGCGCGGTCCTTGTTCATCGATGACCTTGCGAGGCAGCCTTTTCGCCCCCACTTGCCCGAGTCGACATACCGCTCCCATCGCCGCCCGTGCCAGCAGGGCACCGCTGCGGTTCGCGGGCGCGATCGTTCCGCCCGCGCGCAGTGTGCAGGTCAACAATGTGCTGTACAGACGTCCCGCTCGGGACGGCGCCGAAGGCCACAGGTCGGCGCTGACCGTGTCACCCATCAAGGCTGGACTCCGAATCTCTCGCTGGGGCTGGATGTTTCGACTCTCAGGAATTCACGAGCCGCTGATCCGGCGTGGTCGGAATTCCTTCGTAGAGCTCGTCGATATGGCGTGCGTATTTGGCGGCGATCGGTTTGCGTTTGAGCTTCATGGTCGGCGTCAGCTCGTCTCCGCCGGGCAGCCACTCCTCGCCGAGGATCGTGAACCGCTTGATCTGCTCGACGCGGGCGAGCCGGGTATTGGCGGCCTCGACCCCGGTGGCGATGGCGGCGCGAATCAGCTCGTTGTCCGCCAGTGCCGACAGCGCTGAGTCGGCGATGCCGTGCGTGCTCGCGAAGGCCGCCGCGGCAACGGGGTCGAGCACGATCAGCGCCACGTTGTACGGTCGTGCGTCGCCGATCGCGACGGCCTGCCCGATGAGCGGATGTGCGCTGGTCAGGGCCGCTTCGATATTGGCGGGCGACATGTTCTTGCCTGCCGCGTTGATGATCAGTTCCTTCTTGCGGTCGACAATGCGGACGTAGCCGTCGGCGTCGATCTCGGCGATATCGCCGGTGTGCAGCCAACCCTCGGCATCGATGGCTTCTGCGGTCTTGTCCGGTTCGTTGCGATATCCGCGCATTAGTAACGGGCCGCTGACGAGCAGTTCACCGTCGTCGGCGCAGCGCAGTTCCACGCCGGGCAAAGCGGTCCCGACCGTGCCGATCTTGGCTCGCCCGCGCGGATTGAGGGTGGTGAGACCCGAAGTCTCGGTCATGCCCAGCGCCTCGACGAGGCCGATTCCCAGAGCGGTGAAGAATTCGAGGACCGCCACCGGTGTCGGCGCCGCGCCGATGAGGATGTATTGGCAGCGGTCCAAGCCCAACGTCGCCCGCAACTTCGCGAACAACATTCGATCTGCCAACTGCTGCAACAGAATCAGCGCCGGGTTGAGGTCTTCACCGCGCTGCTGGGCGCGGACACGGTCGATCGACAATGCGAGCGCGCGTTCGAACAGCACCCGCCGCACTGGGGAGGCGGTGGCGGCCTTCGCCTCGATGGCGGCCTTCGCCTTCTCCCAGACTCGCGGAACACCACCCCAGTAAGTGGGCCGGACCTGCGGCAGCACGCTCATGACCGTGCTCATATCGGCCACGCTCGTGATCGTGGCGCCGGCCAGCATCGGCCAGTAGTGGAAGCCGAAACGCTCGGCCAGGTGCGCGGCCGGCAAGAACGAGATCGAACTCTCTTCCGAACCCGGATAGTCCGCGGCGAACTCCTCCAGTCCACACAGCATTGCCAGCTGCGAATCATGGGTGATCTCAACACCTTTCGGAGCACCCGTGGTGCCCGAGGTGTAGACGAGAGTGAGCAGGTCGGCGCCGGTCACCGCCTGCCACGTGGCCTCGAAATCGAACCCCGGATCGGCGGCGGCCGAAACCTCCGCCACCGTGATGGCATCCTCGGCCGAGCCCTCGACGAGCACGATCCGCTCGATCGCCGTACCCGCCCGAGCGGCCCGCAACTGTGCCAGGAACCGCGGCTCGGTCACCACGATTCGCGCTCCCGCGTTCGCACAGACACCGCTGATCTGCTCCGCGGTGAAACTGTTGTAGATCGAGAACGGCACGGCGCCCAGATGCATTGCGGCAGTGTCGAACAAGTGGAACTCGGGCCGATTGGTGAGCATCAACGCCACGGTGTCGCCGCGCCCGACGCCCAGCGCGGCCAAACCCGCCGCCAGCGTGCGGACCTGTTCGGCATAGCCGCCCCAGGTGAGTTCGGTCGAACCGTCCACCGTGCGCAGCGCGATGCGGTCACGATGCGTGACGACGGTGCGTTGGAAGGCTTCACACAGGGTCGTCACGTGCGTCAGCGGCGTTGCCGGCCTCACTTGTTTCCTCCCGCAGAACAGAGATGTTGTCGATGTGTCCAAGCGGATCCGCCGGCCACAGTGCCGATACCCAAGGATCGTCGAGTAAAAGCGGTACCGCTATGGAGCGGCCATCGAAGTTTCCACGTCGGACTTTGTCTCTGAGTCCAAAGAGTGGTTACGCTTCGAAGCTATGAGCAGCGATTCGTCCGGCCGCAGCAAGCTGGTCGCCGCGGTGTGGGGAGACCCCGAGGCGCTCTTGGCCCGGGCCTTCGATCGCATGCGCGCCGAACTCCCCAGCTATGCCCGCCTGGAGCTGACCGAACTGGTGCCCTACGGGCAGCGCACCCTCGCTCCGCTGATGGAAGCCATCACCGAGGCCCGCGCGTTCACCGACGCCGAAGTCGCCATCCTCGTCGCACACGGACACGCCCGTGGCCGGCAAGGCATTCCGGTGACCGACATGTTCCAGGGCTGGCGCCTGACCATCCGGGGAATCGCGGAAGACACAGTGACGCGGGGACGTTCGGCCGGATTCAGCGACAGCGAACTGCTCGAGCTCAACAACGATCTGGTCGAGATCACCGACGCGGCCATCCTCGCCATGGCCCGCGGCCATCACGCCGCCGAACTCGAACTGACCCGCCACGACCAGCAACACCGCGCGGACGTGGTGCGCGGCGTACTCTTCGGCACCCTCACCCCGGCCGAAACCCGTATCGAGGTAGAACGTTTCGGCCTCGACGCCGACCGCGAGTACCGCGCCCTGCGTGCCCGCCCCAATGCGGAGTTCCCCGCCGACCGCCTCATCCTGCGGCTCGAACAAGCACCCGACGGCACCCGCCCCCGCAGCCTCCTCGCCATCATCGACGGCGATATCGCGGGCTTCGCCGACACCGCACCCCCCGGCGACATCGCCGCCGCCATCGGCATCGGCCCCGCAGCCCGCCCGGACCGCATGGAACCCTCCTTCCGCTCGGCCACCCGCGCCATGACCACCGCGGACGCCTTCGGCCGCACCGGCGTCCACGACATGTCCAGCCTCGGCCTACTCCCCGCCGTACTCGCCGACAGCGAAGTCGGCACCGAAATCCTCCGCCGCTACGTCACCCCCCTCGGCGACAACGACAGCGCCGCCGCCATGCTCGACACCCTCCGCCACTACATGCGCAACGGCCTCCGCATCGACCACACCGCCGAAGCCATGCACCTGCACACCAACACCATCCGCTACCGCCTCCGCCGCTACCAGGACCTCCTCGGCATCGACCTCACCGACCCACCCCAACTCCTGGAAGCCTGGTGGGCAGTACAACGACTGACCGTGCAGCACCCCGAATGAGCGCTCGATTGCCGCGTCGCTGGCTGGGTTCGGAGTTCGCGCAGGGGACCGTGTTGCTGACCGCGACGGTGGCGGCGCTGGTGTGGATGAACTGCGCCGGGCACTCGTATGCGGCGGTGTGGGGAACCGAGTTCGGTTGGGAGCGGGCCGGTCTGCGGTTGAGCGCGCGCGGATGGGTCACCGACGGGTTGATGACGGTGTTCTTCTTCGCTATCGGCTTGGAACTCAAACATGAGCTGACGCACGGGCGGCTGGCGCATCCACGGCAGGCGCTGGTCCCGGTGCTGGCGGCGATCGGTGGCGCGGTGGTGCCCGCGCTGGTGTTCGTGGCGATGACGCGGGGGACCGATGCGGTGGCGGGGTGGGGTGTGCCGATGGCGACCGATCCGGCCTTCGCAGTCGGGGTGCTGGCACTGCTGGCGCGTTCGTGCTCCCGCTGGGCTGCGCGCATTACTGCTGGCGATCGCGACCGTCGACGATGTCCTCGCCGTGGTGGTGATCGCGGTCGGGTATGCGGGGAAACTCCGATGGGGGTGGCTGGCTCTGGCTGTGGCCGGATGCGGGCTCGTAGTGGTGCTACGCCGCCTAGGGGTACTCGCGTTCTGGCCTTACCTGCTGGTCGGCGCACTGGTGTGGTGGGCGACGCTGCACAGCGGCGTGCACGCCACCATCGCCGGCGTCGCCCTGGCACTACTGACCCCCGCCGCACCGATGGCTGGCCGCCCGGTCCTGCCCGACCTGCTGTGTGTCGTGGCACCGTTGAGTGCGTTCGTCGCAGTCCCGCTATTCGTACTAGCCAATGCTGCTGTCCCACTTGGACTCTCGGCACTGAGCGACGCGGCGCACGCCCGAGTGACCTGGGCCGTCGTGATCGCCCTGGTGCTGGGCAAGTTCATCGGTGTCGTGGCCACGATCGGCCTGACGGTCGCCGCCGGGGCGGGACGTCTCCCGCCCGGCATAGGCCCACGTCAGGTAACCGGTCTCGGCTGGATCGCCGGCCTCGGCTTCACCGTCGCCTTGTTCGTCACCGAACTCGCCTACACACGACCGCAATTGGTTGAGCACGCCAAGATCGGTGTTCTGGTTGCTTCCGTCCTGGCCGCTACTGCCGCAGCAATCACCCTGGCAGCCACGGACCGCCCTACTGACGTGGTGGTATCCCGTCGCGGAGCATGTCTTCGACCGTGGCGAAGGTGTGGGCGGTGAGCCAGAGTCGGAGCAAGTGGCGGCGCTGAGCGGGGTCGTCGTGATCGGCGTA
The DNA here is from genome assembly GCF_044386975.1 of Nocardia sp. NPDC020380. Taxonomy (NCBI): domain Bacteria; kingdom Bacillati; phylum Actinomycetota; class Actinomycetes; order Mycobacteriales; family Nocardiaceae; genus Nocardia; species Nocardia sp. NPDC020380. The sequence goes on along the minus strand of NZ_JBIRVQ010000014.1, from coordinate 75,980 downwards.
TGCCTCGCGGCAGTGCAGGATTTTGGCGTTGTTGAGGATTTGCACGTCGCCGGGGGCGAATTCCATCGGCAGGTAGAAGCGCGGGTCGTTGGCGGTGTCCTCGAGGGTTTGCATGGCTTCGAGTTGCTGGTCGGTCAGGGGTGGGACGTCGGGGTGGCGTTGGGCGTCGCGGATGTACCAGCCGATGTAGAAGATGCGTGGTGTGCCGTTGATGTCGTGGATCGTGGGCAGTGTGAAATACGGTGTCTCGCCCGGTGATTGCTCGTCGTTGCGGTCCCAGTGGAACGGCCGGCGGAGGACCTCGATGAGGTCGGGTCGGTGCGCGAGGATGTGGTTGTAGACGGCCAGGGAGCTGGCGATGCGGCTCTGGCCACCGGTTTTCGCGGTCTGTAGGCAGAGCAGTCCGACCAGGTCGGAGCCGTCGGTGTGGAAATCCTGGCGTTGATTGGTGGTGTAGAGACGTACGGCGGGGCTGGCGCGCGGGATGTGCTCGTCGCGAACATGTCCGAGCAGGTCGCCGGCCGCGTTCTGGCTCACCGGCGTGCCCAGGTGCAGACCGAGGCCAACATAGGCGAGTTCGGTTTCCGCGGGTGTCAGCAGGTCGTGGGGGAACCGGCGGATCAGCACGAAAGCGCGGCCGTGAGCGAGAGTCATGGTCCATTCGTGCAGCAGCGCGGCAAGTCCGGGAAGCGGGAAGCCGCCACGATGCAGAGTCGTGGTGGTCGAACCTGCGGCCGCCGCGGCCGGGCGGCCGCGGCGATCTCCTCGCGATGGGCTTCCGTGAGTACGGTCGTCCACTGGGCTGGGTCGGTGACCAGGTCACGGCCGAGCCACACGGCCGGCGACTGCACTGGCTGGTACGGGGTAGCGGCAGTCATCGGGAACTCCTGGTCGAGATGTGCTGTGGGGGCGGCTGGCTGGTTCAGGACGATACGGATGTGTGCGCGTCGCCGGTGGTGAGCAGTTCGCTGATGAGTTGTTCTACCCGCTTTCGGATTTCGTCGCGGATGGGCCGGACAGCAGCGACGCCTTTGCCTGCGGGGTCGTCGAGTTTCCAGTCGCGGTAATCGACACCGGGGAAGTACGGGCAGGTGTCCCCGCAGCCCATGGTGATGACGACGGTGGAGGTCTGCACTGTATCGGGCGTGAGGATCTTCGGGGTCTGCGTGGTGATGTCGATACCGAGTTCGGCCATGGCTTCGACCGCTGCCGGGTTGATGGCCTCGGCGGGTTCGGTTCCGGCGGAGCGGACTTCGATGGCGTCGCCGGCGAGGTGGGTGAGGAGGCCTTGCGCCATTTGGGAGCGTCCGGCGTTGTGGACGCAGACGAACAGCACGCTCGGGGTGGAGGTCATTGTAGGGGTGCGCCTTTCAGCGGGGCAGGGATGTCGAGCTCGGCGAGCAGGGTGCGGACGCGAGTTTCGATCTGATCGCGGATCTCACGCACGACCGGCAGCGCTTGCCCGTCGGGGTCGGGCAGGTCCCAGTTCTCGTAGCGCCGCCCGGGATAGATGGGGCAGGCATCCCCGCAGCCCATGGTGACGATGACGTCGGCGGCGCGCAGGATTTCCTCGGTCCAGGGTTTGGGGAATTCGCGGGCGATGTCGATGCCGATCTCGGACATGGCTTCGATCGCAACAGGATTGATCTGCTCGCCCGGCTCGGAGCCGCCCGACCAGGCGAGTGCCGCGTCCCCGGCAAGGCGGGTGAAGTGGCCCAGTGCCATCTGGGAGCGTCCGGCGTTGTGGGTGCACAGGAACAGCACGGTGGGTTTGCCGGTGAGTGCTTTGCCTTCGACCTTGGCCAGGGCTTGCAGGCGTTGGCGGGCGAAGCGCTCGGCCAGCAGCGGAAGGAAGTTGAGAACCGTTGCGCGGGCGGCGAACTGGTCGGAGGAGGAGTGCAGGAACTTCTCGATGGTTTCCACGCCGAATATGTCGGCGAACTCGTCCTGCAGTCGCGCGGCAGCGGTTTTGAGGGCGAGTTGCTGATCGACGGTGAGGTTGGCGTTGACCTGGCCGGGCAGGGCGGCGGGGTGGTCGGTCATGGGGTGCTCCGGGGATCGGTGAGCGGGTTTTCGGGTTGCAGGTGGGGTGCGACGATGTTCTGCGCGGGGACCGGGTCGGGGTAGATGAGCCCGATCACGATGAGTCCTATTGCTGCGCCGACGATTTGGGCGGCGATGAACGCGGGCACGGAGGCGGGTGCGATGCCGGCGAAGGTGTCGGAGAAGATCCGCCCGATCGTGACGGCCGGGTTGGCGAAGCTGGTGGAGCTGGTGAACCAATAGGCCGCACCGATGTAGGCGGCGACGGCTGCGGCCGAGAGGGCAGCGCGGCCGGTGCGGGCGAGGGCGAAGATGACCGCGATCAGCCCGGCCGTGGCGACGACCTCGCCGACGAGGTGTCCGGTGGTGACGCGGTGGTGGGTGGAGATCTGGGCGGCGCGCTGGTCGAACATGATGTTGGCCAGCACGGCCCCGGCGATGCCACCGAGGATCTGTGCGCCGATATAGGAGCCCAGGTCGGCGAGGGAGAGGCCGGTGCCGCGGCGGCGGCCGGCCAGCCAATCCGCGGCCGAGACCACGGGGTTGAAGTGCGCGCCGGAGACCGGGCCGAACATCAGGATCAGAATGCCGAGCCCGAACACGGTCGCGGTCGAGTTCTCCAGCAACTGCACCCCGACATCGCCGGGAGATAGTTGCTGGGCCGCGATACCGGAGCCGACCACGACACACACCAGCAAGCCGGTACCCAGGAACTCCGCGAGCAGACGCCGCGTCAACGCCGTCATCGCAACACCCCGTCAGGGGAGGTGATGTCGAGCAGTGTCGAGAGTTGTTGCAGCGCTGCGGGTTCGACGCGGTAATACACCCAGGACCCGCGGCGTTGACTCGACAGCAGTCCGGCTTCACGCAGCACCTTGAGGTGATGGGAGATGGTGGGCTGGCCGACGTCGAATCCGTCGGAGATGTCGCAGACGCAGGCTTCCTGGCCGGTGTGGCTGGCCACCAGTGACAGCAGGCGCAGCCGCACCGGGTCCGACAACGCCTTGAACACCGCTGCCAGCTCGGTGGCGGCCTGCGGGGTCAAGGGTTGCCGGGCCAGGGGCGTGACCTCACACAAGGGTGAGGTCACGTCGGTCAGCGGAAGCTCTTGATTCGACACTCATCGATATTGATGGTCATCGAATCCAAGGGCAAGCAAACAGCAGATGAACGAGGCCAGGTTCGCCGTGCTCGGCGCGGCTACCGGGGTTTGGTCGCCTTGACGATCGCCGAGTGCATGCCCGCGGCCACCTCGTGGGTCGCGGTGATCTCGATGGCGGTGAACCCCGCAGCGGTCAAACCCGCACGGTATTCGGCGGAGGTCAGCGCCCCGGCAATGCACCCGACGTGACTCCCGCGTTCGCGCCGATCCTCGGGTGTCAGGTGGTCCTCGGCCACGACGTCGGTGACTCCGAACCGCCCGCCGGACCGCAAGACTCGGAAGGCCTGCGCGAACACCGCCGGCTTGTCGACCGAGAGATTGATCACGCAGTTGGAAATCACCACATCCACCGCGCCCGCCGGCAACGGGATGTCCTCAATGGTGCCCTTCAGGAATTCGACATTGCCGGCGCCAGCCTTGCGTGCGTTGGCCTGGGCGAGAGCGAGCATCTCATCGGTCATGTCGAGGCCGTATGCCTTGCCTGTCGGGCCGACGCGGCGTGCGGACAGCAATACGTCCAGGCCCGCACCCGAACCCAAATCCAGCACGACATCACCGAGCGACAGCTCCGCCACGGCAAGCGGATTGCCGCACCCGAGGCTCGCGGCGATTGCATCGTCAGGGATCTCTTGCCGGTCGGCCACCGAATAGAGGTGCCGGCCGAACCCGGCCTCATCGAACCGTACTGTGCCGCTACCGCAGTCCGCAGGACCGCAACATCCATCGTCCGAGATCTGTGCTGTCTCGGTGAATTGTGTTGCCGCGCTGGCATACCGCGCTCGCACGGCCTCCTGCAAACGGTCCTGATCGTTATCCATGGCGGCGGCTTCCTACGCGGTGCCGCAGCACGGCGCTTGCTCGCCGTTCGGCATGGAACCGGTATCGGCGAGGGCGACTTCCGGTGTCACGCCGAAGGTTTCGCTATCCGCCAGCACTGTGTATACCTCCCAGCGCTCTGCGTCGGGCGCGGTGACCCACACCTTGTCCTGGGTGACGAAGCAACACGTGGTGGCGATCTGCTCCTCGGTGAACAGCCCCGCTTCCGAGAGTCGGGCGATCTCGCCGTGCACATGCTCGGAGGTTTCGACCTCCACGCCGAGATGATTGATACTGCCGCCCTGGCCCGGATTCTCGAGCAGTACCAGCTTCAGCGGCGGCTCGGCCACGGCAAAGTTCGCATAGCCGGGCTTGCGCTTGGCGGGCCCGGTTCCGAAGAGGGTCGAATAGAACGCCACGGCCCGATCGAGGTCATCGACATTGAGGGCGAGCTGAATACGGGACATGAGAACCTCCACTTGTGAGACATATGTCGAAGAACTTGCAGGATCAGTCTCGGCCACTACTTCGACATATGTCAAGAAGGTGGGTAATGTCGATCCCATGCCCAAAGCGCTACCCGTCATCGACATGTCCGCCCCGGTTTGCTGCTCACCCGTAGCCGCCGGGCCGATCGACGATGACGCCGCCCTGGAAGTGGCGCTGCGGCTCAAGGCGATCGCTGACCCGGTGCGGGTCAAACTGATGTCCCTACTGCTCACCACGTCACTCGGTGAGGAGAACACCGGTGTCCTCGCGACGACAGTTGGACTGGCCGAATCGACCGTCAGCCATCATCTCGGTCAACTGAAGAAGGCCGGCCTGATCGAGTCCGAACGCCGCGGCATGAACATGTATCACCGCGCCCGCCGCGACGCGCTATCGGCGTTGTGCCTGGTCCTGGACCCCAATTGCTGCACCTGATCACAGTTCGTGAACGCCGGTGACTGTCAGCTGTTTTCGGTGATGGTCGTAATGCTGCCCGGGATAGCGGTAGATATCGGCGAGGGTCATGTAGTTGTGGAAATACGGGTCCCAGCGATCCGGATATGGCATTCCCCGCCCGAAGTCCGCCTCGGAGTCGCGTCGCAGTGATCGCTGCAACGAGGCGATCGCGCGGTCGAGCTTCGCGCCCATCCTCCGGCGGTTGTAAATCCGCGCGGCGACTCGTGATCCATAGAAGTTGATGACATCGAACGGTGTCGTCGCGGTGTTGAGGAAGCGAACGTAGCTGCGGCCGACCCCGGTCGGCAGTCTGCCGAAAATGCGCAGGAGTGGAAGCAGCTTCTGGGCGATCATGTACCCGAATACCATGTGGAACAACAGCTCCTCATTCGTCCAGCGGGTTCCATTCGTAGGCGCATTCCACTCACCGTCGGCCGTGGTGTCCAGTAGCTGGTGAAAGTCGATTCGCGCCCGCTCCAGATCCGCCACCAGTTGCTCGCGGTCGATCTTCGGCTGCGACATCACTTCACCTCGATCCGAGTGCAGGATCCGCTCCATGTACCGGTAAGCATGCGCTCGCTCCAGCGGTGCGGGGCTGATTCCGGCACCCGCCCCATCGCTACTTTGTGGTTAAGATCGCGGTGAGTCGGGCGATCCCTGCATGGAGGTGACACCATCAGCAATGTCTTCGCTGTTCTCGTGACTGTCCTGGTCGTTATCGCCGTGCTGGCGTTGTGCTGGCTGATCCTACGGTCTGTGCGCGCGGGAGCGGTCCATATCGATGTCGAGCCCAAGCCTCCCGCGCCCACACAGGATTCCGCGAACGAAACCAAGTGATCCTCGTTCGATCGGCGGTGGACGCTACTTACCTGCGATGCGGTGGGTGAAGGTGCCGTGGAATCCCCACGGGATGTGATGATCGAGCCATGCGGTGGCCAGGGGGCCGTGTTCGAGGTCTCGGGCGTCGAGAATGATGAGCTGGGAACGGTTTTCGGCGAGGTTGTGGTTGAGGGTGAGTAGCCAGCCGTCGTCTTCGGCGGCGTCGGGGGTGCGGGGGATGAACAACGGCTCGCCGACCGAACTGGCGCCCAGGTCACAACCGGTGACTTTGCCGGTGTGGTGGTCGACCTTGACCACGGCGTTGAAGAGGCCGGCGGGGCCGCCGGCGCCGGCGAGGTAGCTGTAGTGGTGTTCGCGGGTGCCGCGGCGCCAGTCGTATTGGGGGAATTCGCCGGAGCGGTCGGTCAGTTCGCGTTCGATTACGGTGCCGGACTGGGTGATTCGGTATTGCATCAGGCGGGAGGTGGGGAATTGGGGGGTGCCGAGGTCGGTGCGGTTGACCATGCCGGTCATGCGGCGGACTTCGTCCCATTCGGTGTCCAGGCGGACCAGTTCGACGACCACGTCGTTGCCGTCGTCGTAGGCGTTGGTGAGGTGCAGGTGGAGGAGTGCTTCGTGTTCGACGATGCGGGGGCGGCCGCCGTGTTTGGGGACCAGGAGGAAGCGGGTTCCCTTGGCGCGCTTGAATTCCAGGGAGTCGATGAACGAGTCGGTGGCCAGGGCCAGTTTGAGGATGTTGGGGAGGATCGGGTCGAGGACGAAGACCAGGTAGCGGGCGGTGAGTGCGAAATCGTGGTTCCACGGCACGTCCAGCATCGGGATCGATGCGACGTTGTGTGCGCGGCCCGCGCGGTCGAGGCGGTAGGTGCGGATTCTCGGGGTGGGGAGCACGTCCAGGCCGAAGTTGTACATGTCACCGGTGACCGGATCCCACTTCGGGTGTGCGGAGAATGCGCCCAGGAATCCTAGTTTGCCGTCGAAATCGGTGGGGCCCACGGTGTCCAGGGTGTCGGGGTCGATGCGGTACGGGTTGCCCATTTCCCATAGTGCGAGTAGTCCGCCGTCGTAGTTGACGATGTTGGTGTTGGCCACGTTCGCAGGGAGGCGGCCGATATTGGCGAGCAGTCCGCCCGGAATCTGGTCTCCCACACCGCGATAGCGGATCCGGTCCGAACGCTGTCCGTGCTGGAAGTGGCGGGTGCGCACGTAGCGGTTGCGGAATCGCACCGAGGTTCCGTCCAGGGCGAACTGGGAGATCATGCCGTCGCCGTCGAACACGTTGTGCAGCAATGACTGGCCGACCTGGTGTTTGCCCGGGCCGATCCGGTACAGGGTGCCGCGGAGGTCCTTCGGGAGCCGGCCGTCGATCTGTTCGATGCGGTAGTCGAGCTCGTCGAGCAGGGGAGCAGTGACCTGGTTGTAGGCGGTCGTGGTGGTGCGAGTGCTGGTCATCGCGGATTCTCCCTTGAATCGCTAATCTGATGACGACTGTCATCTGATGACGTATGTCCGCAAATGTAGAAGGGTGCCTAGAGTGTTGTCAATGACGACTCCGGCCATCCGCACCTATCGCGGCGTGAGCGCCACCGACCGCCGCGCCGAACGCCGCACGCGGCTGCTCGCTGCCGCGCGCACGACCTGGGGTGAATCCGGGATCGGCGCGGTCACCGTGCGCGGGGTGTGTAAAACGGCCGGGCTGACCGACCGCTACTTCTACGAACACTTCGCCAACCGTGAAGAGTTGCTGGTCGCGGTTGCCGACGAGGTTCGCGATCAACTACTCGCAACCCTCGTTCAGGCAGGTGTGTCGACCGAGGGTCCGGCTGAGGAGAAGCTGCGCGCCGCGCTGCAGGCGTTCCTGGAAACCGTTGCCGGCGACCGGCATATCCATCGGATCGTGTCGAGCGACCCCGGTGACATCCCGGCATTGATCCAACGGCGACACGATGTGCTCACCATGATCGCCGACCTGGTCGTCGAACATGCCCCCGCTGTTCTTGGTGTCAGCACCGACCCAGCCGGGCTACGCCGCGCGGCGATGTTCGTGACCGGCGGCGTCAACCAACTCATCGAAGGCTGGCTGGGCGACACCATCGACCTGACCGCCGCGGAACTCGCCGCCGAATGCGCTCGCATGTGCATCAGTGTCATCGGCACCGCCCACGCCTGACCTGTCTCGGCGCGCATCTTGTTGTAAACCGATCGGTGTACTACGGTTCGGTTCAGCTACATCGTGGTCGCTGCGGCCGGTTAAGGAGCGAACGTGCGTCGAATACTGTGCACAATCCAGCAGGGCAGCCTGGCCCAATCCCAGTACCGTGCCGCCGAACAGGCCCTGGCCGACTCGTACCGGCAGTCACTTGGTAGCGATGACCGCATTGTCGTTGTGTGGTGCGAGATTCCGCCAGGCCAGTCCTACACCGAGAACCGCCCCTCATCGATGTCATGGGTCCTGACCGAAACCAGCGACGGCCTCGACGCCACCCGCCGCGAAGCAGCCATGCGCGCAATGAGCAACGCCTGGAACGCCATTACCGGCGCCGGACCCAACGACCTCATGCTCGCCCTCGTCGACAGCTCACTGTTCGACCGCTACCTGTCCCTCAACCAGGCCCGCATCCGCCCCGCGGCCCGCCCGCTCTTCCTACTGCGAACCGTCTCCCACCTCGTCGCATCCCGGCTGACGCGCGGACGACTCGCCATCGCCGCAAATCAGAACTGGAGCTGAAATGCCGCTCTACAACGTCGCCTGCCGCACCCAGCTGAAACCCGCCACCCGCGAGGCCGTCGTCGAAGCTATCACCGCAACCCACTGCGAGATCACCGGCGCCCCACCGGAATTCGTCAGCGTAGTTTTCCTGCACGGACAACCCCTCCGTGCAGGTATCGAGCTGTCGGTGATCGCAGGCGTCCGCGGCGGCGGAAACCGGAACGCCGACATGTTCGCCCGTCTCGAACACTCCCTGCAGACCGCCATCGCCGAAGCCGCACAACACCGCTCATCGGCAATCGAAGTCGCCCTGATCGAATTCGCCGCCAGCTGGATCATGGAAGGCGGCGCGATCCTCCCCGAACCCGGAGAAGAACAGAACTGGCGCTCCCACTGAGGAGCGCTCCAGCTCATTGCCGGATCGGGCGGGCCTCCAGGATGTTGTCGGGGGCCGCGGTTTCCACTCGGCGGACGAGTTCGAAGCCGTTGGCGGACAGGAGGGTTCGGAAGTCCTGTTCGGTGCGTTCGCGGCCGCCGACCACGGCCAGCATTTCGAGGTCGATGAGTTTGCCGAACTGGCGGCGGTTGTCGGAGGGGAGCACCATCTCGATCAGCAAGAGGGTCGCCGTATCCGGCATGGCCGCGCGGACGGTGCGCAGGATGCGACCCGCGTCGGCGTCGTACCAGTCGTGCAGGACGTGTTTGAGGATGTAGGCGTCGCCGCCGGTGGGGGCCGACTCGAAGAACGAGCCGCCCTCGACGGTGCAGCGATCGGCCAGGCCGAGAGCGGTCAGATGGGCCGGGACCTCGGCGACCACCTCCGGCATGTCGAACAGGATGCCGCGCGAGCGCGGCGCGCGGGTCAGGAGTTCGATGAGCAGCCTGCCGTGGCCGCCGGCGATATCGACGATGGTGCCGTACTGCGCGAAGTCGTAGGCGGCCAAGGTCGGACGCAGCGTCAGTTGCGAGGCGCTGGTCTGCGCGCCGTCGAACATCTCGCCGAACTGGCGGTTCTTGCGGGTGAGGTCGAACAGTGGCAGGCCCAGCACCTGCTCGGTGACCGGGTCGCCCGTGCGGACCGCCTCCGCGAGGCGCGACCAGATCGCGCGATGGTCGGACGAGCCGTAGAACTGCAGGATGCCGCGGATCGAGACAGGGGCATCTGCGCGCAGCGGCTCGGCCAGGGAGGTCAGCCGGTAGCGGTCACTGTCGCGGGCGAAGATGCCCTCCGCCAGCAGGGGCCGCAGCAGCCGGGCCAGCGCGTCGGGCTGGGCGCCGACGCGAGTGGCGAGCGCGTCGAGTCGGAGCGGACCGTCGGCGAGGGCATCGGCGACGCCGAGTTCGGCTGCCGCGCAGAGCGTCTGCATGAGGAAGCCGCCCTGGACTATGTCCAGCAACGCCACCGGCGCGGGCGCGGTGCGGCGCAACGCGGCGGTCAGGAAACTTCGGAATCGATCCACGGCGCGCAGCAGTGGCAGTGGTGGAATCTTGGGCAGTGGTGAGGTCTCGGGCTGTTCTGTGACCATTTCGGTCCCCCTGAAGCGATGAGCATGATCATCGGCAATCACGCGTCGTCGAGATAATACACATTAACTTACATTTCTCTATTCGGTGCGAATCGGCACTGATAGCTGTGAATCTCGGGTTGTGACGGGCTTCACATAAGCTATCGGTTGTACATATCTATTGACAGGTAATGGACTCGAGTCGAACGATCAATACGCTGTTCTTCAATGGAATTTGTGATAGCTGTCAGCTATTGATGCATTCGAGCGTCTTGCCTGATCAGCGTGATAATCGGGCCTGCCGTGGATGGTCCGGCGCTATCGCTGAAGGCCTGGATGGCTGCACTTACCTGGGGGTATGCTGAACATTTTTCGGTCTATGCGCATCTCGCCTTCTGTGCAATAATCCATTGCGCACGATGCATCTCGTTCCGATCATCACGCCAAGGATGTGACCATGGACACACCCCGGCCGTCGAACCGGCCGATCGTCGAAATCGTGTTTGAACCGTCGGGCAACGTCGCCTAATTCTCCTGACTATGGCAGGAGTCTTTACTCTCTCGTTAATTGTCGTGCGGTCGAATTATCGTGCGGCATTGTCGTGAAGATGCTCATGGTCGGGCCAGGGGGGCTTTTGAATACCGTGCTCCCCGGGATTTCTCTCTATCTCAGGGATAAAAGTGATCAATCAGTGTGAGAGCGCCGCCGATCCGATCGCGATCGTCGGCATGGGTTGCCGGTATCCGGGCGGAGTCTCGACACCCGATGAACTCTGGGACCTGGTCGCCGCCGGGCGATGCGCGATCACCGAACTGCCGGCAGATCGTGGCTGGGACCTGGATCAGCTGAGCGGCACACCCGGCGAACAGGCCGGGGCGATCGTCACCCGATTCGGCGGATTCGTCGACGGCGGTGCGGATTTCGACCCCGAATTCTTCGGAGTCTCCCCGCGTGAGGCGGCGGCGATCCATCCGGCTCAGCGGCTGATCATGATGACCGCCTGGGAGGCGATCGAACGCGCCGGCATCGTCCCCGCCTCGCTGCGCGAACAAGAAGTCGGAGTGTTCGTCGGCATCACCGGACCGGACTACGGGCCGCGCTGGCATCGGACGCCGGAGGACATCCGCGGCCGGGTGCTGACCGGCACCGCGCCGAGCATGGTGTCCGGGCGGCTGTCCTATTTTCTGGGCGTGACCGGGCCATCGGTGTCCGTCGATACCGCGTGCTCGTCCTCCTCGGTGGCCATCCACCTCGCCTGCCAGTCGCTGCGCAGCGGCGATGCCGTGCTCGCACTGGCCGGCGGCGCCACCTTCCACGGCACCCCGGGCGTGTTCACCGAATTCAGCCGCCAGGGCGCGATGTCACCGGACGGACTCTGTAAATCGTTCGCGGACACCGCCGATGGCACCGGCTGGGGTGAGGGCGCCGGAATGCTGTTGCTGGCCAAGCTGTCCGACGCACGCCGGCTCGGCTACCCGGTGCAGGCCCTGATCGCCGGCAGCGCGGTGAACCAGGACGGCCCCAGCACCCGGCTCACCGCACCGAATCCGGCTGCGCAGGAACGGGTCATCCGTAAGGCGCTCGACTCTGCGGGCCTGACCGCCGCCGACGTAGACGCCGTGGAGGCGCACGGGACCGGCACCCGGCTCGGCGACCCCATCGAAGCGAACGCGGTGATCGCCACCTACGGTCAGGGCCGTGCCGCTGACCGCCCGCTATGGCTGGGCTCGCTGAAATCGAACATCGGGCACACGGTCGGCGCTGCGGGTATCGGCGGCATCATCAAGATGGTTCTCGCGCTGCGGCGCGGGCTGCTGCCCCGCACTCTGCATGTGGACAATCCCAACCCGTTGATCGACTGGTCGGCGGGAGACGTGCGATTGCTCACCGAGGCCGTCGACTGGTCCGGTACGGGGACGCCGCGCCGGGCCGGCATCTCCTCGTTCGGTGTCAGCGGGACGAACGCGCACATCATCGTCGAAGAACCACCGGCACTCGACGAGCAGGCAACCGTCACAACGGGATCCGAGCACCATTTGCCGACGCCGTGGGTGATCTCCGCACGCACCGGGCCGGCACTGCGCGAACAGGCCCGCAGGCTCGCACGGCAGGTACGGGAGCGCCAGGACGACGATGTCGCAGCCATGGCGCCCGCATTGTGGTCCGGCCGCTCACGGTTCGAGCACCGTGCGATCGTGACGGGCACGAATCGGATCGATCTGCTGAACGGCCTCGACGCCCTGGCCGCCGGCGAGCACGCCGACACAGTGCACACCGGTGTCGCCCGCACCCCGAACACGGCGGCGGTATTCGTCTTCCCCGGACAAGGTGCGCAATGGGCGGGCATGGCCGCCGAACTACTCGATCAATCGCCAGTGTTCGCCACCGAACTCACGGCATGCGCCGACGCGCTCGCACCGCACTGCGATTGGGCATTGCTGGATGTGCTGCGCCAGGAGCCCGGCGCCGCGAGCCTGGACCGGGTCGATGTCGTGCAGCCCGCACTCTTCGCGGTCATGGTGGCGCTGGCGAGACTCTGGCAGTCTCGCGGCGTGCAGCCCGGCGCGGTGATCGGGCATTCTCAGGGCGAGATCGCGGCCGCGCACATCGCGGGTGCCCTGACACTGCCGGATGCCGCCGCCATTGTGGCATTGCGCAGCCGGGCCTTGCGCACACTGTCCGAATCCGAGTACGGAATGGCCTGGGTCGCACTGGATTCCAGCCGCACCGCCGAGTATCTGGCAAGTAGCCCGGTCCCGCTCAGCATCTCCGCGCTCAACAGCCCCACAGCCACCGTGTTTTCAGGCCCGGCCACCGAGCTCGGTGAGATGGTCGACGCGATGGAGGCAGCCGGGCACCACGCGGTCGTGCTCCCGGTCGATTACGCCAGTCACTCCCCGCAGGTGGAGTCGGTGCGCGCCGAATTGCTGGAGACCTTGGCCGATATCACGCCCACCACCTCGACCGTGCCGTTCTACTCGACCGTCACAGGCGGCCTCCTCGACACCCGCGAACTCGACGCCGGGTACTGGTACCGAAATCTGCGCCAGCCAGTGCAATTCGTCGACGCGGTACGCGCCGCCCTGGCCGACGACCACCACGTATTCCTCGAAGCCAGCCCGCACCCGATGCTGCTGAAATCAGTAGAGGACATCGCCCACGACGCCGACACCGAGGCAGCAACCGTCGCCTCGCTCACCCGAGAAGACGGCGGCGCAACACGATTCGCCGCCAGCCTGGCCCAAGCACACGTTCGAGGCATCGACCTGAACCCGGCCGCACTCTTCGGCAAAACCACCCCGCCCCATATCGAACTGCCCACCTACGCCTTCGCGAACCGCCCCTTCTGGCACAACGAAGACACCACCAGCGAATCAGCCGTCGCGGGAATGCAGAGCACCGGCCACCTACTGGTCTCCAGCGCGCTCGAACTACCGGACACCGCAGGCCTCCTGCTCACCGGCAGCGTGTCACTCCGCACCCAGCCCTGGCTGGCCGACCACGCGGTACAGGGCCGCGCGGTCCTCCCCGGCGCCGCAGTCGCCGAACTGGCGGTTCGGGCCGGCGACGAAGTGGGCTGCAGCCGAGTCGTGGAACTGACCCTGCACCGCCCAGTCGTGCTACCGGAAACCGGTGCGCTGCAACTCCAGGTCGCGGTCGGCGCACCGGACGACGACGGCCGCCGCAGCGTTCGGATGTACTCCAGAGCCGCCGACCGATCGGCCGGCGAATGGACCCGCCACGCCGACGGCCTGCTCGGACGCGAGGACAGCGCACCCGCCCGCGGCGCGTATCCGGAGCTCGCCCGCAGCGCGAATGCGGAGTCAGCCCGTGGCGCGAACCCGGAGCCCGCCCGCAGCGTGGACCCGTGGCCGCAGGCGGGCGCGGATTCATGGCCGCCGGTCGATGCCGATCCGATCGAACCGGACGACGTCTACGCTGCGTTCACCGATACCGATATCGCCTATGGACCGGCGTTCCGGACGGTGTCTGCCTGTTGGCAGCGCGGTGACGAATACTTTGCCGAGGTGCGACTGGCTCCGGATCGTGAGCCTGAGGCCGCCCGATTCGGCTTGCACCCAATTCTTTTCGACGGGGCACTGCATCTCGCGGCGTTGGCGGGCGTGGCCCGCGACGGCGTGACGCGGCTGCCGTTCTCGTGGTCCGGCGTCAGCCTGCACGCCACCGGTGCGACCGGCCTGCGCGTGCGGCTCGCACCCGCGGCGTCCTGCTCGTACACGGTGACGGCCACCGACGCGCAGGGGCAACTGGTGCTCACCGTTGATTCGATCGAGACCCTGCCGATCGCCGACGATGCGGTGAATGCCGGCGTCCGGCTCAACTCGCTGTACGTTCCTCGTTGGGCCGCAGCGACGCTCGACGCGCAGCCCCCGACCGGCCGGTGGGCGATGATTGGTGGTGCGACGCCCGCGATCGACTGGGGCACAGCGTCGATCACCGAGTATCAGGACGTGTCCGCCCTGCGCGAAGCGCTGGTCAGCGGTGAACCCGCACCCGATGTCGCCGTGCTGCCGCTTGCCGCGCGCGGCGCCGCACCGGTGGAGGAGGTGCTCGGCGACCTGCAAAGTTGGCTGGCCGAGCCGCATTTGGCCGGGACTCGCCTCGTCGTCCTGACCGAGCATGGTGTGGCCACTGTGGACGGTGAGGACACCGACCCAGGAATGGCGGCCGTTTGGGGTCTTGTCCGTTCCGCGCAGACTGAGCACCCCGGCCGGATCGTGCTGCTGGATACCGACGCTCACCCGGACTCGCTGACCGCCCTGCCTGGCGTGCGATCCACCGGCGAACCTCAGCTCGCACTGCGCAGCGGCGCCGCGACGGCGTTCCGCCTCGCCCGCGAGCGGGAGTTGCCACCGCGTGGGAATCGCGAACTCGACCCCACCGGCACCGTGCTGATCACTGGCGGCACCGGCACACTCGGGGGTCTGTTCGCCCGCCACCTCGTAGCTACCCACGGCGTGCGGCATCTGATGCTGGCCGGTCGGCGCGGTGCCGACGCGCCCGGCGCCGGCGAACTGCTCAATGGCCTGAGGGATCTCGGCGCCGAGGTCACCGTCGTGCAATGCGATACCGGTGACAGGGATTCGGTGGCCGAGATGCTGAACGCCGTGTCCGCCGAGCATCCACTCACCGCGATCCTGCACGCTGCCGGCACGCTCGACGACGCGCTCGTCGAATCACTGACTGCCGCACAAGTGGCCGCGGTGATGACACCCAAAGCGACCGGCGCACTGCATCTCGACGAGTTGACCCGTGACCACGATCTGGCCGCGTTCGTGCTGTTCTCCTCCTGTGCAGCCACATTCGGTAATGCCGGGCAGGCGAACTACGCCGCCGCCAACGCGCTATTGGACGGTCTCGCCCAGCGGAGACGGGCGAGAGGCCAGGCAGCGACGACTCTCGCATGGGGCCTGTGGGACGAGCGCAGCGCAATGACCGCGCACCTCGACGGGAGTAACCGGGTGCCGATCGCTCCCGGAGTTCAGGTCGAAGCTCTGGGCACCTCGGAGGGGTTGGCACTCTTCGACGCCTGTTGGCTGTCGGAAACCACAGCGGCCGTGCCGGTTCGGCTGATATTCGATGAGAACTGTTCCGCCGCGACGATTCCGCCGCTGTTGCAGGCGCTGGCTCCGCGCATCCGGCGGCGCGTGGCGGTCGATCCCGCACCGTCGCTTGAACAGTCCGCGGCGCAGCTCGTGGCGCGGCTGGAGCGGATGCCGGAAGCCGAACAGCGGCGCCTCCTGGTGGATCTGGTTCGCGAGCATGCCGCGGCGGTGCTCGGTCAGGAATCGCCGCACGCGCTGGCGCCGGACCAGTCGTTCCGCAGTTTCGGGATGGAATCGCTCGGTGCCGTCGAATTGCGCAACCGGCTGAGCGCGGCGACCGGGGCGTGGCTCACCGTGGCGGTCATCTTCGACCATTCCTCGCCCGCCAAGCTCGGTGCGCACCTGCATCGGCTGATCGCGGCCGCACCGGCAGTCACGGCTGCACCGGCCGGCCCGGTCGGCGCCTCGCCCGGCCGGGATGTGGCCTCGCCCAGCCGAACTCCGGACCGGCAGCAGGCAACCGCGCCGGTCGAAGATGACGAGATCGACGAGATGGACATCGATGCAATGGATGTGGACGCTCTGATGAGTCTGGTGAACGGTGACGGCGCGGATTCCGGAACGGTCGCGTGATGGGTGCCGCCGAGGACAAAGTCGTCGCCGCACTGCGTAAGGCAGTCAAGGAAAACCAGCGATTGGCCAAGGAGAACCGGCTACTGCAGCGGCAGCTCGGTGAACCCGTCGCGATCGTGTCGATGGCCTGCCGGCTGCCGGGTGGGGTCCGCAGTCCCGAGGACATGTGGCGGGTGCTGATCGACGGCACCGACACCGTCGGCTCCTTTCCCGCCGATCGCGGCTGGAACACCGAGACCTTCTTCGACCCCGAGCCGGGCCGGCCCGGCAAGTGTTACACCCGGCATGGTGGATTCCTTTCCGCCGCAGATGAATTCGACCCCGGCTTCTTCGGCATCTCACCGCACGAGGCGGTGGCCATGGATCCCCAGCAGCGGCTGCTGCTGACCACGACATGGGAGTTGTTCGAGCGGGCCGGTATCAAGCCGGATTCCTTGCGCGACAGCCGAACCGGAGTATTCACCGGACTGCTCGGCGCGGATTACTACCCCGGAATGGACCGCACGCCGGCGGACTACGCGGGATACGCCATGACGGGCAGCGGCGCAAGTGTGGCCTCGGGCCGGGTGTCGTACCTGCTCGGGCTGACCGGTCCGGCCCTCACGGTGGACACGGCCTGTTCGTCGTCGCTTGTCGCTATTCATCTGGCGATGCGGTCGCTGCGCGCGGGTGAATGCGAGCTCGCGGTCGCCGGTGGCGCGACGGTGATGGCCACCCCCGAAGTGCTTGTCGAGTTCAGCATGCAACGCGGGCTCGCGCCGGACGGCCGGTGTAAACCGTTCTCCGCGAACGCCGATGGCACCGTGCTCGGGGAGGGCGCGGCGGTGGTGCTGCTGGCCCGGCAGTCGGTGGCCGAGCGGCTCGGCTATCCCATCCTGGCCTTGATCACCGGTTCGGCGGTCAACCAGGACGGTGCCAGCAATGGCATGACCGCGCCGAACGGCACCGCGCAACGAGCGCTGATCAGCGCGGCACTGGCGGACGCCGGGTTGAGCGCCGCGGACATCGATGCCGTGGAGGCGCACGGCACCGGAACCCGGCTCGGTGACCCGATCGAGGCAGAGGCGCTGCTGGACGTCTACGGCTCGGGACACAGCGCGGACCGGCCGCTGCTACTCGGCTCGCTGAAATCCAATTTCGGGCATCCGCAGGCCGCGGCCGGTGTCGCCGGGGTGATCAAACAGGTGCTCGCGATCAGGGCCGGTGCGCTGCCCGCGACCTTGCACCTCGACCGGCCCACCTCACAGGTCGACTTCTCCGGCGGCAATATCGAACTGCTCGACACGCAGCGTCCCTGGCCCGAGGTGGATCGGCCGCGTCGCGCCGGGGTTTCGTCGTTCGGGATCAGCGGCACCAACGCGCACCTGATCCTCGAGCAGGCGCCCGAACCCGTTCGCGCGGAGACTCCGCGCACCGAACATGCTGTCCCACTGTGGTTTCCGGTGACGGCGCGCGACGGTGCGGCGCTCGCCGCGCAGGCTGGACGCCTACACGACCATCTGCGCACCCATCCGGACCTCGAGCTCGCCGATGTGGCCTGCTCACTGGCAACCACCCGTACCGCGTTCGAGCATCGGGCGGTCGTGCTGGCCGATTCCCGCACGCACTTGTTCGAGGCGCTGGACGCGTTGTCGCAGGGGATACCGCATCCGCTGGTGTCCACCGGCCGGGCGCGGCAGGGCAGGGTGGCACTCCTGTTCACTGGCGGGGCCGTGCCGCAGCCCGGCGTAGCTGCCGGGCTCTATGCCGGGAACCCGGTGTTCGCCAGCGTGTTCGACGACATCACCGCGGAGTTCGCGCGCCATCTCGATCAGCCACTCCGTGACCTGATCTCCAGCACGACCCCGTCCGGCACAACCTTGTCGGAGTACGCCGCACCCGCGCTGTTCGCATTCCAGGCCGCGCTGGCCGCGCAGCTGCGCGAGTGGGGCGTGCGGCCGGATTACCTTGGCGGACAGGGACTCGGTGAGCTGACGGCCGGCTACGTCGCCGGTGTCTGGAGCTTGGCGGACGCCTGCGCGCTGGTCATGGCGTACGGCGAGCTGTCGGCCGCGATGTCCGCCGGTACGGTGCCCGCCGAGCCGACGCTGGGCCGATTCCGTTCGGTCGCGGCGGGTTTGACCTATCAGCGGCCGGAACTGCCGATCCTCTCCGCGGTGACCGGCGAGCTGGACGATGGCGAGCGGGTCATGTCCCCGGCCCATTGGATCCGGCATGCCACGATGCCGGCGCGCTTGCCCGCCGCTATCGGTGCACTGCGTGCCGCCGGCGTGTCGGCGTTGCTGAGCGTCGGGTCGGACGACACCCTCGCGGCCGTGGCCGACGAGTACCGTGACGAGATGGCGGGTATCGACTCCCTCTCCGTATTGCCCAGCGGTCCTGGCGAATACGAGGAAGATCTCATCGCGCGGGCCCTCGCCGCCGCGTACTGCGTTGGTGTGGAGGTCGATTGGGATCGGGCCTTCGCGGCTGCCGGATCGCGCCGGGTCATGCTCCCGACGTACCCGTTCGCTGCGGAGCATTACTGGTGGGACCTTCCCGCGCACAACGACATTCGGACGCCGAGGTCCGGCGCGGCGGTCGCGGTCGAGGGTGGGCCCGCGTCGAACGACATCGGCGACCAGGATGGTGGCGCCGGTGAGGTCGACGGCGCTGGGCACGGGCGGCAGCATGGCCGGCGGGTCGCGCCGCGCGGCGAGCGGCTGACGGCCGTGGTGCGCGAGCTGATCGCCGCTGTCGCCGGACACACCGACGTTGACCTTGTCGGCGACCGATCGTTCCGCGATCTCGGACTCACCTCGGTCGGCATGCTCACCCTGCATCGGAAGCTGGAATCGGCTACCGGTCTGCGCCTGCCCAAGACGGTCGGCTTCGACCATCCCACCGTGCCCGCGCTGCTGACCTATCTCGACGAGCAGTTGGCTCAGCGCGACGCAGCGCCGCTGACTCAGAGCGCAGACGCCACACCCGTACGCACAACCGCACCTGCGCATACGACCGCACCCGAGGACAGGGAAGGGCCCGCTGGTCCGAGCGCTGATGCCCATGCCGAGTTCGACCCCGGCGCAACCGAAGACCCCGACGCGATTGCCATCATCGGCATGGCCTGCCGCTATCCCGGTGGGGTGCACGGACCGGAGGCGCTGTGGCGCTTGGTGATGGGAAAGACCGATGCGGTCGGGGAATTCCCGGACGACCGCGGCTGGCCGAGCCACCTCTACCACCCTGACCCGGACAACCCGGGCACCAGCTACACCCGGTACGGCGGTTTCCTCAGCGGCGTCGCCGATTTCGACGCCGCGTTCTTCGGCATCTCGGCCCGTGAGGCCGGTGCGATGGATCCGCAGCACCGGCTGCTGCTGGAGACGTCCTGGGAAGTGCTGGAGCGCGCGGGAATCGACCCGGCCGCCGTGCGGGGCACGCCGACCGGTGTGTTCTTCGGTATCGCCCTGCAGGACTATCGGCCGGGTACCGCCGATGCCACCGACACGCTCGGTGGCTACCGGGTCACCGGGCTCGCGCCGAGTGTCGCGTCCGGGCGCATCGCGTATGTGCTGGGCACCGAGGGGCCCGCGGTGACGGTGGATACCGCGTGCTCCTCATCCCTGGTCGCCCTGCACCTGGCCGCGCAATCGCTGCGGAGTGGCGAAAGCACGCTCGCGCTGGCCGGTGGCGCCACGGTGATGGCCGGTCCGGACGCGTTCGTGGAGTTCAGCCGGCAGCGCGGATTATCGGCGGACGGCCGCTGTAAAGCGTTCTCCGCCACTGCCGATGGCACCGGCTGGGCTGAAGGCGCCGGTGTGCTTTTGCTGGAACGGCTGGGCGACGCGCGCCGCAACGGGCATTCGGTGCTGGCGTTGATCCGGGGCACCGCAATGAATTCCGACGGCACGAGCAACGGTCTCACCGCACCGAACGGCACTGCGCAGCAGCGGGTCATTCGTGCCGCGCTGGCCAATGCTGATCTCACCCCTGCCGAAATCGATCTGGTCGAAGCACACGGCACCGGAACGGTGCTCGGTGACCCGATCGAGGCCAACGCGCTGGCGCAGACCTACGGTGCGGCCCATTCCGGCGAGCGGCCGGTGTGGCTGGGTTCGCTCAAGTCGAATATCGGTCATTCGATGGCCGCGGCCGGAGTCGGCGGCGTGATCAAGACGGTGCAAGCGATGTCACATGCCACCATGCCGCCGACTTTGCATGCGGCGCAGCCGTCTTCGCATGTGGACTGGGATTCCAGCGGACTGCGACTGCTCACCGAGGCCAGACCGTGGCCCTCCGCGACGCCGCGTCGCGCGGCAGTCTCGGCGTTCGGGATGAGCGGTACCAACGCACACGTGATCCTCGAGCAGGCCCCACCCCTGGCCGATGCGGAGAGCGGACCGGCGGAGGCCACCGGCCCTGTGCTGGTGCCGATCTCGGGCCGCTCGGCCGCCGCGCTGCGCGCGCAGGCACAACGACTGCTCGACCATCTCGACGCTCATCCCGAGTCGGCGTACACCGATATCGCCTGGTCACTGGCGACGGGACGGACTCCGATGCGTCATCGCGCGGCACTGGTGGTGAGCAATCGGGCCGAACTGCTCGCCGGTCTGCGTGTCATCGCAGCGGATGAGTGGGCAGACACCGACAGCGTCTGGATCGGCACAGCCGGCCGGACCGCGCCGCCGCTCGGCCCGCACCGTGATGTCCCGGAGTTCCTGTGCGCGCTGGCCGCGGCCTACGTACACGGCTACGTGCCTGCCTGGCCGGAGGCGTTCGCGCATGTCGTGGTCGGCCGAGTCGACCTGCCCACCTACGTATTTCAGCGCGCGCGGTACTGGACGATGCGATCGGCCGATACGGCGTCCACCACCGTCCCGCGACCGATACCGGTCGCCGCACCCACGCCACCGACCGGCTGGATACTCGCCGCCGCGGATGACAGCCTCCGCCACGAACTGCTGATGGAACGCATCACCGCGCATACCGCGGCCCTGCTCGGTCTGAGCGTGATGGAAATCGACCCCGATGACGGCTTCTTCCAGCTCGGCATGGATTCGATGATGGCGGTCGACCTGCGCAGATTGCTGGAACGGGATCTGGGCACGGAACTGCCCGGCACCGTGCTCTTCGAACAGCCCAATGTCCGTGAGCTGACCGGCTTCCTGATCCAGCACAGCGAGACCACCGGCATCGAGCCCGTTGTCCGGTCCCGGCCCGATGCCCGCCGCCAGATTGCCACGGTCGAGACCGACGCCGGATGGCAGGAGCAGCCTGCCACCGCGGATCTCTCGGACGACCTCTCCGGCGATGATCTGCTGGCGCTGCTCGAGGCGGAGATCGACAAGGCAGCACAGCTACGTGAAGGACGGAACCTCCGCCGATGAGCAATGACAACCGTGACACCGTCCTACGCCGCGCCCTCATCGAGATTCGCGAGTTGCGCGCGACCCTGGAAACCGCTGGGCGCGAACACAATGAACCCGTCGCCATCATCGGCATGGGCTGCCGGATCCCGGGCGCGGACGGGCCCGCCGCCTTCTGGGAGCTGCTGCGCTCGGGAATCGACGCGGTCACCGAGGTGCCCGCGTCGCGCTGGGACGTCGATGCCTTCCATGGTGGCGACGACAGGACGAAGGGCAAGGCCTACACCAGAAGCGCGGCGCTGCTGGACGACGTCGATGCCTTCGACGCACAGTTCTTCGGCATCTCCCCACGCGAGGCCACCTACATGGACCCACAGCAGCGGCTGTTCCTCGAAGTCGGCTGGGAGGCACTGGAAAACGCGGGGCAGGCCGCGGATGCGCTGAAGGGGTCGAAGACCGGCGTCTTCGTCGGCGTCACCGGGGCCGACTATCTGCAGAGCATCATCCAGCGATCCTCCCCGGACGACCTGGACGCCTACGCCATGACCGGGAACGCCTCCACGTTCGCGGCCGGGCGGCTGTCGTACTGGCTGGGGCTGAACGGTCCCAGCCTGTCGGTCGACACCGCGTGCTCGTCCTCGCTGGTGTCGGTACATCTGGCTGTCCAGAGCCTGCGTGCCGGTGAGTGTTCGATGGCGCTCGCAGGTGGCGTGAACGCACTGCTCGCGCCAGAGGCGTTCGTGCTGCTGTCCAACGCGAACATGCTGTCGCCCGCCGGGCGGTGCAAGACCTTCGACAAGAGCGCCGACGGGTATGTGCGCGGCGAGGGTTGCGGTGTGGTGGTGTTGAAACGCCTGGCCGACGCCGTTGCCGACGGGGACCATATCCACGCGGTCATCCGCGGTTCCGCGGTGAATTCCGATGGCCGCAGCAGCGGCATCACCGTGCCCAACGGCGGCGCCCAGCAGGCAGTGATCCGCGCCGCGCTCGCGGACGCCGCGGTGTCCGGCGCGCGGATCGGTTACGTCGAGGCGCACGGGACGGGCACCGCGCTGGGCGATCCGATCGAATTGCGTGCCCTCAGTGCCGTGCTCGGGCCGGACCGCGACGCCGAGTCGCCGGTGATCGTGGGTTCGGCCAAGACGAATATCGGTCATCTGGAAGCCGCCGCCGGTGTCGCCGGGCTGATCAAAACTGTTCTCGCGCTGCGCAATGAACAGATTCCCGCGCTGCTGCACCTGCAGGAGGTCAATCCCGAGATCGGCCTGGATCGCCTGCCGGTGACGCTGCCGACGGAGTTGACGCCGTGGCCGCGGACCGCCGCGCCACGACTCGCGGGTGTGAGTTCTTTCGGCGCGAGTGGAACCAATGCCCACGTCGTGCTGGAGGAGGCCCCCGCGGCGGCTCCTGCTGTCGAAACTTCCGACCGCACAGAACAATTGGTGATGCTCAGCGCCCGTTCCGAGAGCGCGCTGCGGACGATGGCCCGCCGTTACGTCGAGGGTCTCGGCGACGCCGGGTCGTTG
The DNA here is from genome assembly GCF_044386975.1 of Nocardia sp. NPDC020380. Taxonomy (NCBI): domain Bacteria; kingdom Bacillati; phylum Actinomycetota; class Actinomycetes; order Mycobacteriales; family Nocardiaceae; genus Nocardia; species Nocardia sp. NPDC020380. The sequence goes on along the minus strand of NZ_JBIRVQ010000014.1, from coordinate 52,884 downwards.
AGCGACATCGCGTTCACCGCCAATACCGGTCGCGCGAAGTTCGCGCACCGGCTGGCAGCCCGCGTGAATTCGGTTGCCGAGCTTCGTGATCGGCTCGGCGAATTCGCCGACGGGGGCAGCCCAGCCGGACTGCATCGAGGGCGGGCCGAGCGCGCACGGCCCAAAGTAGGCTTCCTGTTCACAGGTCAGGGCGCGCAGTACGCGGGCATGGGCCGGGAGCTGTATCGCACCGATCCCGGCTTCCGCGCCGACCTCGACCGCTGCGCGCAGATCCTCGACGGACTGCTCGACCGCCCGCTGCTGCCGGTGCTTTTCGGCGGCGACGCGGACCTGATCGATCGGACCCGCTACACGCAGCCGGCGATGTTCGTCCTGCAGTACGCGCTGGCCCGGATGTGGATGCGCTGGGGGGTGCGGCCGAGCGCGATGGTCGGGCACAGCGTCGGCGAACTGGCCGCCGCGTGCGTGGCGGGCGTGTTCGGCCTCGAGGACGGGCTGCGCCTGGTGGCCGAGCGCGCCCGGCTGATGGAGGAACTGCCCGAGGGCGGCGCGATGGCGGTGGTCTTCGCCGGCGAGCCGCAGGTCCTGGACGCGATCGCCGCGTATCCGGGGGAACTGGCTATCGCGGCGATCAATGGACCGGCGAATGTCGTGGTGTCCGGTGCGGCCGAGCAGGTGGACGCCGTGCTCGCCGCATTGGCCGAGCGCGGTGTGAAGTCGCGCCGGCTGACCGTGTCGCACGCGTTCCATTCGCCACTGCTCGATCCGATGCTGGACCAGTTGCACCGGTTCGCAGCCGACATCGAGTTCGGCTCGCCCCGAATCCCGTTGGTATCCAACCTGACCGGCGACTTCCTGGGTAGCGCCACCCTCGACGCCGGCTACATCCGGGACCACGCTCGTTCCCCCGTCCGGTTCGCCGACGGGCTGGCGCGGCTGGTCGAGCACGGGTGTTCGGTGTTCGTGGAGATCGGCCCGGCGCCGCATCTGAGCAGTATCGCCAAGAACAACCTGCCGCACGGCGCACACCACTGGCTGGTCTCGCTGCGTCGCGGCAAGGGCGAGTGGACGACCCTGCTGGACAGCGCTGGTGAGCTGTTCACCCTCGGCGGTGTCCTCGACTGGGCGGGCGTCGACCAGGGTCACCGCCGCCGTCGCGTCGAGCTGCCGACCTATCCGTTCGAACATGAACGCCACTGGTTCAATGAGTCTCGGCGATCGGCACCCGAGGTGCCGTCTCCCACCGCGCCGCCGCCGGACAGCCCGACCCTGCTGGGCAGCCGGATCAGTTCCCCGCTGGACCTCGTCCAATACCAGGCCGAGCCGAGCGTGACGACGCACCCGAGCCTGGCCGACTGCGTGTCCGGGTCCACCACGGTCGTCAACGCCGGGTTCCATCTCGAGACGGTCATCGAGGCCGCGCGGAAGATCTGGACATCCGGGCAGACCGGAGTGCGCGCCACGGGCATTGTCATGCAGCAAGCTTTGATTCTGCCCGAGAATGGCAGACTCACAACGCAATTGGTCGTACACCGCGACGGCGACTCACACCGGTTCGGCTACTACAGTCAGGGCACGGACGGCGCGCAGTGGCCGCTGCACGCACAGGGCACGCTGGTCCCGGCCACCGGAACACGCGGGACTCTCGCCGCGGACCAGGTCGCGGATATCGAGACCCGTTGTCGCACCGAGATCACCGGATCGAACTTCTACCGGGAGCTCTGGCAGCGGCGCATCCATCTCGGTCCCTCCGCCCAGTGGCTGGCCACGATCCACCGGACCGACGGCGAAGCGCTGGCCCGTATCCGGCCGGCGGAAGCCGTGGAACTGGCGCAGGGATACGAATTGCATCCAGGAATCGTGGATTCCGCACTGCAGCTGCTGACCGCGTGCCTCCCGCTGAGCGAGTCTGGCTCGCTCGGTGAGACCGTAGTCATGGCAATGGAGATCGAGGAGTTCGACTTCTTCGGTCACGACGGCGGCGAGATGTACTGCCACGCCAAGATGCGTTCCGGCGCAAGCGGTTCCGATCTGATCACCGCAGACATCGTGCTGGCCACAATGGACGGCCGGCAGGTGGCCCGGATGACCGGCGTGCATCTCAAGGCGACCACACAGGCGGCATTGCTGGCCGCCATCCGTTCGGTGCCACAGCGAGCGGCCCGTGGGCCGGCCGCCTGGATGCAGGGCTCCGCGGCGGGCTCGTCACGGCTCGGCGCCGAGATCACCGAGTCGCTCGCGGCCGGAGATCGGGATATCGCGCGAGATCGGCTGCGGGACTTGCTGACCGGTACCGCCGCAGCGGTTCTGGAGTGCGCGCCCGGAGACATCGGACCCGACGATCCGCTCGGCGAACTCGGCATGGACTCGCTGCTGGCCGTCGAGGTCCAGCAGCAAGTCGGTGCGGCACTGGCGATCTCGCCACCCGCGGCCTGGTTCCTCGACCTGCCCAGCATCGCCGGACTGGCGGACAAGCTGCTCGACAGCATGGCCGTGACCGGCACCCCCGCTGCGACCGGTATTGCGGGACAGAGCAGCCGCTACACCGGTCCCGGTGGAATGCGCATGGTCGATCACGGCAGCGGCGAACCGATCCTGTTCGTGCACGGCGGCGCGTTCGGTGGGCCGGAATCATGGCAGACACAGCTGTCACTGGCCGACCGGTGGCGGTTACGCATCGTCTCCCGGCTGGGCTACGACGACAGCGCCCCAGCCGAATTCGAGGACTATCTGACCGACGGCCGACTGCTGGCCCAGGCGCTCGGCGATGGCGCGCATGTGGTCGCCCAGTCCTACGGCACCCTCGGCGCCATGATCGCCGCCACCGCCCGCCCCGAAGCCGTCCGCTCACTCACGCTGATCGAGAGCGCGGCCAGCTTCGTGGCCCGCGGCAAACCGGCCGTGGACGCCTACGAACACGCGATGACGCAGCTCTTCGCCGAGCCCGCCTCGGACCCGATCGCGTTGTTCCGCCGGTTCTTCGGCATCATCGAACCCACCGCGACCTTCCCCGAAACGCTCCCGGACGGGTTACGCGAGTTCGCGACGCGGGTAGCTGCGGGCGGGCGCCTGCCGTGGGAAGCGGAGATCCCACTCGAACCCTTACGCGCCGCCGGCATCCCGATCCTGGTGGTCAGCGGCGGGCAACGACCGGTATTCGAGGAGATCAGCGACGCGCTCGCCGAGCGCCTGGGCGCCCAGCGCCTGGTGGTGCCCGGCGGTCACGGCACCCAGAACACCGGCGCACCCTTCAACGAAGCACTCGAACAGTTCCTGCGCCGCGCGAGCGAGTCCACCACTGCCACAGGAGAATCCGCATGAGCACACCACCCGACAGCACCGCCGTACTGATCGCCGGTGGCGGACCGGTGGGCCTGGCGGCGGCCATGGAACTCGGCACCCGCGGCGTGGAATGCGTGGTGCTCGAACCGCGCGCCGAGGTGTCGTTCCTGCGGCCGCGCGCCAAGACCACCAGCATCCGGACGATGGAACACTTCCGCCGCTGGGGACTGGCCGACGAGATCCGTAAGGCCGCACCGCTCCCGGTGTCGTGGTCGCAGGACGCGGTATTCGGCACGAATCTGCTGGGACACGAGATCACCCGATTCACCGACTGTTTCGGGCTCACGCCACACCCCGCGCAGCACTTCGCGGAGTCCGGCCAACAGGTTCCGCAACCGATCGTGGAGACCGTGCTGCGCGAAGCGGTGGCGCAATTGCCGAATGTCACCTTCGCCACCGGCTGGGCGTTGAGTGGATTGCGCGAGTCCGACACCGAGGTCACGGTCGACGCGGTACACACCGACGGCACCCGGCACACCGTGTCCGCGCGATACGTGCTGGGGTGCGACGGATCCGACAGCAGGACCAGGACGTGTCTCGGTGCCCGGCTGGAGGGAACTCAGGATGCGCTGAGCAACCTGAACATCGTCTTCCGCGCACCCGGACTCGCCGAACGAGTGCCGTACGGACCGGCCGTGCACTACTGGGTTTTCAATCCCCGCGTGACCGGCGTGATGGGTCGCTTCGATCTGGCCGACACCTGGTGGGCCGGGGCCAGCGCGCGCGGCGCCGACACCGATATCGCGGGTCTGCTCGCGGATCTGGTGGGCGCCGAAATCGAAGCGGAGATCCTGTCCACCGACGAGTGGAGCGCCCGCATGCAGATCGCCGATCGATTCGGCAGCGAACGGGTATTCCTGGTCGGCGAAGCCGCGCACCTCAATCCGCCATGGGGCGGGCACGGATTCAACACCGGCATCGGGGACGCGGTGAACATCGGCTGGAAGCTGGCGGCCACCCTCGCCGGTTGGGGCGGGGCGGGGCTGCCGGCGAGTTACGAGCCGGAGCGGCGTGCGATCGCGGTGCGGACGGTCGCCGAAACGGTGGCGAACATGCAGGCGGTGCTGCGGATCAAGGATGCGGAACCGAGTGGGGTGGCCGAGGCGATCCAGCGCGGGATGGCGGCCGAATTCCACAGTCTCGGACTGGTTCTCGGCTATCGGTACGAGGATTCGCCGGTGATCGTGGCCGATGGGGCTGATGAGCCGGGAGCGGATTCGGGCGACGGACCGTTGACCTACACGCCGAGCACTCGGCCTGGTTCGCGGCTGCCGCATGACTGGCTCGCCGACGGCCGGTCGCTCTACGACGCGCTCGGTCCGCAGCTGACCTTGATCGACCTCAGCGGGAACGGCTCCACCACAGCAGCTTTCGTGGAGGCGGCTCGGGTGGTCGGAGTCGATCTGGTCGTCTTCGACCACACCCAGGCCCAGGAAACCGTGTACCGCGACGGGACCGCATCGGCCTTACTGGTGCGCCCGGATCAGCACATCGCGTACCGGCAGACAGGCGATGTTTCAGTGGCAGAAGCCGAATCGGTGCTGCGCACCGTACTCGGGTACTAGCGCGGGTTGCCGCGATAGTCCACGCGAAATGGCGGCCAGGGGAACCTGGCCGCCATTTCTGGGGATCGGGTCGAGCACCGTAGGTCAGGCGGCTTCGAGGATCTCGATGTCGAGTGCGGCGAGTTCCTCGGGGTCGGCGTGCAGGTCGATGGCGGTGACCTGTTCGTCGACGACGGTGAAGGTGAAGACCACCTTCGGGGTGCCGGCGATGGCCCAGACCGCGCCGACCATGCCGTCGATGAGGGCGAGGCGGGTGGCCTTGGCTCGGCCGGCGAAGGTGGTGGCGACGCCGTCGCGGCCGGAAACCAGTGCCTCCGAACCCATTCGGATTCCGGCGGCGTCGGCGCGGAAGACCGCGTCGGGGGCGAGTAGAGACAGCAGGGCCTGGAAGTCGCCGGTGCGGGAGGCGGTCAGGAACGCGTTGACCACCTCGCGCTGACGGCTGGTGTCGGCCTCGGGCGGGGTCGAGACCTGGACCCGTCGCCGGGCGCGGCTGGCCAATTGGCGGGCCGCGGCGGGTGTTTTGTTGAGGATCGGGCCGATCTCGTCGAACGGGATCGCGAACAGGTCGTGCAGCACGAAGGCCAGGCGTTCGGCCGGGGTCAGGGTATCGAGCACGATGAGCAGTGCGAGGCCGATCGAATCTGCCTGCAATGCTTCGTGTTCAGGGCCCGGGCCGGTCGGGGAGACGGAACGAAATCCGTTCCGACGGAAAGGAAGAACTCATGTTGCTCTTGCTCGGAATGGCGGCACTCGCGGCACTCGGCGTAGCCGGGGGAGCGGCCGGCAGCAGCGCGCTGCAGGGAATGGCGACGGGCCAGGGCCCGCACTGAGGGTCTGAGGTGACGGCAGCCAAGAAAGCACACGAAAGATCGACGGCCCGAATCGATTTCAGGCCGTCGCTCTTCGTAATCCCTGCTACCCCGAGGTGTGGCCGTGCACGTGGACGGCGTGGCCGTAGAAGCCTTCCGGTCGCTGAGCCAGCAGCGCGGGGACTTCGCTGGATGCCGCGACAACCGCCTCGGAACGAGTGGTCGCGTCGTGCGCATCCTTGTCGACCCACAGCTGGGTCAGCCAGATCGTATCGGGATCGTCGAAGGCGTTATTGATGCTGAAGCCGACCAACCCGCCTTCCGTGCCGCCTGCCCGTAATCCCCTGAGCAGCACCGCGATCAGCTCATCCCGCCGACCCGGAATTGCGGTCATCTTCCCAAAAACACTGAACATATTCTCGCTGGACACGTTCGCCCTTTCGCGTGATCGATCTGCGTCCGAGCTTACGTGTGCCGCTCGGTCTTCGAAGGCCGTGCGGGGGTCTTATCGGTGACTGCGGTGGGCGGTCTCCGGGCCGATGGCACGCAGGATCTCGAGAGCTTCGATGCTGTTGGATCCGGGCGGCGGTGTGAAGATGCGGAGGCGCTGGTCGGCTGCTTCGGTGTGCAGGATTTCGAAGTCGAATTCGACGGGGCCGACAGTGGGGTGCACGACGCGCACATGGTGGCTGCGGCGGATGGCGACTTCGTGCTCGTTCCACAGCGTGGCGAACTCTTCGCTGGCTGCCTCGAGCCGTGCGATCAGGTCGGTCGCGGGCTGATCGTAGCCGCGGTGGGTCGCGGCGGCGCGCAGGTCTGCGACGCGGACGCGGCTGAGGTGGTCATGGTCCTCGGTGGGATAAGCCTCGCGCACTTGAGGATTGGTGAACCAGCGCCAGGTGATATTGCGATCCTGCTCCTCGAGGGTGCACACGCAGCCGAAAAGTGCTTCGGCCAAGGCATTTTGCGCGAGCAGGTCACCGAGGTCGGTGATGAGCTGGGCCGGGGTGTCGCCGAGCCGGTCGAGTAGACAGAGCAGCGCGGGGCGGACGTAATTTCCGGCGCGCGGTCCTTCGGGCGGGCGGTGGCCTGCCAGCAGGTAGAGGTGATCGCGTTCGTCCTCGGTCAAGCGCAGCGCTCGGGCGAGCGCGCCCAGCAGCTGGGTCGACGGCTGGGAGCTGCGCGCCTGCTCGAGCCGCATCACGTAGTCGGCCGAAACACCGGCCAGCTGGGCCAGTTCCTCGCGGCGCAGGCCGGGCGTGCGACGCCGCGGGCCCGCGTCCAGGCCGACCTCCTGGGGCCGGAGCCGCTCGCGGGAACGGCGGAGGAAGTCCGCCAGTTTGGCCCTGTCCATTGTCATGTCTTCCATCTTCGGCGGTCGGGTCGGCGCGTGCCGCGTCGGCTAGGAGAGCCGATCCTAGGGAATCCGCTCCGCTCCTCATTGCCACCGAGTGCTGGCAACGTCTTTGGGGCAAGCAGTTCTACGAAAGGGGAGTTGGTCATGCGGGAGATTTCAGTGGGCGCAGCGGTGGTGCCGTACCGGGTGCTGGGTGCGGGCCGGCCGCTGGTCATGGTCCACGGTGGCAGCCGAGGTTCGCAGGTCTGGGACCACATCGCCGAGACATTCGTGGATACCAGAACTGTTGTGCTGCCGGATCTTTCGGGCAGCGATGCGGCGCGTGACGACGGCGGTGCGCTGAGTGTCGAGTTGCTCGCCGAGCAGGTCGCCGCCGTGATCTCCGATCTCGGGCAGGGGCCCGCCGATGTGGTCGGACATTCCATGGGTGGCGCGGTGGTCGCCCGGCTTGCCGCGGTCCGGCCCGGTCTGGTCCGCCGCCTCGTGCTGGTCTCGGGATGGACCGGACAGGGGTTGCAACACCAGACCCAGGCATTGTCGCTGTGGCGCGACCTTGCCGATCACGCCGACGCTTTCGCCCGATACACGATGCTGGTGGCCTTCAGCCCCGCGTACCTGCAATCCCTCGACCCGGCGGCCGTGGCCGAACTCGCGACGTCCTACCGACCCGCGACCGGAAGACTCCGGCAGATCGGTCTCGCCAACAGGCTCGACGTCCGCGATCTGCTGCCGCAGATCCAGGCGCCGGCGCTGGTGATCGGTTGCGCCGCCGATGTATTGGTCCCCGCGGCATACTCGCGCGAGGTGAGCGCCGATATCCCGGATGCCACCTACGCCGAGATCGACGCCGGACACATCGTGATGGCCGAGCAGCCGGCCGAACTCGCGAAGCTCGTCCGCGATTTCATCGGCTGAATCCGGTCGCGCTATCCGATGCGGACCGTGCGCAGTACTCCCGTCAGCATCGGGAGCACGAATTCGCCGCTGTTGGTCTCCGGCCTGCTCGCGAGGTAGGCGCGGATGCGGGCGAGCGTCGCCTGTCGTTCGTGCTCTGACATGACCAACATCCCTGCGCGCGTTGCGATTGTCGCGACGAGGGATTCCGCGGTGCGCGGTTGCCGGTGTGGGAACTCGGCTTGCTCGGGTGAACCGAACCGGGCCGCCACATCTGCTTCGGGGAGATATAAGCCCGCCGTGGCGGCACGCCAGCTGCTGAACGTGTCGCGGGGACCGATGGCCGCGCTTCCACTGACCCGTTCGAGTCCGGCGACCCAGTCGACGCGGTCGTCCATGACATTCCACAACCCCGCCAGGATCCCGCCGGGCGCGAGGACCCTTGCTATCTCGGGTCCTGCGATCGCCATATCGAACCAGTGCAGGGCGTTTCCGGCGAGCACGGCGTCGATGGACGCATCCGGCTCGGCACTACCCGCCATGGCACGAACCGCGGGTAGTACGCGGCGTAGCTCGCTCAGCATCGCCGGATCGGGCTCGACCGTGAGGACATCGGCGCCCAGCGCCACCAGTGTGCCGGTGAGCTTTCCGGTTCCGGCCCCGAGATCCAGCACTCGCGGGCCGGGCGCGGAGTCCAATGCCCACCGCACCGCGGCCGGCGCGTAGTCCGGGCGGTGCTCGGCGTACGCGCCCGCTGCCGCGCCGAACGACAGGGCATGACGTTGCCGCACATCCTGTTTCATGTGTTCAGACTATGGGTGATGCGAGCCAGCAGCTGGCGAACCAAGATGCGATGTGCGCCGGAGGTGATCACTGCCGTGCGATACAGGCGGCCGTGGAGGCCGGGGAACTCGGCGTAGGAGCGGGCGCTGAGGACGGTGCCGCCGGATTCGGCGCGCACGCTGAAGATCAATGCATAGCGCGAGAAGCGGTGGCGGCCGGTCAAAGTGAGGTGGTCGTCCGGCACCGATTCGGTGATGGCGAATCCGGGAAGCGTGGCACCCACCTCCGGGATGGTGCCCGACGCACGGCGCGGTTCGGTGCCGACGAGATCGGCGAAGAGGTCGGTCACGCCGAGATTGGCGCCGGCGATCCAGTCGGTCAGCGCCGCCCAGACGGCGGCGGGTGGTGCGGCGACCAGCCGGCGATGTTCATCGATGAAAGGCAGTTCGGTGTAGTCGATTTCGCTCATGCCCATAAGACACAGCACACCACCGCGGGCATGACATGCAATGACCGACATCACCGTGTGCGGCTTCAGACTTCGGCGGCCGAAACTTGTCGGTGGTCGCCGATACGGTGGCTGGATGCGCGAATCGACTGAAGAGCTCACCGAACTGCAGGCCCTGCTCGACGCATCTCTCACCCGATCCACCGCACACCTGCGCTCGATCATCGACTCCGAGCGGAGTCTGACCGCGGAACAGCTCACACGGGTTCTCACCGGCATGTGCACCCTCGCCCTGTCCACGGTGACAGCGACCGGCGAGCCGCGGATCAGCGGCGCCGACGGTCATTTCCTGCACGGCGCATGGCATTTCGGCACCGCGCGCACCGCCGCGAAGGCCAAGCATCTCGCGGCTCGTCCCGTGGCCAGTGTCGCGCATATGCGCGGGGAGGAGCTGGGCGTGTTCACCCACGGCCGGGTCGAGGTCTTGAACCCCGCACACGGTGATCCCGACCCGGCGTGGCCCGAACTGCTCGCCTACTTCAAGGACTTCTACGGCGACGACGCGTTCGATTGGGACAACGACATCGTCTACTACCGGCTACGGCCGCATTGGATGACCGCGTACGCACCCGATCCCGCGAAGATCGCGGCCGCGAGCTGAGGGTGGGTCGCGTCGCCCCGGCGGGACTTCCGCCCGGGGCGATGCGGCCGCCGGCCGGCCGCCATCCGCGCCGGATGCTCGCATTTCGATGGTTCATTCAATCCCCTTTACGGTCGATGACCGATTCACCGACCTATTTGTACCCCTGGTCGTTCACCCCGGTGCACGTTAATCTCGATGATTTTTTACCTATTCATGACGGTGAAATAACCGATCGCGAGGTAATCGCCATGAGTGTGCTACATCGAGTCCCTCGGGACGCCTGTTTTGGTGGCTTGTTAATCGTGGCGCAAGCCACTCCGGGCGGTTCGGATTCGCGTTGCCGATCGGTCTCGCATGCTGAGAGCTGCCCGCTGACCGGCGCATCCTGCGCCTTCTCGCTGTATCCATTTTCGATAGCAGCGCAATTAACCGGCGGGTCACATCACAGTCATCTTGAATTTACAGCCAACGGCTATCGACGCTTTCGGCATTGCATTTGCGGAGCCACCTGATACAACCTATCGTTTCACATCGAGCAATCCGAGCAGGACCGCAGAGCGCTTGCGCTCAACAAGTTCGCTGCCGGGGAGGAATCGGTTCACCAGCGAACAGATACGACGCCACCAGCACATGGATGGCGTCGAGCGTGTCTGTCGGGAAGTTTTGGGGGCAGTTCATGACCGCGGTCATTGCGATTCGCACTGAGCCGGAAAAAACAACGGAGACCCATCCCGAGTTCGCTCTACGCGGAGTCGCGCTCATCGCGGCGCTCGCCACGGTAGTGCTCACGGTGACAGCGGCCCGCTACGACTACTTCGGCGACGAGCTCTACTTCCTCTCCGCCGGCCGCCGGCTCGACTACACCTTCGCCGACCAGGGCGTGGTGGTACCGCTGTTCGCGCACATCGCGGACGTCCTCGCGCCGGGATCGCTGACGGCACTGCGCTTCCCGGCCGTCTTGATGGCCGCGGGCGCGGTCGTGGTGGCCGGGCTGATCGCCTACGAACTCCGCGGCAGCCGCCGCGCACAGCTGCTCGCCGCCGCCACCTACGCCACCTCCAGCCTGATCGCGACCCAGGTTCAGCTGAGCACCTTCGCCTTCGACGCCACCCTCACCGCCGTGATCACCTGGCTGTTCACCCGCTGGGTGCGCACCCGGCAGGACTGGTTGCTCATCGTCGCGGGACTCGTTGCGGCCCTGGACATGCAGGTGAAGTGGATGATCCCGCTGGTCTGGGGTTGCCTCGGGCTGGCCATGATCCTGTGCGGCCCACGGGAGATCCTGCGCCGCCCGGCCCTGTGGGTGTCGACCGGCATCCTGGCCCTGTCCCTGGTCCCGATCCTCTACTGGCAGTCACAGCACAACTGGCCGCAGCTGGCCATGGGCTCGATCATCGGCGCCGAGCAGGACGCCACCGGCTTCGGCCCAGCCGGATTCATTCCGCAGTGGTTGGGCCTGGCCAGCTTCCTGGGCGGGCTGATGATCCTGATCGCGTTCTGGGCCGCGTTCAAACTGGAAGCCTTGCGCCCGTACCGTTTCCTGCCGGCCGCACTGGTGATCATGACCGTGTTCGTCATCTTCACGCACGGCCGGCCCTACTACCCGACCGGCTTCTTCCCCGCCATGTTCGCCTTCGGTGCCGTCGCCTTCTGGCAGCACTACCGCAGAACGTGGCTGAACGTGCTGACGATGCTGGCCGCCGCGGGTTCGGCCCTGGTATTCATCGCCGGACTCACCGTCCTGCCACTGCCCGACAGCTGGCGCAGCCCGACCCACGACGCCCTCGATCTCGGCCTGCAGTCCGCGGTCTTCGGCACCACCAACTGGTCACACCTGGTCTCCGCCGTGGACGCGGGCTACAACACGCTGAGCCCGGAGGAGAAGGCGCACTCCGCCATCGTCGCCCAGGGCTACTGGCAGGCGGGCGCCGTCGAACAGTTCGGCGGTCGATACCACCTGCCCGCCACCTACAGCCCCAGCCGCGGCTTCGGATTCTTCGGCCCGCCACCGAATTCCGCGACCACGATCATCTACGTCGGCCTCGACACCGCCGAGCCCGAGCTGCGCACCCATTTCGACGAGGTCGAACGCGTCGCCCAGCTCGACGACCCCAAGGGCACCCCCGGCATCGACCGCATGGTCGCCGTCTGGAAATGCCAAGGGCCGAAACAACCGTGGTCCACCATGTGGGACTCCATGACCACCCTGTACTTCGACCTGGGCCTATGGCACGACCCCCGGGCGACCACCCGGCCCACTCACTGAGTGGACCATTGCGTACTGAACGCGCGGGCCGGGTTCGTGATGAACACGGCGGTGGCTGTGTCGGAACCGAATTCGCGTTCGATGCGGGGGCGCAGAGTGTCCAGTAGGTAAGGCATCCCGGGGCCGTCGGCAGTGGATCGCGCCGAGACGGTGACGGTGTCACCGCCGAGCAGGATCCGATCGGTGTGTCCGCTGTCGACGAGGGCTGCGATGTTGTCGATCAGGCGCCAGTCGGTGGCGTGGTGGGCTCGTGAAGGGCCTTCGAAACCGACGAAGGCTCCCGTTGCGGCGACCTGACGGTGGATTGCACTGTCGGGGAACCGATGTAGATGACCGAGTATCACTCGCTCGGGCGGCACGCCGTGGGTTGTGGTGAGCTCGTCGAGTACGGCCAGGGCCGCGGTACCGCCCTCGAGATGGACGCCGAGGGGGGCTCCGGTGGCGTGGTGGGCGGCGGCCGCGGCGGCCAGGACGTGGCGGGTGTGCGCATCGAGGTGATGAAAAGCGCCGGCTACCTTGATGAATCCCGCGCGTACCGGGGTTGCGGTGAGCTGGTGGATGAACAGGTCGGCCAGATCGTCGTAGACGTTCGCCAATTGGGCCGGTACGTAATGCTTGGCCTGATGCAGTCCGGTGGCGGCGATCAGATGCACGCCGGATTGCCGGGACAGCTCGGGGAGATCCTCGAGCCGTTGTCCCAATCCCCATGGTGTCCACTGCGCTACCGCCTGTCCGCCCAGGGCCGCGAACGAATTCAGTTCGTGCAGTGCGGCGTCCGCATCGTCGAGCTCCTGGCCCCGTAGCTGCGGGGAGCGGATGAACAGATGGTCGTGGGCGTTGCAGACGCCGAGGCTCTCCGGTGCGATATCGCCGAGCACGGTCCGGATCGTGGCGCTCACTGGGCCGGCTGTTCGGCCTCGGCGAGCGCGGTCGCGGCCACGCGCAGTCCGGCCAGCGCCTTCGGTACCCCGATGTAGGGGGCGAGGTGGGCGAAGACTTCGAGGATTTCCTCGCGGGTGAGGCCCACTCGCAGTGACGTTTTCACGTGTCCGTTCAGCTGCGGGTCGACGCCGCCGAGAGCGGTCAGGGCGGCCATGTTGACCAGTTGGCGATCCCTCAGCGAGAGGTTTCCGCGCAGGTAGGTGCCGCCGAACAATGCGGTGACCACCCAGTCCGCGAGGCCGGGGACCAGCTGTTCGAGTCCGGGCAGGGTGGCGAGTTGAGTGGATTCCTCCTGCAGCTGATCCAGCATCCGGTAGCCCTCCTCGCGGTCGAACCGTGCGGGGGTGAGCTGCTCGGACAGGGGAGAAGTGTTCGTCATGATCGGTACCTCTAACAGTTGTAACGGGTGAACCGTTACGAACGTAGCATCTGTAACGGGCGAAGCGTTACACTTTTTTCATGGCAGCAGAGGACAAGTACGCGTTTCGCTTCGACTGCGGCGCCACCTGGCTGAATCTGCTCGCCACCAAAGGCCGTAGCTTCAGCGCGAACCCGGTGGAGCGCATGGACACACCCGCACGGTTCACCGAATGGCTCGACCGCAGCGAACTCCTGCCGCAGCGACCGCCCACCGCTGCCGAGCTCGCCCAGGCCATCCGGCTGCGAGAGACACTGCGCGACTTGGCCTTGGCCACCCTCGAGGAGCGGACACCACCGGGTGACGCGGTCGCGGAACTGAGTGCATTCCTCACCGAACACGATGACCCGGTGCACCTCACCGTCGACGATCGCCTGCAGCGCGAACGGCCGACAACCGCGGGTGACGCCCTCGCCCGGATTGCGCGCCAAGCCGTCGACCACCTGACCGGCGCCGATCGTGCCGGACTGAAGTCGTGCCCCGAACACGACTGCCGGGGCATATTCACCGACCCGCTCGGGCGTCGGCGCTGGTGTCCCTCTCCGGCATGTGCAAGCCGCGGGCGTGTCCGAGCAATGCGCGCGCGTCGCGCCGATGAGGCGTCGGATGCGGCAGGATCCTGAAGCGAGGCAGCGCGAGCAGCTCGGTCGCGGATAGGCCGAATCGTCATATGGGAGAAGCCAGCTCATGAGTACGCCACCATCGCCCACTGGAGTTGAGCAGGCTCGCGAATCGTCCGTCCGGATCGGTGCGCTCGTCCCGCTGACCCGTCCGGGCTGGGTCGAGGCCGGGCAACACCTGCTCGCTGGACTCGAGCTGGGCGTTCGCGAAATCAATGAGGCCGGAGGGATTCTCGGGGCACCGCTCGAGCTGGTAGTTCGAGATACTGCGGCCGATCCGTCCAGGGCCGCGGCGGCCGTCGATGAATTGGCCCGGCTGGGCGTGGCTGCGCTGGCGGGGGAGTATCACAGCGTCGTCGCTCGCGCCGCTGCGGCTCGGGCCGACGCACTGGGCTTGCCGTTCCTCTGCTCATCGGCGGTCCTCGACACACTGACCGAAGAGCCGACGGAATGGGTTGCGCGCCTTGCCCCCGCGCAGTCTCGCAGCTGGCAGGTCTATGCGGACTTCCTTCTCAGCGCAGGCCACACGCGAATCGCCGTGGCAGCGCAGTCGAGTGTCTACTGGGCATCCGGCGTCAGCATTCTGCGGGACTACCTCGGTCCGCGCGGCGGTTCCGTCGTCGAACTCGAGATGAGCGTGCTCACGCCTGCGGCCGTATGCGACGAACTTGTCGTGAATCGCGCGACAGCCCTTCTACTTCTGGTCGGCTACCCCGAGCCGGCCGTGTCGATCGTCAAGGCAGTTCGCGGCGACGACCGCCTCACTGAAATCCTGATCGGCGCACCGGCAGGGCAACCGGAATTCGCCGGGTGGGCGACATCGCTGGGCGGCGACGGCGCGGCGGTTCCGTTCCTGCGCTACCTACCCGAGCGGCTGGGCGCACTCGGTGAACGAGTCGAGAAGGCGCTGCGCGAACAGCTGGATGCAGCGCCGTCCTTCGTTGCTTTCGAGGGCTATGACACGATTGCCGTCCTTGCCGATCTGCTGCGCTCCCAAGGCGCAGACCGGGCGAGCATTGCCGAATCCTGGCCGCACGTCGTGGTAGAAGGCACGCGCGGACAGATCCGGTTCTCCCGCACACCAGGCGTCAGCGTCTGGCAATGGGCGTGGCCGCCGATCCAAGTCGTCGATCGGGATCCAGTGGAAATCAATCGCTTTCGGATCCTTCACGCCGGTTGACGGTTAGTTCACCTCCGCGGGTGACGCCGTGGCCCGGTGCGTGTTCGTGGCGCCGGTGAGGAAGATCGGCCAGCCGATCTCCGTGCACCATTGCGTGGCATCCGGGGTATCGCGCTGACTGACCAAGTAGTACTCGCGAATCGGTCCGGGAACTCCCAGCGCATGACGAGTGACGTGCGCGGCGAGGGTCCCGTACGTGCGGTCGACATCCGCGAGCGACCCGGAATGAGTGATCACAGCGAGTTCGGCTGCGGGAACGTCGATCCCGCGCACCCGCCCCACGGACCGGACGGGGCCGGCGCACGGGACGAAGATCGTCGACTCGCCGCGATGGTCGGTGAACACCTCATCGGAGTAGATCCCGCCGGCCGGACCCGTCGGCGTGAGCTGCTGAGCGGTCAAGGTGGCGTACAGCTCGCCGAGCGCGCCCAGCATCCAGGCCGCGCCGTCGGCGGCGTCGACGACATCGGTGATCGCAGCCGCCGAAGTGGCAGGCACAGCCCGCAATTCAACGGCCGACTCGGCCGGCCCGCTATGAGTCAGCAGATCCCGCAGCTGGTCGACGGCATTCTGCGTGCGCCCGAGCTGCTCCTGCAACCGATCCAGATGCGCCACGATCCGCGCATTGCGCGCGGTGGGATCCGCGGTGGCCAGCACGGCCTGAATCTCCTCGAGCGGCATATCGAGATCGCGGAACCGCCGCACCACCTGCGCGACACCCAGCTGATCGGTGGTGTATCTGCGGTAGCCGGTGTGCGGATCGATATCGGCCGGGGCGAGCAGTCCGATCTGGTGATAGTGCCGCAAGGTCTTCACGGTCAGATGGGTGGCACGGGAGAAGTCACCGATGGACATGTACGCGGTCATGGCATCCATTGTGGAGTCTCCCACTAGGGGAGAGTTTGCCCGAGGATTCGGCTTGACCGTCCCGCCGTGGCACCACCGATCGTAATTCCAGCGGCCCACCAGGGGCCCACGGAAGGACATCACCGCCATGACGAACACCGCCGCATCCCTCGACCTCATCCTCGTCGACCGCTACACCGCGCTCTGGAACGAGCCGGACGTCGAACTGCGCCGCCGGGCCATCGCCGAGCTGTGGACCGCCCACGGCGTCGAGTACGTCGAGGGCGCACGATTCAGCGGTCGTGATGCGCTCGACACCCGAGTTGCCGAGGCGTACAACGCATTCGTCGCGACCGGCCTCTACCGCGCCGCCAATGCCGCCGACGCCCACCGCCACGACGACCTCGTCACCTTCACCATCCAGCTGATCGGTGCAGAGACGGGCGAAATCGCCTGGGCAGCACGCATATTCCTGCTCCTCGACGCCGACAGCAAGATCCGCGAGGACTACCAGCTCACCGTCCAGCCACTCGCCGCCCAGTAACCACAAGCCTTCCCATAATCAGGAATCCCCAATGTCGTACTTCTCCGTGCCCGACGGAACCGAACTCTTCTACCGCGACTACGGCACCGGCACCCCCGTCGTGTTCGTGCACAGCATGCTGATGTCCAGCGATATGTGGCAACACCAGATGCTGCACCTGACCGAACACGGCCACCGCGCCATCGGCTACGACCGCCGCGGCCACGGCCGATCCGACGACCCCGGCACCGGCTACGAATTCGACACCCTCGCAGACGATCTCGCCGCACTCCTGACCCACCTCGACCTGACCGACGTGACCTTGATCGGCCACTCGATGGGTGGCGGCGAAGTAATCCGCTACCTCACCCGCCACGGCAGCGACCGCATCAGTCGCATAGCCCTCGTCGGCGCCACTGCCCCACACCTCAACGCCGCCCCCGAGATCGTGACCGGCCTCCTGAGCCAATTCCGCACCGACTACGCCCAATGGGTCACCGACAACGCCGCCCTCTCCTTCGGCGATCGCGCCATCCCCCAACTCGAGAAAGACGCAACCATCCGCGACTGGATGCGCGTATCCCTCCACGCCGCAATCGAATGCAGCCGAATCAACCTCGCAGCCGACTTCCGCACCGAGGCAACCCGAATCACCGTCCCGACCCTGATCCTCCACGGCGACCACGACGCCTTCGCCCCTCTCCAAACCTGCGGACAACACTCCGCCAACCTGATCCCCGACAGCAAACTCATCGTCTACAAAAACGCCTCCCACATGCTCCACCTCTCCCACCGCACCCAACTCAACCGGGACCTCCAAGAGTTCGCGCAGTCCTAGCGCGCAACTTCCTCGATTCCCCACTGTCCGCCCGCCGAGACGGAACAATCCCCCTATGAGTGTCGAGGATGTGCCGAACCGGGTAGCCGATAAGGCAGCCGAGCCCCCCGCGCGACCCCTGGACCGACGTGATCATCCCCCTGACCGCCATCGCAACGGCCCTCACCGCACCACGCCTACTACGCGCAACCCGCCGCCGCTACCGCAAACGACACCATTGACCGAAGTCATTCCTCGCAGGGAATCGCCGCCTCGAATCTCGGACGTCAAAGTTGGAACCATGATCGAGCCAAACATCCTGCACTACACCAGAATCGAGACAGTGCCCGGCGGCGGTTCGAAGTTCGCCGACGACAGCACCTCCCTCACGGTCCGCCCCGTAGCAGTCGGCACGGCCCCCATGGCAACCGGCGAATTACCTTCCGCCCAAGCAGTATTCGTACGCAGCGGCGAATTCGACAGCACGCCCCACCCGGCCCCGGCCCGCCAGTGGGTAGTGATGATCCGTGGAACGATCGAAGTAACCACCACAGCAGGAGAAAAACGAGTCTTCGCCCCAGGAGACCTACTGCTGGTCTCCGACACCGAAGGCCTCGGCCACAGCACCCTCGCCTTGGGCTCGCCACCCTTCGAAGCCCTCTTCCTCCCGGCCCCCGACCACGCCTGAACTCAGTTGCCGGCTATCGGATATCGGGAAGCGATCCTGAGCGAAACCGAATTGGGCTCGACCGAGCAATCAGGATATTCGATGCTTCGATTCACATCGAAGGCGTCATCACCCTTGGGGTGAACGTTGTCTGCGGCGAAGCATCGTCCTCCTTCGCCCTGGCTCAGCGCCCCGAACTTTCCTCCGAACTGAATTTCGGAAACGAATTCCTGCAAGCTTCCCGATCGAAGATCCACGGTCGCATCGAATTCATATACCCGGTCGCAGGATATCTGATACTTGCTGATCTTTGCCGTGGCCGGCAACGTGATTCGGGCCAGCTTCATCGCACCGTCCGGGTCATCGGGTTGGCATTTCGATGTCCGGCCAGGCGCAAGGAGATCGACAGCGACGTACACGACCGGGATAGCAATAGCAACCACCGCGACCGTTGCGACTATCACGAGAATGATCGGAGAGACCGACTTACGCAACAAACACCCCCTGATAGGTGGGAAGAGCCGAACTGCCCCGAACATCGAACTCGCGAGCCAATCCAGCGGTCTGCAACCCTTGCATCCGGTCGTCCGAGATTGTCAGGGGCCCGATCTCGGTGGACTTGCCCCCGTCCCAGTTGTACCTGTCGCGATATCGACCTGCGACTCTATCCGCACCGTCGGTGGCCCACCAGGCTCGGCTGCGGGGTAGACAGTCACAATGCCTCCCACGGAGTAGTCGAAGCCGCCGATCGCACGGAACCAATCGGGGTACTTCTGGGAGTTCGGGTAGAATCCGATCCATCCGGTGCGGAATGGGATCGGTCGTCCATAATCCCCAAATGTCAACGCGCGCACAACAATCGCGGCAACCTCGCGTTGGACCGTCGAATCGACGGCATTCTTGAATTCGGGGATCTCGGACATGAGTTGCTTCGGGTCGATATTCACCGGATCCCCGGTGTCGCCGAGGTAGTGCCGGAGCATGCGCGCAGCCTGTGGCCACTTCACTGATATCGCAGGCAGCGCTTCGAGAATCGCTGCCTTGAAGGCCAGGTCGTCGCCACGGGACCAAATCGGCTGCGATCCCCAGGCCGGGGAGCCTTTGTCATGCGGCTGCCACGAAGGAGCGGCCGGTATTCCCCTGCCGTCGCCTATGTTTCCCGGAGGCGGTGGCGCCGTATCGTCGGGCAGCGGGTCGACCGGTCTATCTACGAGCCGTAGCGAACCTCTGAATGAGGGACTCGCGGCGACGAACGCGCCTGCGGCGATCAGGAGAAGCGGGATGCGCTCATCGAAATCATTACCGCCTGTCTGTCCGGCTCTATCGACCGCCGGCGATGCGGGTGGTTCGCCGGACGGGGGAGATACAGCATCAGGACTCTGGGTATGCGGTTGCTGGGAATCAGGCCTAGTGGCACCAGGATTGGGAGAGTCCGAGTCGGCGGGCACGTCGCCGTCTGTCGGCGGAGGGACTGCCTGAGGCAATGAGGGCTGTGATGAAGGCGGCTGATTGCCTGGCAGAGTAGGTGATTCGGCACCGGGGACCGGCACGATCGGCGTTCCGTTGCCGGGTGGGATCGTCGGCGGGATGAGCGCGCCCGCACCGATTCCGCCGCCACCACCGGGCTGGGAGGGCACGCCTGGTGTTTGCGAGGGCAGTGGTGGCGGGGTGGATACTGTCGGCGGACCGCTCGGCGGCACCGGTGGCGGGGTAGGGACGTCGATGCAAGGCCAGCCCGGGTGCATGGCCTGCCACTGCTCACAGGGCACGTAGCCTTGCGCGGCCGCGGTCGGTGAACCCGACAGAACAATGGCGCCCACGCCCAGGCCGACGGCACCCAAGGTGAGAGTGAGTGCGGCGCAACGTGCGACGCGCGCTCTCATCGCCGGCGCTGGCGGGTCTTGGCCTGTTCACGCAAGGTATCGATGCCCCACCAGGTGAGTCGTCCGGCGATGGACATGTAGAGGAAGAACGCGAGATAGACCAGGATGGCGCCGTAATCGTCGGCCCAGCCCGGCATCCGGTTCAGGTTCGCGAACGCCACGATCAGCAGGACCGAACCGAGTGCGAGCCCCCCGATTGCTACGACGGTCGGGTTCACCGGTTCGGTGGCGGAGTCGCCACGGTGTGAGGCTGCGGTCTCGATAGAAGGGGCGGTGTCGGTCATCGGTTTTCACCTTCCAGGGGTACAGCGCTAGCGAAAGTCGAAGTGGTTGGGGTGTCGGATGTTTCAGAGCCAGATGGGGTCGCCGTAGACGGAGAGGTTGTTGTCGGCGCCCGGGCTGGAGATGGCGGCGGTGGCGAAGGAGCGGATGGTGACCGGGCCTGCGCAGGCGTCGACTTTGATCTCGACTTGTTCGGCGGTGATCGAGGCGCGGGCTCCGGCAAGGGGTTTGGATCCGAAGGCGACGGTGGCGATGCGGCCGGGTTGCAGGGTGGTGGAGATGTTCGGGTTGACCGAGGCCTGTCCGCCGATGGTCACGCCGGGGAATTGGGAGATGGTGACCGAGGCGTTGGGTCCGATCGAGAATCCCATTCCGAGGGTGAGGCCGCTGGAAACGTCGACCGCGCAGCCGATCTGGTAGCCGAGGGTGATGGTGCCGCCGGTGATCGGTTGCGTGCCTTTGCCGGTGATCTCGGCGATCGCCTTGAGTGAGACGAAGCCTTCGCGGCTGACGGGGGAACTGGCCAGATTCGGCCAGCGGTCGAGGTTCTCGGCGGTCTTGGTGACCGCGAGGGTCCAGCCGTCATCGGTGACTGTCTCGCGGTACTTTTCGGCCACCGGGTCCGCCCCGGCCGACCCGGCACTCCACACGAGGGCCGCAACAGTGGTGGAGAACGTGGCGCATGCACCGGCGATGCTGATCTTTCGAATGCCCATCGGCAGTTTCCTCCCACATAATCCTGCCGAGCAAACTCTCAGCAAACTCACCGAGAGGCTTGCATGGTGCCGCGACTTATAGAAGGGCAAAGTGAGAGCAATCACCTTTGTTGTCAGCTGAGGTTCAGATCACTCGCCCCGTTAGGCGTTCCGGACCAGAGTGGTTAGGCGCTCCGCGGTTTCGGGGTCGGCGGCGGTGCGGACGAGGAAGTGGAGGCTGGGGTCGTCGGCGGCGATGAGTTTGGATTGTTCGAGGGTCAGGGGGCCTGCTGTCGGGTGGTGCAGGATGCGCAGGGTGGGGGTGAAGCCGGCTATGTCGTGGCGGTCCCACCAGGTGCCGAAGGGGTCGATGGGGCGTAGGGCGTCGACGATTTCGGTGAAACGGGGGTCGCCGGGGTGGCGGTCGGCTTCGGCACGGAATTCGGCGAGGATGCGGCGGGCGTGGGTTTCCCAGTCCTGCAGCATGGTTCGGATGGGTTGCCAGGCGAAATAGAGTTCGAGGGTGTTGGCGTGGGCGTCGCCGATGTCGAAGAGGGCGCGTTCGGCGCGGTTGCGGGCGAGGATGTCGCCGTGGCAATCGCGCAGGCTCGCGGGGGAGGGGTCGAACGCGTCTAGTACCGCCCGCAGGCGTGCGCTCACCACCGGAGGATCGGAGACTGGGGTTTCGCTCGGGGAACCTGCGAGGCGGAATAGATGCTGGTGCTCGAGCTGGTTCAGTTGCAGGGTGCGGGCCAGCGCTTCGAGCACTTGCCGCGAGACGTTGATGTCGCGGCCCTGCTCGAGCCAGGTGTACCAGGACAGGCTGACTCCGGACAGTTGCGCGACTTCTTCCCGGCGCAGGCCCGGCGTGCGCCGGCGAGGTGAGCCCGGCAGCAGGAAGGATGCCGGATCGAGCCGCTCGCGGCGGGATCGTACAAAGGCGCCCAGGGTGCGGCGCCGGTCGTGCTCGAGAGTCATGGCCGACCAACCGTAGCAGGGCATTCGATGTCAACCGTCGTGCCTGGTGGTGGATTTACCAGGATGATCGGTGGCCTGGCTGGGCCTCCGCCTGGGACCGAGAGTGGGACGGTGACGATCACCCGAACACCTCAGGCCACCACGTCGCCGCCGCGGGCGCTGCTCGCAGCCTCCTATTTCGCGAATGTCGACCGCTTCGCGGTGGCACCGCTACTGGTGGTGATAGCGGCTGCGATGCACGCGCCGCTATCGGACGTCGCATTGGCGGCGAGCGGCTACGCCTTCGCCTATGGCGGATCCCAAGTGGTGTGGGGGCTGCTGTCCGATCGTCTGGGTCGATTGCCGGTGCTGCGCATCGCATTGGTGGGTGCGGGGCTGAGCGGGCTGGCATCAACGATGGCCCCGACCTTGACGGTATTGATCGCACTGCGCATCCTCACCGGTGCCTTCGTCGGAGCGATCGTGCCGGCCTCGATCGACTCCGTCGCGCCGCGAGAGCGCCAGCAAGCGTTGTCGGATCTGATGGCCGCCACCGGCTCCGCAACAGCGACAGCCACCCTGATCGCAGGTGTAGTCGCCCAATTCTCCAGTTGGCGTGTAGTTTTCGCGATCCCGGCAATCGCCTTGGGCCTACTCGTGTTCACCCTGCGCGGCCTGCCCGAACCGGCGCGAGAATCCGGCGGCACCCACTACCGCGACCTACTGCACAGTCGATGGCTGCTGCTCGTACTGCTGCTGGGCTTCGTAGAGGGTGGCCTCCTGCTCGGCGGCGTGACCTACCTGGCGCCCGCGCTGCAACACGACGGCATGGGACTCACCGCGGCCGGCGCGCTGGCGGCGACCTACGGCATCGGCGTCCTGAGCGGCACGCGGATCGTGAAGCCACTCTCGGTACGCCTACCCGCATGGCTGCTGCTGGCCATCGGCGGCTCACTGCTGATCGGCGGATTCACGGTAATGGCGGTGTGGCAGAGCGCAATTGCGTTGACCCTGTCGGCCGTAATCCTCGGCAGCGCCTACTCTTTCATGCATTCCACCCTGCAGACCTGGTCGACATCGGTGCTGCCGCGAGCACGCGGAACCGTAGTCGCGCTCTTCACCGCAGCCCTGTTCGGCGGCAGCGCGGTTTCAACGGCGGTGGTCGCGCCGCTGGCGGGTGACGGCCGCTTCGGAACGATTTTCGCGCTGGCGGCAGTGCTCGGCGTACCGCTCACGCTGGCGGCCGTATTCGGGCGCGCGCGATGGACGGAGTGACAGCGACTACGCCAGTGAGGTTCTCGCCGTTCGGTATGGATGGGGAGAGCGACGCCGAGTGGTACTTCAGCGCGAATTCCTCTCGGCGTTCGTCAAGCTCAGGTGCCACTCGGCCGTCGACCACGCGATGGATACGCCAAGTAGGCAGCCGGTATTAGCGAAACCTCTGCCCGTTGGTCATCGGACGAGTTGCGTAGCCGTTTCGAACCACGAGAGAAGCGGCTGATTCGGGGTATCACCGGCGGGCTCGCCAGGCGGGTTATGGGGAGGAGCCACTGGGCCCACGCTGGTCGAACCGCCGCCGTGTGCGCCGCCTTCGTCGTCCGGTGGGAGCTCGGCTTCGGTGCCGCCACCGCCAGTCCCCCCGCTTTCGCCTCCGCCGGTTCCTCCGCTGCCGCTGTCGCCGCCTGTCCCTCCATCACTGCTTTCGCCGCCACTTGTCCCCCCGCTGCTGCTTTCGCCACCGCCTGCTGTGCCGCCGCCACTTTCGCCGCCACCTGGTGTGCCGCCGCCGGAATCGCCGCTGCCGCCCTCACCGTCGTCGCCGTCGTCCCCGCCGGATGGGCCATCGCTTCCGCCGCTGCTGCCTTCGCCGCCGGTGGTGCCACCGCTCGCTGCTCCGCCGCCGGATGGGCCGCCCGAATCCGCGCTGCCGCTGGAACCGGTTGGGCCGCTGCCGGATTCGCCACCGGTGGTGCCGCTGCCGGGTGCGCCGCCGCCGGAATCGTCTCCGCCCGTGTCGCCGTCGCCGGCTCCTACGCTGTCGCTTACGCCCGGGTGTGGGCTCGGTTCGGTGGAGACGCTGAAGTCTGTCGCCAGCAATACGCCGTTGTCGGTCTCTACGAGTATGCCGTCGCTGACGGCGATCGGGGGATGTCGACTTCGGTTGAGGAGCGGATGTCGTCAATGCATCGGCCCGCGTCGATGCCGAATTCGATGGAGAGGCCGGCGAGTATCAGTAGCGTGCCTGCGAGACTGGTTACGGGGGTGAATTCGAGGGCTACGCCCCACGCGATGAGCACGCTGCCGACGGCGGCACCGCAGTGTGCGACGGCGTCCTTCTTCTGGGGGTCGGTCTGCGATGTGCCGGCCGAAAGGCCTGTCGCCAGGATGCGTGCCGGTTGCGGTGGTGTGGTTTCCCCGAACGGCTGCGCGATGTGAGCAGAGGCCAACTGCTGCAGCACCTCATCGCACGTGCTGGTTGTGAGACTTGCGAATTCCGGCCCGCCCGGGCGAATCCTGTCCACTGCTTCCGCGGTCAACAGCAGTAGCTGATCGTGTTGCACGTCGTAGCACAGGACAGGATCCGGATCGCTGCCCGGCGCCTTCGCTCCGGCGCGACCCCAATCTCGCCATAACGCTGAATATCGGTCGAAAGTCGCTGTGTCACCGGAGGTTGCGGCGGAGTGCAGCAGGGTGAGGAGAATCGGCTCGAGGCCGACCGATGACTTCTCCTGCTGGCAGACGTTCGACAGTGGTGTGAGGAGAGCTGCCCGGACCTGCGGAAATCTCGCAATCTGCCCCAGTATGCACAGTGCCGCATTGCGATACGCCAGCATGAACCCTGTCAGCTCCGGCAGACTCTGCGCACCTTGCGCCAGATACAGCCGAGGCAATCGCCCCAGCGCATCCTCCGGATTGAACGTGCATACCCGCGCTTTGCGCCCATAGATGACTGGCGCCATGGTCTTCTCCTCGAGCTGCGAACGTGTCTGCCCGGTACTCCGCCGAACCCACACCACGTCCGCAGCCATTCTCCCGCACGGGACCTCTTTCCCAGTCCGAATCGGCTCCCGCTATAGGCGCAATCGATCCAATGCCGACCGGCGGGCATCGTCTGCGGGGCGGTAGATCACCAGCTGCTGGTCCGGATCCTGCAGTGGCATCAGTACTTCGAAATGCACGGCGATTCCGTATCTCTGCACCGAGCTCATGGATGGCCGAAATGCTCAGGTGGAGAAGGGTGTTCGTCCTCGACGATGACGCTCGGATCTCTGGCAGGTAGCAGAGATCCGAGCGTCATCAACCTGACTACGGGTTGTAGATCTCCACGAAGGCGTTGGTGGCGATGGCGACGACGCCGGGACCCATCCCGGTGCACGCCGCCGTCGTCCGCTGACCCGAGGGTGTGAACGGGTAGCTCAGGACCTTGTACTGCCCGATGGAGTAGAGCGGGAACGGCCCGCTGGCGTAGAGCCCGACGCAGTCGAGATGCAGGACATAGTTGCTGCCACCGTCGGGTTGGCAGACGGCCGAGGCGTCGAACAGCCCCTTGCTGACGGCACAGTCCTGCGGTGCGGCTTGCGCGGTCCCCGTTCCGGCAATGGCCGCGAGGCCGAAGCCGGAAATGGCTACGGCGGCAATCTGTGCGGTGACGCTCAACGACCTTCTCATTCGAACCCCTTCATCGCGAGTGGTGTATTCGGTCGAAACGCTCATTTAGGACAAAACGGTAGTTATGTCGACCTAACCCTAGAAACTGAAGCACACCGAAGGCTATCGATCGGCTGCCCCTTGTTGCTGTGGGTTGACACCCGTCGTGTCGAATGGCAAACGTCCGGCTCGATCCCGGCAACCAGCCCGCGTGATCAGCCGAGGAACTGCTCGAGCTCACCGGTCACGAACTGGGGATTCTCCTCGACGAGCCAGTGCCCGGCGTGCGGGACGTCCACGGCACGAACGATATTGGTCAGTCGCGGAGAGACCGTCGCCCGAATCGCATCGAGTTGACCTTGGGCGGTCATGAGCAGGGTCGGAACGGTTGTCGGCGGATCCGCAACGATGTCGCGAACATCCTGGTCCAGCGCGCGATAGAGCTCGAAGCCGCCCGACAGCGCCGCGGGCCGACGGTAAGTACGGGCGAATTCGTCGATTTCGGCATCGCTGAACGGGGATCGCTGCGAGGTGCCGCCGAATGCCGTGCCGCCGAAGGAGACCTGCGGATAGAACATGGCCAGGTACTCGCGAACATGGTCGCCGACAAGCGCTTCGGGAACCCGCGGCTGGGAGTGGAAGGCGATGTGCCAGCTCAGCGTCCGGTAGGTGCGCGCATCGATCGCGGGCCCGGGAAGCGGCAGATCGAGATAGCCGAGACGGGCGGTGTCGGCGGGGAACTGATCGGCGTACTCGAACGCGACAGCGGCGCCGAAGTCGTGGCCGACGACCCGGGTGTTCCGTAAGCCGAGCCGGTCGGCGATCAGAGTGTGCACATACCGGGCCAGGGTGGCCTTGTCGTAGCCGCTCGGCACGCCGGTGCTGTCGCCCAATCCGGGCAGGTCGATGGCATAAACGGTGTGATGTTCGGCGAGCGCGGGCATGATCGGCCACCACCCGTACCAGGTCTGCGGCCAGCCGTGAATCAGCACCACCGGCGTGCCGTGGCCGCCGGTCACATAGTGCATGCGGACACCGTCGACATCGGCGAACTTGTGCTGAAAAGTGTTCTCGAACGTGGGATCCCCGTGCGTGACGGTGGCATAGGCGGGGATGGCGGGTGTGGTCGTAGTGCAGGCTGCGGTTCCCGGCACGAGCAGGATCGCGAGTGCGATCATGGCGACCGCGCGCGTCGAGCGGAGCAAGCCGAGCGGCCGGATTGCGGTGGTCATCGAGACTCCTACTGTCGGAATGGCTTCAGCCTCATCCGGCACGCCACGATCTGGCACGCGATCTTGCTGTTCCGGCAAGATGGGCGAATGGACCCCGAAACCGATGACGTCCTCGACGCGATGGGTCCGCGGCTGCGTGCACTACGGCGCGAACGTGGCATCACCCTCGCCGGGCTCGCCGCGACCACCGGCATCTCCGAGAGCACCCTGTCCCGGCTGGAGAGCGGACAACGCCGGGCGACCCTCGAATTGCTGCTACCGCTCGCACGCACCTACGACGTGCCCTTGGACGACCTCGTCGGCGCGCCCCGCACCGGCGATCCCCGCATCCATCTGAAGCCGATCCGGCGCTTCGGGATGGTCTTCGTGCCCCTGTCGCGTCGGCCGGGCGGGGTGCACGCGTTCAAGATGATCATTCCCGCGCGCCCGGAGCCGCTCGAGCCGACCTTGCAGACACACGACGGCTTCGAGTGGCTGTACGTGCTCAACGGCCGGCTCCGCTTGATAGTCGGCGAACGCGACCTGACCCTGCCGCCGGGCGAGGCCGCGGAATTCGACACCTCGCTGCCACACTGGCTGGGCAGCGCCGACGGCGGCGCGGTCGAGTTGCTCATTCTGTTCGGCCTGCAGGGCCTGCGATCCCATGTGCACGCTGACCGATGAATTCGGCCGGCCGTAAGGCGCCGTTCACCGATCCGGACGGGAACTCGGTGTTCGTCATCGAGATCGCGGAGTGAGGTTCGCCGCAATCGCCTACACCTCGGGCAGCGGGTCGAGTCGGCGCCGGAGCAGGCAGAATTCGTTGCCTTCCGGGTCGGCCAGCACATGCCACGACGCGTCATCGGGCTGTCCGACATCGACCTTCCGCGCGCCGGCGGCGAGCAGCCGTTCCAGCTCCGCGTCCTGATCGCGATCGTCGGCGTTCACATCGAAATGCAGTGGCAGCGGCCCGCGCTTCGGATCGGTGCTGGGGCTGAACACCAGCGTGGGCTGCGGACCGCCGAACCCGACCTTGGGCGGGCCGATCTCTAAAGCGCCATGCTCCCACCCGAGTTCGACGTAGCCGAGGACTTCACACCAGAAGTCGGACAGCCGCTGCGGGTCGGCACAGTTGATGACCAGTTCAGAGATCCGGCAAGACATGCATGCGACACTACGCATTGGAAGGCCCTATCGCACAGCGATATTCGCTCTCACGAATGAGATTCGGCGTAGGCCTTCAGCGCTCGCAGAGTCTGCGGGATGCCATTGAGCGCGTGATTGTCCCGCGGCCTGCCGAGCGGCCCGGACCAGCGCAGCAAGCGGTGAAAACCGGACGTATACGGCCATTCCCGGTATTCGGTGACCAGCGTGCCGAGCGGATCCGGTTCGAGACGATAACCCCACCGCGGACCGACGATATGCACCTGGAACTCGAAATGCTCGAGCGGCTCGACGGCGGTGACCTCACACGGCGTCACCCACATGACCGGCCCGATCCGATTGAATCCGAGAAACCATGCGCCCGTTCGTGGCGTCTGTCCGTTATCGAGCCATCGGCCGCGCCGGTTTTCCGGGCTCCACCTGCCCATGCCGGTGATATCGGTGACCAGGTCCCACAGTAGTTGTGGCGGTGCGTCGATCACGATCGACATCTGATCGATCATGCCGTTCTCGGAATGTGTGCGGACCACGTCGGCGGGTGGCCGGATGAACCGATCGAGAGTCATTGCGCGCCACCATCACCGGTAATACTGTCTGGGACAATCTAACGGTACAAGGCAATCGGCGAGTCCCGCAATCCCGAATTACCACCCTGACAGGCCGGGGGATTCGTTTCGTGATTCTCACTTTTCGGAAAAACAGCTGATCAGCGCAACATCGGTCGGCAATCAGGACTACGGTTGGCGGCTATGGCAACCAGGGACATTGTGGTCACTGTCGACGAGTACGAGTGGCTCGTCCTCGAGGACGCGGCCGAGTGTGCGGGGATGAGTGTGCAGGCTTATGCCTCATGGGTGGTACGGCTGGCGGCGATGCAGTCCAGATCGGGAGTATCGCGACGGCGGGCGACTCTTGCCTCGAAGTCGGCGCGCCGCGCAATCGACACCGCTGAGCAGTCGGAATCGGTTGCCTGGGCGGAGACCTTCAGTGAACGACTATCGCATCGAGTCGAGCGCTTCCGCGAAGACTGACGCATCGCTGTATTTCATTGCCGCACGGGCCGATCGGGCCTGAAGGTGCGGCGCGATATGTAGATGACGGCACTGAATGCGATCACCATTGTGCCGGTGAGCACGGATGCCCGCGGCAGGGTGAATGCCAGTGTCAGACAGCCGATCAACCCGATAATGGGGATGGCTCGGGGTGGCCCGTGCTCGGCGGGGGTGAGAGTCCATGCGGCGGCGTTGGCGATCGCGTAGTAGAGCAGGACTCCGAAAGAAGAGAAGCCGATCGCGGCGCGCAGATCCGTTGTGGCGGCTGCGATTGCCACCAGCACGCCTACTGCGATCTCGGCGCGATGCGGGACTTCGAATCGTGGATGCACCGCCGCGAGTACCGCAGGCAGGTGCCGATCTCGTGCCATGGCGAGCGTGGTGCGTGAGACGCCGAGGATCAGGGCCAGCAGCGATCCCAATGCCGCTACCGCCGCGCCGATTCGAACGATCGGTGCCAGCCATTCGTGGCCGGAGGCCCGGACCAGCTCCGATAACGGAGCGGCAGCTGCACCGAGGCGTTGTGGTCCCAGCACCAGCAGGGCGGCCACCGCGACCATCGCGTAGACGGCCAGTGTGATGCCCAGCGCCAACGGGATCGCGCGGGGGATCGTGCGCGCAGGATCTCTGACTTCTTCTCCGAGGGTCGCGATCCGTGCATACCCGGCAAATGCGAAGAACAGCAATCCCGCTGCCTGCAGCACGCCGGTGACGGTGATGTCGCCACCGATCTCGAGCCGTGCCGAATCGACCCGTCCACTGGTGAACGCTGCCGTGACCACTGCCGCCAGCACCGCCAGGACGACCACCACGATCACCCGGGTCCCTCCAACTCGCCCGAGGCCTATGGCCGCGCGATCGCCGGGGCCATAGGCCTCCTCACCGGCCACGCGCGCCCGGCCTGAACCTGCGCTCCCGAACACGAAACCTTCTCTCCCGCCGCTATTTAGGAGTGATATGCCCGAGAACGAAACGGCAGACTTGGTATCTGGCAATGGACAGTACATTGCGGCTGTCGAACCAACGACCGGCGACACCGCCATGACCATCAACCGCGACCCCGGGCCGATAACCAAGGGCCCGACGACAAGTTCGCAGGCGACGTCTGGCTCTGGCCGCCGAGGTACTCGATGAGGGCGAGCTCGTCATCGGCCAGGACGTCCGGCGGATACGCGGCACGATCATGTGATTTCGCACTGTCCCCATGCCCGCGGAAGTCCGGCAGCACCACCCGTCGTCCCTGTTCGGCGAACAGGTGAGCCCAGTCGACGAGCCCATGCGTGCCCGAACCCATGAAGCTGTGCAACAGGATCAGCGGCCGACCGGCCCCGATCTCACGGAACACCAACTCCGCACCGTCTAGACCCGCGAATCGATTGATCTCCATATCGCCTCCGACCCTAGGCCAAAGGGCTTGTCGAAGCAGCGTCCACGCCCGGCGCGAGAAGCTGAGTTGCGACGTTCGTCGCGTGCCGGACGAAGGCATCGCGGTCGGTGCCGAGATTACCCTCGGTCCATTCCACGAACAGCGAGATCATGGCGCCGAACAGCGCGGAGAAACGCATACGGACCTGCGGATCGTCCGGCGATCCGGCGACCAGGTCACCCAGTGCCGCAACGGCTATGACGGGGATGGTCTCACGCACGTGCCGGCGCAACCGCATATCGGCGACGGGCTCGACCAGCAGGATGCGGCACAGTCGCGGATCGGCTTCCATCAGCCGGGCGGCGGCATCGAATATCGCGGGCAGATCCCGCGCGGCCGCGGCCGGCGCAACCTCCTGCTCCAGTTCGGATAACGCCGCCGCGTAAACCGCGTGCAGCAGCTCGTCGATGCCGGTGAAACTCTCGTAGAAGAACTTCTGACTCAATCCGGCCTCGCGACACAGTGCGCGCATCCCCAGTGCGGCAACACCTTCCGATCCCACGATGGCCATCCCGGCCGCGATCAGCTGCGCGCGCCGTTCAGCGACCCGGTCGGTGGCGCTGCGCCCGCCGTAACTCCTTGACACCCAGCGAACCTATCAGGAACCATCTGCTTCAGAAAGCAGTTGGTTCCAGATGGAGATGCGATGTTCACCGACGAACAGTTCCAGCAGGCCCTCGCGCAATCGCGTCTGACACAACCGATTCCGGCAGTCCTGACCAACCGTGCCGTCCCGGTACCGGTCCTCGATGAGGACACGCTGACCGCGATGACCACCACCTGGTTCGCCGAATACGAGCAGAAGATCGCCTGGTACGCCGCCCACGGTTTCGACATCGCCTGGACCCTCGACTGGGCCAGGAAATACTGGTGGAGTTGGCAAGCGCGCGACATGAGCTACAACCACGAGCTCTACACCCCCGACCTGCGCTACAAGGATGTCACGACCCTCGGCGCCACCATGGTCGGTCTCGACGAGTTCGTGGCCTACAACTTCGCCTTCTTCGAAGCGATCCCGGACTGGCGCTACGACCCGATCCCCGGCCAGTCCTACCTCGACATCACCCCGACCGGCGAAATCCGCATGGTCGTCCGCTATTACGGCAGCGGCCACCTCGTCGGCCCCTTGAAACTCCACCCCTACGGCGATGACGCAGTGGCCCTCCCCGGCAACGGCGCCTTCGTCCAATGCACCGCAGTCGACCGCTACCACTTCAACCAGGACCACCTGATGTACGAGGGCGAAACCCTCTACGACCTCATCGACGCCGTACAACTGGCCGGCCTACTCCCTGGCCCGGCAACCAGATCCTTCAAATGGCTGATGCGCGGCGCAGGCATCGCCACCCGGGCCTCGACCATGCTCAGGACCGGGCGGCGGGGGTGAGTGTGCTCTAGATTGACCGGGTGAAAGATCCTGTGCACGAGCCTGGCCAAGCGAAAATGCCGATGTCGGGGAGTGAATTCGGCAGGGGCGCATCAGGCATCGGTCGGTGGATCGCGGCGGGTTTCGCAATAGCGTTTCTCGGAGTGGTGCTCGGCGGTTGCCTGGAAGCGTTCTTCGCGTACAGGTTCGCGGATTCCCTGGGCGTGACTCCGATAGCGGGTGCCATCCTTGCGTACCGGATCTACGACCTGCCAATCCCCTTGACTGCCGGCCTGACCGGAGCCCTGATCGTCGGAGTTCCGGCAATCATCCTGTTGAGTGCACGCCGGGCATCGGCGATCAAAGTGTCAGTTATCGGTTTCTTTCTCCTGATTGCCGGAACGGCCGTGTGCTGGTTCGCCGTTGCGTTTGCAACCACGATCGTGGCGACGGTATCCCTGCGCTTGTTCTGTGGGAACGGTTCGGAAGGCACCATCAATCACTACTTCTACGAATTCCTGGACCCGCAAGTGATCTTCCGGTCGTTCATCGCGGCGATCGTCTTCGCCGTCGCCTTGTTTGCGATCCACGTTACTCTGGTGCGCCGCAACGCTTCTGGCGAACGGATAAAACTGCGCCCGGTTGTCCTGTCGGCAGTGGTCGCAACGCTGGTCGCGGGTGGTGTCCTCGCGATGATGAGCCACGACCTGTACGAAAAGCTCGGAATGTCTGTGTCCATAGGGGGTTGACCCTGCGGAAGAACCGATCGCAGACTGGATTGGCTAGTCGAAACCCGAAGCGGTTCTTAGTATTTGGGGATTGTGGTCGCCTCCTGCCCCGGCGCTGAACCGCGTGACAGAGAAGGAGCTTCGCCATGTCAGCTGTTCCGATCAAACCGGGTATCTACAAAATCCACGCCCACATCATCGGCCCGTCCGCCTTGGCCACCGCCACGGAATACGCGGTCAAGAATGGCGCTCCCGTCATCACCGACCGCCTGAATCCGATGCCCATCGAACAGGAATGGGCCATCATGCCAGTCGAGCCGATCCCGGGCGCACTATACGTCATCACCCTGGCCCACCAGGAGAACGCGGGCCTTCAGGTCAGCGACGACAAGTTGTGGGTCAACAATGCCCCGCGACCCGATCTCGCGAAGTTCATGTTCGAGCCGATAATCGGCGGCCTGAAGATTCTCTCCGAGAAGGGCCTGGCCCTGCGCGCCGGCCACCGCGGCCAGCAGATCGAATTGGTTCCGCCGAAACAGGATTTCCAGGAAACCTGGACCCTGGAATTCGTGCGCCCGCTCGACGAAGAATAGCCACTAGGTCCTACCGCCTCTTCCCCCTGAAGACCAACGGCCCGAGATTACTTCTCGGTCCGTTGGTCTTCGGCGTGCAATCCTCGGCCGTGGTAGATCTGGTCGTAGTAGTGGATCACCAAGGGGCGGGTCATCATCGCTTCGAACGTTGCGGTGAAGCCGTTCGCCGTGCGCCAGGCCAGGTAGTCGGTGTAGTTGTGCGCCTGGGTCCATTGGGTGAGGCCGGTGACGTGGTCGGCGTCGGCCTGGTCGCGCAGGATTCGGATGTCCTCGCAGCCTTCATGTTTGAGGCTCTCGCCTAGGATATCGAGCAGCAGCTGGGCGACGTCGTCGCCGCGGCCGGGCTGGGCGAAGAGCTCGGCGATTACCAAGGCGCTCATGGCTGGTTGTGCACGATGATCAGCGACGTGATCTTGCCGTCGGCGGTGGTGAAGTAATTGGTGAGGATCAGCTCGTCGGGCAGGTTCGTCTTGTCGTACTCGCCGTCGTAGCGGGCCCGCAGAATCGTCAGGGTCGGGTGGGGGACAACCTCGGTCACGGTCATGGTGACCTTGTCATCGACCAGGTCGCGGCGGGCCCAGGCGCGGATCGATGCGATGCCGGTGAATTCGCGATGTGCATCGTTGACCATGGCGTCGGCGGCAAAGGTAGCCATGATCGCATCGAGGTCGTAGGCATTGACCGCCGCGATGTAAGCCGCGACCTCGGGCAGTGTGTCGGTGAGAGCGGTGCTGTTCATTAGGGGCTCCTTCGATTCGGTACAGGTGCGTACTGAAAACGTTGGCCGCTACCCCAGCCGGAGGGTCAAGCGATGATCTCGCGGTGGACCCTCCGGCAAGGGGAGAGTTGATACTGACTCCATGACAGGGCTGACAGTCGGCGAGTTCTCCCGTGTGTCGCATCTGAGCATCAAAACCTTGCGGCACTACCACGAGGTGGGCCTACTCGCGCCCGCCGAAATCGCACCGGACACCGGCTACCGCTACTACTCCCTCGACCAGGTCCCCACAGCCCAGGTCATCCGCCGCCTACGCAACCTCGAAATGCCCGTAGCAGACGTCAAGGCCGTCCTGTCCGCCGAAGACGTAACCACCCGCAACGAACTGATCAGCGCCCACCTGGCCCGCCTGGAAACCCGCCTCGCCCAAGCCCAAACCGCCATCGAATCCCTACGAGAACTGCGCCGCGGCTATGTGCTGCGCCGTCTGATCCGTCGTGTGCTGACCACGCTGTGGCGCGACGATCCGACCCGCACGCTGTCCGATCTGCCGATGGAGCTGATCGAACACACCCTCGGGCACTTCCGGCAACTGCGAGATCCATACGAAGTGCGCACCGTCCTGCTCGACGAGGAGCGCAAGTTCGGCGTGTTGCTGCAACGCGGACGGCAGGTGTTGTCCCGCTCGCGATTTACCGGGACCCTGAGCGACGAAGACTATCGCTACCTGCACGACACCCACGGCCTGCCTCGCGACCTCGTGGTGTACCTGAACACGGAGCAGTCATGACCTTCCTGTCGCCGATCGCTGTCGCTCCGCATCGATTGCCCTTGCTCGGCCATGTGGTCTCGCTGCTGCGTGACCCGCTTCGTTTTCTGAGTTCGCTGCCCGCGCATGGGGACTTGGTCCGGATCGGGCTCGGGCCGGTCACGGCGGTGGCGGTCTGCGATCCGGACCTGACCCAGGAACTTCTGCGGCACGACCGGGTCTTCGACAAGGGAGGACCCCTGCTCGACCGTGTCAGGGAGTTGCTCGGCGATGGGTTGGTCACGTGCCCGCATGGCATGCATCGCCGGCATCGGCGGTTGGTGCAGCCGGCGTTCCATCCCGCGCGCACTGCCGATTACGCGTCGGTGATGAGCCGGCAGATCACCGAGATCGCCGAATCCTGGCATGACGGTGAGGTGATCGATGTGAAGGCGCAGATGCATGCACTCACCTCCACGGTGACCGCCGCGACGTTGTTCGCCCATTCGGTGCCGCAGCCGGAGTTGTCGAGGATGCTGCTCGATGTCGATCATGTTGTGCGCGCGCTGATGACGCGTACGGTGCTGCCCGCTCCGCTGCTGCGGTTGCCGACGCCGGGCAATCGCGCCTACGAGCGTGCGATCACCGATCTGCGCGCCGCGCTGGCCGAGATCATTACCGCCAGGCGCTCCGAAGGAGTCGACCATGGAGATCTTCTCTCGGCATTGGTCGCCGCCCAGGACGAGGACGGGGGAGGGCTCAGCGATCTCGAAATCAGCGATCACGTCATCACGTTCTTCGTGGCCGGCACCGAAACCACCGGCACGGCGTTGGCGTGGGCCTTCAGCCTGCTCGACGAGCATCCGGCCGTCGCGGATCAGCTTCACGCCGAGGTCGATTCGGTGCTTGCGGGACGGGCCGCCCGCTACGAGGACCTTCCCCGGCTGCCCCTGACCCGGCGGATCATGACGGAGACCTTGCGGCTGCGGCCACCGGTCTGGTTCGTCACCCGCACGGTCAGCGAGCAGACCGAACTCGGCGGCCATTCGCTCGCCGCCGGCACCACGGTGATGTACAGCGCCTTCACGATTCATCACCGCGCCG
The DNA here is from genome assembly GCF_044386975.1 of Nocardia sp. NPDC020380. Taxonomy (NCBI): domain Bacteria; kingdom Bacillati; phylum Actinomycetota; class Actinomycetes; order Mycobacteriales; family Nocardiaceae; genus Nocardia; species Nocardia sp. NPDC020380. The sequence goes on along the minus strand of NZ_JBIRVQ010000014.1, from coordinate 17,186 downwards.
ATCTCTATCCCGAACCGGAACGCTTCGATTCCGACCGATGGCTGTCGGACGTCGCGAAAGCATCTGCGCGCGGCAGCTTTCTGGCCTTCGCGGGCGGCGCTCGCAAATGCATCGGCGAGGACTTCGCCATGACCGAGTTGACGCTGACCTTGGCGACTATCGCCGCGCGCTGGCGACTGCACGCGGTCTCCGGCAATGACAGCCGACCGGCTCGGTCCGCGACTCTTCAGCCGAGACAGCTGAACATGCGTGTCACCGCACGAGCATCGGCTATTCCCCCAACCGCCGGATAGGACCCGGCAGGCAGCCGAGAATACCGACCAGACTTCATGATCCATTCGATGTGCCCGACGACCCAATCGCAGACCCCGCGGATAGGTGAAGGACCCCAACGCACCCGGAGCACCCGACCGGAACGCCTCGACCCGATCCGCCGACATCACCCCTTGCCCGTCGAGCCACAGCATGCTGTCCGCTTCGATGGACTCCAGCATCGGATGCACCGAGCCCCGCAACGGACACCACAGTTCCTGATCGCCGGTAGCCGTCATAGCAGATCTCCGCAGGCTCGATAGGCGTAGCAGCATCAATGATCCACGATCGGTGCGAGGCGATTATTTACATGCTTGTTATGTGCGGATTCTGTTGTCAGAAGTCGCTGAACGCGTGGTTACTTCGGCATTAGCGGGCAATCTGCGACGAAATCCGTTGCCCGGGATGGTTGCGGTGAGGTGCCTGTGTGGGCTTTCATCAGTGCTCTCGATCTTGTTCCGCAAGTTGTTCTCGCACATCACCATTGAAGGAGGCGCATGCCTCGCACACCGATGTTCCGAATGGCGCAGCGCACGACGGCCGACTACGCCGGAGCCGCTCGAACCCGGATGCCGCTGGCCGACTACCGCGCCGCGCGCACCGATCACTTCGCCCAGGCAGCCGACCGGACGCCTATCCTGAACCGCCGCAGCCTCTTCCGGGCCGGCGCCGTACTCGCCGGCGCGGCACTGATCGCGCGCGCAGGCGGACCGCGACCGGCAGCGGCGGCCCCCGGGGATGTGCCGCGAGTGGTGATCGTGGGTGCGGGCATCGCCGGACTCAATGCCGCACTGACCCTGGCCGACAAGGGCATCCCCGCCACCGTCTACGAGGCCTCCGATCGGGTCGGCGGCCGGATGTACTCCGAGTCCCGCTACTGGGAGGGCGGCCAGGTCAGCGAATACGGCGGCGAGGCAATCGATTCCGACCACACCGCGATCCTGGATCTCTGCAAGCGCATGGGCCTGCCGCTGGTCGACGCAGCCGCAGCCGCCCCGCCCGGCAGCTCGGACGTACTGTATTTCGAGGGCGGCTACGTCTCCGAGGAAAAGTACGCCACGGACTTCCGGCCGGTATTCGCCGCACTGCAAGCCGATCTGGCGGCGGTCCCGCAATCCCCCACCTGGAACGACTCCAACCCTGCCGGCGTCGCACTGAGCAATATGACGCTGACCGAATGGATCGCCACCAGAGTCCCCGGCGGCTATTCGAACTGGATCGCCCGCTTCCTCGACGACGCGTATGTTGTCGAATACGGCCTACCGACCGAGATGCAAACCGCCCTGAACATCGTGGAACTGATGGGCGCACAAGAGACCCCCGCCCAGCCCAGCGTGTGGGGCGCCTCCGACGAGCGGTACCAGATCGAAGGCGGCAATCAACGCCTGCCGCAAGCGATCGCCGCCAAACTGCCGCCCGGCGCCCTACAGCACAACTACCGGCTCGAAGCGATCACCCGCAATTCCGACGGCACCCAGACCCTCACCTTCGACGAATCCGGCACCCGCCGCACCCTCCAAGCCGACCACACCATCCTCACCCTCCCAGTCGGCGTCCTCAAGCGAATCGACTACAGCGCAGCAGGTTTCGACGACCGCATGCGAGGCGCGATCGAAGCCCTCCCCATGGGTTCCTGCACCAAACTCAACATGCAATTCACCGCCCGCCCCTGGGTAGGCCGCGGCCCCTGGCCCGGCGAGTCCACCGGAATGAGCTTCACCGACATCGGCTACCAGCAAATCTGGGACGCCACCGCAGGCCAGCCCGGAACCCAAGGCATCGCCCTCCAATACGGTGGCGGCCTGGGCGCCTGGCGCTTCCAACCCCCCGCCCCCTTCCTAACTGCCGACGACCCCTCGGTCCGCGCCTACGTCGATTCCGTCATGCCCCAATTCGAACGAGTAGTCCCCGGCGTAGCCCCCTTATGGAACGGCCGAGCCACCCTCTCGGCCTGGCACCTCAACCCCTTCGTCAACGGCGCCTACAGCGCCTACCCAATCGGCTACTGCCACCGCTTCGCCGGCTACGAAGGAACCCGCCAAGGCAACATCCACCTAGCCGGCGAACACACCTCCCTCGACTCGGCCGGCTACATGAACGGCGGCGCAGAATCCGGCGCCCGAGCCGCCACCGAAATCCTCTCCGACTTAGGCCTCTGACCTGGTTCAGCGAATCTTGTCATTGACAAGTTATATCCCATTGTGGAACATGATGAGGAGAGTTGGCGGCGTGGCGTCGCCCTCCTGATCGAAAGAGCGGCTCATGCCTACGCTTCCTTGGATGACTGTCGGTGCGCCTAGTGGGGCGGAGGCTCAGTGCATGGCCTCGCGTCTCGAGGTGAAGTCGGTGCGTGATGCGCCGGGATTCCTCATTGCTTCGCTGGCGTTGTGGCGGCAGGCTCGGCGGTCGCCGGGGGCGGTGGGGGTGGCATTGAAGGCGGAGATGTTGAAGGGGACGTTTTGGACTTACTCGGCTTGGGAGGACAAGGCGGCGATTTATGCCTATGCGGCGGCCGAGCCACACAAGTCGACCGTGGCGCGGAAGCGGAAGGTGATGCGGGAAGCGACGTTCGTGTTCTTCAGTGCGCCGGTGGCGGAGTTGCCGCTGTCGTGGGATGAGATTCGGCGGCGGATCGCTGAAGAACGCGAGTCTGCGAAGTAGCGGAGTTGCGTTGGGGGTCAGGCGGTTCCGAGGGTGGCGGCGGTGAGGCGCCAGAGGTGCTCGGTGGCTTGGTCGGGGGTGGGGGAGGGGGTGGTGCGGAGTTGCTGGGCGATGCCGTGGCGCAGGCCGCCGATGACGTAGGCGCCGGCGCTGTCGGGGTCGAGGTCGGCGGGGAGTTGGCCGAGGGTTTGGCCGTGGCGGATGTTGTCGGCGGCGTTGTCGCTCATGTTCTGGATGTAGACGGCTTCCAGTTCGGTGAGCTGGGGGTCGGGGGCGGTGCGGTTGAGCAGGATCGGCGCGAGCGGGTCGGCGAAGTGGTAGGTGACGAAGAGGCGGGTGCGTTCGTGTTCGCGGACGCCCCAGTCGGCGCCGGCAGGTAGGTGGGTGTCGGCGATGGCGTGGGCCAGTCCGTCGTAGAAGGCGTCGTAGATCGCCACCAGCAGACCGCTTTTGGAGCCGAAGTGGTGGTAGAGGGCGCCGGTGCTCAAGCCGGCGCGGCGGGTCAGCGCGGCGAGCTCCATGACGCCATTGCCGCGGACGAGTTCGTCGCGGGCCGCATCGAGGAGTTGTTGACGTCCGATCGGGGCGCGTGCCATAGTCGGAATCATAACAGAACTCAGTTATGTTATTGATCTCGAGGAGTCCCCCGCATGGGCACTGAAGCATCGTCTCTGGTGAATTTGGCCGGCGATCTGGCCGGAACCTATCGCTGGACCGCCAGCAGCGGCGAGGCCGTCGACCCGGCCGTCGCCGACGCGGATCTGGCCGCAGTGCTGCGCAACGGGTACGTGATCCTGCCCGATCTGCTCACCCCCGAACAGCTCGACGACATCAGGAAAGCCGTTGCGCCCCTGCTGGATCGCCACGGCCGCAACGGATTCGAGGGACACACCACCCAGCGCGTGTACAGCGTGCTGAACAAGACCCGCACCTGCGACCGCATCGCCGACCACCCGCGGGTTCTGGCATTGCTGGATCGGCTGTTCATGCCGAACTACCTGCTCTCCATGTTGCAGGTGATCAACATCCTGCCCGGCGAACAAGCGCAGATGTTCCACACCGACGACGGCTTCTACCCCTTGCCGCGCCCCCGAAAAGCCTTGGGAGCAGCCACCATCTGGGCAATCGACGACTTCACCGCCGACAACGGCGCCACCGACATCGTCCCCGGCAGTCACGAGTGGGGCCACCGCATGCCCCAGGAATCCGAACGCGAACCGGTGGTCATGAAAGCCGGCTCCTGCGTGTTCTTCCTCGGCACCCTCTGGCACGGCGGCGGCGCCAACCACTCCCCGAACCCACGCCTGGCCGTCACCGCCCAATACTGCGAACCATGGCTGCGCCCCCAGGAAGCCTTCACCCTCTCGACCACCCGCGACACCGTGCGCGCGGTCTCCGAGGACATCCGCCGCATGCTCGGCTACAGCATCCACCCACCGTTCATCGGCCAGGTCGACGGCATGCACCCCAAACGACTCCTCGAACCCGACGCGCAGCCGCTCTGACCTGGCGCTTCATGTATATGTAACTGTCAGTGTCACATAATTTCTTCGCGCGGGTTATCGTCTCGGGGTATGCGACCGAACCTGCTCTGGCGAACCGCGAAGCCGGCGATATTTCGCATCCTTCCTTGGTTCTCGGGTCTCGCGATCCGGGCGACCGGGCAGCCGTTCACGCGACCCGGCATGCTGAAACCGCATGTCGGCGGGCATCGGTACGGGTGGACGCACTACGGGGTGATGATCCCGAATCTGCCTGAGCCACACTGGTATTTCAGCACCATGGTGATCGCCGGGCTGCCAGGCGCGACCGCTCTCGACAACGACGATGCGGTCACCACCAGCCCGCGGGACACCGTCACGGTGTCGGTGTCCACGGCCGCGCCCGGTGCGGCGTTCTACCGGGCGTACTCGATGACCGAACAGTGCCGGTTGGCAGCGGACGGCTCACTGCTGGACTTCGGTGGTGATGTCGTCATCGAGGGCACCTATCCCGAATTCCGAGTTCGCGCCTGCCTGTGCCCGGTTCGGGTCGGGTGATGTGGACTTCGCTGCCGTCGTCGCCATTGATGTAGCCGTAGCCGCGGGCTTGGTTGAACTGTCCGGAATCAGTGCAGGTTCGGCCGCCGCCTGATGGGCGACTGTCGGGGCGTAGACGATGTTGTGCCAAACCACTATCGGTCCGGCACATTCTCGAGATAAAGGTCAGCTATCCAGGAGTTAGTAGCCGTGTTCACTCATTTCGAGTACTGGTCCTGGGGAAGTGCTGATGCGCACTCTATTTCGTTGTGTCGTCGTGGCTGTGCTGGTCATGGCTGCTGCTCTGCTCCAAGTTCCGGGGGAGGCCGGTACTACGCCGGACAGAAGCAGCAGCGTGCTCGGGGAGGATTTTCTCTGGGGTGTGGCGGCTTCCGGGTTCCAATCCGAAGGTCAGTCACCTGATAGCAATTGGACTCGCTATATCCAAGCCAATCCTGGCTGGGATCGGCTTGGTGATTCTGTCGATTTTCGGGCGCGGTACCGGTCGGATATTGCCTTGGCGCAGGGGCTGGGCGTCAAGGTGTTTCGGATCGGGGTGGAGTGGGCGCGGCTGGAACCGCGACCGGGAGTGTGGGATCCGGCCGCTTTCGCGTTCTATGACGATGTGATCGGCGCCATCGTGGCGGCGGGGATGCGGCCTATGCTGACGCTGGATCACTGGGTGTATCCGGGGTGGGAGGCTGATCGGGGTGGGTGGCGTAATCCGGAGATGGTGGGGGACTGGCTCGCCAATATGCGGAAGGTTGTCGATCGATATGCGGGGCGCAATCCGATCTGGGTGACCATCAATGAGCCGGTTGCTTACATCATGCACGAGGTGAATTTGAATCAGACCGATGCCGGTCAGATGCTGGGGGAGGTGGCGCTGGCGCACAACAGCATCTATGACTACATCCATCAGGTGCAGCCCAATGCGTTGGTGACCAGCAATGTCGGGTACGTTGCCGGGGCGGAGTCGCAGGTCAACGGGCCGCTGATGACGCTCATCGGCGGCAAGCTCGATTTCATCGGGATCGACTACTACTTCAGGTACGAATCGCCGGAAGCCGCTGCGAACACCGCTGGCGATTCGGCGTCCGCAAACGCGGGCATGTGGGATCTGCCTGTCTATCCGGAGGGTATTTACTATGCGCTCCAACATTATTCGAAGCTCTTTCCCGGCAAGCCGTTGTGGATCGTGGAGAACGGGATCCCGACCGAGAACGGGCAGCCTCGCGCGGACGGGTACACCCGTTCCGAGCATCTTCGAGACACCGTCTACTGGCTGGAACGCGCGAAGGCCGATGGTATGGACGTTATCGGCTACAACTATTGGAGTCTCACGGACAACTATGAATGGGGCTCCTATACACCGAGATTCGGCCTCTTCACTGTCAATGTCCTGACGGATCCGACCCTGAAGCGCATTCCCAACGATGCGGTCGATACCTACCGCGACATCATCGCTCACAACGGCGTACCGGCCGACTACCAACCAGTCCGCCCGCCCACCGACTGCCGGCTGGTCGATCCGCCTGCCAGCTGCGACACCCCGGTCACCGCACCCTGAGGTTGACGGCCAATGGTCGTTCAGTTTCGACCCGAGGTGATGTAGTAGTACATGGGGTCGATCATGTCGATGAGTTGTTCGATTTCATTGTCGGAGAATCTGTTTCGACGACTGATGGTGATCAGGACAAGGTCGTTGATCGCTTTGGCGATGGTGTCGAACTCGCTGATCGCTGGCGTGGTTGCGGTGCTGTTTGCGGCTCGCGACGGGTTCGAATGCTTCAGTTCGGCGCTGGCGTGGGCAGCCATGGTGCGAAGAATTCCGACGGCGCCGCGTGGGCTGGCAGTGGCAGTGTGGTCGTAGAACTGGATGGCGGCCTGGATCATTGCCGCTGGGTGGGGATGCACAAGAGAGCCGCCGGCTGGGTCGGCGTCTGTACGCTCGGCAGGCTGGTTCGGGTTTGTGTCGAGGTGGGCAAGGGATTGCGCTTTCGCGGTCAGGTAGCGCGCGACCAGGATGTCGCGGATGGTGCCGTATTCGGCAGTTCGGAGCAGGTCGATCGCTGCTTGCTCGTAGTTTCCGGCGGTCGAGTTGCGCTCGCGGGTGAAATCATCGAGGCGCAGTAGCGCGCGGATATTGTCTTCGTGGCGCCGACGTTCTCTGATGGTTTCAGGGAAGCAGGACAACAACTTTCGCGTCCCGTCATCCACGTGGTCACCGAAGATCGTGGCGTACAGCTGCTGGTGTTCGGGATGGGTTACGTAGGCCATATGCATTCGGCGCAGCCCGAGGATGACATCGGCGAGTTCTTTTGCCCGCAGGGTGTCCTGTGGTTCCCGGACGATAGTCGGGGCCGGTCCGCACAGCTCGATCAGCGTGGTGACGATCGCGTGATGTGATCGCATTTCGCGTTCGGGATCTTCTTCGCTGAGGGCGCGGGCATGTTCGGCGTGGAATCGCGCCAGTTCGTGGTGTAACTGCCAGCCGAGGGCATCGGCGAAGGTCATCTCGGTTTCCTTGATGGACCGGATCCGGCTCAGCCCGGTGGGCTCGTAATCGGGCTTCCTGGACAGGGTCATCTCGGCGGCGGCTGCTGTGCGGGTGCAGCGTATTCCCATCATGCAATCCAGGCGTGCTGCCGGATCGACCAGGGCGATCCCGCGGCGCGCCCAGTCACGGGCCGCGACCACGTGTTGCCGATCTCCGCGGCGCCGCTGCTGCAGGTGGCGTTCGGCCAGTTCGGCCGCCCAGAACAGCATGTCGGAGCGGTCATTACGGGTCGAGGCGTGGTCGAACTGTTCTTCCAGGCGAGGGATGTCGTAATGGCGGGCGGAGAACCGTGCCTCCAGCCGTTGCGCATCGACTCCGTCGCGTGGAGTGCCGGTGTGCTCGCCTCGTGCGGCGAGCGCTGCGATCTGATCTGGGACCGGACGATTCTCGGCTGTCATATTCTCGATGACCGTGGCGGCAAGGGCGTCGAAAGTCTTGAAGTGTTTCCACATGGTGGCCTTCGGGATCGGGCCCTCGGTGCCGTCGCGACGAATGTATCCGCGGGCATTGCCGCACACATCGGCGAGCGTGAGACGTTCGATCGAGCTGCCCGGACGCGGTGTGGTGATGCTGTCCGTCATCACCTGCTCAGCAGCGGCGACGATCATTGCTTTGGTGTGTTCTTCGACTGCGCGGCCGGCTCGTGCCTGGTAACTCGTTGCGTTGCTGTGCATTGCTGTAGACGACACGACCTGCAGTTTATTGCAGTGCACATAGTTGTGTACTCGTCTATTCCAGCTAGGGTCTGCGCTTGAAGATGAAACCGGTAGTCCGGTTCGAGGGAGGACTCATTCGTGGAGACGACTGGCGCGAAACGTGCTCTGCTGCAAGAGAAGTTGGAAGCGGCACGCGAGCCGATGGGGGCAGTGGCCATTGCCAAACGCGCCGCGAAGAACATCCCTAGCCCGCGTCAGCGCATCGAAATGCTCTTGGATCCAGGCAGTTTCATCGAAGTCGGTGCGCTCGTTCGGGAGCCTGGGCGGGCCGATGCGCTCTATGGTGACGGCGTGGTCACCGGCCGGGGCACGGTCGACGGTCGTACGGTGGTGGTGATTTCGCACGATCAGACGGTGTACGGCGGGTCGATCGGGGAGATGTTCGGTCGGAAGGTGGCCGCGGCCATGGACCTGGCGGCTGATGTCGGATGCCCGTTCGTCGCGATCAACGACTCCGGTGGCGCGCGGGTGCAGGACGCGGTGACCTCACTGTCCTGGTACGCGGCCCTGAGCCGACGGCAGCTGCGCATGTCCGGGGCGGTGCCGCAGGTGTCGTTGATGTTGGGCAAATGCGCCGCGGGCGCGGTCTATTCACCGATCAACACCGATGTGCTGATCGCGACGGAATTCGCGTACATGTTCGTGACCGGGCCGGACGTCATCCGGGAAACCACCGGTGAAGAGGTCACCCTCGAGGAGCTCGGCGGTGCGTTCAACCAGGCCCACAACGGCAATATCCACCACATCGCCGTCGATGAGCGAGCGGCCTTCGATTGGGCGCGCAAGTATCTGAGCTATATGCCGTCCAACTGCTTCGATCAACCGCCGGTGGTGAATCCGGGACTCGAACCAGGCCTCACCGACAGCGATCGGGAATTGAATACCCTGATCCCCGACCGCGATCGAGCCGGGTACGACATGTACGAGATCCTCCTGCGGATCTTCGACGACGGCGACTTCCACGAGGTTGGTGATGCCGCCGCTCGCAATATCATCACCGGCTTCGCTCGGGTGGACGGTCGCAGCGTCGGCGTGGTCGCCAATCAGCCGCTCATGGCCAGCGGATCGATCGATGCCCGCGGCTCCGACAAGGCAGCGCATTTCATCCGGCTCTGCGACGCGTTCGGGCTCCCGCTGATATTCGTCGTCGATACCCCGGGTGTGCTGCCCGGCGTGGAAGAGGAGAAGATCGGCGTCATCAAACGCGGCGGCCGGTTCTTCTTTGCCGTAGTCGAAGCCACTGTCCCGATCGTCACCGTGATCGTGCGCAAGGCCTATGGTGGCGGTTATGCCGTCATGGGATCCAAACAACTCGGCGGCGACATCAACCTTGCCTGGCCGACCGCGCGCATTGCCGTCATCGGCGCCGAAGCCGCTGTCGGCCTGACCCAACGCCGCCAGCTCGCAACCGTTTCCGAGAGCGAGCGTCCGGCCCTGCGTCAGCAACTGGTCGACTTCTACAACGCCACCGTGGCCACGCCGTGGACGGCCGCCGAGCGCGGCTACATCGACGCCGTGATCGAACCGGCCCATACCCGGCTGGAAATCCGCAAAGCGCTACGCCTGCTGCGCGACAAGACCATTGACCACGGCCCGCGCAAGCATCACCTCATGCCGTTGTAGACCGGACCGGTCGGCGTCGTTACTTACCGTCGGGGTGCCCGACGACCGCAAGGGCCGTGGTCCAGTCGGTCGCAATGGCGACCTGCGCATCACCGAGCGGTACCTTCCCGGAGCAGACCAGGCTGTGGAGTTTGCTTTCGACGCCGTCCTTCGGATTGTTCACTCCGTCACCGGGTTTGTGGCCCGGTGAGGGCGGCTCCACCCACAGGTTGCGCGGATCGTTCGGGTCGCCACCGAGTTCGAGCGATACGAGATGGTCGTACTCGGCGTCGGCAGGGTTGCCGGTGTAGTCGTACGACTTGATGTTCGCCTTCTTCTCCGGTCCCGTGATGGCCTCGGTGGGCCGAATCGACAGGGTATAACCGGACTTACAGATCGTGGTCGCCAGATCGGCGGTTGTCACCTTGGGGTTGGTCGCGCCCGGAGTGCACGCCGGGTCGGGCAGCGGCTGTCCGTCCGAGGTCTTGCGGTAGTGGCAACTGCCCGCAGCGGGTTGCGCCTGCACGGTGTACTGCACCGGTCCCGGCCCGACGGGAACGCCGGACTGCTGCTTGGCGGGCACCGGTGAAACCTGCTGTGCCACAGTGTTTGCCGGATGCTTCGAACACCCTGCCAGCAGTCCGATAGCCAGCACGGCAACCGCAAGACCCACGTGCGCCTTCATGCCAATCCCCACTCGAGTCCGACGGAACCTCAATTGTGCGCTATCGCTTGGCGATCGGCCAGACTTCGCTCCGTGTCCATTCCTACCGGTCGGTCTGAACATCGTGTGGCGCAACGGTTACGGATGTTCGATCTGCTCGCGCAGGATGTCGCCGTGGCCGGCATGGCGCGCGAAGTCCTCGATCAGGAACAGGTAGATGAATCGCAGACTCACCTCGCCGAGGCGGGGATGGGTCCGGAGTTCGTCGAGGTCGAAGCCGGCGGCGATCACTCGGGAACGTTCGCTGCCGTGGTCGAATTCGGCGATCACATCGGAAACGGTTTCGTTTTCGCCGACGACGAAACTGGCATCGCCCGGCGTCGTGCCGCCGTCGCATTCGCTCTCGGGCAGCCCCGCAAGCACCTGCTGAAACCAGATCCGCTGGGCCACTGCAGCATGCTTGACCAGTCCGATCGGCGTGGTCATCGACGCGACGAGGCGCCGGCGGGCATCCTTCTCGGACATGCCGCGCAGCGTGTTGACCAGCTCGGCGCGGTTGCGGTCGAGCATGTCTTCGAGCATCCGGCGTTCATCGCCGATGGTGATTCGTGGTCGCGACCAGGTCATTGTCGATTCGATCCTTCGCGCGGATTGGATCTGTGCAGCCCTGCGGGCGAAGGATATGGCGACACCGAATTCATCCGCAACTCGTCGACTTCCATTGGGTAGCAACGGGTATTAGTGAGGGGGCGAATCGAGTAGATTCCCTCATTCGCAGCGGACGGGCGCCGCTGACACTCGGTCCATGACGATTTCGGCACGACACACTCGACGACGTGTCTGGATATGGCTACTCGCCACCGCTTTCACGGTTCTCTGGGTCCGCTACGTGGGCGCGGTCGTGCTGTTCATCGGTGCCGTCGCGGTCTCCGACCCCCGATGTGGAAGTGACGCCTACGCGCATCCGCACCTGAATCCGAGCGGAATTCCATGGCTGATCGGCGCCGCACTGTTGTGGACCACCCCGTTCATCGGCGTCGCCATGGCGCGTCGCTCTATACCGACGATCACGCTGGCCGGAGCCGCAGGGATCACTGCCGCGTTCGCCGTTTCGTACGTGCTCACACACCCAGGTCCGGTGTTCTGTATGTGATTTCGTCCCGTACGGGAGTGAATACCGGACCGGCCGGTGGCGGAGACGCCAAGATGGCGGGCAACACGAACACGCGGACATACCGTCGCACGGCATCGGGATCGTCGGCCTGGGGGACCGCTTTCATCAGCAGCGCTAGCGCCATGCTGAGCACATAGCGGGCGACATCGCCGGGCTCGAGCCCTGGGCGCATGTGCTCGCCGAGTAGATGGAACACAGTTTCGTACATTGCGGTGATGCGGCCCAGTAGCTCGGGGGAGTTCGACAGCAGGCCCGCCACTCCGATACCGGACTCGGCGGATTCGCCGAGCAGGTTCAATACCGGGTCCTTGCCGACCACCGTCGAGACGAAAACCAGTGACTCCGTGATCAATTCGCCGACATCGGAAACGGGGGCCAACTCGCCGACCAATGTGCTCACGTAGCGATCCATCACCTCCCCGGCCACTCCCACGATCAACTCGTCACGACCGCTGAAATGCCGGTACAGCAGGGGGCGGCTCACGCCGGCCTCGCGGGCCACCTGGTCCATCTTGACGTTCATCCCGTGTGTGAGGAAGCAGCGCTCCGCGGCGGCGAGTAACTGCTTGCGTGCCATCTCAGGGGTGTTCCCGCCGCCTCGTGGGCGTCCGTGCGTTCGCCGCGGCGACGAGTCGGCCATCGATCACTCCTCCAGTAAGTTGACACTGAGCCTACTTTGTCTACTATTGAAACGTGTTGCACTGTCTCTGGAAGTAGGCAACCCATGGCCATCGCCACTGAATCCCCTTCGCGCATCGATGGTCCCGAACGCATCCAATGGTTACGTGGATTCCGGTCCTTGTCCGGGCTGTTCGAGGTGAAGTTCCGCCACGATCGCGTGTTCGAGATGTTCATGTACTTCGCCGGGCCCGCACTGCGGCGCGCGTTCGAGCAGGTGTGCTCCGACCCGGACGGGCAGCGACTACTTCAGCAGAAGCCGAATCTGCTTGCGCTGCTGGACGATGACGAATATCTGGCCTCGCTGCCCCCGGATTCGCTGGGCGCGGCCTATCGGGATTTCCTCAACCAGCACCGCCTCGACGCGGGAGTCTTCCCCTCCGGCACCGTCATTCAGCCGATCATCGACCAGGCCGGATGGAGCGAAGACTTCGGGTACATGGTGCAACGCGGCACCGCACTGCACGATATGTTCCACACCCTCGGTGGCTATGGGCCCGACGGGGGAGGGGAACTCGGCAATCTCGGCTTCCACCACGGCCAACTCGACGGCAGTTGGTTCACCGGCGCGCTCAGTGCACTGATCATCGCGGCCATGCCCGGCGGAACCCCCTGGCGGAAATACCGCTACTGGCGCGAAGCCGTCCGGCGCGGGCGCCGAGCCGGCAACCTGATGGCCGCGCCTTACGAAGAGCTACTGACCCTGCCATTGGACGAAGTCCGCCGGCGCCTGAATGTTGCACCGACCCCCGTTGCCCACCCGGCCGGGCACTTCTTCAGCGCTGCGCAAATACCGTTCGTCAAACGGTCCGGAAAACCATTCGAGCCGTGGATCTTTCAACCTGTCCGGACCTGCAGCCAAGAGTGAGTCGGGTGAAGGGCCGGATCATCCGGGCATGATCCGGCCCTTGGCATTGGGTGGATTGTGGGCCTAGGCCCAGGCTCCGACGCCGCCGATCTTCTCGATCGTGATGTGGGTCAGGTATCCCCCCGGCGAGCCGGGCGGGGGGAAACCGGTGCCGGGGCCCAGGAGGGATGTGGCGATTTCGTCCAGTAGTTCGGGTGCACCACCCTCCTCGATGCGTGCCGTGCCCTTGATCGACAGGTAGGCCGGCTGGAGCGTGGTGCGGTCGGGCAATACAAAGGTCACGGCGACCCGGCCGTCACGCCGGATATTGCGGACCTTCTGGTGTTCTGCCAGGTGCGCGGTCACCAGCTCATCGTCCCCGTCGGCATTGCGCTGCACCGCCATCCAGACCAGGCTCACCTGCGGGCTGCCGTCGCGATTGAGCGTGACCAGCGTAGCGGGCGTCGTCGCGATCAGTTGGCGTGCGGCGTCATCGAGTTTCATGTTGTCCTTCTTCGCAATGGATGTGATGCGAGGTGCGGATGCCCTCGCCAATATCGACACAGCAGGTCTTCGAAACTCATCGCTGACAATAGTGTACTCAAGTGAGACGGGGTGTCATCCCGGCTGTTGATCATGCTCGGAGTAGATTTCTGCTGGTGACGAGGCCGTGGCTGTATCGGATCACGCGAATCGTCGGCGAGGTGAGCTGGTGGGTTTTCGTCGTCGCCGTCTTACTCGGCGAGGCCACCGCAGCCGGACCGATGACATCGTCGCTCGTCGATCGCCAGGGCTGCGTCCCCGGCGATTCGGTTCAGCGGCTGTGTCTCTCGACTGCGAACTCACCGGATACCCTCGCATCGCACGCTATGGATCCCTACGTGACGGCGGCGCTTGCCCTGGTGGTCTTGGCCGCACTCATCGAGGCAGTAGTGGCGGGACGACTCGTCCCGGGACTGGTCACCGTGGCGGCACCCATCCTCGCGGCCGTGATGATCATCGACACCCTGCACCGAAACTGGTGGTGGCAGGGCGGATTCGCCGCCGCCAAGACCCTGGCAATCATCGTGGCCGCGATTGCGATTCGTGAAGTGTGGGCACATGTTCTGGCGCCTGGCGTCACGGCTCGAGATACCGATACGTCCACCTCGCCGGAAGCCTGATCGACACCTCCGACTCCATGTACTCGCGAATCTTGTCGGTCCTATGCGGCAGCATCTTCCCTGCACCCGCGACGGCGCGTTCGCGGGTGCAGATAGAGGGGCGGGATATGACAATCCATCGATTCACCAAATACGCACACCGCGCAGCGCTCGTCGGCGCGATCCAATTGGCTCTCATCGCAGGGCCTTGTGTCGTCACCGGGCATGCGGCGGCCGATCCGCTGACCACTTGGTGCGGTCTGTATCTCGGGCAGGGCAAGGCGGAAGTCATGGCAACCATGGGAACTCCGAACGGTCACCAGGCCGATTCGCTGATCACCGCGGTGCAGTGGATGCATGACGGGGCGACGACTGCCGAATGGGATACCGCAGGAGCAATCTTCTTCGCGGCATTCGATAAGGGCAACACCACGATCAAGTTGCTGTCGTACGACGCGACATCCGGGGTCGACGGCTCCGTACCACCCGCGGGTATTGCCTGCGAGCCGTGGCGCGCATCCTGACGACCCCGTAGTAGCGTCCCGGCAGATCAGTGCGTACGTCCGGCTGAGATGAGCTCGCCTCGTTGAACTTTCGGTCGTACCGCATGGCCGCTTCGAACAGGGGTCACGGCAACGGGCTGGGCCTCAACTTGTTGCCGCCACAGCACCCTCCACACCTTCCGGGAACGCGAGCGGGCGGGCGGAGCCGTGTACTCGATTCGTCGGCGCGCTTCGTGGGTACTGATCCGCAGAAGGTCGGTCAATAGCTCCACGGTGTCGCGATAGCCGGTGTCCGCGGCCAGGCCACGGCGCTCGGCTTCGGCGACCGCCGCGCGCATGGCGGCATCCAGTCGCCTCCGGCGGCGTTCGGTTTCGACGAGGGTGCGGAGCAAATCGACATCGGCGAGTTCCGGCCATCCCGGTGCTGGTGCATCCGGCGCCAGCGCGGTCGAATGTATGTTCACGCGAGGCAGCCTACCTCACGATAGAACATATGTTCGACAATTCATGTTGTCGGGCGTGCCTGAGCCGCCGTCGCTGGTCGGTCGCCTGTCATCGTGCCGTGTGACATTGCCGGATATGTTGAGTGGCAGCATGTTTCGTTGGCCAACTGCTCGGTATGCGGTAGGGGTTCGCTCGGAACTCGGGCGATGGGTTTCAGTCGAGGCGGGAGATCGTTCAGTTCTTCGGTGGTGAGGAACGCCGTCGCGCTTTGCGGGATGTGGTGTGCCGTCCCGACTCGGTGAACCAGATCCATGCACCAAAGATCGCGTCGATCAGCATTTCTGCCGGTGCGAACAGGAACGGCCCGATCACCTGGAGCAACCCCGACATGGTGTTGTTCTGCCACCGCGGTGGTGGGACGGGCAGGACGCCTCGTGCACGCCGAGTCGCACGTATCCATGACGTCACCTTGTAGAGCGCGATGCCCGCCACGATCATGGCGATCACGGCAATCGATCTGAGCACTACACCCAGGTTCAACCAGAACACGGCGTCCATCAGCACCAAAAACAGTCCCGTCAACACGCCGGCCGAAATGGGTGCCCACCTGGGTAGCGAAGCGGCTTCCTGCGCTTGGCGAGTCGCAGCGGCGGCGATGTCCAGCGCCTGCTGTGGATTCTGTGCGTCGTGCATCAGCCGACCGTACGTGAGTAGGTTTCCAATCGGCAACCAGTTTCCAGGTTTTGGGGGCATCTCAACTTAAGGCGCACACCGGCAGTGCAACCCGTTCGGCAGTCCGTTCACCGCTGCCGCTGCGACAGGGTGTCGGTAGCCATCCACGGATGATCCAGCAGCGCGTGCCATGCGGTTTCCCACGGGAACAGGCGGCGGTCGCTACCGCCTGAGCTTGGTGCGGGTTGCTTGAACACGTCGTCACCGACGAGAACGCTGACGCCCCAATCGGATAGGTTCCGCATCGCGTTCTGGATGGCTGGAAAGCTGATCTGTGCAGAGTTCGACGCAGGCACTGCAACTACGGGTAGCCGCTTCCCGACCGCCTCGACGACCAGCCCGAGCGGGAGCGTGTCCGAAATCCCTGCGGCCCACTTGGCGAGCGAATTGCAGGTGGCTGGGGCAACGATCATTCCATCGGCCGGCGGCAGGACATCCGGCGTACCCGGTTCCTTGTACTGGCTGCGCACCGGATAGCCGGTCAGATCAGCCAGCGCGTCGGCGTCGATGAACCGGCGGCCGTCCGGTGATGCGATGACGCATACATCCCAGCCGTCAGCCTGCGCGACCTTGATCAGCCTGCCGACCTCCGCGGCGAGGGGTGAGCCGGTCACGATGGCGTACAGGACGGGAGCCCCTTGATCGTTCATGGCTCCATCGTCGGTCAGAGCGTGGTCCCGAGCCAGCCTGCGAACCCGGCGAGCGGGTCTGTTGGGGCGCGGCGGCGCGTGCCTTGTTCAGGGCCGCGAGCGCGCGTTCGGGTTTGCCGGACATCAGACAGCCGCGCGTCGGATCGGCAAGGCCCGTTGATCTTCGGTCGTCATTCAGGAGGGTCCCGCACAGGGTCGGGAGCCCGGCGTGAAGCCGCCGTGCTCGTTGTATTCCGGGGGTTTGCCAGTTGTGACGACTTGCTTTCCATCCCAATGGAATTGGACACAGTAATAGGTAGCGCCCTTGGAGCAGGATTGCATTCTCCTGGGATCTTGTAGCGCAGTACCACGGTGTCGGGGGTGGTGTCGGCGTGGTCGACGGCGATGAAGGGCCTTGACCCCGGGTAGTGGACACGCTTGATCTTGGTCTCAGACCAGGGAAAGCGAGAAGATCTACCCGATGTCCAAGAACTACAACGAAGA
>NZ_JBIRVQ010000013.1:0-322334 GCF_044386975.1 Nocardia sp. NPDC020380 | reverse complement strand
AGCCCCGCCGACTACGAATCCGTTCACGCACCCGATAACATGGCTCAAGCCGCGTAATCACAAACCCCGTGTCCAACTTCCGGGGTCAAGGCCCAACTTCAGTCCGGAGGGCGTGCTGTGGTCGCAGGTCAGTGTGTCGCAGCCGTACGAGATTATGCTCGGGGCCGCGGAACTGCTGGCAGGAGTACTGCTGCTGATCCCGCGCGCCACCGCGGCCGGCGCTCTCTTGTGTGCGGTGGACATGACACAGGTCTTCCTGTTGAACATGACCTACGACATCCGCCTGAAGACGGTGTCCTCGCAGTTCCTGCTGCTGAGCCTGTTCCTGCTCGCGCCCCATGCGCGGCGGCTGTTTTCGGTTCTGTTCTCCGACAAGGCAGCTCCCGCCTTCAAGCCGGTCCCGCTGTTCGGTACTGCGAAGGCCAACCGAATCGCGCTGGTGGCCCAGCTCGTGGTGGGTCTGATCCTGCTCGGTGTGACCGGTGCACAGAATTGGCGGCAGTGGCACAACCACACACCTGAGTTGTACGGCATCTATCAGGTGGCCGCGTTCTCTTCGGAGGGCTATGCGCGCGATCCTCTGCTGACCGACGAATTACGTTGGCGCCGAGTCGTTGTCGATCGGCCGTTCCATGTCGCCGATCCGGTGGTGCTCACTATCCAGCACATGGACGATTCCTTCGAGGAGTACGGCGGCACGATCGACCCGCGGCGTCATTTCATCGATCTGCACAACCGCATCACGCTGGGCACTTATGCGGAAACCCCGGTGCGCGTTCGGCTCACGTATTGGTGGCCGGGCCCCGGCCGCCTCATCATCGATGCCGATGACTATGCCGGCCATCGCATCCACGCTTCGTTCACGCGGCTGGACCCGAATTCGTTCCCGTTGACGGGCCGTGGCTTCAGCTGGGTCCAGGAGCAGCCCTACAACCGTTGAGCCGCCGGTAGCATGTAGTGACACGATTCTGGAGGGGGACACCATGTCGTCGAACAGTCACCGAGAGCAGGCCGCTGATCCACGCGCCCGCTGGCGGCACCTTCCCGCCGAACCCGCCCGGTATGTGGAGGAAACCCACGTCGACGGGAGTTCGTCGAGCTACACGGTGCCCGCCGTCGATCCGACTCAGGACTTCATTCGCCTGTACGGCGGTTAGCTTTCCACGACGGCTTTGATGCGCTCGAGCGTCTTCTGCATGCCGTCGGTATTGGTCTTGCCTCGCAGCCGTCCCGCGATCATCCAATACAGGCGTAGCGGCAGGATCGGGTGTAGCTCATAGGATTCGGTGACGTCGGTGCCGCCTTCGACCGGTTCGAAGTGGTAACGCCAGGTGTTCACCTGGGCGCCGCCGGGACCCAGCACGGTGAAGGCGAATTCGCGGCCCGGGTCGGAGGCGATGATTCGGCATACGGTCCAGTACTTGAGCCCCCAGCCGTTGCGGTTGACGTGCCCGCGGAACTTCACCCCCACGGCGGGGCCGGTTGCGCCACCGAGCCACTCGGCGGCGAAGGTCTCCGGGCTGAACTTGCCAGTGTTCGTGATATCGCTGACGAGCTCCCAGATCTTCTCGGCGGGCGCGGCCATCCGAACTGTCACACTTCCCTGCATGCCCGTACGCTAACAGGGTTCTCGGCGGGGTGATCGGCCCTGCCGTCCCGGTCGATACCGCGCGGTTCAGGCCTCGGCGGATCAGCCTGCTCAGCTGTCTCGGGATCGGCTCGAGGACCGTCGAATACGCAGGCCCGGCCATCAGTTGTATTGGGCGCGGATCTTGCGTTTGAAGAGTTTCCCGGTGTCCTCGCGGGGGAGGTTGTTGTCGAAGACGACGACCTTCGGGACCTTGTAGCCGGCCAGGTTCGCGCGGACGTGGTTGCGGATGTCGTCTGCGGTGAGGCCGGTGGCTTCGACGTGGGCGGCGATGGATTCGCCGAGATCGGGGTCGGGGATGCCGAAGACGGCGACGTCGCGGACGCCGGGGAGGTCCAGGAGGCAGGCTTCGATTTCGGCGGGGTAGATGTTGACGCCGCCGGAGATGATCATGTCGGTGCTGCGGTCGTTGAGGTAGAGGTAGCCGTCGGCGTCGAGGTAACCGATGTCTCCGATATCGAGGTAGCCGTCGCGTTCCATGGCTGCGCGCTTGTCGGGGTTGCGGTGGTAGGTGAAGTTCGACCAGCCGGTGGGCGGGCGGAGGTAGACGCGGCCGGATGTGCCGGTGGGCAGCAGTTCTCCGGTGTCGGAGTGGATGCGGACGCCGGCGTCGGTGATGGGGCGGCCGACCGTTCCGGGGTGGGCGAGCCATTCGTGGCTGTCGCAGGCGACGCAGCCGCCGGTTTCGGAACCGCCGTAGTATTCGCGCACGATCGGGCCCAGCCAATCGATGATGCGGCGCTTGATTTCTGGCGGGCAGGGGGCGGCGGCGTGCACGATCGTCTTCAACGAGGACAGGTCGTAGCGGGTGCGGACCTCCTCGGGGAGTTGTAGCAGCCGGACGAACATGGTTGGGACGGCCTGGAAATGGTCGATCTGGTGGGCTTCGATCAGGCGCAGCATTTCCTCCGGATCGAATTTCGGCATGATCGTCAGGTCGATACCCGACGTGGCGCTGGCCAGGCAGTGCACATTCGGTGCGGTGTGGTAGATGGGTGCGGGGACCAGGGTGCGCATTCCCGGTGCGAGGCCGAAGGTTTCGTATAGGAGTCCGGCGCTCGCCTGGCTTTGCTCCGGGGTGGTGGCCTCACGCACGATCCCCTTGGGACGGCCGGTGGTTCCCGAGGTGTAGATCATGGATTGTGGCGCCCGCATGGGCGGCTGGGACCACGGCTTCTGCGCGGCGAGCCAGTCCTCGTAGACGCGGTGGCGTCCGGTCGGCGGCGCTGCTGCGTGATTCACCTCGATCAGCGGGCGGTCACCGGCCACGGATTCG
The DNA here is from genome assembly GCF_044386975.1 of Nocardia sp. NPDC020380. Lineage (NCBI taxonomy): Bacteria > Bacillati > Actinomycetota > Actinomycetes > Mycobacteriales > Nocardiaceae > Nocardia > Nocardia sp. NPDC020380. The sequence goes on along the minus strand of NZ_JBIRVQ010000013.1, from coordinate 319,410 downwards.
GCGATCGGCATCAGGTCCGAATGGGCGAAGATCACTCGGCTGTCGCTGTCGTCGAGCAGGTAGGACAGTTCCGCGCCCTTCCAATGCCAGTTCACCGGAACCGGAGTCGCGCCGAGGATGCTCGCGCCGATACTCGCCTCGACGAACGGGATGTCGTTGTGCAGGTAGATCGCTACCCGGTCGCCGGCGCACACACCGTGCTCGGCCAGCCCGGTGGCTACCCGGGCAGCTCGAATTCCCAGTTCATCGTAGTCGCGGATGGTCTGCCCACATCGGATCGCGGCCATTGTCCCTCGCCCTTCGCCGGATGAAATTGGTTGTACAGCAATGTATTCAGGATCAGTCAGCGATCCGCTTCGTGCGCCAGGAATCGAAGGAAGAGGCGAATTCGCCGCGTTGGAAGGCGGCGGCCTGTGCCACCGCTTCGAAGTCGATGGCGGTCGCGAGATCGACTGTGGCGGTTGTTCGCAGCAGTCGTTTGGTGGCCACGGCGGCTTCGGGATGCCGGGTGAGTGTCGCGGCGAGATCCAGTGCCGCCTGTAAGGGGTCGCTGCTCACCTGTGAGACCAGGCCCAGTTCGCGGGCGCGCTGCGCATCGACCGGTCGCCCGGCCAGCAGCATCTGCAAGGCGGGGCCTTCGCCGATGAGCCGTGGCAGCAGCCAGCTCACGCCGCAGTCGGGCAGCAGGCCCATGCGGATGAACGAGGGCAGGAACATGGCGGTGGGGGAGGCCAGGCGGATATCGCAGGCCAGTGCGAATCCCAAGCCGCCGCCGACGGCCGGACCGTCGATGGCGGCGATGGTCGGCTGCGGCAACGCCCAGAGCAGCGCCGACGCACGCATGGTGCGCGACAGGTTCGCGGCCACGACCGGCTCTGCGGCATTGCCGAGCTGGGCGATTGTGGCGAAATCGCCGCCTGCGCTGAAGGTTCCGTTCGCCCCGGTCAGTACGACCGCGTGCACGGTGGGGTCCGTGGCGATCGTGTCCAGCTGCCGGATCAGTGCGGTGAACAGCTCGTCGGTGATCGCATTGTGGGTGGCAGGCCGATCGAGGGTCAGTACGCACAGGCCGTCGGGCCGGCGCTGGACCCGCAATCCCGCGAGGTCGTCGAAGGTCGAGGTATCGGTACTCGTCACCGTGGTCCCGTTTCATCCGGAAATACAGGTCACTTGACCTGTGTCGCACGTTACAGGTCAAGTGACCTGTCGTCTATATAGTGGTGGCCATGGTTTCCACCGCCGCCGCTCCGGGACAACGGGAACGCAGTGATCAGATGCGTGCGCGGCTGATCGACGCGACCATCACCTGTATTGCGGCACACGGCTATCCGGCCACCACCACCCGGCGCGTGGCCGAGACCGCCGAGGCTTCCCTCGGCGCGATCGCGCACCACTTCCCGGTGCGACTAGACCTGATCGTCACCGCCCTCGATGAAGTCGGGCGACGGATGGCAGTCGAATTGCGCGCTGCCGCCGCCGAAGCCGTCGCGACGCGGCCGCAGGACCGCACCCCGGCCCTGCTCGACGTCCTCTGGACCGCCTTCACCGGCAACCTGTTCGGCGTCTGGGTGAAGGTGTGGATCGCCGCCGTCGACGATCCCGAACTCTATGCGGCCCTCGCGCCCCTCGAGCCGGCCTTGTCGGCAGTCTTCGCCGCCATCGCGGATGACGTTGCCCCCGAACATCTTCCGCGCGCGGAATGGACCCGCCGCATCGCCGTCGCACTCGACGCCATGCGCGGCCTCGCCCTCACCCTGACCATCCAGCCCCGCCCGGCACCGATCCGCCACGACCCCTGGCCCACCACCCGCACCGAACTCACCGCCCTACTCGACCGCCCGGCGACCTGACCCCCGCCGACCGGGCTCGAGAGTTCCGCCCATCCGGCTACCGAATGTTTGCGAGGATGGTCGGATGGCGGAGGAACTCGCACGATTGCGATCCATCACCAGCACCGCCCTGCTCGCCGAATTCGCACTGGGGCGCGGGCTGGAGCCGTCAGTGATCTTGCGTCACACCGGAATCCGCGAGGCCGATCTGCACGATGCCATGGCCGAAGTCACCGTCGGCCAGGAAATCACCGTGATGCGTAATATCGTGCACGCCATCGGCGACGAGCCCGGCCTCGGATTGCTGGCCGGAATGAACTGCCGCGCCGCCGGACTCGGAGTCCTCGGCTTCGCCCTGATGAACAGCCCGACCCTCGGCCACATGCTCGACGTCGTACTGCGCTACATCGACCTGGCCTTCAACCTCGCCCCATGCCACCTGCGCCGCACCGGCACCGAAGCGCAAGTGATCCGCGACGACAGCTTCCTGCCTGCCGAAATCCGCCGATTCGCACTCGAACGCGACTTCACCATGGTCGCCATCGCACAACAAGAACTGCTCCCCGGACCGGTACCCGGAGTCTGGATGGAACTGCGCCTCCCTCCCCACCCGATCTACGAGGCCTTCGGCGCCGCCCTCGGCATCGACAAAATCATCACCGGCGCAACCCGCGACATGCTCGTCATCCCCCTCGAAGCCCTGGACGTCCCCCTACCCCGAGCAAACCCACCCATGCTCCGCTACTACGAACAACAATGCGCCGACCTGATCCAGCAACGCCGAACCCGCCTCGGCGTAAGTGGACAAGTCCGCGACCTCCTCATCCGCCAAGGCCGCTTCGTCGACCAATCCGGCGTAGCCGCCGACCTGGGCCTCAGCGTCCGCACCCTCCGCCGCCGTCTAGCAGACGAGGGCACCACCTTCCGCGAGCTGAGCACCGAAACAATGGGTCTCCTAGCCGAAGAACTCCTGGTAGCCGGCCTCACCGTCGAACACGTCGCCGACCGCCTCGGCTACGCCAGCGTCTCAGCCTTCGGCGCCGCCTTCCGCGGCTGGAAAGGCCAGTCACCCGGCCACTTCGGCCGCGCCCACCGCGGCCGCCCCCTCGTACGCGCCTAGCGCTCTCTCGGCGAGACCGGCCGCAGTAGCCTGAACGCATGGGCGTTGTCGCCATTGAGGTTCTGCGAGATGCGCTGTGGAGGTCATGGTCGGCAGACACCAGCAAAAGCCCTGGCTGGAGCGAGCATGATCGCCCAAGGGGCAATGCGCTGTCACGGCGTGCGTGGTTCAGGACTATCTCGGCGGTGAGATAGTGAATTCGATTGCCAGATTGCCCAGCGGCGAAGAAGTCTCCCACTACTTCAACGTCATAGACGGTGCAGCCGTGGACCTGACGATTCAGCAGTTTCCGCCAGGTACGAGCTTCTCGGAGGCAGCGCCGAAGACCAAGGGCTACCGGTCCACTCGTGACTATTGCCTCTCCTTCGAGGACACAGAGCAGCGGTATCTAGTGCTCAGCGCACGGATGGCCGGCCTTGTCGGCGTGGACGATTGATCTCGTCAGCGTGCTGTCCATCTCCCCAGGAATTCGCGCACCTCAGGCACCGCCGCGTGCGGGCGGAAATCTGCGACGAGCTCGGTGACAGCGGTGCGCAATCGTGTCGAGGCGACGTCGCTGATGTTGTCGAAGTTGTCGGTCATTACTGTGCAGCCCTCGGCTATCGCACCTGACCGGATGTAATTCTGGGCCAACCTGATTTGCCAGGCAGTTCGCTCACGGGGAAAGGCGGCGGTCCCAGCGATCGCGGATTGCAGATGGGCCGCGGCTTCTCGATAGGCGCCGGACCGTATGAAGGCCAACCCCGTCAGACCACTGAGCTGTGCGGCGGACAGGTAGGAGAGATAGCCGGGATCATGCCCCTGGTCGATTCGTACGCTCGATCGGCTCGGCTGATCGCCGCGATCAAGGAGCTGAGGCTGGGCGCGGTCCGGGTGCCGGCCGAGCTCGGAGGGGGCGGCTGGACCGTTGCCGAGTTGTTCGACCTGCTGATCGATCTCGCCGAAGTCGATCCGGATGTGCCGCATATCCTGCGCATCCACTTCGGATTCGTAGAGGAACTGTTCACCCTGCCCCGCACGCAGCAGAAGGATGCGTGGCTGCCGCTGGTGCTCGCCGGTCTCCTGTTCGGTGGCGCCCTGACCGAGCTGAGTGACAAACCGGTCGGAAACTACGCCTACGACAGCACATTGACACCGCGGGCCGGTGGCGGCTTCGTGCTCGACGGACGCAAGTTCTACAGCACCGGCGCCCGCTTCGCCGACTACGTCCGCGTCAGCGCCGCCCTGCCCGACGGCGGCATCCTCACCGCCGTCGTCCCGGCGGACCGCGACGGCGTCGAACATGTCGACGACTGGGACGGCATCGGTCAGCGGCACACCGGCAGCGGCACCACCGTCCTGACGAATGTCCTTGTCGCCGAATCGGAAACGCTGCCCTTGCGCGGCGCCGACAGCGCGGTCGAACCGCGGATGGGATTCCCGCAATTGTATTTGCATGCCCTGGCCGCGGGAATACTCCGGTCGGTCGCCTCCGATGCGGCCGAGCTCGTCCGTACCCGCAAACGCAATTTTGTCTTTGCCAATAGTGCGGAGCCGCGCCATGATCCGCAGCTGCTGGAAGTAATCGGTTCCATATCGGCGGCGGCCTTTGCCGCCGAAGCGATTGTGCGCACGGCGGCACAAGGCCTGGACCGTGCTTTCGCGGCCGCCCGCAGCACCGGATTCGATGCACGCCTCGAAGACGAAGCCGCGGCACAGGCCGCCAAGGCCAAGGTATCGATCGAAGAATTCGCGCTCCGTGCCGCCACCCGCCTTTTCGATGTCGGTGGCGCGTCGGCCACCCGTTCCTCGGCTCACCTGGATCGCCATTGGCGCAACCTGCGAACCCTGTTCTCGCACAACCCGGCCGCGTACAAGGCGCGCGCCCTGGGAGACCTGGTCGTCAATGACACCCCGTTGCCCGCGGCCGGTCATTTCTGACGGCGCGCGGCCGGATCCGTTATGTGCCCACATTATTGAACCATTTGTTCGGCTCGCTGTGGCGTTGCCCGCCCTCCTGAACCTGTGAAATATTGCTGACCGCACCACGCACGCAACGGAATGTAATCTCAGCCGCACTGCAGGGAGTACCGCCGTGAACGAACACAGGATGGACGCGGACTACGACAATGACGTGACGAAGGTGCGAGTTCCCGACATGATCGTCGAGATCTCCATCGACTCGATAGATATCGGCGGTGCGCTCCGGGTACGGGCCGAGGATTCCGCCCATACCCAGGTGCTGGCGGGAACCGGGACGGAACTGCCCCCGATCCTGGTACACCGCCAGACCATGCGCCTCATCGACGGCGCGCATCGGCTGGAGGCGGCGAAATCCAAGGGTGCGAGCCTTATTCGGGCGCGATTCTTCGACGGCACCGAGGAAGAGGCGTTCGTGCTCGCGGTGCGGGCCAATATCGCGCACGGCCTGCCACTGTCGATCGTCGAACGCAAAGCCGCCGCCCTGCGCATCATGCGGATGTATCCGATGTGGTCGGACCGCAAGGTGGCCGAGGTGACCGGACTCGATCACAAGACCGTCGGTGCGGTGCGCCGGCTTTCGACTGGGGAAGTTCCCCAGACTGGACATCGGCTCGGTCGTGATGGTCGGCTCCGCCGGGTACGGGTTCCCTCCGGAAATCCTCAGCGGCACAGTAACACTCGCGACGAGGAGGGTGCGGAGCGCGTCGAGCCCCCGCCCATCGCGGCGGAACGGGTGTGCTCGCGGGCGGTGCTGCAGAGCCTGCGCCGCGATCCGTCGCTGCGGCTCACCGAATCCGGGCGCACGCTGCTGCGCTGGCTCGATGCCGGCCCCCGCACGCCGATGCAATCGGCCGATCTGGCCGACCGGATTCCCGAACACTGCCTGAACCTGATCCTGGACATGGCCCGCCAGAACGCGGCCAACTGGCAGAATTTCGCAGCACGAATCGGTGACCGAATGCAATGCCGCTGAGAATGTATTTCGCCGTTCGCGCAAGGGAATTCCCCAGTTTTCCCCAGTCGATTCGGACACTGTGAATATGGTTCTACTTGAATCATGAAATCCATTAATCGAAGGCCCGGCCTCACCACCGCATTGGTGATCGCCTCGGTGGCAATAGTTTTCGCAATGAGTTCGGGTGTCACGGCCCAGCCGCCGAGCACCCCGTCCACTCCCGGAAGCTCGGATCTCGGGGCCGCGCCGAAGGAGGTATTCAAGGATCCGCAGGGCATGGTCACCCAGGTGGTGCCCAAGGATCCGGTGCCGGCCCCGGCGGGGACACCGTCCGACGCCGGCGCCCAGGCGCAGGCCCAGGCCGATACGGTCAAGCAGGTTTTCGAGGCCGCCCCGGTCGGCAATCTCGTTGTCGACCAGGTGTTTCCGGTCGGTGAGGGCTCCACCGTGCGCATGCGTCAGGAGATCGACTCGATACCGGTCTTCGGCGCCTCGGTGGCGCAGTCGCTGGCCGCGGACGGCTCGCTCATCTCGGTGACCGGCGCCCTGACCCAGAAGTCGCAGGGCACCTTCCCGGAGGGCGCCGCGACTCCGCCCGCCGAGGTGTCGAAAACCGCGGTGCAGGCGATCGCCGATCAGACCCAGCAGCCGATCGACCGCTATGCCGTCACCGAGGTGAAAGCCAATTGGTACGACCCGAAACTGGCCGCCGTCGAAGACGCGGCGAGCGTGGCCGTTCCCGCGTTCAAGGTCGCGGTGAAAGACCCTGGTGAAAAGGGCGGGCACCCCGGAGAATGGGTGGTATTCGTCGATGCCGGCAATACCGGAAAGGTCCTCGACAGCTGGGGCGAGACCAAGCAACTCAACCGCGTCGTCTGCGATGCCGCACGCACCGTGGTCGACCTGGACAGCCAGCAGGATCCGACCGAATGCGGGACCTCCAACGGTTTCCCGGCCACCAGAGCCGAAGGGCAGGCCCCGGCCTCGATCGCCGATGTCGACAATATCTACGACTACTTCGGCGCCACCGAGAAGTTCTATCAGGGGTACACCCCGTTGAAGAATCTCACCGATCTGATCGGCGCCGATACCGGTGACGGTAATGGAAAAGCGTTGCGCGGCACCGTCCGTATCTGCTCACCCGATCAGTGCCCGTACGCCAATGCCTTCTGGAACAACGACCACATGGCTTATGGCGAAGGCGTCACCACCGACGACATCACCGGCCATGAACTCACCCACGGCGTCACGCAGCACGTGAACGGTCTCGTCTACCGCAATGATTCCGGCGCCATCAACGAATCGATGTCGGATGTGTTCGGGCAGTTCGTTTTCATCACCAATGCCGGTCCGTACTACAACGCGGGCACCCGCTGGCAGCTCGGCAATGGCAGCGTCCTGGGCGTCATTCGCGATATGAAGGATCCCAAGTCGCACAAACAGCCTGACAGCTACCAGGGGCAGTACTGGTACACCGCCGCCAACCCCAATGATCCGCGGCAGCAGTCGGCGCTCGTGCACACCAACAGCGGTGTCGGAAACAAAGCGGCGCAACTGATCACCGACGGCGGCAGCCTCAATGGCCAGAACGTCGGCGGCATCGGCCTCGAGAAGGCCGCCCAGTTGTACTGGACCACCCAGACGTTGCTGACCGGCAATGCGACCTACCGGACCTTGGGAACCGCACTCGCCACCGCGTGCAAGACCAACGTGCAGAACAAGGTGGCCGGGACGACCGCCGATGACTGCGCCCAGGTGGTCAATGCCACCAAGGCCGTCAAGATGCCCTCGCTCGACCGCACCACTTAGCACCGCACACAACAGGAGGCCGGTCCCTCGGGACCGGCCTCCTTTTTTGTGTCTCAACCCGCGTGCCCGATCTCGAGATTGAGCTGATCACCGAGCCACTGGATGGCATTGCGACCATCCTGGTCGACCACGAGCGAACCGTAATCCGCATGCACACCGGATGCGAAGAAGTCCGCCGCGCTCAGACCCTCGTCGATGAGGGCGACCGGATCGACATGCTCGGCAGGGGCGGCGAACGCGGCGAGCACACCGGTCAGATCGAGATGGCCGATCTGCTGGGCGGCGTCGGTCAGGAGGTCCAGACCGGCGGATGCCCAATGGGCCGGATCGGGATCCTGCTGTATCCGGTCGATGATTCCGGCAATCCGGGAGGTGTCGACCTGGGAGAGCAGCGAAGTCACCGCCGCGGCGAGCCGCGCGCACGGGCCGGGAAACATCGACAGGATCTGCGAGAGCCACTGCGGATCAACAGCATTGGCCAGCTCGAGCAACGGCTTGAACTGACCGGCCAGCTGACCGGCGATCGCCAGCGCGCCCGGAGCATCCAGCGCGACGACCTTCTTGGGCAGCAGCGCGAGATTGCTCAGGATGCCCGGAATATCGAGCGTGCCGATCTTGGCGACGGCATCGATCGTCTGCTGAACCAGCACAGCGGGTTTCAGCCCCGCCAGCGTCCCGGCCGCCGTGGCGAGAGTATCGGCCGGAGTGGCGAGGAGCGGTGCGATCAGCTGGCCGAGCCGGTCGGCTGCGTTCTTCAACGGCACCGCCTGGGCCGAACCGGTCTGGAGTGTCCCGACACCGGTATTCAACAGTGACCCTGCGGTATCGGCGATCGTGCGCACCGTTGAGACCACCCCGGACAGGTCGGATTGCCGTGCCGTGGTGAGGACCTGTCCGGCGTCGTTCTCGGCCGTTCCCGCCGGGGCGGCGGTCAACCGGGACAGGGTCGCCGGGCCGGCCGCGCCGGAGCCGAGCAGATCGGCGAGCGGGTCGATGGTGTCGGCCAGCTTGTCCGCGCTGTCGCGTAATCGGCCCAGCTCGATGCCACCGGGTGTGGTGAGCGCGGCATTCAGATCGCCGACGGTGGTGGCCGTGCCTGCCAGGTCCGCCTTCGAGAAGTCCGAGGTGAGTGTCTTGGCCAGCCGGGAATTGTCGCCGCTGCTGAGAGTTTTGCCGAGCAGTGAGCCCAGATACCCGAGGAGTGGATTGGCGCCCTTCTGAATCGAGCAGTACAGGTCCCCGGGATGGCAGATCGAGTACACCCGCCCCGCAAGCGATCCCATGCCCTGCGGGCGCGGATCGGCGATACCGGTGCCGGGGGTGGGCGGCCCGACCACGCTCTCGCCGCTGGTGCCCGCTCCGGGATCGGCGAGCAGGCCGACGGCCAGCACCCGGTCGGCGGGCACCGGACCTTGATCGTTCCCGATCGCGGAGGCGAGATCGCCCGCCGCATCGGCGCCCTGGCTGTAACCGCTGATCGTGAATTCGGCTGCGGGGCACCGGCTGCTGTAGTCGCGCAGGACCTGCTGCGCATTGTTCAGCGCGGTGCTTTTGCTGTCGGCGTAGGTGTAGCCGTTGTCGAAGGCGCGGGCCATATAGGGAACGAAGTAGATATCGGTGTCCGAGCCGTGTTCGCGGCGAACGGCTTCGGCGGCCGGCCCGAGCATGCCGCGGGGCTGTGCGGGGTCGGCGGCTTCGTCGGTTTCCCAGGTGCCGGGGATGAACAGGTTGAAGGTGGCGGCGCATTCGGGCGGCGGTGCGGGGACGGCGGCGGTGGCGGTGGCTGCCGAACCGACTGCGAGACAAGCGGTCACGATCGTTGCGGCCATGCGATGCGGGCATGAACGAGTCAGCGGCGTGGAATTCATGTTCCAGTAGAACCATATTCGATCATCCCCGGCGACTGGGGATTGACTGGGGAGACGGCGCTGGATCAATTCCGGCGAGCGCTGTTACCTTCGTCTCGGCATCCACCGATCGGATGCGTCAGTTCAAATACTGTTCCGAGACAGGCGGTTCGAATCATGCATACACTCATGAGCGCAATGGATGCAGTCAACTATATTGCCGGCGGAACCGGAAACAACGGCCAGTACACGCCCGGCGGCGGCAGCGGGCTCTCCGGCAGCGGCTCCTCCGGAATCGGCATCGGACTCATCAAATTGCTGCTGGGCGTGTTCAGTTCATTCCTCGGCAGTTTCTGAACCGGGTGTGGCGGCCATGGTCTCCGACCATGCGGCGTATCCACCGAGCAGATCGGTGGTCGCCGAATGCCCTTGGGCGCGAAGGAGACTGGCCGCCACACTCGACCGCCAGCCGCTCTGGCAGTGCACGACCACGGGCCTGCCATCCGGCACCTCGGACGCTCGCCGGGCCAGCTCGGCGAGCGGGATGTGCAGCGACCCGGCAATGTATCCCGATTCCCGCTCGCCGAGATTGCGGACATCGAGCAGGGTGATGGAATTCTGCTCGAGCAGGTCCGCCAGTTCGGCGACCGTGACGCGATCGGTGTGCTCGACGAATTCGGAAAGTGAAGCGGGGAAGGCGGATCCGGATTCACCCGGGCTGGTGTCGTAGACACCGATGACATTGTCGTATCCGATGCGGGAAAGACGCAGCAGGGCTTCCTGCTCCTGGCCGGGATTCGTGATCGCGAGGATCGGGTCGCCGATATCCGCCACCATGCCACATGTTTCCGCGAATCGGCCGCCGAGCCCGACATTGACCGAGCCCGCGAGATGACCGACCGCGAATTCCTCCGGTGCCCGGGTATCGATCACGAATGCGCCTGCTCCGCTCAGCACATCGCGGAGTTCGGCGTCGGTGAGCGCGGGAACCGTCTTGGTGCTGTCGAAGAGGGTGTGCACCCGGCGGTTGAGGTCGGCGTCGGTGCTGAAGTAGCCGGGCACCGCGGGCTGACCCGCGGTGATGAGGGCGACGAAATCATCCTCGGTCATCGGCTGCACGGCCGGATTGCTCAGGCGCTGTTCGCCGATGGTCGACACCAGCGCCGCCGACAGATTCTTGCCGCACGAGGATCCGGCGCCGTGCGCGGGCATCACCTGGACATGGTCGGGCAGGGTCAGCAGCGTCTTGTGGATGGTGCCGTACATGGCGCGCGCCAGATCGGTATTGGTGCTGCCGCCCAGATTCGCGAGATCCGGGCGGCCGACATCCCCGATGAACAGCGAGTCGCCGGTCAGCACCGCAATGGGCTCGGCGCCGTCCCGGACCAGCAGACTGACCGACTCCCAGGTGTGCCCGGGCGTGGACAGGACCTCGATCTCGACCGCGCCGAGCGAGATCCGCTCGCCGTGGCGCAGCCGGCGGATCGGATAGTCGGTCTCCGCGGCCTCACCGAAACCGATCCACGCGCCGGTGGCGGCGGCCAGTTCGAGATGGCCGGAGACGAAATCGGCGTGGAAGTGGGTATTGACGACACCCTCGATGCGCAGGCCGTCCCGTTGCGCATCGGCGAGGTACTCGTCCACATCACGCCGCGGGTCGACGATGATCGCCCGGCCGGTCGCCTCGTCCCCGACGAGGTAGGAGGCGTGGGAGAGGCACTGCAGGTAGAACTGTTCCAGAATCATGCGTGAACTCCATTCTGTGTTACGGCAGTAGCCCGAAACTGCGAGCGCCCACGTAACCGGCCACTACTAGCAACATCGCCGCGAAGCTGCGAGTCAGTACGGATTCGGAGGTGCGCTGCGAAATGACCTTGCCGACGACGGATCCGAGGATCGCGACCACGGTGACCGGTATGACCACCGACCACTCGATCGGCTGATGGCCGATCCGGGCCAGTAGCGCGGTCGCGGAGTTGAGCGAGACCACGAGCAGCGAGGTGCCGACCGCGACCGGCATGGGGTAGCCGAGCAGGATCACCAGCACCGGGACGATGACGAATCCGCCTCCGACGCCGAAGAATCCGGTCAGGCCGCCGATGAGGAGACCGGCGAGTATGACTTCTACTGCGCTGCGGATCTGTGTTGTCCGCTCGGAGCGTGGGAGGTCGTTCGACTGGGTCGCCGGGGAGATCGAACGGGTCAGCCGGGATCTCGACCGATAGAGCAAGGACAGGGCCACCACGAGCATCAGGACCGCGAACGAGGCCAGTGCCGTGCTCGCGGGTATCAAACGACCGAAAGCCGTTCCGCCCCAAGCGGCAAGCGCGCCCACCGCGCCGAGGGCGATGCCCGCGCGCCATCGCACATGACCGGCGCGGGCATGACCGGCGACGGCGACGACGGCGGAGATTCCGACGATCACCAGGCTCTGGGTGATGGCCGTCGAGAGCGGCTGCTGCAGCAGATACACCAGCGCGGGCACGGTGATGATCGACCCGCCGCCACCGAGCGCACCCAGGCACACCCCGATACACGCGCCGATCACGGACGCGATGACGATCAACGGGTCCCCTGACCGGAATACGAAAGATCCCTGGGCGCAGCGAGATTCACGGTGTAGCCGGATCGCGCGGAGAAACTGGCGAGAACGCTGAAGCGATCGCCCCGGATCAAGGACATGCGCCACTCGACCGGCAGGCCGTTGACCGCACCGATCCGGTCGACCCGCATGGCGGCGGTCTCCGGGCCGATCTCGAGCAGTCGCTGCTGGGCGGGCGTGGGGACCACCGCGCGGATCTGCTCGTGCCCGTCGGTCAGCCGGACGCCGCAGCGAGTGGAGAGTTCCTCGTAGAGCGAGGTGTGCGAGAAGTCGGCATCGAGCAGCCCTAGCGCGATCGAGGCCGGAAGCCAGGCGCAATCGAGGGCCAGCGGCTGTTCGTCGGCCAGACGCAGCCGTTCCAGATAGACCAGCGGCGTCGACTCCTCGAGGCCCAGCCGTACCGCCGCGTGCGCGTCGGCTCGAACATCCAGGCGCCGCACGATGCTGCGCTGGCGTTGATCGGCGGCCTCGACGGATTCGAACAGACTGTAGAGCGCGCCGAGCGGCTGGGTGATCTCCGCTGGTGCGGCGAGTTTGGCGGGTCGGCCGCGGCTCGCGGTGACCACGCCGTCCTCGCGCAGTCCGCGCAGGGCCTCGCGCACGGTGTGGCGGCTGACGCCGTACTCGTCGCGCAGTTCCAGCTCGCCGGGAAAGTGCTCGGTGAACTCGCCTGCGCGCAGCCGGCGCTGCAGGTCGGCCTGTAGTTGCCGCCACAAGGTGGTGCCCGCTTCGCGCGGCAGCGGACGGGCGGGGGCCTGGTCCGGGTTCGTGGGCATCGGATCTCCTGCGTTTTTGGCGGCGTCTCGCGGGTCAGACTAATGTACGGACATTAGGAATCATAATGTACGGACATTTTGACGATCGGCAGGGGAGAGGCAGCAGTGATGCCCGCACACGCTCTACGTCACGAAATCGTCGTTCTGGGCGGCGGTAGCGCCGGAATCAGCGTCGCCGCGCGACTGCGGCGGAAAGGCCGGGAAGTCTGCGTCATCGACCCGGCGGTCACGCACTACTACCAGCCGCTGTGGACCCTCGTCGGCGGCGGGTGCGCCGGCATGGGGGAGAGCGGCCGGCCACAGGCGGCGGTCATGCCGAAAGGGGCGAGCTGGGTCCGGCGGGCCGCCGAGAGCATCGACCCGCATCAGCGGCAGGTCATCCTCGACGACGGCGGCACCGTCGGGTACCGGCGCCTCGTCGTCTGTCCTGGCATCCAGATCCATTGGGACGCAATCCCCGGCGTGCGCGAGGCCCTCGCCGGCCCGCACGCCTCGAGCAACTATGCCCGCGAACTCGCACCCAAGACCTGGGAGCTGATCCGCAATATGCGTTCGGGCACCGCGGTTTTCACCATGCCGAGCGGACCGATCAAATGTGCCGGTGCGGCGCAGAAGATCGCCTACCTGGCCTGCGACCATTGGCGCCGCGTCGGGGCATTGCGGGACATCCGCGTCGTGCTGGTCATGCCCACACCGGCCATGTTCGGGCTCGCGGCCTTCGCGGCCGAACTCGAGCGCGTCGCGGCCGGGTACGGCATCGAAGTGCGCTTGAACAGCGAACTCATGCAGGTCGATCCCGACGGGCGGCGGGTCACGATCCTGGACAATGCGAACGGGACCACCGACTCGATCGGCTACGACATGCTGCATGTGGTCGCGCCCCAATCGGCGCCGGACTGGCTCGGGTCCTCCTCGCTGTCCGACCCGGACGACACGGCCGGTTGGATCGACGTCGACCGATACACGCTGCAACACAACCGGTTTCCCGAAGTCTTCGCCCTGGGCGACGTGTCGTCCACCCCGAACGCGAAAACCGGTGCCGCCGTGCGCAAACAAGCCCCCGTTGTGGTGGACAACCTGCTCGCCACGTTACGGTCGAGGCCATTGCCGGCGCGCTACAACGGCTACGGTTCATGCCCGCTGACCACCTCGCGAAGAACCATGCTCCTCGCGGAGTTCGACTACAGCGGCACCCACACACCGTCGTTTCCCCTCATCGACACCACCAGATCGCGGCGCGACATGTGGTACCTGAAGCGGTACGGGCTCCCGTTCTTCTACTGGAACCTGATGCTTCGCGGCCGCGCATAGCCCGCGCCGGTGGGGGCGCGGAAGGCGTCGAGATTCTCGGCCACGTAGGACTCGAGCGAGCGAGGCGGCCTGCCGAGGATGCGCGCGACGGTATCGGTCGGATGCTCCGGGTTCGCGACGGCCAATTGCTGGATCTCGGTGATGTGGTCGGCCAGCCAACCAGGCATGCCGGACCGCTCGATGAGCTGTGCGCGGAAATCCGCGGGCGAGAGCACGAGGTAGCGGACCGGGGTGCCGAGCATGCCGCTCAACAGGTTTGCCAGCTCTGGGTAGCTGTAGGTTCGTGAACCGGTGAGAGTGTATGTGCCGCCAGCTATTTCGGTTCGAGTCAGCGCCGCGGCAGCGACGTCCGCGATATCACGGGCGTCGATGTAATTGCACGCGGCCGAACCCATGGCCCCGAGAATCGTGCCCCGCGCCGCCACCTGCGGGCCGAGTAGCGGCAGCTTCTGCATGAAGGCGTACGGACGTAACAGCGTGTGCTCGAGACCGGAGGCTCGCAGTGTCTGCTCGATCGCATGATGCCAGCGCGAGACGCCCACCGGCGAGTCCGGCGCGGCAGCCGGGGCCGACAGCTTGACCACGTGCCGAATCCCGCATTCCCGCGCGATTTCGATTGCGCGAGTCTCGTGTTCGACCTGCGCCGGACTGTTGACCATGGTGAGGAACAACTGCGTCGCGCCCTCGAACGCGACCCGGAGCGAGGCTGTATCCGCCGCATCGGCATACGCGACCTCGGCGCCGGCTGTCATGGCGCGCAACCTATCCGGGTCGCGGCTCAGCCCCCGACAGGGGATACCTTGCTCGATCAGGCGGATCAACAGTGCATGACCGGTCGCGCCCGTGGCGCCCATGACGGCAATCATCTGGCTGCCTCTCGTCGGGCCGAGCACCAGCGCCACGTGATGATCGTGGCGGCCAGCGCGGCGGCAACAGGAAAGTCGATCCGAATGCGATCGGGCAACGACGTGGTGGCAGTGAGGAATTGAGCCTCCACCCCAGCAGCGACGCCCGCCCCGACCCCGAACCCCACGGTGAGCAACACCGCCAGCTCCTCCCACAGCCATTCATAGCGAAATCCCTGGTACTTCAACCAGATTCCGAGCAGAAAGGCCACGAACGCGGAAGTCCCCGCAATAGAAGTCACCGCAGCACGCAGCAAACCCACCTGCCCGGTGATCAACCCGCCCGCCCCGGCACACACCGCCGGTGCCAGGTAGGCGAACAGCACTTCCCGCCACACGACGAATCGTGCCGACCCGATACCTTCACTCATCTGATTAGGTCCCTAACAACATGGTCAAAAGAGAGCGCCGACCGATGCGCATGCGATCAGTCGGCGGTGAGGGCACCCATACCCTGCGTGATCCGCCCAAGCAGATCCAGGAAGGTAGCTCGCTCATCCCGCGTAAGCCCCCCGACCATCGATTGCAGCCGACCGAAAAGCTCAGGCGCCATCTCGCGCAACTGCTGCGCCCCCCGCGCGGTAAGCACCACCACCACAGCGCGCCCATCCTCGGCAGACCCCCGCCGCACCACCAGCCCCTGCTGCTCCAACCCATCGATCAACCCGGAAACCGTTGCCCGCGTAACCCCCAACCCAGCCGCCAGCTGCGAAGGCGACTTCTCCCCACCGGCATCCTCCAGATCGGCCAACAACCGATAACGCCCCGTAGACAACCCGAACCGAGCAAAATGCGCCTCGGTAGCCTGCCCGAGCCGCGCCCCCGCAGCCAACAGCCGCACCGCAACCAGCACCGCCTGCGGATCCACCTCGGACTCCAGCCCATACCGCCGCAACTGCGTCCGCGCCTGCCCCAGCGTAGGAGCGTCCAGCGCCTCCGAACCCGATGCCATGAATCTAATATGGCACCTAACTATCTACCCGGTCAAAGTAGCCTTGCTCACGTCCTAGGCTCTGCCTCGATCGGTCAGCCACCACACTCCGCGGCCTGAGCGGCCGTACAGAACAGCCCGTCCTGCTCGCCATTGATGGACCACTGGATGGCCTGCCCCCAAGATTCCGACTGCAACGTCACCGTCACCGGCTCCCCGACCGAGTAGGCCGCGGTATCCGAACTGGCAGTGACGGTCCCACTGGCTACATTCCCCGACACTGACGTCAGAGTGAAGTTCACCGTGCTCCTCGGTGCGTCTGCCATCGAACAGCCGGAGCAGTTGTGAAAGTCCGTGTAGTCGAACTGTCCGCTCCCGCCGGTGCCGATGACGACATCCTCCCGCATCCCGTCCCATGTCCCGGCGAAGGCCCCCACCCCCGCATCGGCGCTCGCAGGTGCCGCGAAAAGCAAAACGGCAAAACCGATTCCGAGCCCACTCGATACGATCTTCATTTCTGTCCTTACCGACTCCAGGCGCAATTATCCCGCCGCCGGTTGTCTTCGCGATAGATGCGAGTTGCGGCCGAGGTGGGCCTGGATCAAGCGGTCAAACGTCACCGTCGTCCGGGGTGCCCGAGTATCGGAAGGGCTGAAGGGCGAGCCTCAGTCTGGCCTCACGTGCCGCGGCTTCTCCTGTCGTCCAGCGAAACCGGCTCACTGGCTTGACGGTGTGGAGCTCCGCGAACTTGGTCACGGCCACCGGTGAACCGCCCACGTGATCGAGGTTGGGTGTGATGACGATGGCGGCGTCGAGCTGGCGGACCATGCTGAGCAGCTCGTTTACTCCGACGTTGATGTTGTCTGCCACCAGGACCCGACCGACCCGAAGGTTGTGGCCGATCGCATATTGCCTCGCGTAGAACTCTGCCCAGTCCAGCCGAGCCTTCGTTGCCGCGAGCGCCCTGTAGATGAAGATGACCGCCTTTGCCGGCGGCTGCTGTGGAGTGTCAGTCATGTCCGCCCCTGTCGTCGTTGGTGAAGCAGCTCGGGGTGGCTCGACCGGCTCCGAACTCCTGCCTGAGACGCTAGAGACGAGAGCGGTTGCAAGACCAGGAAATTGCTCGGGATTGCTCGACGATCTGCCTGATGTGCGAGTGATTTCGAGCAATAATGGATGCCTGGACACTCTCCTTCGGAGGCAAAGCCATGCGTTTGCGCTTTCTCGGCAAGAACACCCAGGGCGACCATTCCCCGACTCTGTATGCCTCGGACCGAGGTACCTACGTCTGTCAGGGGTGGCGCGTCCCGGAGGACCCGGACCTGATCGAAATCCCCCATCCACTGCTCGCCTATCTCGAACCCGGCACCTGCCTCGGGACGCTGCTACACGACACCGGGCACGGTACATTCACTCTCACGGGTGACACTGTTGCTGATCCGGAAGCGCTGGCGCAGATGGACATTCCGCCCTACGAACGCAGCATCGAAGTACCTGTCGGAAAAGAGATTCGCCGCGATGCTCCACGTAATTGACGACGACTTCACAGAGATGTTCCGATCGTGCCGACGTTCGGCCTTTCATCTCGAGGTCCAGGACAGCTACGAGACGCCGGAGGAGTCAGAACCGTTCCGGAAGTTCTTGACCGGTGAACCCGATGACTTCGGCTGGCTTCAGGGGTGGCTCGATCTGGTCCGTGAATCAACGTTGCGTGGTGTGAGTTTCAGCCGGGTTCGGGTCGTGACGGAGCCGCATCTCGACTACGTGTGCTGGAGTCTGGCCGTGTCGCCGTTGAATATCGAAGCGGGGGAGGATATCCGGTATCTGCCGCGGCGTCGTGTCGCGGTCGACGAGCTGAGCACCGATGACTATTGGTTGTTCGATGACGACACAGTCGCTTTCACGCTGTTTCGAGTAGACGGGTCAGCCGCCGGAGCGGCGGTGACCACCGATCCGGTCCTGGTACGACGGTGCGCGCAGGTGCGTGACGCTGCCTGGCAGCGCGCGATTCCGTATGCCGATTACCGCCGGACGGCCGCTACCGCGTGACCAACGTCCAGAAGGCGCGCGAAGCGCTCGGACAGCAACTCCGAGACCTTCGCAGGGATGCAGACCTGACCGGCCGCCAGCTGGCCGAGTTGGCCGATTGGCACCCCTCGAAGGTTTCGAAGATCGAGTACGGCAAGCAGACGCCGTCCGAGGACGACATACGGACGTGGTGTGAACACACCGCCGCCGAAGACCACGTACCCGAACTCGTTGCCGGCCTCCGCAATATCGATGCCGCTCACCTCGAATGGCGACGATCACTCAGTATCGGCATGCGCCGCGCACAGCAGCATGTCAACGAAATCGAATCGGAGACAAGGCTTATCCGCGGATACGATCCGGCTCTGATCCCAGGATTGCTCCATACTCCGGAATACGCCGAGGCCGTGTTCCATCGCGTCGCCGAGTTCAACCAGACGCCGAACGATGCCGAGGAGGCCGTGGCCGCGCGTATGGACCGCCAGCAGCAATACCTGTACCGAGGGGCTCGGCGTGTGCACTACATCATCGGAGAGCAGGCGCTCTATACGACCGTCGGAGGCGACGGGGTGATGTTCGGGCAGTTGGACCGCTTGCTGACGGCAATGTCGCTTCCCCGGGTATTATTGGGAATCATCCCATCGACGGCCCAATACCTCGTATCCCCAACCAATTTCGTCATCTATGACAACAAACTCGCCGTTGTAGAGGGCATCACTGCCGCTCTGAGTACCACTCAGCCACGCGAGGTGGCCGCATATGGCCGCGCTTTCGATCTCCTCGCAGCACAATCAGCCAAGGGCGAGGCGGCGCGAGCGCTGATCCGCAAAGCAGTCGAGACCCGACGAACCGCGTCGACAGGTTCAATCGAGGACTTCAGTTAGCCGGGTTGGGGATGGCGCACCGCGTCACTGTTGGTGGTCCGAGCCCGGATAGTCGCCCCGGTTGCGGGTGTTGTCGCCGTCGTCGTTGTCGTGCATGTCGGTGCAGTATGGGTTGTCGGCGGTGGGGTAGGGGCAGACGCCTGTGTTGGGGTCGGGGCTGTCCGGGTCGGCGGTGGCTAGGCCGGTGGTGAGGATTGATAAGGGGATGCACAGGGCTGCTAACAGTGCAGCTGGGCGTGAGGACCGCATGATGCCTCCTCGTGTTGGTTGGGACGAACACGGAGTGACGCTTTATGGGTCAAGATAGCTGACTGTTCACTGTTGTGATCGAGGGGTCGGGGTTGTCGGTGGGGTGGCCTACGGTGGTCGGGTGACGATCAATGGCTCCGGCTCATCCAGCGACGCTGTGCCTACCGGCGTCGGACGTACTGCGCTCATGGTCGCCGCTATGCGGGCGGCGGAGACTCGGCGAGCGGATCGGCTCTTCGACGATCCCTACGCGGCTGACTTTCTACAAGCGAGTGGGGGTGATCCGTTCGGGAGTGAGAATGCCGGGGGTGGTGAGGGGTTCGCGGATATTTGGGCGAATTTCGCCAACTATGCGCCGATTCGGACTCGGTTTTTCGATGAGTATCTGCGGGAGGCTACGCGGGGGATTCGGCAGGTGGTGATTGTGGCTGCGGGGCTGGATACTCGGGCGTTTCGGCTGGGGTGGGCGGCCGATGTGACTGTGTACGAGCTGGATTCGGCTGAGGTGCTCGGATTCAAGCAGCGGGTGCTCGATGGGTGCGGGGCGAAGCCGGAGGGGCGGCGGGTCGCGGTGGCGGTGGATTTGCGGGAGGAGTGGGGGTCGGCGCTGGTTGCGGCCGGGTTCGATGCGGGGGAGCCGTCGGCTTGGCTGGTGGAGGGGCTGGTCAGTTATTTGACGCCGGAGCAGAACGATCGGTTGTTGGGGGCGATCAGTGGGCTGGCTGTTTCGGGGAGCCGGATCTCGGTCGAATATCTGCACGTTGATGCTGTGGCGTTGATGGGGCGGGCGATGAGTGTGGCCGCGGGTGAGGACGTGGAGTCGATGTGGTCGGGGTGTGGGATCGGCGAGGCCTCGGCGGTGTGGCTGGATCGGTTCGGGTGGGACTCCGAGGCTTTCGACGCGTTCGAGCGGTCGATCGCTTATGGGCGCGAGCTACCGCCGCCGGGGGATACGCCGATCGATCGGTTCACTGCCGCTGCGCGGAATGGGTTCGTCATTGCCCGTCGGCGGTGACGCGTAGGCCGTCTAGGGTTACGGCGAGGAGGCGGTCGGCTGCGTCGGGGGATGTTTCGCAGGCTACGCCGATGCCGTGGCCGATCCTGAGCAGGTCGCGGGATTCGATGTCGGAGCGGATCGCGCCCGCGTCCCGGCCGGCTTGCAGTAGGGCCTCGGCGGCCTCGTTGAGGGCCGTCCGGCACAGGGTGAAGGTGGGGGAGCCGTGATCCATGCCGGCCTTGAGGGTGGTGGCCAGGATGCGGTTGGCCATCACCCACTGCACCTGTTCGCGTAGCCACTGCTCCAAAGCCGTGGCGGGCGGCTGGGTTTCGAGCAGTTCGTGGGCGCGGGCGCTCAACTGCTCGATATTGGAACGGTAGACCGACTCGATGAGCACGTCTCGATTCGAGAAGTGCCGATACAGCGTGCCGATGCCGACGCCGGATCGGCGCGCGATCTCCTCCAGCGGCGCGTCCGGTCCCAGTTCGGCGAAGGCCTGCTGGGCGATCGACACGATCCGCTCGTAGTTCCGGCGTGCGTCGGCGCGCATCGGTTTGGACGGTGCTTCCACGAACCCTCCAGTAGAAAACGGATGGACCCTCCGGATAGACTTGCGTAAGTGGAGGAACCCTCCATATGATAGCTCTATCGGAAACGGAGGATCCCTCCGTTTGATTTCCATTCGTTGGAGCTTTCCTTGTCGACCAGCCTTTCCTCGGACGCTGCCGTCACCGGCACCCGCGTCTCCCCACCCTCCGAGAGCCGACTTCGATCGAACCTGGTGCTGGTCACGCTGCTGACCTGCCAATTGATGATCGTCCTCGACATCACGGTCATGAATGTGGCGCTGCCGCGCATCCAGGCCGATCTGCACTTCAGCGCGACCGGCCTGTCCTGGGTCATGAACGCCTACACCCTGGTCTTCGGCGGGCTGCTACTGCTCGGCGGGCGCGCCGGTGACCTGTTCGGGCGCCGCACGCTCTTCATCGCCGGCGCAACCCTTTTCACCCTGGCCTCACTCGCGGGCGGGCTCGCGCCCTCCGCCGCATGGCTGCTCGCGGCCCGCGTCGTGCAGGGCATCGGCGGAGCCATGGCCGGACCCAGCACTCTCGCGCTGCTGACCACCATCTTCCGTGAACCCAAGGCCCGCATCCGGGTGCTCGCACTGTTCTCCGGCATGTCCAGCGCGGGCTTCGCCATCGGCCTCATCGTCGGTGGCCTGCTCACCGAATGGCTGAGCTGGCGCTCGGTGTTGTTCATCAACGTGCCCTTCGGGCTCTTGGTCGTGGTGCTGGCACTGCGCTACCTGCCCCGCGCCGAACGACAGTCCGCGCATCTCGACCTGCCCGGCGCCATCACCGCGACCAGTGGCGTGGCCGCCCTGGTCTACGGCTTCATCAGCGCCGCCTCCCACGGCTGGGGCAATGCGACCACCGATATCTCGCTGGCGGCCGGCGCCGCGCTGATCCTCGCCTTCCTGGCCATCGAATCGCGTTCGGCCCAACCGCTGTTGCCCTTGCACCTGTTCCGCGATCGCAATCGCGCCACCGCCTACGCCAGCATGTTCCTGGCCCCGATGGCCGGCATGTCGATGTTCTTCTTCCTCACCCAGTTCCTGCAGGATGTGCTCGGATTGAGTGCGCTGGCAACAGGTTTCGCCTTCCTGCCCACGGCACTGCTGATGTTCACCATGATCCGCACGATTCCGCGCCTGCTACCGCGCTTCGGCCCCAAGCCGCTGACCATGACCGGTACGGCGTCCATGGTCGCCGGACTGATCCTGCTCACCCAGCTGACCGATCGCAGCGGCTACTTCCCGCTGCTGTTCATCGCGATGATTCTCATGGGATTCGGTATCGGCCTGGCGGTTTCACCGCTGAACGTCATCATCATGTCCAATGTCGAGCCGCACGAAGCCGGTGCGGCGGGCGGTGCGCTGCAGACCCTGCAGCAGACCGGCGCCTCGCTCGGCCTCGCCATCCTGGTCACGATCTTCGGCACCACCTCGCGCGGTGCGGGCGGTTCGGTGCAGCACGCCCTGGTCAGCGGGATGACGGCCGCGTTCGCGGCCGCCGCGGGCATTGCCGCGCTGACCTTCGTCGTCGCCTTCATCTACCGGAACCCGCGCCCGGCGAACTGAAATGGCCCGTGAACCGAGATCAGGGATTCGGCAGGATGACGGCCCGGCCACGGACCTTGCCGTCGTGCAGATGCTGATAGGCGATCGGGGCATCCTCGAGGGGGTAGGTCTCGGTATGCACCGAAATCACCCCGGCCCGAGCCAGATCCAGCACTTCGATCAGCTCGGTCCGGCTACCCCAGTACGGGGCGGTCACCGACACCTCATACGGCAGGGCGCCGAAACCGACCGGCAGGGCGCCACCGCCGATCCCGACGATGGTGACATCCGATTCGACGCGGGCACACGCGCCGGCGGTCGTCACCGTCGGGGGAGCGCCGACGAAATCGAAGATCGCCTCGGCCCCGACGCCGCCGGTCAGGTCCCGAACCTGCTGGGCCGCCGCGGCATCGGAGCGGACCGTCTCGTGGGCGCCGACCTCACGGGCGAGCTCGAGCTTCTCGTCGCTGACATCCAAGGCGATCACCCGGGCCGGGGTCAGTGCCCGCAGGATCTGGATGGCGACGTGGCCGAGCCCGCCGGTGCCGATGACGACCGCGGTCGAACCCGGAACCAGTTTCGGCAGCGAACGTTTGATGGCGTGATACGGAGTCAGGCCCGCATCGGTCAGCGGGACCGCCTGCACCGGATCCAGATCGCCGAGCGGCACCAGATGACGCGGGTCATCCACCAGCATGTACTCGGCGATCGCGCCTGGCGCGCCCAGACCCGGCGGGTGGATGCCGAGATCGCGGGCCCGCAGACAGTAATTCTCTTTGCCCGCAGCACATTCGGTGCAGCGGCCACAGCCCCACGGACCGTAGACGGCGACGGCGTCACCCACCGCCACGGTGGTGACTCCGTCGCCGAGTTCGGCCACGATCCCCACCCCTTCGTGGCCGAGCGTCAGCGGTAGCGGAAAGCTCAACTGCTCGGCCGGCACTCCCATGATCAGGAAGTCGGAATGGCAGACGCCCGCCGCCGTGACCCGCAGCAATACCTGGCCGGGACCGGGCACGGGTTTGGGTATCCGCACCACCTCGGGTGCTGCGCCGACCGATGGGTACTGGATGGCTTTCATCGATTCCGTCACGAGGTCGTTCCCTTCCGGTGTGGGGCAGGTCCCTAACCGAGCCTAGGCCGAGGGGCCGGGCGTCAGGTGAACAAAGAACCGGTCAGCGGATTGATCCACAGCGGGAAACCGTCGGCGAAACACACACTGCCGGAATTGATTCCGATCCGATGCACCTCGATATCGAGCCGCCCCGACGAGAATCGCCCGTCCGGCGCCCACTGCCGCACCTCGATGGCATGCCAGCCCAGATTGCCCGGTGTCCACAGGACCTGCGGGTCGCCGTTCTGATCGATCGTGACCGGCTGCAGTTGAGCGCCATTGTCGGTGATCTCGTATCGACTGCCGGCGGGGTCGGTGATGCCCGCTTGGATGGTTTGCGGGCAGCCCATGACCGGGCCTTGGCTGCCCGTGTTGTAGACGATGATGCCGACGATCTCCGCATTGGCGGGCGGAGCCGCGGGCAGCAGCAGCGCCGCCGCGGAACATACGGCCAAGGTCACCCCGCGCCGGCCCCCGAGACCCAGCGTGCCCATGAGTTTCGTAATCGCTGTGTGCCGCATCGAACGCCCCTCTCCGCAGGTACAGGATCAATAACTGAAGCGTAGCTGTTGGGTCGCTCCGGCCAGCGGGAATCCCCTGCGCGAGGGATACGGAATCCCCCGGCGGTGCGATGAATCGGGCCGTGGCCGTCATTAGCGTGAAGACATGACCCCCGCTCCCGAAGCAAATCTTTTGCCCCAGACCGCCGCCCCCGCCGATCCGGTGCGCGCGGTCTTCGGGCGACGGCATGTGGTCGACGCCGTGGTCCCCAATGCCGGGTTCCTGCTCGGATACCTGACCCTCGGCGCGATGGGCGGGGTGGTCGTCGCGCTGCTCCTCGCATCGGTGCTGGTCGTGGTGCGGGCGGCATCCGGGCAGCCGTTGCGGCTGATCACCCTGTCGTTCTGTGGCGTACTGCTGCAGGCCGGACTCGTCCTCGGGACCGGGGAGGGGCGCAACTTCTTCCTGTCCTGGCTGGCGCTCAATACCGCGCTCGTCCTGGTGTTCGCGGGCTCGCTGCTGCGCGGCCGTCCGGCCACGGCGTTCGTCGCGCGGCGGATGGATCTTCCCGGCGACGTCGCCGTGCACCGGACCTTGACCGGATACTGGCTCGGGCTGTGGTCCTTGCACCTGGTGGTCGGCATCCCGCTGTATCTCGCGAATCAGGTTGTCGCGCTGGGGATTGCGCACTTCGTGCTCGGCCTGCCCATGCTGTTCGCGCTCGCGCTGATCTCCTGGCGCCGGATTACGGCCGCCCAGCCCCAGGGACAGTGACGGGCAGTGCGAGGATCTCGCCGGTCCGCGGGCCGGTATTGATCCGGGTCAGATTGTCGGTGACGCTGTCGGATTGACGCCATTCGGCGGTCAGGATGAACAGCGTCGAGCGATCCGGACCACCCAGCATCAGCGCGAAAGGCGCACGGTTCTCGGCCAATTCGACCCGCTGCAGGATCTCACCGCCCGCCGCCACCCGCACCACCGAATTCCCGCCGGTCGAAACCCACACCGCGCCTTCGGCATCGAGGCAGATGCCGTCCGGGCCTAGCCCCTCGGCGAACACCCGCCGGTTGGACAGGCCGCCGTCGGTGTCGATATCGAAGGCGGTGAGACTGCCCGCGAAGGATTCGGAGATGATCAGCGTCGCGTTGTCGGGCGTGATGACCATGCCATTGGGAAACGCGATATCGCCGGCTACCTCTCGCAACCGGCCATCGGGGGTGAGGAGCTTGATGTAGCCGGGCTCGGGCGGCGCACCGGCGGCGAAATCGAAGTCCGCGCCGTTGAGATAGATATTGCCGTGCGCGTCCACCACGATCTCGTTGGCATGCTGGTCGGCATGCACGACCAGCTCCCCGTCCGCCTCCTGGCGCCGCAGTTTGTCACCGGTCACCAGCAGCCGGCCGTCGGGCAGCCAGTCGATGGAGTAACCCATCGGATGGCTGTCGGGCTCGCGGACGGCCATCACTTCGGCCTTGCCGTCCATATCGACGGCGACGACCTCGCGCGCGATCCAATTGCAGAACCACAAGCGATCCTCGTGCCAGCGCGGCGACTCGGGAATCCCCAGCCCGTCCAGCAATACCTTCGGCTCGGCCATGACCATCTCCATTCGTGCGGCTGTCTACTTCTTCATCAGCTATACGAACGAGATCTCGCCATTCCGACAGTCAGCGATAACCGCGCTTGAGCAGGATCTTCGCCCCGGACGCGTAGCCCTCGGGGGTGAGCAGTTCGAAACCGAAGGCGTCGGCGAGGCGGTTGGTGGTGTCGAACGCGGTGCAGACGGCCAGCGCGTCCTCGATCTGTCGGCGAGTTATGCCCGCGGACAACACTTCTCGCATGTCGCCGGCGGTGACCGTGCCCTCCCGGGTGAGTTTGCCGAGCATCCGCAGGGTTGCGCGCAGGCCGTCCTCGATCGGAGCCGAATCCAGATCCGCCAGCACGGCGGCGACCTTCGCGCTGTCCTGGTAGGCCTGTCCCGCGGTCGCGGTATGCGCGCCGATGCAGAACGGGGAGTCGTTGACCTTGGATACGTAGGCCGCCATCAACTCTCGATCGGCCACCGACCAGGCCGAGGGGCCGCGCATCGCCTCGTGCGTGAACTTCTTCGCGCGTGCGCCGTAGAAGTCGGGGCGATAGAAGACGAGTTTGGCGGCGTCGGGCAGCGGTTGCCTGGAGACCACGCGGATCACCGTGAAGAGGGCTTTGGTCGCGGCACCGTACCCGCTGTTGAGAATCTCGAGTCGCATTATCCGGCCTCCCCGGCCGCCTCGGCCAGGGCCGCCAACCCCGCCGCGTACATCCGGTCGGATCGCCCCACCGCGGCGGCCACCACGACCTCGAAGATCTCGTCCTCGGTGAAGGCCGCCCGTTTGGCCGCGGCGAAGTCCGCGTCGGTGACTTCCGCCGGCTCCGCAACCACCTTCTCGACCAGCGTCCGAAGCGGCAGCGGGACATTGGTATTGCCGAAGGCGTTGGCGCGCAACTCGGCCGACGCCTTCCCCTGCCCGGTCAGAATGTGATCCACCAGAGCCTGATGCGCTACTTGTTTCTCGTCTACATAGGACACAGCGGCCTCCACCCTTCTGTCCGGGTCTCAACGCTCGGTACCACGATAGACGTGAGAGGCCGAAGCCTCCCGGATAGCCGGAAGGCTTCGGCCTCGTGTTCGACATTAGTCGGTGAAAGTGACGGCTCCGGACGGACAGATATTGGCTGCCTCCCGGACGGCAGGCCGGTCGTCCTCACCGGGGACCGGGTTGAGGAGTTCGACCAGGCCGTCGTCGTCCTGATCGAAGACGGCGGGCGCGGTCAGGGCGCAGAGGCCGGCGCCTATGCAGATATTGCGGTCGGCGGTTACCCGCATGACGGGTCCTTTCGGGTGGTTACCAGGTGACCGGTAGCTCGTTGACGCCCTGAATCGTATGTCCGGGGCGGAGTTTCAGTTTCGCTACCGGGACGGCCAGGCGCAGCGTCGGGACGCGGGCCAGGAGGGACGTGAGGATGATTTCCAGCTCCAGGCGGGCCAGGTTCTGGCCCAGGCATTGGTGGACGCCGTAGCCGAAGGCTATGTGGTGGCGTGCCGAGCGGTGGACGTCGAAGGTGTCGGGCTCGTCGAACACCGTGGCGTCGCGGTTGGAGATGGAGTTGGAAATGATCACGCCCTCGCCCGCTTTGATCAGCTGGCCTTCGATTTCGATGTCGGCCTTGGCGAATCGGCCCCCGGCGATGTCGGCGATGGAGAGATAGCGCAGCAGTTCCTCCACGGCGCCGGGGATGAGTGCCGGGTCGGCGCGCAGGGCGGCGTGCTGATCGGGATGTTCGAGCAGCGTGATGACCGACAGCGAGGTCATGGAGGCGGTCGTCTCGTGGCCGGCGACGAGTAGCAGGATGGCGGAGGAAACCAGTTCCTCGCGGTCGATTTCGCCATTGGCCAGCTGGTCGTCGATCAGGCTGGTCAGCAGGCCCGGGCGGGGCTCGGCCTGCAATCGGGTGATCAGTCCGTCGAGATAGTGGTCGAGGTGTTCGCGGGCGGCGATCGCGTCTTCGGCGGTCGTCGACTGTAGTAGTCGCCGGCTCGCGTCCTGGAAGAGCTCGTGATCCTCGTACGGCACGCCGAGCAGCCGGCAGATCACCATGGACGGAATGGGTAATGCGAACTGGCGCACCAGATCCGCGGGCGGGCCGGCGGCGAGCATATCGTCGATGAAGCCGTCCACGATCCGCTCGATCTCCGGCCGCAGGCTCTTGACGCGGCGAACGGTGAACTCGCTGATCATCATTCGCCGTTTGGGGCCGTGTTCGGGCGGGTCGAGGCCGATGAAGGCCGGTCGCCGGTCCCGGAAACTCACGAATCTCGGTGAGGTGGCGGGGAAGTCGGGATGGGCGCGGTCGGAGGACATGCGCGGATCGGCGAGCAGGGCGCGGGCGGTTTCGTGCTTGGTGACCACCCAGGCCGTGCGGCCGTCGTAGAGCGTTACTTTCTGCAGCGCGCCGTGCGCCGCGCGGAGCCGGGAGTACTGCTCGGGGAGCTGATATGGGCAGGTCCGGTCGCTGGGGAAAGTGGGGGAGAGTTCGGAATGCAGCGTCGAAACAGTCTCGGTCATTGGTTCCCTCAAGATCATAAGATACTATCGGTACTCTATTCCCAGACTAAAACTCCTTACCCAGAGAACGCAACGTTCTCTCGAAGCGCTTCCAGGAGTCACGCTGCCACTGAACGTCGAGCAATCCGTCGACGCGACAGTTGACCACCGCAAAGGCCCGCGCCGGCGCGGCGAGCAACTCGAGCAAGCGATCCTGACGGCGACGCTGGAAGAACTTGCCGACGGGGGTTACTCCGCACTCACCATGGAACGCGTCGCCATCCGAGCGCGCACCAGCAAGGCCGTGCTCTACCGGCGCTGGCCCGGCCGCGCCGAATTGGTCATGGACGCATGCAAATTGAACGGCGTCTCCGATGTCGACATCCCCGACACCGGCTCCCTGCGCACCGATGTCATCGCGCTGCTGCGCCAGCTCTCCGCGAAAATGGCCACCCCACTGGGCGGCATCATCCGCGGCCTGATCGCCGAAACGGCCCGCGACCCCGAATTCGCCCGCCTCGTGCGCGAACGCGTGCACATCGGCCCCGCCGCGATCGACACCATCCTCGAGCGCGCCGTGACCCGCGGCGACGTCGAGCCCGCGATCCTGACCTCCCGCCGCGCCACCGTCGCCACCGACCTGCTCCGAAACCAGTTCCTGCTCTTCGGCGCCCCGATCGACGACGCGATCATCCTCGAGATCGTCGACGACGTGTACCTGCCGCTGGTTCAGCGAGTGGTGTAGCCGCCGTTGGCGAACAGGGTCTGGCCGGTGATCCAGCCGCCGTCGGTGACCAGGAATTGGACCAGGGGTGCGATGTCCTGGATGCGGGTGAGGCGGTTGCCCATGGCCTGGGAGGCGTGGAACTGGGCGCGGTCCGGGGTTTCCTGCGGATAGAAGAACGGGGTGTCCATGGGGCCGGGGGCCACATTGTTGACCGAGATTCCGCGGGCAGCAAACTCTTTCGCCGCCGCGCGGGTGAAGTGTTCCACGGGGCTTTTGGAGCCTGCGTAGGTGGAGTAGCCGTCGGTGAAGGCGGCCAGCAGCGACGTGACGATCGTTACTATTCTGCCGCCGTCTTCGAGGCGTTTACCGGCTTCCTTGAGGAAGAAATAGGCGGCCTTGGCATTGATGTCGAACATCGAATCGTATTCGGCTTCGGTGGTTTCCACGATCGGTTTGCGCAGGACCTTGCCGACGGTATTGACGGCTATGTCGATGGATCCGAATACGTCCAGGGCGGTTTCGAACAGGAGCTCCACGTTCGAGGGGACGGTCAGGTCGGCTTGGAATTTCAGGGCTTGCACGCCGTGCCCGCGGGCGGCCATGACGGTGCGGTTGGCCTCGTCCTCGGTGCTCGTACTGTTGTAGTGCACCAGCACATTTGCGCCCTCAGCTGCGAGTGAGGTGCTGATCAGGCCGCCCAGGTTCTTGGCGCCCGCGGCGATGATCGCCGATTTGCCTGCCAGGGATCCGGTCATGGGGCGGTCTTTTCGATCTGCGGTCTGGCCCGGTCGCCGAAGCGGCGGCGTTCGCGGGCGGTCATGCCGCCCCAGACGCCGAAGCGCTGGTCGTTGTTCAGGGCGAATTCGAGGCACTCCGTGCGGACCTTGCAGGAGAGGCAGATTCGTTTGGCGACGGTGGAGGATTCGCCTTTGCTGGGGAAGAAAGCCTCGGGATCGGTTTGGGCGCAGACTGCTTGACGGTGCCACAACTCGGGCCGGAGTTCCTTCGATGGCTCCGGTCGAAGTTCCTTCGATGCGGGGCATGATTGCACTTCGGTCGCTTGCCTGTTCATAACTTCGCTTTCGGTAGTTATGTGTCAGAACTAGTGGATTGCGACGAAGGTACATCGTCAGCAATGATTCAGCAATCCCTATGGATTGTTGTGATCAATCGGGGCACAGGCCGGTGAGTGCACCGAACTCGGTTGCGTCGGCCGGGTTTCCGCTGTCCGGTTCGTCCTGTGTGGACCGGCAGAGCTGTGCGGCCACCGCCGCCGGATCGGTGGTCCAGCGTTCGGATGCCAAGTCCGAAATGCCCAGTACCCGGTTCTCGTCCGTGCCGTCGAACTGCACGAACCAGCGCGCACCCAGATCGATGGAGATCGACGGGCCCAGCGGCTCGGGCTGCACCGAATTGCCCACGTCCCAGAGCCGGATCGACTGATCCACGCCCGCCGACACCAGCCGGCGACCGGACCGATCGAGGGCCATATCCGTGACCGAAGGGGTATGCACGACAGTCTCTCTCGGCGGTCCCGCCGCGGTCGCCGTGCCGAGATCCCAGGTGCGAATGGTCTCGTCGTTGGCCGCGCTGAACAGGTGCCGGCCGTCGGCGGCGAAAACGAGGGACGAGACCGCACCCCGATGCCCGGTGAGCCGCGCCTGCAGCACCGGTTTGCTGCGGTCACTGATATTCCAGAGATAGATGGTGGCGTCACCGGAACCGGTCGCGGCCAGCTTGCCATCGGGCGATACCGCCAAGGATCGGAACGATCGGGTGGTCTCCGCGGACGCGGTTCCCAGCGGGCGCGCGGCCGCCGGATCACCGACATCCCAGAGCCGGATCGAGAAATCGTCGTCACCGGTGACGAGCACCCGGCCGTCCGGAGTGAACGCGGCGGAGGTGAAATTTCGGGTGCGCGTCGGCAGCGGAGCACCGAACGGAACCGGCCGGGCCGGATCGGCCAAGTTCCACAACTGCACACCGCCGCCCTCGGAATCGGTGGTGGTCAGCGCCTTACCGTCGGGCCGAATCTGCACCCGCACACCGTGATACGGCTGCACCTCGGTGCGGGCTTCGGCGGTCATCGACACGTCGTCGGGGCCGACCGCCCACACTTGGAAGAGGCCGTCCGCGCCACCGGTCACCAATCGGGAACCGCTCCTGTCGAGCTCCACCGACGTGAACGGCGCCGGCGAGACCACCGCGACATTGGCCGGGGGACGAGTCCACACCCGGACCCGGCCGTCCTCACCCGCGGTGACCAAGCGGCCGTCATCGACCGGCAGCAGGCTCGAGATCGCCCCGCGGTTACCGCCCACCGGCCGCCCGAACGGCTGGAAACCGGAGGACGTCTGCTGCCAGAGACAGACCTTGCCATCGTCACCCGCGGAGGCCATCAGATCGTTCGAGACGAACATCAGCGCATTGACCGCGGCGCCGTGCAGGGTGCGCGGCAACCCGAATTCCCGTGGCGCGGCCCGATCGGCGAGCGACCACATCTGCACCGACCCGTTCGCGGTGCCCACCGCGAGCCGATCATCCGGGCCCAGTGCCAGGGATTTCACGGCATCGGTCGCGATCACCGGTTGACCGAGCGGACGCAGATCATCGCCGAGACTCCAGAGCCGGACGGTGTGATCGTCACTGCTGCTGGCCAGCAGGGTCCCGTCGACACTCGTTGCCAGCGCATTGATCGCATCGGCGTGTGCGGGAACCTGCGCGCGGATGCGCGACGCCGCCGGATCGGTGACATCCACCAGGGTCAATTGCCCGCTCTCACAACCCACCACGATCGAGCGACCGTCCGGTGCGTAGGTCATCGTCAACACCGGCGCACCGAGCTCCAGAACACCCAGCGCCCGGGGCTGTTTCGGATCGCGGACATCCCAGAACCGCAGCGTCTTGTCATAACCGGCGGCCGCCAGCACACCGCCACCCGGCGCGAACGCGACCGCGGTCACCCCGCGCTTGTTACCGCGCAGGCCGTCACCGAGCGCGGTCGGCCGATCCCCACCGGCGAGCGTCCAGAGCCGAACCACGCCATCATCACCCGCACTGGCCAGCAACCGACCAGCCTTGTCGTACGCGAGCCCGTTGACCCGCCCCGCATGCCGCTCGAGTGAGGTACTGATGCCCGGATACGCCTGCGTGGACAACAGCCGCGCCCGCGCCTCCAGATTGTCGGGCCGGGTTCGATACGCCGCCAGCGCCATTCGCGCCGATTCGGCCGGATCGAAGTTCTGGATCCGCTGCGACTCGTGGATCAGCGCCGCGACCTCGGCATCGGTCCGCTCGTGCTGGATCGCGCGATACTGCACGACCGCCAGCGCGGCAGCGAGCAACGCGACCACGCCCAGCATCGCCGCCGCCGACCACAGGATCCGCCGCCGCGACGACTGACCCCGCTGGTGGCGAATCGATTCCGCCACGAACTCCTGGGCGATGCGGTTGATCGAGCCGCCGGTACCGGTCACCACATCGACGGTCTCCAGGCGTTTCGCGTCGTAGAGCAGGGTGGCCGGGCGGCCCTCGCCGGACCAGTTCCGCGCATCCTCCTCGATGCGATGCCGGGCCGGCCCGAATTCCTTTTCCTCGCTCACCCATTCGGCCATCCGCGGCCAGACCCGCGGCACCGCCTCGTGCAGCAGCTCGATCTCGTCGCCGTCCACGACCACCAGCCGCGCATCGACCAGGCGGTTGACGACCTGTTCGGCGAGGCGAGGATCGGTGGATTCGCCGATGAGCGCGCTGTGCGGCACCCGATTTCGCGTCACCGACCGCGGGCCGATCACGGTCAGCGTCATCAGGATCGAGCGCGCGAAATGCCGCTGCTCGGAAGTCAGCTCGCCCCAGGCCCGTTCGGCCGTGGCCGCGACGGAACCGGCCATCTCGCCCGCCGCCCGATATGCCTCCAGGGTGAGGGTGCGGCCCCGGCGCCGCGACCAGGTCGCATCCAGCACATGCGACAACAGCGGCAGCAGTGCCGCCCGGCCGTCGTCGGAGGTGGCGGTATCCAGATCGCGCAGCACCACATCGATCAGCGCGGGCTCGACCTTGAGCCCGCAGGCCTGGGCCGGGCCGATGATGGCCTCGCGCAGTTCGGGCTCGGTCATCGCGCTCACGATGACCGAGGAGTCCTTCATCGCGGCGGCCAGCAGCGGTTCCTCGATGACATCGTTGAAGAAGTCCGAACGCAACGCCATCACGACGGTGATCCGCCGATCGGCTTCGGGCGCGGTGATCTTCCGCAGTTCGTCGAGGAAAACCCGCCGGGCAGTGCCGTTCTCGCCGAGGGTGAACAGTTCCTCGCCCTGATCGATCAGCAACAGCAGGTCATCGGCGTCGCCGGCCTGCTCGATCGCGGCGCGCAGGGCCGCGTCCGGCCGTGTCCCCGGGCTGATCAGCACC
Source organism: Nocardia sp. NPDC020380 (assembly GCF_044386975.1). Classification (NCBI taxonomy): domain Bacteria; kingdom Bacillati; phylum Actinomycetota; class Actinomycetes; order Mycobacteriales; family Nocardiaceae; genus Nocardia; species Nocardia sp. NPDC020380. The sequence goes on along the minus strand of NZ_JBIRVQ010000013.1, from coordinate 286,249 downwards.
GGCGTCCGCACCTGGGCATGCGCCTGTAGGCCGGCGGCCAGCAAGGACGACTTGCCCGCGCCCGAGACACCGACGACCAGCACGAGCCGGGGCCGGTCACGGTCGGCTTCCACCGCGGTGATCGCCGCGTCGATGGCCGCGCGGGTGCTGTCGCGCCCGAAGAACAGGTCCGCATCCTCGGCGCGATACGGGGACAGCCCGCGATATGGCGGATGTCCCGGCTCGCGGACGCGCAGGGCCGCGGCACTCGGACCGTTCTTCGCCTGCTGCCACAGCGCCAGCCAGCGCTCGAGGTCGAGCAGTTGCCGATCGCCGTCCGCGGACTGCGGCCGGGCCTTGGCATCCTCGATCAGCACGGTGAGCACCGGCAGCACGGCCTCGAAGCTGGCGGGCAGCGTATTGCCGCGCCGCCAATCGCTGAACCGCTGCCCGGTGACCGTGGGCGCGCCCGGCACGCCCTGAGAGTTCGCGCGGCGGACAACCGATTTGATGACGGGCGCACCGGCGAGCTCGAAGAGCGCGGTCAGCCATTCGGCAAAGCGCTCACGCGCACCTGGTACCACCTGCAGACTCCTGAAAACTTCCGACGATCCGGTTCCGAACACGCCGCCTCGGGCATCGCGGCCGCATCGAACGTAGCAGCTCGCCTCGGTCAGCAAACTTCTAGCGAACTCATCCTGACGCCCGCGTGGATGTCAAACGGATTCCTGTAAACCTCTTGTTAACCAATGCCGCCCCGGATTATTGACATAAACGATCTGCCTGCATAAACGCGCAATTTCGCCGATCCGAACTTGGTAGCCGACCGCTCTTCAGGAAAGGATCGACGCTGTTCGGAAGGAATGTGAGGAGTCGTCCGAGAATGGACATCATCGATCCCGAGTTCAGCGCAGCGAACATCCCGCCGACCATCCTGGTCCGCCTGTGCGACGTCGCCGCCGAGCGCGGCGTGGACCCCGAGCCCTGGTTCCTGGGCACCGGCGTCTCGCCGGCACAACTGGACGCACCGGAGGCCCGGTTGTCGTTCCGGCAGGAGACGGCGATCCTCGGTCGCGCCCTGCGCAGCCTGCCCGAGGGGCCCATCGGGCTCGCGGTCGGTTCCCGCAATGCGGTCGTGGGATTCGGCATCATCGGATTCGCCATGCGGTCCTGCCGTACCGCCGGCGACGCCCTTACGCTCGGCATGCAGCTGCACCGGCTGGCCGGCAGCCTGATGGACTTCGAATTGACCGATCACGGCGACCACGCCGGCGTGCGGGCCTTCGAACGGCTGCCCGATCCGGAACTGGTCCGCTTTCTCTGCGAGGAAGCGATGGCCGCCTCGATGGCCTTCGGCCGCTCGCTGCTGAACGATGACTTCGATCCGATCCGGATCCGGCTGAGCTACCCCGAACCCCCGTATGCCGCCGAGTATCGCCGCTACTTCCGATGTCCCATCGAATACGACTGCGCGGAAACCGAACTGCTCTTCGATTCCGCACTGCTGCAACGACAGCTGCCGACCTACAGCGAGGCGAGCCTGGTGGTCGCGCGCGAGGCCTGTGAGCGGCTGCGCGGCGATTCCGAGGACCGGCACGACACCGTGTCCTCGGTCGAATCGATCCTGGGGGAGAACCTGCGCCGGTCGATGACCATGGCGGAGGTGGCCGAACAGCTCTTCGTCACCGAACGCACCCTGCGCCGGCACCTGCAGGCCGCGGGGGAGAAGTTCAGTGACATCCGCGATCGCGTCCGCCAGCAGCGCGCGCTGTATCTGGTCCGGGAGACCGGGATGACGATCGCGCAGATCGCGGCGGAGACCGGCTTCAGCGATGCCCGTGAATTCCGGCGGGCCTACATCCGATGGAACGGTGAACCGCCCAGCCACACCCGCAGCGCGACCCGATTGCCATGGGGCGCTGCGACGGTGGAAGCGGCCACGGCGAAATCGGCAGCGGCCGCGGCGAAGTCCGCGGCCGACCGCATGGCGTCCTGATCTCCGGACCGGTGTCTCACAACCGATCAGCGCACCGGGTGCAGGGCGCCGGCCTGTTTGGTCTGCGCCGTCACCTCCCGCGACACCGTCAGCAGGGTGCGGGAGCCGTCGCGCAGGGTCCGCCCCGCGCGGGTGAGCGAGACCCGCCGGGTGGTGCGCTCGAAAAGCAGGACGCCGAGCTCTCTTTCGAGGCGGCGAATCGAGGTGCTCAATGCCTGCTGCGTGATGTGCAGGCGGCGTGCCGCCTGGGTGAAGCTCAGCTGTTCGGCCACCTCGAGAAACTGCGCCAGCCGGTACAGATTGAGCGGTTCTGCGGCCGTCGGCAGCGGAAGCGATTGCATAGCTACAGATTCGCTGAATGCCATGCTCGAAGCGTATTTCGACCGCGATCCGACCGGGTAGGGGATTACTGGCCGAAAGGGTGCGCTGCCCGGACGTCTCGTCGGATCGCTCAGGTCGTGGCGGCGCGCACGGCGGCGTCGAGCCCTTCGGGGGTCAGGTTCGTGACTGTGGTGGAACCGATTCGGACGGTCGGGACGTGAGTGAGCTTGGCGGCGACCGCTTTCCTGGTCTGCTCGGCCACGAAGGCGCTGTAGCGGTGGGAGGTCACACATTCGGCGAAGGCGGGGGTGGCGGTGAGGCCGGCGCGGGTGGCGCCGGCGATCAGGTCCTGATCACTCGGGCCCGGTGTGCCTTCGGCGGGAACCTGATTCAGCAGTTCGCGCTGCCAGGCCGACCATTTGCTCAGGTCCGCCTCCGCGACGCAGGCCGAGGCATTGGCCGCGCGGCTCGAATAACCGTTGGTGGTGCCGCGATCGCGGATGGCGACCAGGTCGTAGTCGATCGCGATGGCATTGCGGCCGACCAGTGCGTCGAGGGCAGGGCCGGTGACCGACTGGAATGTCTTGCACAGCGGGCATTGTGCGTCCTCGACGATGGTGACCACGACCTTGGCGTCCGGGCTGCCGACGCGGACCATGCCGTCGGCGGTCAGCGTGTTGGGGCCCGCGACCGCGGCGGCGGCCCGGGTCGCGGCCCGCTCGTGATTCTTGATCTGGACGAACAGCCCGGCGACGATCGCCACGGTCAGCATTGTCAGGACCGCGGCCCCGAACAGGCGGCCGGTGGGGCCGACGCGTTGCAGTTGATCCGCTTGGGGGAGACGGATCTTCCGGGTCTTGCGCATGGCTGGTTTCTCCCCTGACTTCCGAGTGCCGCCAAGTTAGCAAACAGTTAGCTATCAAGCAATCGTGTCCAGATGTCAAGTGCTAACCCGAGAATTCTGTGTAAGAAAATCCCGGACCGGAAAGTCTGTACGTGCAAGTTCATCTGGGGTTACAACTCCGACCCGGGTAATCGTCATTGACGCCTGCGGTACATCACTCGACTATGGCCGTGCACCAGCAATCCGACGGCTACTAAGGATGACCCAGATGAATGAACAGGCAACCCTGCACCTGGAGTACCTGTACGGCCCGCAGTGGCAGCACGTCGTCGCGATCGTGGAACGGGCAGCGCAACTCACCGCCGAGGAGCGCGAGCGGTTGAACGCCGCCGCGGGACGCATCGCGGAAACCCAGATGAAGAACCTGCAGAACGTGGCCGCCAATGGCGGCGGCCTCGCCGGTCTGCTGGCCGGCTTCGGCCAGCAGACCACCGGCCAGCCGCTACAGATCGCCACCCAGGTGGCCAAGGGGTTCGGCCGCGCCCGCAATACCCAGATCGCGACCGCGGTTGCGGGCCAGGCCATGTCGCCCGGCGCCGGCGCCGGGGATATCGGCGGCATCCTGCAGTCCCTCGGTGCGCTCGGCGCGGTCACGGTCGTCTCGCAGGCGGTGACCGCCGCGGTGCTGAGCGATCTCGTGGGCCGGGGCGATTTCACGCAGAGCGTCTACGACGACCTCGTGCGGCCCTGGCAGGAAGGCATCGCGGACTGACCGATGAACAGCACCAACCAGGCCGGCCAGTTCCCCACTGGCGGATCGCCGTCATTCACCGATATGTCCGAGCTCAGCGGCGGATCGGTCACCTTCGGTTACGAACAGCAGGATGTGGCCGAACGTCCGGAGGCCGTCGCGCACAACAAGACCGAGCGCCGCGGCCCGATCGGCTGGTGGAATCGGCACAAAATGCTGACCACCGGAGTGGGGTTGGCGGTGGCGGCGAATCTGGCCTTCGTGCCGCTCATCCAGAACGCGGCACTGGTGGTGCTCGGGCATGTTCTCTAGCACCGGAACACGATTCCGGCTCGGCCTCCCGGTCCTGCTCGCGATGGTGATCGCACTGCTCACCGCGTGTGGCGCCGCCGAGGGCGACGCGGGCTCCCGGACGGCAACCACCACGGGAAGGGATTCCGCCAACTGCTCGGGCGGCGCGACCGCCACCAGCAATCTGCAACCGGAAATCCGCCGGCTCACCGACGGTCTGAACGGACTGCAATCGGCTTCCCAGCGAAACGATCTCGACGCGGTCCTGCAGCAACTCGACAGCGCCCGCCAAGCCGCGGACCGGATCGGCGGGGGACTGAGCACGGCGGCCGCCGCCATGAGCACACCGTCATTGATTCGCACCGAATTCGAGAACGCCTCGGCTTCCGGTGCGGGACTGCGCGACACCCTCGACGGACTCCGCGCGGTGCTCACGGGCAACCGCGCGCAAGACGATCAATCGGCGCAGCTGCAGAACTCGGTGACGGCATTCAACACCTCGGTCGAGCGACTCTCGCTGGCCTGCTCGAATCTCTTCTCCGCCTCGACGGTGGAACCGACAACCACGGTTCCACCCAGTCGAATTCATCACTGATCAGTGTTACTTCCTCGAAAGGCGACACGTGCAGTTGAACCATGACTACATACCCGGTCTGAAAACGCGAGTCACCAAGGCCTCGGTGCGAAATCAGAAGAAGGTGATCAGGAACCGGCGCGGGCTCTACGCGGCCGCCGCGTTCGCTTCGGTCGCGACCGCGTCGCTGGGGGTCGGCGGCGCGGCCCATGCCGATACCGCGCCGCCCGCCGAGGGTGGGCTGCTCACTCAGGTCGGGAACGCCGTCGGGACGAATCTCGATCCGGGCGCGCGGTCCCAGTTGGAGTCGGCGCTCAGCGGTGTCGCATCCATCACGGACGGAAGCCCTTTGGCGAACCCCGTCAGCGAATTCGCGGGCGCGGTACGCGGCCCGGCAGGGAACGACGGCCCGCTGATCCGCCAGGCGGCGCAACCGACCGGAGTCGAGAATGAGGGGGTCGCCAGCAATGGCGGCACCGGTCGGGCGCCCGCCGCGGTGGAGGAGATCGCCGGCACCGTCAGCCAGGTCGTGTCCTCGGGACTGGACCTGAAGCAGATCGGCGCCTGGGCCGAGCAAGTGCCGGACGGTCCACTGCGCCAGCCGGTACAGGATCTGCTCGCCTTCGTCTCCGAGGCAACCCAGATGGCGGGCAGTCAGCGCCGCGACAGCCGGGGCACCGTCATCGACGACCTGATCCAGCAGGCGCGGCAGGTCTTCGATTTCCCGCAGGGCGGCGATGATCCGACCAAGGCCCTGCGTGAACTGCTCGAGCCGGTGGCCACCCAGGCCGCGGGCGCCGACTGGTCGCCGGTGCTCGAACACATCGCTCCCGCACTGCGCGAAGCCGCCGCGGGTACAGATATCAAAACTGTTCTGACAGAACACCTTACGCCGTTGTTGCAGTCCGGTCCGCTGGCCGATGCGGTGCGGCCGGTCATCATGCAGTTCGCTCCGGCCCTGCAGGAAGTCGCCCCGACGCTGACCGCGGTCTCCGAGGGGACGCTGCCGGCCAACGCACTGCTCGGTGCGCTGGAACAGGTACTGCGCTCCGGCACGCTGGCGGCCTCGCTCGCGCCGTTCGCCGGATTCCTGGCCCCGGTGCTGAGCGCGGTGGCCGATCCGGGTTCGGCTCTGGGCGCGGCGCTTTCGCCGGTGCGTGACGGGCTGCTGCAGGCGGTGCGCGCCTTGATGCCGACGCAGTTGCACGACACCGCGCTGCCGCTGGTGCTGCCGTTCCTCGCGATTCCGATCTTCGTGGCGATACTGGCCGCGCCGGTGATCGGCATTGTGGTGCTGGGTCTCGCGGCGGCGGCGCTGGCCGCCGTCGTGGTCGGCGCGCTCGTCCTCGGCGGGCTCGCGGTGGCCGCGGTGGTCGGCGCGCTCGTGGTGGGCGCCATCGTGCTCGCGCCGGTGCTGCTGGTGGTGGGAATCATTGCGCTGCCGGTGATTCTGGTGGGCCTGTTCCTCTTCCAGTTCGCGGCGCCGTTCATCCTGGCCGGCCTGCTGGCCACGATCCTGGTGGTCGGCGTCGGCGCCATCCTGGCCGCCGCGGCCGCGCTGGTCATCGGAGTTGTGCTGACCGCGCTGGCCTTCGTCATCGCCGGTATCGCGGCGGTCGTGCTGACCGCGTTGCTGCCGCCGCTGGCGCTGGTCCTGGGGCCGCTGCTGTTCACCGGCGCGCTCGCCGTCCTCGTGATCGGCCTGTTGCTCACTGCCGCAGCCGTTTTCGGGGTGCTGCTGATCGGTGGTCTGGTGTTCGCCGCGCTGGCGGTCGTCACCGGCCTGTTGTCGCTGCTGACGCCGTTCGGTCTGCTGGCCTTGCCAATTCTGGCCGTGCTGGTGGTCGCGGCGGTAATCCTTTTCGCCGCAGTCGGTTTGATCGCCCTGGTGGCGCTGCCGTTGGTGTTCATCGCGGGCCTGGTGCTGCTGGGGATCGCGGCGGGCGTCACGGTGACCTGGTTGCTGCTGCTGGCGCTGGTGGGTCTGGCGCTGGCGTCGGTCGCCGGTGTGATCATGGGCTATCTGGTCGGTTCGGCCGCGAAGCTGCTCGCCATCGGCGGTCTGGTCGTGACGGCACTGGTGCTGGTGTTCGGCACGGTCGCCGCCGCACTGCTGATTCTCGGGTTGCCGATCATCGGCCCGTTCCTGGCGCCGCTGTTCTTCCTGGGCCTGGTCGCGCTGCCGATCGCCTTCGGGTTGTTCCTGATGCTGGGCGGTCTGGCCGCGGGCATCATCGCCACCGTCGCGTGTGTCGCCATCGGGCTCACGCTGATCGCGGGCCTGGCCGCCGCGGTGCTGGTCGGTTCGCTGTTCCTGATGGTGTTGATGCCCTACGCGATTCCGATCATCCTGCTGGCGGACATCGTGTTCGCGGCGGTGGTCGCGGTGACGCTGGGCCTGCTCACCATCGGCGCCACCATCCTGACGCTCATCGAGGGCGGGGCCTTCATGCTGCTGACGGTGGCGGCGGCGGTCATCGCGGTGGGTCTGCTGTTCGTGAGCGGATTCCTGTTGACCGTGGTCGCCTTCGTGGGCTTCGTGCTGGCCGCGCTGTTCCTGCTGGTCTTCTCCCCGCCGCTGTTCGTGCTGGCCTCGCCGCTCATCTTCGGTGCGATCCTGCTCGGCCTGCTGGCCATGATCGCGACCACGATGGTGGCCGCCAGCGTGGTGGCGCTGGGTGTGGCAGCGGCGGTGATCGGCTTCGGAATCGTCTGGGGCCTGGCCGTTCTCGCGTTCGCGGCGACCCTGGTGCTGGTGACGGGCCTGTTCCCGCCGCTGTGGATCGTGTCGATTCCGCTGGCGCTGGCCATTGTCGCGGTGCTGTTCGTGGCGATCGCCGCGGCGGTGGTGCTGGCGCTGGCGGTGACCGCCGCGATCTTCCTGATCGGCAATGCGCTCGCCCTCGTGCTGGGTGTGATCGCGGTGGCGGCCGTGGCGATCGTCGGTGTGGTCGCGGTGGCCTTGGCCGCGGTGCTGTCGATTCCGTACCTGCTGCTCTTCCCGATCGCGGTGTTCGCCTTCCCGGCCGTGGCGCTCGCGCTGCTGGTGCTGCTCTCCCCGGTGCTGGCCATCGCGCTGGCCATCGCGGCGGTGGCGGCGCTGGTGGTGCTGGCCGTGGTCACCTTGGGGCCGTTGGTGATCGGTGGTCTGGCGGGCAGCCTGTTCGTGGTCGGCTGCGTGCTGTTCGTCGGCGCGATCGCACTGGGTCTGCCGCTCACCTTCTCCTGGCCGCTGGTGTTCGTCTCCAAGCAGGTGGACGGCCCGGCGGCGACCGGCGCGGCGCGCACCGGCCGGCGCAATGGCGAACTCACCACCGAGGAGATCGTCGCCGGACTGCAGGACCTGTTGCGGCCCATGCCCGCCGCGGCTCCGGTCGCGGCCGAGGTCCCGACGGTCGGCGCTGGTGTGACCGATGGTCCGGTCCGTGGCTCGGCCAATCGACTGGTGTCCGTCTCACTGTGATCGCCTGATCGCAGTACCGGGGCCGGTCACCCGACGATGTGGGCCGGCCCCGGCTCGTTCTCCGATATTCCGAGGTAAACCGATGATTCGTATCAAGACCCGCGCCGTGCCGAGACTGCTCGCGGCACTGCTGGCCGCGGTGGTGGTGAGCGCGGGAAGCACTGTGGCAGTGGCGAATGCGGTACCGGCGCTCCCCGGCCTGCCGCCGGGACCGGCAGCGGACCCGTTCTACGCGCAGCCGCCATCGTTGACCCAGTACAAGATGGGTGATGTCGTGGACAGCCGCCCGGTGGCGCTGCGTGATATCCCGGCGCGCACGAATCCGACTGCCTGGCAGGTCAAGTACGTGAGTCAGGATACGAACGGCAAGCCCTGGACCACGGTCGCGACGATCATCCGGCCCGAGGGCGGCGCGCAGCTGTCCAAACTGCTGGTCTTCGATCCGTGGATCGACGCGCTGGATACGCGATGCAATCCGTCGTATCAGCTGCGCGCGGGCGCCGGGTTCATGGCGGGTACGGGCATGGTGTCGGAGCTGCCCGATCTCATCGCTCTGCTGGATCGTGGCTACACGATGGTCGTCCCCGACTATCTGGGCCCGGACAATCAGTTCACCGCCGCATATGTGGAGGGCCGCAATACGATCGACGGCGCCCGCGCCGCACTGAATTTCGCCCCGGCGGGTCTGTCGCCGACGACACCGGTGGGCATGTTCGGCTACTCCGGTGGCGCGCGCGGCACCGAATTCGCCGCCGAGCTGGCGCCGGCCTACGCGCCGGAACTGAACCTGGTCGGCGTGGTCGCCATCGGAATCCCGGTGAGCCTGGCGAATTCCGGCCTGCACATGAACAAGAGCCTGTTCACCGGCATCGACGTGTCCTCGGCCTTCGGGCTGGGCCGCGCCTATCCGGAATTGGACGTGCCGGCCATGTTCACCGATCCGGACCTCGGCGACAAGATCGGCAGCGTCTGCAATGCGGAGGCCATGGCCACCTACGCCTTCGCCGACGGCCGCGATATGACCGTCAACCGGATCTGGCCCCTGGACGAGCCGAAGATGGCCGCGGTGGTCGCGTCGATCGTGGCGGGCAAGCTGGGAACACCCAGGGCCCCTTTGTATCTGGGCGTCGGCGCCAATGACGAGGTCGCGCTGCCTCAGGACAATGACGCGCTCGCGGCGGACTACCGCCGGCGCGGCGTGGACCTCACCTACGAGAAGTTCCCCGTGGTGAATCATCCGACCTCCATCGGCGTGGCGGCGCTGCCGTCGATGGAATGGCTGGCCGCTCGTCTCGACCACGCCTAGCAACTCGATCCGAACTGGCAAGAAATCTCGAGAGGTTTTCATGACTGTACGAAAGAGCGTCGCGCTTTTCCCCGGGCAAGGCGCGTATTTCGCGGGCGCTCTGGTTGCCGTGCAGGACTATCCGGAAATCCAGGATATTCTGCGCGAGATCGACGAAGTGGCACAGCGGCTGGCGGGCGAGACGGTCTCGGAACTGTTGTTCTCCGCGGACGCCCCGGCCATCGACGAACTCCTGGAATCGAATCCGGACCTGCTGCAGCTGGCCATCTACAGCACGTCGGTGGTCGCCCATCGCGTACTGCTGTCGCGCGGACTGCATCCGGATGTGCTGGCGGGCCACAGTTTCGGTGAGATCGCCGCACTGGTCTGCGCGGGCGCGTTCTCCGTGGGCACCGGCGCGGAGATCGTCTGGCATCGCAGTGCCGCCCTGCGCGCGGCCGGTGAGCTGGACGGCTATCTGCTCGCGGTGAGCACCGATGTCGGCAGATCCGAACAGATCCTGCGGCTGGTGGGCGATCCGGAAGCCGTTGTCGCCGTGGAGAATCACGAGGGGCAGACGGTGCTCGCGGGTCCGCGCGCCTCGATCGATACCGCGGGCGCGGTGGCGAGTGCGCTCGGAATCGGTGCGGTGTCGTTGAAAGCGCCGTACCCGTTCCACAGCCCGCTACTGCGTGATGCGGCGTTCGATTTCGCCGCCCGGACCCGGCACATTCCGCAGCGCCGGATCGAGGTCGAGGTCTACTCGCCGATCCTGGGCCGTGCGTATCGCGACACCGACAAGCTGACGGCGGTGCTGGCGGGGCATTTGACGCGGCGGGTGAGCTTCGCCTCCGCGCTGCGGGCGCTGCAGCGCGGCGGCGCGAATACCTTCGTCGAATGCGGTTCCCTCGATACCTTGTCCAAGATCGCCCGCCACGTCCTCGGCGACGGGCCGGAAATCATCCCGCTCTTGCTGCCCGGCTCGACCTTGCCGGAAGCCCTTGCCACACAGGGAAATGCGGGTGCCGCAGTCGTGCGCCCGCGCGATGCGCTGCGATCGGCGCTGGCTCCCAGGCTGTCCGCGGGCGAGTTCGAGCGACTGTGGAAGACCTGCGTCGAGCACATCGTGCAATTCACCATGAGCGAGTTCGCCCCGGCCGCGCCCCCGGTGGACGAGGCGCCACCGGTCCGCATCGAGACGCTGCCCGCCCCGGTCCCGGAACCCGCGCTGCCCGCCGTGCCCGTCGAAACGCCGGTGCTCGCCGGAGTTCCGCAGCGCGACCAGCTCTTTCAAGAGCTGGTGTTCATCTACGCCGACGCCCTCGAGTACCCGCCGGAAGTCTTCGACGAGGACACCGACCTCGAAGCGGAACTGGGCGTGGACTCGGTGAAACAGACCGAACTGCTGCGCCGGATCGGGGAGACCTATCGGCTCGGACCGCTGCCGACCGACTTCAAGATCGGGGAGCACAACACCCTCGGCCGCATCGCAGACATGATCACCGCGGCCTAGGCGACAGCGATGACAGCAAGATTCGAGGGCAGGATCGCGCTGGTCACCGGTGGCGCGCGGAACGTGGGCCGCGCCATCGCGCTGCGCCTGGCGGCCGACGGCGCACTGGTGATCATCAACCACTTCCGCTCGCCGGCCGCGGCACGCGCGACCAAGGCCGAGATCGAGGCCGCGGGCGGCCGGGCGCACATCATCCGCGCCTCGGTGGCGGACGCGGCGCAGCGGAACCGGATGTTCGAGGAGATCGCCCGCGAGTTCGGCGCCCTGGACATTCTGGTGAACAATGCCGCCGACGGCCGCCTCGCCGCCAATGCGGAGGTCGAGGAGGCGATGATCGACCGGGCGATCGAGACGAATCTCAAAGGCGGACTGGCCTGTGCGCGCCTCGCGCTGCCGCTGATGAAGCATCGACCAGGCGCGAGCATCGTGAACGTGTCCACACTCGGGGGCGGACAATTCGTGATGGCCGACTATCTGGCCTGTGGCCCGGCCAAGGCCGCGGTCGAGGCCATGACCCGTTATCTGGCCGTGGAGTTCGCCGAATTCGGCATCCGGGTGAACACCGCGGCCGCCGGCATGCTGGAAAGCCCGGTGGCGGATCAATTTCCGCAGGCCGAGGCCAGACAGCACGCCACGATCGCCGCGACGCCCATGCATCGGCTCGGCACGCCCGAGGAGTTCGCCGCGATCATCGCCTTCCTGGCCTCACCGGATGCGAGCTGGGTGACCGGCCAACTCCTGCTCGCCGACGGCGGCCTGTCCACCGGCGCCGCACTGCTGTCACCGCCGCTCGAAACAGTCGTCGAGGATGCCGAAGACGCCATCGCCATTGTCGGCATGGGGATCACGGTGTCGGGAGCCAATGACCCGGACGAATTCTGGGCCGAGCTCATCAACGGTGATGATCGCTTCCTGCATGTACCGCCGGAGCGCTGGGACAACAGCAGCTTCCATTCGCCGGACCGCGAGGCCGAAGACAAGTCCTACTCCGAGCATTCGGCCTTCATCACCGAATTCGTCCCGCATCCGGCCTTGGCCGCGGAACTCGCCGCCGCCGGGAAGACACCGGCCGAGGTCGAGTCCACCACCCTGTGGCTGCGCAATTCGCTGTGGCAGGCCATGGATTCGGTGGCCCGGCGCCCTTCGGACAGGTTCGGCTTCCTGGTCGGTTACACAGCCGACGGCAATCAGCACGCCGAGGAGGCCACGGTTGTCGCGGGCATCGTGCAGCGCGCGCGAAAGGCATTGCTGGAGCGCGGGATCGACGATCCCGAAGCCAAGCTGGCGGCGATCGAAGCCCGGCTCCGCGCACGGTACCCACGCAGCGCCATCGACCCGGATCGCGTGTTCCCGCATCAGGTGGGCGCGGGCGCGATGGCCGGTGTACTCCCCGCCGACACCGAGATGATGATGGTCGACACCGCCTGCTCATCCTCGTTGTACGCCGTGGACCTCGGGATCAAGGGCCTGCTCGAAGGCCGCCACGATATCGCGGTCTGCGGCGGCGCTTTCGCGGTGGGCCCACGCGGCTCGGTGCTCTTCGCGAAGCTGAACGGCCTGTCGCAACGCGGCGAAGTGCGCAGTTTCGACAAGACCAGCGATGGCGTGCTGTTCTCCGACGGCGCGGCCACGGTCGTGCTGAAGACGGTGCGCCGCGCGCGGGCCGACGGCGATCGAATCCTCGGTGTCGTCAAGGGCTTCGGCGCGTCCTCCGACGGCAAGGGCAAGGCCATCTACGCGCCCAATGCCGCCGGTCAGCAACTGGCCATCCGGCGCGTGCAGGCGCAGCCGCAGATGGCGGGGGTGATCCCGGACTGGGTGGTGGCGCATGCGACGGGCACTCCGGCGGGGGATACCGCCGAGTTCACGACCTTGCGGACCACCATGGCGGGCACCGAACCGGTGCGGGTGACATCGAACAAGTCGGTCATCGGCCATACGGGCTGGGCGGCCGGGACCGCGTCGCTGATCCAGGTGCTGCTCGGGTTCGACCGTGAACTGATTCCCGCACAGCACCGATTCGACCAGGCCCCACCGGAATTCATGATCGATGCCAGCAATGTAGAAATCCCCAAGACCGCGGTGCGCTGGCCCGTGGATCGGCGCAAGCCGCGCATTGCGGCGGTGTCCGGCTTCGGCTTCGGCGGCACCAACGCCCATCTGGTGGTCGAGGAACCACCGGCGGCCGGTCAGCGAGTCGCCACGCAGTCAACCGGCGCGAAGCCGACCGACGCCGGACGGCTGGCCGTGGTGGCGGTCGCCACTCGTCTACCCGGTGCAGGCGATCCGGAAGAATGGCTTGCCGCAACGGATCCCGCGACCACCTTCGGTGACCGGTACCCGCTGCCGACCATCGACGAGGTCAAACTGCCGCCCGGCCTGATGCGATCGATCGACCGCTGCCAGCTGATGATCCTCGCCTGCGCCCGTTCCCTGCACAGTCGGCTCGGCGACTTCTGGACCGCGAACCAAGCCGAAACCGGCGTCATAGTCGGGCATTTCGGTGAGACCCGCAATGCCACCCTGTACGCGGCGCGCTGCTATCTCGACGATGTCGCCACCACCCTGCGAGCCGATCCGCACCTGGCCGACGGACCGTGGCTGGAGCAGATGCTGGCCGATATCGCGGCCGACATTCGTGAACTCGTCCCGCCCGCCACAGAGAACACCTTCCCGGGCCTCATGCCGAACGTCATTCCCGCCCGAGTCGCGAACTACTTCGGCCTCAATGGTCTGAACATGACCGTGGACACCGGCTTCACCTCCGCGCTCACCGCGATCGACGTGGCCGCGCGCTACCTCCGCACCGGTGAGCTGCGAATGGCATTGGTGGGCGGGATAAACGGCAACACCACCGCCGAGCACCGGGCGCTGCTCGGCGAGCTGCTGCCTCCTGAAGCGGCGATCGCGGAGGGCGCGTTCCTGCTGGCCTTGACCACCGAAGACACGGCGGCACAGGCGGGACTACAAGTTCTCGGCTTCCTGGATCCCGTCGCCGCGGACATCGAGGGTGAAGTCGAATGTGGTGCCCGCAATGCCACCGGGCGTGCGAACTTTCTGGGCGGCGAGGGCGCATTCGGCATTCTGTCGGCGCTGCGATCGGTCGCCGTCGGCAGGTCCACAGTGGTGCGGTGCCATGGTGAGGACGGCGCACCGGATGCCGCGATTCGTATTACCGGGCCGGACATGCCCGTCGAGTTGCCCTCCACCGTGGCCACTCGCGTCGACAGTCATGCATGGGGGCTGGAGCCGGAACCGGGTGTGGCGGTTCGCCCGCCGATCGGCTTTCTCCCCGATGCGCCGACCCTGCTGCTGGTCGAGGATCCCGCACTGTTGCACGGTATTGCGCTGCCCGACCGGACCACTGTGCTCTCGCTGCATCCCGGCACGGGCGCGTTCCACGTGCCCGAGGTGACCGCGGAGGCGATTGCCCAGATACTCGAACAGTGCGACGGCCGGTCCGAGATCCGCCATGTGCGCCTGATCGCCGATGTATCCGCTGACGTTTGCGCCGAACGCACCGACGCGCTGCGCGCCTTGCACGATCTGTGGTTCCTGGTGTCCCAACAGCGTTCGAACGCACTGGCCGAGCCCGATGCGTCCACGGTGGCCCTGCTGCTCCGCGGGCTCGACGGCACCACGCCCCGCCCGTACGTGGGCCTGTTCACCGGGGCGATCAAGGTCGCCGCGCTCGAATGGCCGCACAGCACCACCTTCGCCCTCATCACCGATGGCGATCTCGCGGCGGGCAGCGCGGCCGCGGCGGACGAGTCGATGCTGGCCCGTCCCCTGCCGATCGCCTACTACTCGGACGGCATCCGCTACCGCAGCGCGCTGACCGTACTGGACCAGGAACCGGACGAAACCGCACGCCTGGACCGTAATTCGGTCGTCGTCGCGGCCGGCGGCGGCCGCGGCATCACCGCCGAGCTGCTGGTGGCCGTTGCCCGCCGATTCGGGGGCCGGTTCTACATCCTCGGCAGCAGCGAACTCGGTGCGGTGCCGCCGCGCTACCTCGGACTCGGCGATACCGAATTCGCCACGGCGAAAAGGGAATACATCCGGCAACGGCTGACCGAGGATCCCACGGCGAAACCGCGGGAGCTGAACGCCGAGTTCGAGCGAATCGGCCACGCGCGCACGACGATCCGGAACCTGCGCCGCATGCGGGAGGCCGGCGCCACCGTCGAGTACCTCGCCTGCGATATCGGCGACGCCGCGGCGGTGCGGCGGGCGATGGACATCGTCCACGCCGCGGCGGGCCGGATCGACCTGTTGATCAACGCGGCGGGCCTGAATCGGTCGGCGCGGATCGCGGCGAAGGATTTCGCCGAATTCCGTCGTATTCGCGATATCAAGCTGCTGGGCTACACCAATCTGGCTGCGGCACTGGCCGATCGCCCGCCGCGCCGCTGGTGCAACTTCGGTTCACTGCTCGGCGTCACCGGCCAGGTCGGTGAGGTGGACTATGCCGCGGCCAATGACTTCCTGGGCACCGCGGCGCTGGCGGCCGTTGGCCGCGACGAGTTCACCATCGGCTGGACGCTGTGGGGTGAAGTCGGTCTCGGCGCGAACGAACTGACCAAGTCCTACTTCGATCAGTCCGGCCAGTACTCGAACATGCCCACCGACGAGGGCGTGCACCATTTCATCCAGCAATTGCAGGCGATCCGCCGCAGCCCATACGTCGCACACCTCGGGATCGCGGAATACGGCGCGGTGGACGCCTTGCTCCCCGGTTTCCTCGGGCCGACCCCGCGTCCGTTCTATCTGGATCGCCGGGTGGATTCCGGTGTCACGGAAGGTCGTTCATGGGCCGTCTTCGAGCGATCGTTCGACCTGCACCGCGACGGCTACCTGGCCGATCACCGCGTCGGCGGCGTGCCGACCTTGCCCGGCTCGTTCGTCGCGGAAATGGCATTGGAAGCGGCCTCGGCGCTGGTCCCGGTACGGCGGGCATATGCCCTGGAGGACTTGGCCTTCCACCACTTCCTCAAGCTGCACTCATCGGATCGCCCCGTACACAAACGGATTAGCGCCGAGGTGCTGGAGGACGACACCGACCTCGGCGAGGTGCGAGTGGCTGTCGAGGTGACCGGTGATGTGATCGCGCCGAATGGCACCGTACTGGTGCGGGATCGGGTGCATTTCAGCGCCGTCGTCCTGATGGCGCCCGTACTGCCCGCGGCTCCCCGGTGGCAGCCCTGGTATCCGGCGGCGGAACAGCCCGTCGTGGATCCCTACCATCGGGACGGCTCACCGGTGCCGCTGACCGGCGTCTTCGAATCGACTTCCGGCACCCGCCTGCACCCGCTGGGGAAGCGTTCGACCTACAGTCTGCGGCTGGCCCCCGGCGATCCGGTGTTCTCCCGCTTCCGCATTCCGGTCATCCTGCTCGATGGTCTGTTGCGGACCGGTGTGCTGTCCGCCGGTGACGCCGCGGGTTTCGTGCCGATCGCGGCGCCTTTGCGGATCGCGCGGCTGGATCTGTACGAGCACACCAATGACGCGCTCGTCGCGGCCTCCGGCCCGGTCGACCTGTACGCCATGGTCGCCGGTTCGGACAACTTGTTCGTGGCCGCCCGCCCGGATGGGCGAACCATCCTGTCGCTGCGCGGCCTCGACTGGACCACCACCGGCTACCTGCACCCCGCCACCGGCGAATTCGCCGCACCGGGCACAGGGAAAGGGGCCGAGTGAAATGGCCACCATCGATATCGGCGCCCCGCACCGCATGCCGCCGGGACCGCGCGGCGCGCACCGGATTCCGGAGCACGTCAAGGCACTGCGCACCAATGGCCCCGGCTTGTTCGAAGCCCTGCGCCGTACCTACGGCGACACCGTCCGCCTGCCGCTGGGCCTGCTGACGGCCACCCTCGTCTTCCATCCGGACGGCATCAAGCATGTGCTGCAGGACAACAACGCCAACTACATCCGCGGCAAGGGCTACGAACGCTTCAAGATCTTCATGGGCAACGGCCTGCTGACCACCGACGGCGAGGCCTGGCGCGAGCGACGGCGAACGGTGAATCCGCTGTTCCACCGCACGGCCATAGACGCCATGGTCGACACGATGGTCTCGGTGACCGCCGAGGTGCTCGACGACTGGGAGCGCCGCGGACCCCGCGGATACACCGCCGATGTGATCCCGCAGATGATGCGAATCACCCTGGGCGCCTTGGGCCGCATCATGTTCGACACGGACCTGGACCGCGACCGCCATCGCGTCGGCACGGCCATGGACACCGCCATCGAGGCCATGGTCTTCCGCGGCACCGTGCCGGAACTACTGCCCCCGTGGCTACCGTTCCCGTCCAACCGGCGCACCGACCGCGCCCGCGACACCCTGTACGAGGTGGTCGGCCGGATCATCGACGCACACCGCACCGGCGCGCACGCCGACCGCCCGGATCTCGTCAACCTCCTGCTGGCGTCCTCGACCGACGAGGAGGTACGCGACGAACTGATGACAATCTTCATGGCCGGCCACGAAACCACCGGAACCGGCCTGGCCTGGGCACTGTACGAACTGGCGAATTCCCCTGACGCACAACAACAACTGCGCGAGGAAGCCCGCCGCGTGTTCGGCGGCCGCAACCCGGTCACCGCGGATCTGGCCGAGCTCACCTACACCAAGCAGGTGGTCGACGAGGCGTTGCGCCTGCACCCGCCGATCTGGATCTATCCACGCGCCGCAGTGTCCGACGACGAGATCGCGGGCTGGCACGTGCCGGCCGGTGAATGCGTCTTCCTGAGTCCATTCGTGACACAACGACATCCGGACCTGTGGGTCGAGCCCACGCGTTTCGATCCCGGCCGCTTCACCGCGAGCGCCGTACGGAATCACCCGAAGTACGCCTTCTTTCCCTTCGGCGGAGGTCAGCGTAAATGCGTAGGCGAGTCGATGGCTACGACCCAGATGTACCTCACACTGGCAATGCTGTTGTCCCGCTTCACGATCCGCCCCGTGCCCGCCACCGACGTCACCCTGTCGACGGCGGTGTCGCTGCGCCCGGTCGGCGGCATCACGCTGCGCCTCACGCCGAGGAACCCATGACACTGACGTCCGGCCCCGACATTCGGGCCGACCGTTCCGTGCTGCCGGTGCAGCGATTCGTCTGGCGGCCCATGGAACTCGAGCCACTGCCCGCCGAGCCGAGCCCTCAGTTGCTCGGCCGCCGGATCGCGGTACTGGGCGGGAGCGAGGCGTCGGTGGATCGGGTGATGGTGGCCCTGCGCGCGGGCGGCGCGGCACCCTTGCGACTGGCCCCACCGCAGACCGGCGGCGATGCTGCGGACTTCTATCGAGCCGTCTGCCCCATCGACGGCATCATCGATCTGAATCACGAACGCCCCCTGAGCCTTTCCGAGTCCGGCGACTGGGAGGCGCAACTACTCCAGACGATCGAGCTGCTGCAGCAGTGCTATCCCGACTGGCGGGCCGAAACCGGCAGCGAGCGCCTGTTCTACCTCGCGGTGACCCGCCTCGACGGCCGGCACGGATACGCCGGTGGCCGCATCGCCCAGCCACTGGGCGGGCTGTGGGCCGGCCTGGCCAAGGGCCTGCCACGCGAGTTCGACACCGTGAACATCCGGGTACTGGACTTTCCCGCGCACCGCCTAGCGATCGAGCCCCTCGACGACGAGATGGCCGATGTGATCTGCCGTGAGCTGTATCGATGGGGCTACTTCGAGATAGGCCATGACGCGGGCCGCCGCTACACCCTGGTGGCCGATCGCGCGGACGTGCCACCACCGTCCGTGGACCTCGGGCCCGGCGATGTGGTCGTGATGTCCGGCGGCGGCCGCGGGATCGGCTTCGAGTTGGCCCGCCGCCTTTGTCAGCGGCACGGCTGCCGCGTGATCATCTCCGGCACCAGCCCACTGCCGGATCCCGCCGATCCGATCGCCCAGCTGCCGGACCGGGACTTCCGGGAGTATCGCGACCGCAGGCTGATCGAGGCCGCCCGCCAGCACACGCTCCGGCAGACCCGCGCGGAGCTGTCTCGTCTGGAGCGAAGTCGCCGGCTCGTCGCACGACTGGATGCCGCGCGAGCCGACGGACTCGACCTCGTCTACCACCACTGCGATGTCACCGATCCGGCCCAGGTGCGCGCACTGCTGGCCGCCGCCGGGCCGAAGCTGGCCGGTGTGATCCACAATGCGGGCGTCGATACCCCGGTCCGGCTGCCCGCCAAGTCACCGCAGGCCATCCGCCACACCGTCGGGGTCAAGGTGACCGGCCTCCTGAATCTCCTTGCCGCACTGGCCGATCACCCGCCGATTCGCTTCTTCAGCACCGCGGGCTCACTCGCCGGCCGTTGGGGCGGGATGGTGGGACAGCTCGAGTACGGCGCCGCCAATGACGCCCTGAGCCGGATCGGCCTGTGGGCCGCCGCGGAAGGATCCGATCGTATTCCGGTCGCCACCATGTGCTGGCCGACCTGGGAGCGGCTGGGCATCATCACCAATTACGAAGCGACCCTGGCCTATATGTCGGCCATGCGGGTCGAAGAGGGCCTGCACCACTGGGAGGACGAGATCCTGGCGGGTACCGCCGGCGAATTCACCTTCGTCGGGGAATTCGGCCGGGCCTGGCTGCCGTCGCTCTTGCGCGGATACCACCCGGCCGCGGACCTCGCCGGGCTCGACCGGCTCGCGGCTCGGCTGTTGTTCCTGGGCACGCCGATCCGATTCGCCGCCGGTGCGATGCTGGAGATCGACCTGGATATCAGCCCGGATACGTTCCCCGCCTGTCTCGATTTCCGGGTGGACGGCAGCCCGGCCGTCCCGCTCAGCGTGCTGCTCGAATTCATGCGCTCCCTGGGCGATTGGGTCCAGCCCGACGGCGTCGAGCAACGGCTGTCCGGCATGCACGACATCCGGATCGACCTGACTGCCATCGGTGTCGACGATCCGGGCGCGCGGCTCCGGGCCACCGCTGAAGGCCGATGGGGCGCGGACGGGGCCTGGGAGGTCGTCGTGCGCGTCCGGCGTGGCGGCGTCCCGGTCGCGAGGACGACCCTCCGCTACGGCAACGGAATCGAAACACGCACCACATCAGCCGATCTCGCCATCGAGGCCGAGAGCAAGCCGGCGCGCCCGGTGCGGCGATTGCAGTGGAGCGGTCACCGCATGCGCGATCTGGTGCTGGACGCGCCGGCGCCCCGGCCGGACCTGCCGCTCGACGAGCTGGAGACGCGGCTTCGGGACGCCTACGTGCGGCAAGCGCTCGACTCGGTGCGCTACCTGACCATCGACTCGATCGAATACGCCCGGGACAGCGATACAGAGCCGGAAGTCCATGAAATCCGCTATGGGAAAGGATGATTCGATGAGTGCCACGCACATCGATCGCTACTGCGTGATCGGCGCGGGCGCAGCGGGCCTGACCGCGGCCAAGAACCTCCTGGAATACGGCATCCCGGTCGACGTGATCGAACGCGCCTCCGATGTCGGCGGCACCTGGAATCTGGACTGCCCGACCAGCGCGGCCTACCCGTCCATCCACCTGATCACCTCGAAACCGTTCATCCGCTACACGGATTTCCCGATCCCGGACGAGTACCCGACCTACCTCGGCCAGCGCCACATCATGTCCTACCTGCGCGCCTACGCCGACCATTTCGGCGTGCGCGCGCATATCGAGTTCGACAGCTCGGTCGAATCGGTGCATCGGGTCGACGGCGGCCCGGAATGGATCGTCCGGATCCTCACACCCGAAGGCGTTTCCGAGCGCAGGTACGGGGGAGTGGTCATCGCGAACGGCCACAACTGGTCCCCGCGGCAGCCGCATTTGCCGGGCGTCTTCGACGGCCTGTCGATGCACTCCGCCGAATACCGCGGCCCGGAAGCCTTGCGCGGCAAGCGGGTACTGGTCATCGGCGCGGGCACCTCGGGCTGCGATATCGCCGTGGAATCCTGCCAGACCGCCGCCGCCGAGACCTTCCTGAGCGTGCGGCGCGGCAACTACATCTGGCCCAAGTACATGTTCGGCCTGCCCACCGACGCCTACTACGAGCTCATCCTGAAGTCCCGCATGCCGCGCCCACTGGTGCGCGCCTTCGGAAAACCCTTGCTGCGCATGAACAGTGCGGGCAATCCGGCCCGCTACGGCCTACCGCGGCCGCGCCACAAGCTGCTCGAAGAGCATTTCGTCATGAACTCGACCCTGCTCTACCATCTCGGGCACGGCGAGATCGGCGTCAAGCCGGAGCCCACCCGACTATGCGGTGATCGTGTGCGTTTCGCCGACGGCTCCACCGAGAAGATCGATGTCATCGTCTACGCCACCGGCTACCGGCAGGCCGAATTCCCGTTCATCGACCGCAAGTACCTGAACTGGACCGACGGCCCCATCCCGGAATTGCACCTGCATGCCTTCCACCCCGAGTACGACAACCTGTTCGTCATCGGATACTTCCAAACCTCCACCGGCACTTGGCCGATCATGGATTACCAGTCCCAGATCATGGCCAGATACCTGTACCTGCGCCGGATCGACCCGCAGCGCGTGGCGCGGTTCCGTCAGGCGAAGGCGAATCCGATCCACGGTGCGAAGTTGAACGGCGGCATCGACTTCTACCGTTCGGAACGACATTGGCTGCAGGTCGAGCACGTGTCCTACCGGGAGCGGCTGCGCAAGCTGGCCGCGCAGCTGGCGGTGGACCCGCCGTCCGCCGTTCAGCCGGGGTAGACGCCGGCGACGAAAGCGCCCTTGGTGGTGTACTTCCGCAACGGTTGCAGCGTCGAGGTGTCGTAGGCGACGACCGAGGCGTCCAGATCCGCCAGGTTCCACATGAACGGATCCCACGCCTGCTGCTTGGCATGGAACCACCCGGCCAGCGGGCTGAAGTAGATCAGCGGCGCGCCATCGGACACCGTCGACAGGTACGCGGTCTTCCCGTCCCCGGAGAATCCCGCGTACACCGCCGCACCGTCGGAGGCGAAGCGGTTCAGCTCGTCACCGGTCTGCGCGTCGAGCACGATCACCTGATCGGAGTTGTAGAGACAGACCCACAACTGGCGACCGTCGGGGGTGATGGTCGCCGAGATCGGTTCGGACCAGAGATCCATGAAGACGGTCTTGCGTACCGTCCAGCTCGGCACATCGACGAAAGTGACTCCGGCCCAGAAGTTGACCGTGTAGAGGGTGTTGCCGTCCACGGACAGCGCACCCCAGCCCGGCGTGGTCCCGTTGAGGAAGATCGGCGGCGCTTGGACCGCGCCGGTGACGGCGTCGTATTTCGTCAGCGTGCCGGCCGCGGCCATCACATAGATCGAGGAGCCGTCCGGGGAGACCTCGATGTGTGCGGGCCCGGGCGGCAACAGGATCGGTATCGTCCGGATGACCTCGAGGGTCCGGGTGTCGATCACCTGCGTCATGGACAGCGCCGTGGGCACGAACAGATACCGTGCGTCGCGCGAGAGAATGATGGTCGCGTACGGCGCACCGAGCGTCGGAATGCGTTTGACGACAGTGCCGCTCGGCATATCGATCACCGACACGTTCCAGGTGAAGGGATTGCCCGGGCCGAAGTTGCCGACGAACATGCGCGAGCCGTCGGGCAGCGCCTTGATGACCATGGGATGGTCGCCGACATTCCGTACTTCCTGTTGCACGGTCAGCGTTTCCGGATCCAGTTTCAGCACCGATCCGACACCGTAGTTCGGGATCCAGATCGGTCCGCCGGACCCGGTGGAGGACCCGGATATCGAGGGATTCGCCCGGGCGATACCGGAGGTACCGAGTGCGGCGGTCGCACAGAGGGCGGCGAGCATGGTTCTGCGTCGGATCAAAACGAAATCACCTTGTCGAAGTGTCGGGGTGGTCGATCGGGCCGATTCGGACCGCGGCGCTGATGGATTCGCCGGTCAGGAACCACAGCAGCAGCCCGGCCGGATCGATATCGGAGCGGATGCGCAGATCCCGATCGGCGGTGATGGGTGAGTTGTATTCGATGACCGCGCGATACGGTTCGGTCAGCAGTTCGGTGTGACCGGGCAGCAGCTGTTCGACGGCCTGCCAGTACGCGGCATTGTTCATGTGCTGGAACAGGTCGATATCGACCTCGCGGAGGGGATACGGCAGGTCGTATGCGGGGTCGGTGGGCGGGGTGTCGCCGATCATGCGGGACCAGCGCAGCCGGTGCTCCGCGGTGGTGGCGGCGAGGTGGGTGAAACCGGCGTCGCTGATTCGCGCTGTGGTGCCGCTCTTCTCGTCGACATTGATCCAGAACGCCTCGGTCTCGACGAGCCCGCCCGCGGCACTGGTGATCCGGACGCGCATGTTCGCCCAGCGGGTCGAGACGCCCGAGCACCAGCGGTGCAGCGTGACCCGGTCGGGCCATTCGATCGGGCGGATCACATCGATGACGGTGCGCCGCACGATCCAGGTGGGATCGGAGGTGACGAATCCGCTGGTGTTCAGGTCTTCCCAGGCGATGTCCTGCAGATAGCGTGCGATGCCGTCGAGCCGGAGCCGCCCGTGGCGGTCGACGTCGCCGGCGCGGACCGGCCAGTGGTTCGTGTAGCCCGCGTCCTGCGACGGCGGATCGGGCAGGGTGCCGATGGTGCTGGTCATCAGACTTCTCTCTGCGTAACGGGCGGGGTGGCGCTACTTCATGAGGGGCAGCCAGGCGGGCACGCCCGGGCCTACATTCATCGGAATCGGGTCGCCGACAACCTGATCGGTGCGCGGATCGAAGACGACGATCTGTCCCGGCGTGAGGCCGATGCCCGCGGTCACCAGATTGCCGAACAGCACCGGGTCGAGAATGGGCCCCGGGTAGGCGTTGGACGACGGACCCATATCGGTGATGTAGCCGCGGGTGCCGTCCTCGCTGAACATGACCGCGGTCGAGGCGCCGGTCGTCGGAATGCGGCCGATCACTTCGTCTTTCGCGGTATCGACGACCAGGACGTCCTTGCCGCCGAACACGGTGACGTACAGCTTCTTGCCGTCGGGGGTGAGGGTGGAGACGAAGGCGCCGGGATTGCTCAGGTGGTAGTTGCCGTCCTCGCTGGTGTGCAGCAGTTTGGTCACACGCCAGTTCTTCAGATCGATCACGCTGAGCGTATTGATCGAATTGGCATACAGTTTCGAGCCGTCCTTGCTGAACGTGTACCAGAAGGTGCCGATGCCGCCGACGATCAGCGGCGGGCGCACCACATTGCCGGTGACCGGGTCCAGGGCCTCGATCATGCCGCTGTTCATGAACCCGACATAGAGCAGTCCGTCGGGGCCCTGGATGGCGCCGGCCGGGATCTCGGGATGTCGTCCGGCGGCCAGATCGGGATACCGGAAGCGTCGCACGATGGTGTCGGTGGCGACGTCGAGGACCTCGATCACGAAGCCCACTTCGGGGATGAAGATCTCTTTGCCGTCGTTGGAGGTGAAGATGCCCAGTGGCGGGCTTTCCACCGGAACGGATCTGGTGGTGTTCGCGGGCCGGTCGATGATGGTGACGCTGGGCGGCTGGAACCCGAAGTTGTCGACGTAGATCTTCTTGCCGTCCGGGGTCGCGGCCAGCACACCGGGTTTGGTGTTCGGTCCCGTCGGTATGCGCTGCTTGACGGTGTCGGTCGCGGTATCGATCACCGCGACCGTATTGCTCTGCACCTCCGGCACATACAGCTCACCTTCGGGGCCGAGCTCCGTGGGTGGTGCGGCAAAGGCGGTGCCGGCGGTGACACACAGCGTCAGAAACGAAGCCATGCCGAGGCGGCCGAGAATTCGCATGAGAACGCGCTCCTGTCGATGGACGCTAGACATTGGTGCTGTTCGGAATGCCGCTGGGCAGCAGGTAGGTATAGGGCTCACGCTGGGAATTGCGATCGTTGATGGTGTTCTCGGCCTGTCGTAACGTGGCCCGGAACTTGTCGAGGGGTCCACCCGGGCCGACGATTCGGGGATCGTTGATGGCATTCGGGAACGGGACGGTATTGGTGCGGTAGTCACCGAGCGGGCGATAGTGCAGGCTGCCGAGGGTGTCGAGCACGTACAGCTGAGCGACCGAGGTCAACAGCGACGGCAGCATGCGGATCCAGTCGGCCTCGCCGTTGCCGGTGGTGGCAGAGGGGGCGGGCGCGGCGGTCATGCCGCAGTAGAAGGGCATGAACTCCATCAGGTCCTTCTGCGGGAAGTTCACGGCGGAATGTTGTGCGCTGGCGGTGAAGATGATCATCGCCACGACATCGACCAGCTGATCGACGCTGTCGATGCGCCGGAAGCCCTTGATCTTTCCGACCTGGGCGATTTCGTCGGCCCAGGCGACGAGCTCGAAATCCTCGCGCACATCGCTGTCGGCGGGATAGTAGGTGCGCACGTAGTCGTCGGCCCAGGTATGGATGGCGTCCCAGATCAGCAGTGCGTCATCGCGATACGGGTACCGCAGCTGCGCGCCGTCGACGCCGCGCTCGGCGAACTCGTTGGTCGGCATCTTCTCGTAGAAGTCCCAGTCCAGCCGGGCCTGACCGGCGGTGGCGACGAGGTCGCCGAGCTCGGCAGCCAGGATCAGATCACCCGTGGTCTCCGGCGCGAGGATGAGATAGGTGGCCAGCTGATTGATGAACAGCGAACCCTCGAAATGCGGTGTGAGCAGGACACACAAGGGGTGATTGGCGGCCAGGTGGCGGCGGGTGGCCACACAGAACGCCTCCGACACCAGATGGGTACGGCCCAGGTGTGAGAACCATTCGTGATGGTTGAAATCCGCGGTCTGCACCACGGTTTTGGCCATCTGCCAGCTCCAATAGCGGTCGGCGTCACCGGGGCCCGGCCGCAGGAACATGACATGCTTGGCGGGATCCTGGCCGCATTGGATGGCCACGGGTTGCAGTTCACCGCCGCCGGCCGGTACGGCGAACGCCGCCATCGGTGCGGTGTTGTAGCCGGGCCCGGTCAGCAGCTTGTAGGTCGCGGATTCCGAGGCCGAGGGGCCCAGTTCCGCGTAGTCGATCATGTACAACCGGCCCTGCGAGATCGCCGCGCCGAGGCTGTCGCCGGCCATGACCGACCGATAGCCCTTGTCGTCGAGCGGGAAGTTCTGCGGCAGTGCGCCGTTCACCTGCCGCAGCACCATGGGGTTCGGCCCCGCGACCCGCATGCGCGCGAAAACCATGTCGTCGTGGAAGGTTTCGGCGATGGCCGGCACCGGCATGGTGGCCCACAGCTGCACGTAGCGCTGGACGCCGTCGACCGTGCCGAAGTTCCCCAGCCCGGGACTGTCGAAGATCTTGCGCAGCGCCGCGAAGAGCCCGTCCCGGATCTGATCGAGGGTGCGCAATACGGTTTCCGCGGTTTGCACCGTGAGGTACTCGGCCGAGCGTGCGGCCGGATCGAGCGGATACGCGGCCGGGCTCTCGAGCACGGGCGCCACGATTTTGAAGACACCGTCGATCGTGTTCTTCAGCCCGCCCAGCTGGTCCACCAGCGGTTGCAGCAGGTCTCCGGCGAGATTGTTGAAGTGCCTGCTCAGCGCCACAATGATATTGGAGATGACCTGGTACTGCTGATCGATCGAGGTGGTGAACCATTCCAGGGTCGGCAGATCCTCGATGGACAGTGAGGCGGCCATGGGAACGCCGTGCACGTAGTTGGAGTCCTCGGACCACACGTACTTCGCCTGCAGCCGGCCGAGTTCGGCCACGCGTGCGGCGGGATTCGGATCCTGCTGGGGGAGCAGGGGATTCACGGGTCCGGGTCCCAGTGGATCACCGAACGGCATAGGAAGATCGAACGGCGGCGCGGCGCCGGCAGTACCCGCGGACAGAGTGAGAGTTCCCGCCACCGACGCCCCGACGGCGGTCGCCGATGTCTTGAAGAATTTCCTACGATCCATTACCAGTCCTGACGATATCGCTTCGGTCTGAGCAAACTTTTCGCAACAGTAGGGAAACCTCAGTGATATTCCCAGTAAATGTGCAATAGATCACGCTATTCATAGATCAGTAAAGAATCGGCAGGTCAAGGCAGGGATCTACGATTTTAATATCTCTGTAGCTATGTTCTAGTTACCGATTTATACATCCAAAACATTTACCAATGCGCCGCCGCCGGGTATCGGCGGCCACAACGGTGGGCGGGGCGGACAACCCGCTTGATATGACCGACGCAACAAATGCGGAAAACCGCGAATTAACAGCGCACCGCTAGGTTTCGCCATATGAAAGTTGGCAGATCGGTTCGACATTCACTCGAGGCCCTCGACTGCGGTGCCTTCGAGGACGCCCTGCAACATGCCTACAAAGCACTCGACATGACCGTCTATCGGCGTCGGCCGCAACAGGATCCACGGGGCCGGCTGGCCACGTTCCTGCACGAGCACCGCGAACTCTACGCGCTGGTCGTGGGGGATCGGCGGACGCCGGAGGCCGCCATCGCGGGCCTGCTCGTCGTCGCGGTCACCGACCCCATCAATCGCACCGAGTATCTGCCCAGGGGTTACCGATTGGAGGTAGGAGGCATGGGGGAACTGACCATCGACGTCAGTCAATGGTGGGCGCGCAGAGATCAACTGCTGCAGCAGCTACGGCCGGTCCGGGATCGGCTCGGCGCGTAGCCGCGCGTGGTCACCTAATGAGGCCGGGACACCTGGGGAAAGCTCGGCGCATTGAGCGCGTCGTGCAGGACGCCGATGCCCGCGGTGACCGCGGAACCGCCCGTGCCCCAGCTGATTCCGGCGGGCTGGGAGGTCAGCACCACCACGGCGTAGCGCAGGGGCTGGCCGGGACCGGCGCCGACGAGGCCGGTGGTGTCCATGGTGGTGGAATCGTTGAGCATCATCCACCCCTGCTTGATCGCCCGCGGCGAGCCGGGCAGACCGTCGGGGATGCCGAAGTATTGATCGGTGCCGTCGGCGGCGATCTGGGCGGCATTGCGCAACCCGCTCATGATGAGCTCACGCGCCGGGCCGGGCAGCACCGTCGTGATGTAGCGGTAGATGGCGACGACATCCTCTGCGGTGGTACGGGTTTCGCCCCACTGCGAGGAATCGCCCGGCGGCGTGGTGCCGGTCAGGCCGATGAGCCCGACCATGCGGCTCACGATCGCGTCCCCGCCATTGCTGCCCCACAACTGATCGGCGATCTCGTCGTCGCTGACCGACAACATCCGATCCAGCTGCGCGGCGGTATCCGAATCCGCCTGCCACCCTTGACTGTTCAACTTGTCGAGCGCGATGAGCAACTTGACCACGGACGCGGTATAGAACTGCTGATCGGCATTGAGCGAGGCGATCACCGCACCGGTGGCGGTATCGATGACATCGATACCGGCTTGACTACCGGGCGACGCGTCCTCGATCGCGGACTCCATCTGCTGGCCCAGCGCCGTGGCCGCGGCGCCGGGACGCCACGATCCGGTCGGGGCCGCCGACGCGTCGAGGGGCACGACAGTAATGGTGGCAAGGGCAATGAGGCTGGCTGCGGCCCCCAGCTGCCATGGCTGAAACGAGCGAACTGGCTGCGCGATGGCGCGGGCGCTGGTCTTCCGCATGTATGTGCTTTCAGGACTCCGTGTACATGAAACTCAAAACGGGTGCACACGAGGAGTCATCGGGGCAGCGCTGCCATCGATAGCACCCCACTCGTACAGGAGCCTCGCCTAACGAGGTGCTGATTGCGGGTCAAAGCTTGACATCACATGATCATCTCGTCAATTCGAAGCATCGGCCCGGCAACCGGCGCGGTAAGTCAGCGGCCCTTCAGGGTGGCGCGCAGCAGGTCCTTGTTGAGGCGGCCGATGACGTCCTGGGGGATCTCCTTCGGGCAGGCGAGGGTGCATTCGCCGGTGTTGGTGCAGCCGCCGAAGCCGAGTTCGTCGTGGGTCTCGACCATGTCGGCGACACGGGAGTAGCGCTCGGGCTGGTCCTGGGGGAGCAGGCCGAGGTGGGTGACCTTGGCGGCGGTGAAGAGCATGGCCGAGCCATTGGGGCAGGCGGCCACGCAGGCGCCGCAGCCGATGCATTCGGCGGCCTGGAAGGCGAAGTCGGCGTCGGGTTTCGGGACGGGGACCGAATGCGCCTCGGGCGCAGTGCCGGTGGGGGCGGTGATGTAGCCGCCGGCCTGGACGATCTTGTCGAAGGCCGAGCGGTCCACGACCAGATCCTTGACGACGGGAAAAGCCTTGGCGCGCCAGGGTTCGACGGTGATGGTCTCGCCGTCGGTGAACTTGCGCATGTGCAGCTGACAGGTGGTGGTCGCCTTCTCCGGACCGTGCGGAGTGCCGTCGATGACCAGTGAGCACATGCCGCAGATGCCCTCGCGGCAGTCGTGATCGAAGGCGATGGGCTCCTCGCCCAGGACCGCCAGCTGCTCGTTCAGTACATCGAGCATTTCGAGAAACGAAGCGTCGGGCGAGATCTCGACGCCGTAGTCGACCAGCCCGCCCCGGTCCCGGGGACCGCGCTGCCGCCAGATACGCAGTGTGAGCTTCATGTGACAGCTCCCCTTACTTGTAGGACCGGGTGGTCGGATGGACGTACTCGAAGTCGAGGGCTTCCCGGTGCAGGGTCGGCGCGGCGTCCGCGCCGCCCCACTCCCAGGCGGCGACATAGGAGAAGTGGGCGTCGTCGCGCGCGGCTTCGCCGTCCTCGGTGCGGGATTCGGCGCGGAAGTGCCCGCCCGCGGATTCGGTGCGATGCAGGGCGTCGATCACCATCAGCTCGGCGAGTTCCAGGAAATCGGCGACCCGGCCCGCGCGCTCGAGCGACTGATTGAGGTCATCGCCGGATCCGGGTACCGTGACCCGCTCCCAGAACTCCGCGCGCAGTGCGGGAATCAGCGCCAGCGCCTTGCGCAGTCCCTCCTCGGTGCGTTCCATGCCGCAGTACTCCCACATGATGTGGCCGAGTTCGCGGTGGAAGGAGTCCACCGTGCGGTCGCCCTTGATCGACAGCAGCCGGTCGATCATCGAAACCACTCGTGCCTCAGCCTCTTTCACGGCCGTCTCGGGCACCTCGCCGACGGGCCCGCGGGCGAGGTAGTCGCCGATGGTGGCCGGCAGGACGAAGTACCCGTCGGCCAGGCCCTGCATGAGCGCGGAGGCGCCGAGCCGGTTGGCGCCGTGGTCGGAGAAGTTGGCCTCGCCGATCACGAACAGTCCCGGAATGGTCGACTGCAGGTCGTAATCCACCCACAGCCCGCCCATCGTGTAGTGCACGGCGGGGTAGATGCGCATGGGCCTCTCGTACGGGTTCTCGCCGGTGATCCGCTCGTACATCTGAAAGAGGTTGCCGTACTTGGCTTCCACGGTCTCCAGCCCGAGTCGCGCGATGGCGTCGGCGAAGTCGAGGTACACGCCGAGCCCACCCGGCCCGACGCCACGACCCTCGTCGCACACGTTCTTGGCCGCCCGCGAAGCGATATCGCGGGGAACGAGATTGCCGAACGCCGGGTAGATGCGCTCGAGGTAGTAGTCGCGCTCGTCCTCGGGGATATCGCCCGGCGCCCGGTGGTCACCGACCTGCTCGGGCACCCACACCCGCCCGTCATTGCGCAGCGACTCCGACATCAGGGTCAGCTTCGACTGATGCTCACCGGAGACCGGGATGCAGGTCGGATGGATCTGTGTGAAGCAGGGATTGGCGAAGTATGCGCCGTGCTTGTGCGCCCGCCAGGAGGCCGTGACATTCGAACCCATGGCATTGGTCGACAGGAAATACACGTTCCCGTACCCGCCGGAGGCCAGCACCACCGCATCGGCGGTGTAGGACCGGATTTCTCCGGTGATGAGATCCCGCACCACCACGCCGCGCGCCACTCCCTCGACCATGATCAGGTCGAGCATCTCGTGGCGCGCATGCAGTTCCACGGTGCCGGCATCGACCTGCCGCATCAGGGCCTGATACGCGCCCAGCAGCAGCTGCTGCCCGGTCTGCCCGCGGGCATAGAAGGTGCGCGAAACCTGTGTGCCACCGAAGGATCGGTTGTCGAGCAGCCCGCCGTACTCGCGCGCGAACGGAACCCCCTGCGCCACACACTGATCGATGATCTGGGTGGAGATCTCGGCCAGCCGGTGCACATTCGATTCGCGGGAGCGGTAGTCCCCGCCCTTCACCGTGTCGTAGAACAGCCGGTGCACGCTGTCGCCGTCATTGCGATAGTTCTTGGCGGCATTGATCCCGCCCTGCGCGGCGATCGAATGCGCGCGCCGCGGCGAGTCCTGGAAGCAGAACTGGATGACGTGGTAACCCTGCTCGCCCAGGGTGGCGCCGGCCGAGCCGCCGGCCAGCCCGGTGCCGATGATGATGATCTTCTTCTTGCGCTTGTTCGCGGGATTGACCAGCTTGGCCTCGAACTTGCGGGTGGTCCAGCGGTCGGCGATCGGCCCGGGCGGCGCCTTGCCGTCGGTGATCGGTTCGCCTGTGCGGTAACTGTTTTCACTCATGTTCACTTCACCCATCCGAACGTGACGGAGATCGGGACGGCCAGGAATCCGGCCACCAGCAGGGTCGAGACGATCGCCGCGAGCAGGTCGTAGCGGGCGTAATTGCGCTTGTCGGCCAGTCCCAGGGTCTGGAAGGCGCTGCGAATGCCGTGCCGCAGATGCAGGCCCACCAGCACCACGGCAATGACATAGAACAGCGTGATGTACCAGTGCGAGGGCGCGAAGTCGGCGACGACCTTCGCATACGGAGTCGCTTCCGCGCCTGCGGGATTCACCGCGCCGAAGGTCAGATCCAGCAGATGCCAGATAATGAACAATGCGACGACGATGCCGCCGTAGCGCATGGTGTAGACGGCGTACCCGTGCGCATGCGACTTCTTCCCCGCCGCGTACCTGACGGGCCGCGCCCGATGTGCCGTGCGGGCGAGCGATATCGCCGACCACATGTGCAGGAGCACACTCGCGCCGAGCACGATCTCGATTCCGGTCAGCAGCCACCGGTGCGGCAGTGCGGGCTCGCCCAGTGTGCGCAGCCACGCCGCGTAGTGATCGAACGTCGCCGCCCCCAGAAATATCTTCAGATTCCCGGCCATGTGAGCGACCAGGTACAGCACCAGGATTCCGCCGGTCACCGCCATGACGGCCTTCTTGCCGACCGTCGAGCGATACACCGCGGGTATTGCGAGAGCCACCAGCGAAAAGTACGACCGCGCCGGTCAGCGGGTCCAAGTCCGCGCCGCTCTGGTGTCCATGACCGCAGACTATGAAGCAAGCTGTGGCCGTAATTACTACGCCCTGTAGAGGTTTCGCCCGGTGAGCCCTTTCACACGCCCGGGCATGATCTTCGCCTCGGAATCGTGCAACCGAAGTCCATGAACCTAGGCTGTGAACTGTGCAGTTGCAGCAATTGACGTACTTCCTGGGCGTGGCGAAGACCCGGCATTTCACGCAGGCCGCCGAGGCGCTGGGGGTCGCACAACCCTCGCTGTCCAAGCAGATTCGCGCACTGGAGACCGAGCTCGGCGCGCCGCTGTTCAGCCGCGCCCGCGGCAACATCACCCTGACCGCCGCCGGTGAGGCATTGCTGCCGCTCGCCGACCGGATCCTCGCCGATCTGGACACCGCCCGGCTCGAGGTGCAGGAACTCGCCGGATTGCGGCGCGGCCGAGTCCGATTGGGGGCGACCCCCTCGCTGTGCTCCGGAGTGCTGGCCGACACCCTGTGCCGCTTCCACGACGCCTACCCGGGCATCGGGCTGGAAGTAGAGGAGGGCGGCTCCCGCGATCTGGTCCGCGACCTCACCCGCGGCGCGCTGGACCTGGCCCTGGTCATCCTGCCGCTCGCCGATGACACCCCACTGGTCACCAGCCCGATCCTGCGCGAGAACCTGGTGGTCGCCTCCCGCGCGGGTGACGAGTCCCTCCCGAACCGCTCCCACCTGCGCATCACCGACCTGCGCGACCGGCCCATGGTCATGTTCCGCCGCGGCTACGACCTGCGCGAGGCGACCATCGCCGCCTGCCGGCAGGCCGGGTTCGAACCGCGTTTCGCCGTCGAGGGCGGGGAGATGGACGCCGTGCTGCGCTTCGTGGAGGTCGGTCTCGGAGTCGCGGTCGTACCGAGCATGGTCCTGGCCGGGCGGCCCGGGCTGCGCGGCACGCCGCTGTCCCTGGACGGCGGCCGCGGCGCACGCGGCCTGCACCGCACGGTGGCCCTGGCCCACCGCAAGGACGTCATCCCCACCCACGCCGCCACGGCCTTCCGCGCGACGCTGGAGAACTTCCTAGTCGAGGCCGCCGCCGACGGCAGCCTCCCGGCCGGATTGGAGTCGCTGGTCCAGCGCTAGGGCGCGTAGCGCAGAACGGCCGCCGCGTGCGCGCCGTCGGGAATGTCCTCGGCCCGCACCGCCAGCACCCGTCCATTGGAAAGCACTACGCGGCGCGCGATTTCGTCGAGCACGCCGGGTGCGTCGGCGGCCGCGGAGGTGACGATGCTGCCGTCGTCGGCGACCGTGCCGGGGACCGTGGCATCGATGTCGACGAACAATGCGTGCACGATGCCGTAGGTGGCGGCGCGCGCGATATCGGCCAGGTCGATGGCGCCGCGGCCGTCGCTGCGCCGCTTCTCGAATTCGTCACGCAGGGTGGACAATTCGTCGGCGTAGTGCTTGTCCAGCAGTTCGCGGGTGCGGGTGGCCAGTTCGGCGTCGGAGAGGTGCTCCGGATTGCCCGGCAGGCCCTCGGTGAGCAGTCCCGGATAGCTGTTGACGGTCCGATACAGCGAATCGGTGGGCTCTGCCGCGGCGAGTACCAAGGGAATGTCCATGCCGGACAACACACTTCGCAGCGCGTGGTCTACCGCGCGGCAGTACTGCCGCACCCGCACCTTGCGTCCTTCGCTGCCCTGCAATCGTCCGTGCGGACTGCGGCCCAGCGGTGGCAGATCCAGGTAGGAGTTCAGGTCGGACGGCATCCCGGCGATCTGCACATCCTCGGCGGGCCCGTCGGCGACCACCTCGACCAGCCGCACCGAGCCCTCGGCCAAGGCGAGCACGAAGGCGGTCTGCGGAAACGTGATCGAGCGCAGCAGCGGCTTGATATTGAACCGGTCGCCGACCGTCGTGCTCGCCTCCAGCCGGTTGGGCACCCGATAGGTCCGCATGCCGTCCGGTGTGGCGTGGACGGCCAGGGTCCGTGACTGGTAGCGCCAGTAGTCCTCGTCGTCGATCAGGTCCGCGAACTCCTCCGCCAGGGTCTCGCGCGCACCCTTGTCGGTGACGAGCTCGAGCGCCTGTTTGACCTGGTTCTCGAAGGCCACCCGATTCTTGTCCGGCGTCGGCGTATCCACCTCGGTCGGCGTGTAGATGGACACACACCAGGGCCCGGTCGTGGATGCCAGAGCCAGAATGTCGCCGTGCGTGGGGATATCGGTATGCAGCATGCTCACCCTCCACGGGATCGATTCGGTTGTTCCTCCATCAAAGGTAGCCCGTGTCAGATGTGACGCTGTGCCTGGTGGCTGAGCAGGGCGTCGAGGGTCGCGGTGCGGTGCGCGCGCACGGCCAGCTCGATATCGATCGGCGTCGCACCCTCGGTGAGCAGCCGCAGTATCCGCTCGTGCTCGGCGACGGACTGCTGGGCGCGGCCGGGCACGAATCCGAAAGTGGAATCGCGGATCACCGCGAGCCGGCTCCAGCCCCGATGCACCAGCTCGAGCAGCTGCGGATTGGGGCAGGCGGCGAACAGCGCGCGATGGAAGGCCTGGTTGAGTTCGGTGAAGCGGTGCGGATCGAAATGGGTGAGGCATTCGGCCATTCGATCGTTGACGGCGCGGGCCTCCTCGAGGGCGGCGGCGGTCAGCAGCGGTGCGGCGAGCGCGGTGGCGGAGCCTTCCAGAATCGCCAAAGTCTGCATGGTGTAGAAGTATTCGCGTTCGTCGACCATGGCGACGTGCGCTCCGACATTGCGTTCGAACTCCACCAGCCCTTCGGCTTCGAGGCGGCGGATCGCCTCGCGAACCGGGACCGCGCTGACCTCGAGCTGTTTGGCGATCTGGTCCAGGACCAGGCGGTATCCGGGGGAGTACCGGCCGTCGGCAATGCGCTCCTTGAGGAATCGATAGGCCCGTTCGGACTTGCTGGCGCGCTGGTCGGACGCGGCCGATCGATCGGTCATGAGCGCTCCCTCGTCGAAGCCGTGGACTGTGAATAGCGTTGCTGCCATTGACTGTTCATCGGATAGAGCCCGTCGACGGAGGCGCCCGCCGCCACCTGCTCGGTGATGAAGGACTCCTCGTCCTCCTGCGCGCGGGCAGCGGCCGCCACCTTCGCCACGTAATCCGGCGGGATGACCAGCACGCCGTCCGTATCGCCCACGAGGACATCGCCGGGCTGCACGGTCGCGCCGCCGCAGGCGACCGTCACATCCACATCCCAGGGCACGTGCCGACGGCCGAGGACAGCAGGGTGAGAACCCTTGGCATAAACCGGAATTCGCAGATCCCGCACGGCCACCGAATCCCGCACACCACCGTCGGTGACGATTCCGGCTGCGCCGAGCACCTGAGCGCGCAGCGCGAGAATATCGCCGACCGTGCCGCTGGTGGCCTCGCCGCGCGCCTCGATCACCAGGACATCACCGGGCCGCAAGCCGTCGAATGCCCGCTTCTGGGCATTGAAACCGCCACCGTGCGAGGCGAAAAGGTCCTCCCGGTGCGGTACGAATCGCAGCGTGCGTGCGCGGCCGACCATCTTCTGGCCGGGCCGCAGCGGCGCGACACCGTCGATGGTGACGGTGTCGAGACCGTGCTTGCGCAGCTGCGCACTGAGGGTCGCCACCGATACAGACAACAGCGCGTCGCGCAGTTCATCGGTCAGCTCGAAGGACTCCGGTTCCGGTGGCAGACCCGCCGCCGCCCGGCTGCCCCACGCCTCGATCCGTTGCCGGTCATCGACTTTCGGCCCGGCGCCATGGCGGCCCGGTGTAATGACACCCTCCACGACCCGGGTGATCAAGCGGCCCGATGACGGGCATCCGGGCGCTTCCGGGGCGTCGACTTCGACCTCGACCGTCCGGCCGGGCTCGACGACACTCGACCCGGCGGGCGTGCCCGTGAGAATGACATCACCCGGTTCCAGCGTGATCAGTTCGGACAGATCCGCGATCAACTGATCGAACGGAAAAGCCAGCTTGTCGGTCCGATCCTCTTGTACCAGAACGTCATCCACCCACGTCCGGACACGCAACGCGGCCGGATCGATGGTCGCCGCATCGATGAGTACGGGACCGAGCGGGGTGAAACCGTCCCCGCCCTTGGCGCGCAGATTCGATCCCTTGTCCGCGTACCGCAGTTCGTAGACGCCGAAGTCATTGGCCGCGGTGACGGCGGAGACGTGCGACCAGGCCGTGTCGCGGTCGACATTGCGTGCCGCGGTGCCGATCACGAGCGCGATCTCGCCCTCGAAGGCGAGAAGTTCGGTGCCCGCGGGTCGTTCGATGCTGCCGCCACCGGCGGCGACCGAGGTGCTCGGCTTCAGGAAATACGACGGCTGTTCGGGTGCGCGTCCGCGCTGTGCGATGCGGCTGGGGTAGTTGAGGTGGACGGCGATCACTTTGCCCGGGCGGTCCGCGCCGGCCGGATCGAACTCGGACGCAGCGACCTGATCAGTCATGATGCCGATTATATACAATCTTGTACACGACAAAGCGTGGCCGGGCGGGTGGGCGCACAGCGCTAAATCCTGTGCGCGCATGGACAAGTCGCGATAGCCGCAAGGCAGCAGACTCCTGAATCAGGAGGTACACATGACCAGCCTGTCCGACACCTCGACCTGGTTGCCGCTCGACGGCCTCGCACCCGGCTTCGACGCCAACAAAGGCGCACTGTCACAGGAATTGACCGGCCGCACTGTGCTTTTGACCGATGACGACGGCTACACCGAGTACCGCTTCGCGGCGGACACCGTCGAGTGGGAGCATCGCACCCAGGATCAGACGCACACCGGCACCGACCGCTACGAGGCATTCGATATCGCGGATGGCTTGGTATACAGCCAGTTTCACCGCGCAGATGAGCCGGCAACGGCGGTCAGCCTGATGCTCGATTTCACCACCGGTCACGCACTGACGGTGCACACCACCATCGGTGACCCGGAACCCGGCCGGACCAGGGTCCGCCAGCGCTTCACCCCGGGCCGGATCGCGGGCACGCCCGCCCACGGCCCTGCACCGGCCGCGACGAACACCCTGACCGGGCGGCGCGCACTGTGGGTCTACAGCCCCGAACACGCCTACGAACACGTCTATCTCAGTCCCGACTGGTATTCGTGGCAGTGCCTGGCGGGTCCCGAGCGCGGGCTGGCCGACACCGACGAGAACACGATCTATCAGCTGCGTCCCGGCATCTATGTGTTCGCCTGGCGCGAGAAGGTCATCCCCTGCGCCGCGGTCACCGTCGCCGACCATCGCGACCTGCGCGGCCTGCGCTCGCACGGCGCATTGTTCGGCCTGGACGAAACCGGCCGCACGCCGGTCCATTTCACCTTCGGCGCGT
Organism: Nocardia sp. NPDC020380; assembly: GCF_044386975.1. NCBI lineage: Bacteria > Bacillati > Actinomycetota > Actinomycetes > Mycobacteriales > Nocardiaceae > Nocardia > Nocardia sp. NPDC020380. Next base: position 248,792 of record NZ_JBIRVQ010000013.1, on the reverse strand, counting down.
ACGGCCGCCTGCTCGGCGCCGTCGTCTATCCCGCCGATCTCGACCCCACCCGCTAGCAGGAGACCCTCATGCCGACCCGCTTGTACATCGACGGAGAGTGGATCGCCGGTGGCGGCGAACCCATTCCGACCCTCGACCCCGCCACCGCCCAGCTCATCGACGAGGTCGCCACCGCCGCCCCGGCCGACGTCGACGCCGCCGTGACCGCGGCCCGCCGCGCGCTCACCGCGCCCGCATGGGCCGGGCTGCTCCCTGTTCAGCGCGCGGCGGTGCTGTTCCGCATCGCCGCCCTGCTCGAGGAGCACCACGAGGAGCTGGCCCGGCTCGAGACCCGCGATCAGGGCCAGCCCCTCGCCATCTCGCGTGCGGTCAGCGTGACCGGCGCGGCCGAGCACTTCCGCTACTACGCGGGCTGGGTCACCAAGATCCAGGGCAGCACCAACCCGATCTCACACCCGGACACCCTGCACTACACGCGCCGCGAACCCGTGGGCGTCAATGCCTTGATCACACCGTGGAACTTCCCGCTCATGATCCTGGCGTGGAAGCTGGCCCCCGCCTTGGCCACCGGCAATACGGTGATCATCAAACCGAGCGAGGTCACGCCCCTGACCGCGATCCGCTTGGTGGAACTCATCGAGCGCGCGGGCGTGCCGCGCGGGGTGGTGAATCTGCTGACCGGCGATGGCGCGGTCGGCGCGCTGCTGTGCGCGCATCCCGGCGTCGACCATGTGTCGTATACCGGTTCCACCGCCGTCGGCAAGCTGATCACCATGGCCAGCGCGCAATCCAACCTCAAGCGGCTCACCCTCGAGCTGGGCGGCAAGGCCCCCAGCGTGATTGCCGCCGACGCCGATATCGACACCGCCGTGGCCGGGAATCTGGCCGGGGCGACCATGAATTCGGGTCAGGTGTGCGCTGCCTACACCCGGTTCTATGTCGACCACAAGCGCGAGGCCGAGTTCGTCGACAAGCTGGCGCGCGGGCTGGCCGGGCTACGGCTCGGCGCTGGCGTCGACGAGTCGACCGAGCTCGGGCCGCTGGTCTCGGAGAAGCACCTCGGGCACGTCGAGCGGCTGGTCGCGGTGGGCCGGGAACAGGGCGCCGAACTCGTGACCGGCGGTGAGCGCGCCGAAAATGCCGGTGCGGGTTACTTTTTCGCGCCGACCCTGTTCACCGGCGTGACCGACGAGATGACGATCATGCGCGAGGAGATCTTCGGACCGGTGCTCGCGGTGACCGCCTACTCCGACGGCGACGAACTCGACCACCTCATCGCACGCGCCAATGACACCGAATACGGTCTGGCCGCGACCGTCTGGACCCGGGACATCAAGACCGCCCACCGGCTGGCCGACGGCATCCGCGCCGGCGCGGTGTTCGTGAACATGCCGCCGATCCCGGATATGGCCGCGCCGTGGGGCGGGTACAAGGCCTCGGGCTGGGGCCGGGAGATGGGCCCGTGGGCGATCGACGCCTACACCGAGATCAAATCGGTGTGGCTGCACTACGGCTACTGACGATGATGCGGGCGGCCGGGCCCCTCGAGCCCCGGCCGCCCGCATCCGGCGGTGCGCTCAGAGTTGGTTCCCGGCCTTGAATCCGGTGGTGGTGTCGCCGTGGCGGGTGTAGGAGAAGCCGTCCGCGCCGACGGCCACATCCATTTCCCGGGGCTCGGCGCTCTCGCTCATGGGCACCGGTTTGCCATCGAGGTCGAGTACGGGTGAGGCGTCGGTGTACCAGCTCGGGACCACCGCGTGCCCCCACCAGTCGCGGCGCTGGTTGTCGCGCACGTCCCAGGTCACCACCGGGTTGTCCGGATCGCCGGTGTAGTAGTCCTGGGTGTAGATCTCGATCCGATGCCCGTCCGGATCGCGGAGGTAGAGATAGAAGGCGTTGGATACCCCGTGCCGGCCGGGACCGCGTTCGATGGCGTCCGAGCGGCGCAGCGCACCCAGCTTGTCGCAGATGTACAGGATGTTGTGCCGCTCATGGGTATTGAAGGCGATATGGTGCATGCGCGGGCCCGCCCCGGCGGTGAGCGCCGTATCGTGCACGGTGTCCTTGCGGGCGAACCAGGCGGCGTAGGTGACGCCGGCCTCGTCGCGAATATCCTCGGTGCGTTTGAACCCGAGATTCTCCAGATACTGCCCGCCCGCGGAGACATCCGGGCAGACCTGATTGAAGTGATCCAGCCGCACCAGCGCGCCCGCGCCGTGCATCTCGTAGTTCCACGCCAGACGGGGGACATGAGCCACGTCATAGAAGAACTCGTAAGGGAATCCGAGCGGATCGAGCACCCGCACGAGTTCGCCTACCCCGGTGCGGAATCCGGCGGATTCGCGGCGCACGTCGCAGCCCAGTGCGCGGTAATAGGCTTCGGCCCGGTCGAGTTCGCCGGGCGCGCGCAGCCGGAAACCGAAGGCGGCCACCGCAGGCCGGGAACCTCGGCGCAGCACCAGATTGTGATGGATGAATTCCTCGAGCGCGCGCAGATGTATGCACTCGGAGGTCTCCTCGGTGACCACCAATCCGAGGATGTCGACATAGAACTCGCGCGCCGCCGCGAGATCGGTGACCACCAGTTCGAGATAGGCGCATCGCACGATATCGGGCGGGTTGCCGGGCACGGTCGGGACCACTAGGGCCTCCTTGCTGCAGAGAAGTACGGATCGCGTTCGTCGTAGCCGCCCGCGCCGAAGCGCGCGGTGTGCACATCGCCGAGGGTGACGTGCACGGCCTGTTCCTCGGTGTAGAAGTCGAGGGACCGGTAGCCGCCCTCGTGCCCGAGCCCGGACGCCTTCACCCCGCCGAACGGTGAGCGCAGATCGCGCACATTGTGGGAGTTGATCCAGACCATGCCCGCTTCGAGGCGATCCGCGACCCGGTGCGCGCGGCGCAGGTCATCGGTCCAGACATAGCCCGCCAGACCGTATTTCACCGCATTGGCGAGCTCGACGGCCTCCTCCTCGGTGCGGAACGGCGTGAGCGCGGCCACCGGGCCGAAGATCTCCTCCTGGAAGATGCGCGCGGTGACTGGCACATCGGCGAAGACGGTGGGGGAGAGGTAGTTTCCGGCCGGCAGATGCTCGGGTCGCGTGCCACCGGCGACGAGTTTCGCTTCGCCCCGGCCGATTTCGACGTAGCCCATGACCCGCTGATAGTGCTCGGGATGGACGAGCGCGCCGATCTCGGTCGCCGGATCGGCCGGATCACCGACCTTGATGGCCTCGGCGCGGGCCGCGAAGCGGGTGACGAATTCGTCGTAGATCGACTGCTCGACGAGAATGCGCGAGGACGCGGTGCAGCGCTCACCATTGAGCGAGAAAACCCCGAACAGCGTGGAGTCCAGCGCCGCGTCCAGATCGGCGTCGGCGAAGACGAGCGCCGGTGACTTCCCGCCCAGCTCCATCGACAACGCCTTGAGGTGTGCGGAGGCGTTGCGGTAGATCAGCTGACCGGTGGTGGTCTCGCCGGTGAACGAGATCAGGTTCACCGCAGGGTGTTTCACCAGGGCGTCCCCGGCGACTTCACCGATCCCGTTGACCAGGTTGAACACCCCGTCCGGCAGACCCGCCTCGGCGAAGATATCGGCCCACAACGACGCGCTCAGCGGAGTGAACTCCGCGGGCTTGAGCACCACCGTGCACCCGGCGGCCAAGGCCGGAGCCAGCTTCCAGGATTCCAGCATGAACGGCGTGTTCCACGGCGTGATGAGCCCCGCGACACCCACCGGCTTGCGATTGACGTAATTGAGTTGGCGGCCCGGCACTTTGTAGGCCTGGTCGGAGCGGGCGACGATCAGGTCGGCGAAGAACCGGAAGTTCTCCGCGGCCCGGCGCGCCTGCCCGGTCGCCTGGGTGATGGGCAGGCCGGTATCGAAGGATTCCATGCTCGCCAGTTCCCGATCACGAGCCTCGACCCCGTCGGCGATGCGCACGAGAATGCGGGCGCGCTCGCGATCGGCCAGGTGCGGCCAGGGCCCGGTGTCGAAGGCGCGCCGCGCGGCGGTCACCGCCGCCTCGATATCGGCCGGTCCGCCCGCCGCGGCGCTGCGATAGACCTCGTTGGTGGCCGGAGCCAGCACCTCGAAGGTGGCGCCGTCGGCCGAATCGGTGAGCCGCCCGTCGATGTAATGCCGTAGTCGCTCGGGGATATTCACGCCAGCCCCTGCTCCGCCCCGGTGACCGGGACTCCGGCGACAGGGGTCAGGTACTTCTCGCCTTGTCGGGCCAGCTCGCGCACGCGCGCCCGGCCCGGGTCGGTGAGCGGGACGAGGGGCGGGCGTACCTGCCCCGAGCCGATGAGCCCGCGCTCGGCCATCAGCCATTTCGCCGGCGCCGGATTGGTCTCCACGAACAGCAGATCCACCAGCGGATGCACGCCGTAGTGCAGTTCCCGGGCCCGCTCCCAATCACCGGCGACCGCCGCGTCGTACATCTGGGAGACCGCCGCCGGCGCGATATTGGCCAGCGCCGAGACGAATCCGGTCCCGCCCAGCGCGATCAGCGGCAGGCACAGCAGTTCGATCCCCGACCACATGAGCACGTCCTTGCCGCACAGGTGCATGACCCGCGAGAAGTGCTCGAAGTCCTTGGTGGTCTCCTTGATCCCGACGATATTGTCGTGCTCGCGGTACAGCCGCGCGAACGTCTCCGGCGCGAGATCCACCGCCGTGCGCGTCGGCACGTTGTAGGCGATGATCGGCAGCTCCGGAAACTCCTGGGCCACAGTGGAGTACCAGCTGTAGAGGCCCTCCTGCGTGGGCCGCGCGTAGTACGGCGTGATGACCAGAACCGCGTCGGCGCCCGCGTCCTGGGCGATGCCGGTCAGCTCCAGGGTCTCGGGCAGCGCGGCCGAGCCGGTGCCGGGCAGGAAGGCGACCTCGTCGCCGGCCGCCGCGGCGACGGTCCGGATGGCGGCCGCCCGCTCGTCGCCGGATTGCGCGCCGGGTTCCCCGGTAGAACCGCCGATGGACACGCCACGGGACCCGTGGGCGATCTGCCAGCGGACCATGGTTCGCAGCGAATCATGGTCCACCGCACCGTCTTCGGTGAAGGGCGTGAACAGTGGTGCTATCGACCCGCGGATGCGGGACGGGTCGGAGCGCAGCTGCATGGTGTCCTCTCGATCGGGGCCCGGGTGCGACCGGACCTGACCCCACAGTGGCCGTCCCGCACGGCCGCCGGAAACGCCACGGCGGCACGGGGTTCTGGCGGACAAGGACTGTGCACCCAGCGACAACCCCACCCGCCCCCTGCTGCCGGAAGCTGGTCGTGAGGCCGACCACGGCGTGAGGAAGAGTGGATATGAACCAGCCGAAGAGACCGCTGCTCCGGAGACTGCTGCCCTGGGCGATAGTGCTCGCGATCATGCTGCTGGTGATGGGATGCGGCGCGTCCGGCGGTGGCGGCCGCATCCATCTCGCCTTCATCTACTCGACCACCTCGCAGAATCCCTTCCAGGAGATGGCCTTCGGCGCCAAGGCGGCCGCCGCCGACTCCGGCAATGTGGATCTGACCGAGAACGCCCCGCCGAGCATCAATGGCCCGCAGGAGGTTTCGCAGCTACAGGCCGCGATCCGCACCTCCCGCGACGGCATCGCCATGGAGACGCTCACCCCCGACCTGTTCACCCGCCCGCTGCAGCAGGCCGCGGACGCCAAAGTGCCCGTGGTCGCGGTGGATACGGCCGCACCCGCCGACACCGGGGTGGGACTGTTCGTCGGCAACAGCAATACCGACCTGGGCCGCAGCCTCGCCACCGAGATCATCAAGCAGATCCCCGCGGGCACGACGGGCGAGGTGGTACTCGGTGACGACATTCCCGGCCTGGACCTGCTGCAACAGCGCCTGGACGGGATGAAAGCCGTACTGCACGAGCAGCGGCCGACACTGACGGTGCTGGGGCCCTACGACTCCGGCTCGGAACCGGTGGACAACTTCACCAAGTGGAACAACATCGTCAAGGCGCACCCGGACGCCATCGCCTTCCTCGGCGCGGGCGCCTCCGACGCGGTGTCGCTGGCGTTGATCCAGAAGAACAGCGGGCATCGATACCTGGTCGGGTCCTGCGATCCCGACGCGCAGGCCCTGGTCGCGGTGAAGGACGGGTACGTCGCCGCCTTGGCCTCGCCCGAGCACTGGCTCAAGGGCTACATCGCCATACGACTGCTGGCCGAGCACGCACGCACCGGTAAGGCACTGCCGCAGGGCTGGTGGAATCCCGGCGGCCTGATCATCAACTCCGCCAATATCGACCAGATCACCGCCCGCCAGCAGAGCGAGGCCTCCCGCAAACAGTGGTTCGACCAGGTGGTGGCGCAGCAACTGGCCGACCCGGGCAAATACCTGCAGCCACTGTCCGCCGCGAACTGAGCCTCGAGCACACCGAATTCTCGAAGGAACCCGATCATGACCGTCGCCGACCTCGTCGTCCGCAATGCCGCGGTGTACACCGGTGATCCGAAACAGCCATGGGCCGAGGGGTTCACCGTGGCCCACGGCTGCTTCCGCGCCGTCGGCAGCCTCGCGGGCGCGCCGGTCCAGATCGGCCCGGGCACCCGGGTCGTCGACGCGGGCGGGCGGATGATCCTGCCCGGCCTCTGCGATGTGCACATCCACCTGGGAATCGGTGGCGCACAACAGGCTTGGGAGCTGCTGCTGGGACCGGACCACACGGCGGAGGACATCTATGCGGCGGTCGCGGGGCGCGCGCGGCAACTGCCGCCGGGGGAGTGGGTGGTCGGCGGCATCGTCGGCAGCACGGTCATGGACGATATCGCCACGCCGCACGCCTTGGCCCGGCTGGATGCCGCCGCCGGCGGGCGGCCGGTACTGCTGCGCGACGACTCCATGCACAACCGATGGGTGAGTTCGGCGACGCTGGCCGCCATCGGAATCGGGCCGCAGACACCGGATCCCGACGGCGGCTCCTATGTCCGCGACGCCGCGGGCCGGGCGACGGGCGTCCTGCGCGAACAGGCCTCCCGGCACGCGGAAGCCGCCTTCGCCCGCAGCCTCGCCGATCCCGCCGAACGAGACCGGATCTCGCTGCGCGCCGCCGCGGCGCTGTGCAACCGATCCGGCATCACCGCGGTGCAGGAGGCGGCCACCATGGAACCGGCCCTGCGGGCCTTGGCGCGGCTGGAACGCGACGGCGACCTGACCCTGCGCGTGGTCACCTCCACCCCGATGCGGGAGTTCCTCGAATCGGGCACCACCGGAGCCGAATTGATCGCCTTCTCCGAGGGGTACCGCTCACCGCTGGTGCGCCCGGATTTCGTGAAGGTGGTGCTCGACGGCGTCCCGATGACCCGGACCTCGGCCCTGCTCACCCCGTACCCGTCCACCGGCTGTGCGCACCACAGCGGCGAATGCCTTTACACCCCTGCGGAACTCGTCGAAACACTGGAGAGCGCGGTCACGGCCGGTCGGGGTGCGAAGATCCACGCCACCGGTGATGCGGCGGTCCGGAGGGCGCTGGACGCCATCGCGGTGCTGCGCTACCGCTACGGCAGTGGCCCGCGATTCCAGATCGCGCACACCGAGCACGTGCATCCCTCCGATATCGCGCGATTCGCCGATCTGGGCGTGGTGGCCGATGCCTCACCGTTCATCTGGTATCCCGGCATCATGCAGGACAGCAATGGGAAACAGCTGCCCGCGGGCTATCAGGACGCCGCGTGGCCGCTGGCCGATCTGCTGGGTGGCGGGGCCGTGGTGGCGGCGGGTTCGGATTGGCCCTGTGCGCTACCGACACCGGACCCGTGGACCGGCCTGGAAACCATGATCACCCGCCGGGCTCCCGGCAGCCGTACCGGGCGCGCCCTGAATCCCGCTCAGGGGCTGTCACTGTCGCAGGCGCTGCGCGCGTTCACGCTGGCGCCCGCCACCGCCATGGGCCTGGGCGGTGTGGCCGGCAGTATCGAGGTCGGCAAGCACGCGGATTTCGTGGTGCTGGACCGGAATCTGTTCGAGATCGAGGTCACCGAGATCCACGAGACCCGGGTGCTCGCGACCTATTTTCAAGGGCGCGAGGTCTTTTCGGCCGAGTAGTCATCGGTGGCCGCCCGGTATTCGCGCGGGCTGATGCCGTAGGCATTGCGGAAGACCCGGCTGAAATTGGCGGGATCGGCGAAACCCCAATGCGCGGCGATCACGCCGATGGACCGATCCCGCCGCGCCGGATCGCGCAGCTCGCGCCGGCAGTGCTCGAGCCGGCGGGTGCGGATCCAGCTGGTGACCGTGGCCGACTCCTCGTGGAACAGCTTGTGCAGGTAGCGGGTGGAGATGTGGTTCTCGTCGGCAATGCGCTTGGGGGTCAGTTCCGCCTCGTCGAGATGACGTTCGATGTAGGACACCACCTTCGACATCAGCGGCTTGCGCCCGGCCGCATGGCCCGGAGTCCCGCCGTCGAGTTGGTCGGCGTAGACCGTGGCCACCAGGTTCACGATGGTGTCGGCGAGGCGGATATCGGTCCGCTCGGTCAATTCGTCCAGGCGGTAGGCGATTTCGCGGACCAGCACGTGCAGCAGTGCGCCCAGGCCCTGATCGCCGGGCACCCGCCGCGCGGTGATGGCCCGGATGCGATCGTCCGGGAGGCAGAGCAACGGGCGCGGGAACATGACCACCAGTTGCCGATACGGCCCGTCGAAGGTCATGGTGTAGGGGCGGCTGGTGTCGTAGATGGCGGAATCACCTGCCGTCAAACAGGTTTCACGCCCGGCTTGGGAGAGGGTGCACCGGCCCTGGAGTTGCACGCCGAGCTTGTAGTACTCGGGATCCGAGCGGGCGATGAGGGTGGGGGTGCGCCGGACCCGGTGCGGGGTGGCGCCGACGCCGGTCACCTTCAGGGCGCCGAGGTCGACGCTGCGCAGCCAGCCGTCGAAGGGCTGCGCGGTGACGCGCTCCACCTGTAGTGGCACAAAGGTATTGGAGACCGATTCGCGGAAGGCCTCGAAGCGGTCGGCTTGCTGAATTGTCGATGGCAGACACGGAATCGCCGTTGACATTGTGTCGCTCCTCGATACTGAGGCACGGGTGTCGAACGGCACTCATCATATATGATTTCGTAGCTGACATCGGATGTTTCGTGCGATGGCCGCCCCTATTCAGTGCCCGTATTCATCGCCCGCAACACGGCGTGCTGATCGATCCGATCCCCGGACAGGGTGGCGCACACCCGGCCTCGATAGAGCACCAATACTCGATCGCACAGCGAGGTGAGCTCATCGAGGTCGGTGGAGCACAGCAACACGATCGCCGTGCCGGAGACCGCACGCAGCAGTGCGTGGATCTCCTCCTTACCGCCCACATCCACACCGCGCGTGGGATCGTCGAGCAACAGCACCGTCGGCTCGGAGGCGAGCCATTTGGCCAGCACCGCCTTCTGCTGATTCCCGCCGGACAACAGTCCCGCGACGGTATCGACGCTCTCGGTGCGAATTCGCAACCGCGACACCAGCTCTCGCGCGCGTTCCCGTAGCCGGCCCGGCTGCAGCAGCAGGCCATCGCGCCCGAGTGCCACCGAGCTCACCTGGGCCAGGTTCTCCCACAACGGTTTGTCGAGCATCAGCCCGAGGCGGCGCCGATCCCCGGACACCAGCGCGACGCCCGCGTCGATCGCCGCGCGCAGGGAGTGTGGCACCGGCCGTCCGCCGGGCAGTGTGACGCGGCCTGCGCTCGGCGGGCGCAGTCCCGCAATGACTTCCAGGATCGCGGTGTGCCCCGAACCGGCCAGCCCGGCAATGCCGATCACTTCGCCGGGTGCGGCAGTGAAGCTCACGCTGTGCAGCCGATCCGGAACCTCGACCTCGCTGAGCTTCAGTGTCGCACCTGTCGCGGTATTCACCGGTGCTGCAATGGTTTCGGCGACTGCGGGCGGTGCGGTTTCATTGCGGTCGCCGAGCATGGCCTCGACCACCTGGGCGATATCCAGCTCGGCGCGGGGGATGCCGTTCAGCACGGTGCTCCCGTCGCGCAGCACGCTGATCTCATCGCACAGCGCCATTACTTCTTCGAGGATGTGCGAGACGAACACGACCGCCACCCGGCGCTCGCGCAGGGATCGCAGAATATCGAGCAGGCGCTGACTTCCCGCCTCGTCCAGCGCCGAGGTGGGCTCGTCGAGAATGAGCACGCGCGGCTTCGTGAGCAGGGCCTTCGCGATCTCGATCAGCTGCCGCTGCGCCAGCGAGAGACTGCTGAGTGGCTGGCGCAGATCGACTTCCACGCCGAGTTCCGCGAGCACCGGCCGCGCCGCCGCGGCCATGGCCGCGCGGTTCAGGAACGGCCCTCGCGTCGGCTCGCGCATGGTGTACAGATTGGCCAGCACATCCAGATCGGGAAACAGATTCAACTCCTGCGACACCACCGCGACGCCCTGCGCGGCCGCGCGCGCCGTGGAGCCGAACGACACCGCCCGCCCCTCCAGCAGCAGGGAACCCCGATCCGGTGACACCGCACCCGTGATCACCTTGATGAGGGTCGATTTGCCCGCGCCGTTCTCCCCGAGCAGCGCGTGCACCGATCCGGCGCGCACACTGAGCCGCGCATCGCGCAAGGCCACCACGCCGCCGTAGGTCTTGCCGATCCCACTGACTTCCAGCACATTCATCGGAATCCGTTCCCCTACAACCCGAAGCGGGCATTGCGTGCCCGCCGTCTGCTGCGCAGGAGGCTGTCGATGGCCACCGCCACCAGCACCACGAGACCGCTGGCGAAGGAACTCCAGTTCACCGGAATATCGAAATAGACCAGGCCGCTGGACACCACGCTCAGCAGCACCGCGCCCACCACCGCACCGACCACGGTCGCACTGCCGCCGCGCAGCGGGGTGCCGCCGATGACGGCTGCGGCGATGGCCTGCAATTCGAAGCCGGTGCCGACATTGGGGTCGCCGGAACCGAAGAACGCCAGCCCGAGTGCGCCGGCCAGCCCGCACAGCGCGCCCACGCACACCATGACCCGCATGCGCGTCCACGGCTGGGAGATGCCGGAAAACGTCGCGGCGTCCGGATTGGATCCGATGGACCGGACCCGGAATCCGAACGGCGTCAACCGCAACACGGCGGTCAGCACCACCGTCACCACGATCAGGATCCACACGCTGACGGGCAGCCCGAGGAAGTTCCCGCCGACGACGGTGAAAAACGAACTGTGCAAGGGCAATCCACTGACCTGCTGGCCATTGCTCCACGCCACCGCCAGTCCCCGGAACACCTGCATGGTGGCCAGCGTCGCCACGATCGCCGGAATCGCGATGAACTGCACCACGAGTGCGTTGATCAGCCCCAGGAACGCGCCCAGCACGATCCCCGCGGCGACCGCCAGCCACGGATTCAGGCCATTGCGGATGAGCACCGCCGAGCTGATCAGCGTCAGCCCGAACATGGCGCCGACCGACAGATCGATCTCGCGCATGGCCAGCAGGAAGGACATGCCCGCCGCGAGCAGCCCGACGTACACCGAACTCTGCAGCATGTCCCGGATCTGGCCGGGGCTGAAGAAGTCCCGGTGCAGTACGCCGATCAGAATGACCAGGGCGATGGTCGCCAGCAATGCGCTGTTGGATTCGGCCTGCGTCAGCCGCCGCACCGCCGGGCTGAGCCGGCGCAGGGCCAGGGTGAGTCGGGCGCCGCCGGACGTCGGAGGAGGTTGCCGGGCCGACGCGCCGGCCCGTTCGATGTCGTTGGCTGTCACGGGAATTCCTGTTCGTCCAAGGTGTCCGATCAGCTTCCGGCACCGGAGGGCGCGAGTACTTGTCCGTGCGTGCACAGTCCTTGTCCGGCCCGACCCCGGCCGTTACGACCGCCCGGATCCGGCGTGACGGCGGGCCTACGGTGCACGCGTGGATATGACGAAACGGCTCGCGGGCCGAGTAGCTCTGATCACCGGGGGCGGTACGGGTATCGGCGCGGCCGCCGCGCGACGACTGGTCGCCGAGGGATCCGCCGTCGTACTGTGCGGCCGCCGGTCCGAACCGCTACAGGCCCTGGCCGAGGAATTGGGAGAGGAAGCGCGCGCCGTCGCGGGCGATGCGGCCGACCCGGAGGATGTGCGCGGCATGGTCGCCCAGGCGATCGATTCGTTCGGACGCCTGGACATGGTGGTCACCGGGGCGGGCGGGCACGGTCTCGGGACGGTCGCCGACACCGGCGACGATGCCTGGAAACAGAGTCTGGACAGCAACTTGACCAGTGCGTTCGTGACCGTGCGCGAGGCCCTGCCGAGCCTGCGCGTGCGCGGGGGATCGGTGGTCGTGGTGTCCTCGCTGGCCGGGCTGTTCGCCGGACCGGCGGTGGCCGGCTATGTCACGACCAAACATGCGCTCATCGGCCTCACCCGGTCCCTCGCCCGTGACTACGGCAAGCATGGCGTGCGCGTGAATGCCCTGTGCCCCGGCTGGGTTCGTACCGCCATGGCCGACGAGCAGATGGACGCGCTCGCCGCCGCACGGGGATTCGATCGCGCCGACGCCTACGCCCTGGCCACCAAGGACACGCCTCTGGGCAGGCCCGCCGAGGCGGAGGAGATCGCCGGGATCGTCGCCTTCCTGCTCTCCGACGATTCCGCCGCCATGACCGGATCGGTGGTGGTCGCCGACTGCGGCGCCGCCGCCGTGGACCTCCCGACGCTCGCCTTCGAGGACATCGCATGAACACCGATGCCGCGGTCCCCGCAGACTGGAAGGCCCTGGACGATTTCGCGGCCGGTATCGACACCAACCGGTTGCCCGCCACCGATGGCCTGATCGGGCAACGCTGGCTGCTGGAACGATCCGGCGGCGCACCCATCGATCTGCGATTCCGCACCGCCGACCGGGTCGACTGGACCAGCGGATCCGCCTCGGGCACAGACTGGTACGAGGCGGTCGAGGTCGCCGACGGCGTCTACTTCCTCGCCCGCACCTTCGCCGACCGCCCGTACGTCTCGGAGGTGACCGCGGTCCATCTCCCGACCGCGCGCACCATCACCGTCGTCTCGACCATCGCCACCGAGCCCACCCCGGGCGTACCGCGCGTCTCGCAGGAATTCTTCGCGGGCACAGTCGATATCGGCGGCGTGGCCGGTCCGAGCGGCGACGTGCCGGGCCCGACCCGCGACCTCATCGGCTGGCGCGCGGTGTACCGCTACAGTCCCAACCATCTCTACGAGCACGTGTACCTGAGCTCGGAACGCTATTGCTGGCAATGCCTGATCGGCGAGCAACGCGGCCACGGCGACGTGGACCTGGCCACCACCTGGAAACTCGCGCCGGACCTCTACGTCTTCACCTTCCGCGAGTTCCTGATCCCCGTCGCCGCCACCTGGCTCTACAACCTGGACGCCATGCGCTCCACCGGACGCTTCTTCGGGCTCGCCGACGACGGCGCGGTCCGGAACGCACCCGGCGGCGCCCACATCACCGCCCTGGGCCGCGTGCAATACCCCGATGACGGCCAGCCGGCCTGACCGATTCGATCGCAAAGGATGATCCGTGAGCAATAACAGTGACCTCGAAGTCATTCGGGCGCACTACCGCGCCTCCGACCGCGGGGACCTGGTCGGCATGCTGGCGCCCCTCGCCGCCGATGTGGCCTGGACCGAGATGGCGGGGTTCCCTTACGCGGGCACCTACATCGGGCCGGAAGCCGTGCGCGACAATGTCTTCGGCCGATTGGCCGCCGAATGGGACGGCTACACCGCCACCGTCGACGAGGTGGTGGGCGCGGGTGACGGCATAGTGGTCGGCATCGGCACCTACTCCGGTGTCTACCGCGCCACCGGCACCAAGATGACCGCCAGGTTCGTCCACATCTGGCGGCTGGAGAACGGCGAAGTCCGGCGCTTCGAACAGTTCACCGATACCGCGGCGGTGCGAGCGGCCATGTCCTAGCCGCTCGCCGGCATCACACCGGAGCCATCAGATCCGCGGCGCGTTCCGCAATGAGAATGGTTGGGGCATTGGTGTTTCCGGTGGGGATGCGCGGCATGACCGAGGCATCCACCACTCGCAGCCCGTCGATCGCCCGCACTCGCAACGCCGGGTCGACCACCGCGTCCGCGTCGACTCCCATCCGGCAGGTTCCGGAGGCGTGGTGGTAGGTGACGACCGTGTGCCGAATGTAGCCGTGCAGTGCCGCGTCATCGTGGATGTCCGGTCCCGGATACTGTTCGATCGCGCCCCAATCACGCAGTGCGGGAGCACTTCCCACCTGTCGGCACAGTCGCACGGCCGCGGTGAGCCGGCGCAGATCCGCGGGTTCGGCGAGCACGTTCGGATCGATCAGCGGCGGGCCCTCCGCACTGCCGAGGGTGACCCGGCCCGTGCTCGCGGGCCGGATCAGTCCCGCCATCAGCGAGAAACCATTGACGGGCCCGGACATCCACGATTCGTACAACGGCACACTGAAATGCAACGGCTGCAGGTCGGGCGTGGGCAGACCGGCTTCGCTGCGCCAGAAGATCTGCGTCTGCGCATGCGGCAGTCCGGGCGTGTGGGTGATCTCCCGGCTCGCCGAGTAGATCACCGGGACCAGCCAGTGATCGCGCAGCTCACGGCCGACGCCGCGTAGGTCGGCGATCGGCCGAATACCGATGGCCCGCAATTCATCTGCGGGCCCGATACCGGAGCGCAGCAGCAGTGCGGGCGTGCCGATGGCCCCGGCCGCCAGCACCACCTCGGTCCCGGCCGATGCCCGGAACGGACGGCCGTCGATCACCCCGCTCACCCCGCGCGCCCGGCCGTGGTGGATATCCAATCGATGTACCTCCACGCCGGTCCGCACGGTCAGCCGTGGATGCCCGGCGACCGGCCCGAGATAGGCGTCGGCCGTGGTGATCCGGATGCCGTCGCGGATGGTCAGATGGACCGCCGCCGCCCCATCCTGCACCCGGCTGTTGTAATCGGGGTTGCCGGGGATTCCGGCCTCGTGCGCGGCCGACAGGATGGCCTGCTGCACCGGATCGGGATCGTATTTGCTGAGGATGTCGAGCATTCCGCTGCTTTCCGAGCCCGCGCGGTCGTACCGCTCGATGCGCTGGAACAGCGGCTCGACCTCGCGCCAGGACCATCCGGCATTGCCGAGTTCGGCCCAGCCGTCGTAATCGGCGGGATTCCCGCGCACGTAGATGGTGGCATTGAGCGCGTGCGACCCGCCGAGCACCCGCCCGCGCGGCACATGCAACCGGCGCCCGGCCGCATTCTGTTGTGCGACAGTGTGATAGTCCCAATCCTGTGCCGAATGCCATAGCTCGTGCATCCGTAGCGGATCGTGGATCGCCGGGTTGGTGGCGGGCCCGCCCGCCTCCAGTATCAGCACCGTCGCCTCGGTGCGATCGAGCAAGCGTCGCGCCAGTACCGGCCCGGCCGTGCCCGCGCCGACGATCACATAATCCGCATGAAACTCATTGTCCTGCACGGGGCGATCATTGCCGCCCGCGCGCGCCGGCCACAGCCGCATTCGACGGGCGGTGCGCGCCAGGCCAACAGCAGTACACCGTGCGCCAGGATCAGCGCGTGATATTGGACTGCTGATTGCTCCAGTTGGTGTTCTCCGAGAACAATTCCCCGCTCCCGGAGACGAATGCGGCGTGGGCGCGCTGATCGTGGGTCAGCTGATCCATGAACCACGCGGTGGGATAGCCGAGGAACCCGTAGACGCCGTGCACGCAATCGTTCTGCACGACATCGCACGCCGGTTGGCCCTGGATGTCGTTATGGCTGGTGCCGTTGAGGCTCGCCCGGGCCTTGGTCACCGAATCCGGCGTCGCGTCGTAGTAGGCCTGGGCGGATTGCAGACCGGCGAGCTGCGAGGAAATCGGCTGAGCGGATTGGGAAATCGGATCCGCCGAGCCATTGAGATAGAGGACCGAACCGGAGGTGAGCGTGCGCGGGTCGGCACAATCCTCCGGGGCCTGGAATTGGGTGGCGAGCGGAATCGCCGAGCAGATCAGCTGCCCGACGAGCTCGATGGTGACCGCCGTCTTGATCCGCCCACCCGAACGCGCCAGCGCGTTGAGCGCACCGGACGCGCCCTGCGAATGTCCCATCGCGCCAATGGAATCGGTGTCGAGCGCATCGTGGAACGGGCTGCCCGGATCGGCATTCTGCCGCGTCAGATAGTCGACGCCGTCCAGCAGTTCGCGCCCCGAGCCCACATTGGTGTTGTCGGCCGCGATCACGACGAAGCCCCACGAGGCCAGATGCGAGAGCAGATAGTCGTACTGCCCGGGATGGGCCCAGGTGCCGTCACCCCACGCGATGATCGGATGCCGGACACCGTCCTTGCCGAGGTTCGCCGGATACCAGAGGTCGTACTTGTCACCCCCGGTATCGCAGCAGCCCTGCTGCCTCATCACCGCCGAAGGCCCCTGCTGGAAGTAGGTCTTCTCGATATCTCCGGTGGGGAGGTTGCCCGGCGCCGCGTCGGCGTGGGCGACTCCGCCGGTCAGCGTGAGCGCCGCCGCCATCGCGACCATTCCCAGCGAGCGTGTCCACATGGGCCGCAAGGCTAACCGAACTTACCTAGTGTTCGGTAGGTCAATTTCGATCCTTGCCTGTAATCCATCCCGTGGTGTTCACTAAGTGAATCAGCGTTAGTCAATGATGATGGGAACGATATGGCTGCACACGCCATCGTTGCCGGTGTCGGGATGATTCCATTCACGACACCGAGCCGAAGCGAAACCTACGACGTCATGGGCACCCGGGCAGCGCGCGCCGCGCTGACCGACGCCGGCCTCGAATACTCCAAGATCCAGCAGGCCTACGCCGGTTATGTGTACGGCGACTCGACCTGCGGGCAGGCCGTGGTCTACGGCCTCGGGCAGACCGGGATCCCGGTCTTCAACGTGAACAACAACTGCTCGACCGGATCGTCGGCCCTGTATCTGGCGCGCCAGGCGGTCGAGTCCGGCGCCGCGGACGTGGTGCTCGCCGTCGGGTTCGAGCAGATGCAGCGCGGTGCGCTGACCATGGCCTACACCGACCGCCCGACCCCGTTCGTGCGGTTCGACGAGGTGATGGACAAGCTGCAACAGCGCGACGAATCCCCCTTCGCCGCACAGATGTTCGGCGGCGCGGGCCGGCAGTACACCGAGCGCTACGGCACCTCGCCCGAAACCTTCGCCAAGATCTCGGTGAAATCGCGCAAGCATGCCGCGAACAACCCGTACGCGGTGTTCCGGGACCCGCTGACCGTCGAGGAGGTACTGGCCTCCCCGCACATCTACGGCGCGCTCACCCGCCTGCAGTGCTGCCCGCCCACCTGTGGCGCGGCCGCCGCGGTCCTGGTCAGCGAGAAGTTCGCCAAGGCCAATGGCATCGACGCCGCGGTGATCATCCGCGCGCAGGCCATGGCGACGGACTTCCCGTCCACGTTCACCGAGGACGATATGACCAAGATCGTCGGCTACGACATGTCGAAGGCCGCCGCACAGCAGGTCTACGAGGCATCCGGGGTGTCGCCGACCGATATTCGCGTGGTCGAGCTGCACGACTGCTTCACCACCAACGAACTGCTCACCTACGAGGCGATCGGGCTGACCGCGGAGGGGACGGCCGAGAAGTTCGTCGAAGACGGTGACAACACCTACGGCGGGCGCGTCGTCACCAACCCGTCGGGCGGGCTGCTGTCCAAGGGACATCCCTTGGGCGCAACGGGTTTGGCGCAGTGCGCCGAACTGGTCTGGCAGCTGCGCGGGCAGGCCGAGGGCCGTCAGGTGGAGGGCGCGCCGAAGGTCGCGCTGCAGCACAATATCGGCATCGGTGGCGCGGCCGTGGTGACCCTGTACGAGAAGGTGAGCTGACCGATGCCCGTGGACCAGAGCGTGATCGGCAGGAAACTGCCGCCCAGCACCATGACCGTGGACGCGGGTCGGCTGCGCTTCTTCGCGCGGACCATCGGCGAGACCAATCCGGTCTTCACCGATCTCGACGCGGCGAAGGCGGCGGGTTTCACGAATCTTCCGGTGCCGCCGACCTTCCTGTTCGGCATCGAGTTCGACAATCCGGATTCCTTCGGCTGGCTCGCCGAGATGGGCGTCGATCTGCGCCGGATCCTGCACGGCGAGCAGTCCTTCGTCTATCACGCGACCGCGGTGGCCGGTGACGAGCTCACCTCCACTCCGATCATCGGCAATGTGTACAGCAAGAAGGGCGGCGCGCTGGAGTTCATCGAGAAGACCTCGACGATCACCCGCGCCGACGGTGCACTCATCGCCGAGCTGAAATCCGTTATCGTCGTGCGTAATCCGGAGGTCGGGCAATGACCGGTATCGATGCCATCGAGGTCGGAACGGAACTGCCGGCCCTGCCGATCGGCCCGATCAGCCGGACCACCCTCGCCCTGTTCGCCGGTGCCTCGGGTGATCACAACCCGATTCACATCGACCTCGATTTCGCCCGCTCGGCGGGGCTGGACGATGTGTTCGCGCACGGCATGTTGTCCATGGCCCACCTGGGCCGGCTGCTCACCGATCGGTTCGGCCCGCAGGCGATCCGGAGCTATCGGGTGCGGTTCTCCGCCATCACCCCGGTGCTGGCGCGGCCCACCGCGACCGGGCGGGTCACCGCCGTCGACGAGGTGGACGGCGAGCGTCGCGCCACTCTCGAACTCGCCGTCACGCTGGCCGACGGCACCGTCACCCTCCTCGGCGACGCCGTCGTCGCACTCTGAAAGGATTTGTCACACATGGGAACTCTCGATGGCAAGGTCGCCATTGTCTCCGGCTCCGGACGCGGCATCGGCCGCGAGATCGCGCTGAAGCTCGCGAGCGAAGGCGCGAAGGTCGTGGTGAACGATATGGATGCCGAGCCCGCGAAGGATACCGTCGCCACGATCGAGGCCGCGGGCGGTCAGGCCGTCGCCTGCACCGGCAGTGTCACCGAGGAAGGGTTCGCCGAGCGCTTCGTGCAGACCGCCGTGGACAGCTTCGGCGGACTCGACATCATCATCAACAATGCCGGGTACACCTGGGATTCGGTGATCCAGAAGATGACCGACGAGCAGTGGGACGCGATTCTCGACGTGCACCTCAAGGCCCCGTTCCGGATCCTGCGGGCCGCACAGCCGGTGATCTCCGCGCAGGTGAAGAAGGCCAAGGAGGCCGGCGAGCCGATCCCGTGCCGCAAGGTCGTGAACATCTCCAGCCTCGCCGGGACGGGAGGCAATGCGGGACAGGCGAACTACTCGTCCGGCAAGGCCGGGGTGATCGGCCTGACCAAGGCCATCGCCAAGGAATGGGGCCGCTACAACGTCACCGTGAACAGCGTGGCCTTCGGCATGATCAAGACCCGGCTCACCGAGACGCCCGCCGGCGGCGACGGCACCATCGACGTACAGGGCAAGGAGATCAAGGTCGGCGTGAACCCGGGCCTGCTGGCCGCGATGGAGCAGATGATTCCGCTGGGCCGCGCGGGCACGCCGTCCGAGGCCGCGGGCGCGGTGTACCTGTTCTGCATTCCGGAATCCGATTACGTCAGTGCGCAGACCCTGGTCTGTGGCGGCGGCTTCAGCATCTGATCGAGGAGCCGGCATGTACCTGACCCAATCACTGCACCGCAACCTGCAACAGCAGCCCGACCGACCGCTCACCATCTTCGGTGCCCGGGTGCGCACCATCGCCGAATCCGCCGACCGCATAGCAAGATTGGGCGGCGCGCTGGCGGCGCTCGGTGTGCGGCGCGGTGATCGGGTCGGCATGCTCGGCCTCAATTCCGACCGCTACTTCGAATATCTGTATGCCGTGCCGTGGGTCGGCGCGGCGGTGAATCCGGTCAATATCCGCTGGAGTCCGGTCGAGATCGCGTACTCGCTGCAGGAATCCGATACTCGGGTGCTGTTGGTGGATGATGCCTTCGCGCCGATGATTCCGGCGCTGCGTGCGCAGTTCCCGGAACTGGCCACCGTCATCTTCTGCGGCGACGGCGCCCAACCGGCGGACACGCTGAGCTACGAGGAGCTGGTGGCCGGGCACGAGCCGATCGGCGATACCCGCACCGGCGGCAGCGAATTGGCGGGCGTCTTCTATACGGGCGGCACCACCGGGTACCCGAAGGGCGTCATGCTCAGCCATGACAATCTGATCGTGTCGGCGCTGGGTTCGGTGGCCGCCGGTGATTTCGTCACCCGCCTCGGCACGGTGCTGCACGCCGCGCCGATGTTCCACCTCGCCGACGCCGCCATGTGGGTGGCGGCCAATCTGTCCGGCTCGACCCACGCGATCGTGCCGGTTTTCACCCCCGCGGGTGTCGCCGACGCGATCTCCGCGCATCGGGTCACCAATCTTCTGCTGGTGCCGACCATGATTCAGATGCTGGTCGACGATCCCGCCACGCTCGACCACGATCTCGACAGCGTGGAGACCATCACCTACGGCGCCTCGCCGATCTCGGAGGCGCTGTTGCTGCGGGCGCGGAAGGTCTTCCCGCGGGCTCGATTCACCCAGGCCTACGGCATGACCGAAGTCGCGCCGGTGGCCACGCTCCTGCAGCCGGACGACCACGACGATCCGGTGCTGCGCCGCTCGGCGGGGCGCGCGGTACCGCACGCCGAGGTGCGCATCGTCGATCCCGGCGATCGGGAGCTGCCGCGCGGCGAGATCGGCGAGGTGGTGGTGCGCGGGGACAATGTCATGCTCGGGTACTGGAACCGGCCCGAGGACACCGCCGCTGCCGTGCGGGACGGCTGGATGCATACCGGGGACGGCGGCTACATGGATGAGCGCGGGTACGTGTTCATCGTCGACCGGATCAAGGACATGATCATCACCGGTGGGGAGAACGTGTACTCCGCGGAGGTGGAGAACGCGCTGTCGAGTCATCCGGCGGTCGCCCTGTGCGCGGTGATCGGTGTGCCCGATGCCGAATGGGGTGAACGGGTGCATGCGGTAGTGGTGCTGCATCCGGGGGAGCAGGCCGCCGAGGCGGAGCTGCGCGAGCATTGCAAGACGCTGATCGCCGGTTACAAGGCGCCGCGGAGTGTCGAGTTCGTCCCGGAACTGCCCATGTCCGGTGCAGGTAAGATCCTCAAGCGCGAACTGCGCAAACCGTATTGGGACGCCGACGGCAGTCAGGTCTCCTGAGGAGTGTGACGCAATGGTGAGTGGGCCGGACGTGGTCCGTCCGGCCCGCAATACCAGGCCGGCGAACCGCCGCGATCTGATCGTGGCCGCGGCGGGGGATCTGTTCTACCGCAAGGGATATCAGAACGTCGGCATGGGCGAGGTCGCCGAAGCCGTGGCCATCGGGCCCTCCGCGCTCTACCGCCATTTCCGTGGCAAGCAGAGTCTGCTCGCCACCGTGATCGGCGGCGCGCTGCGGAAGCTCGACGATGCCATCGTGGCCATGGAGGATCCGCGGGAGGACATCGCCACCACCCTCGCCGTGTCCATCCTCGCCGGTCGTGAGGTGGGGGTGCTGTGGCGCCGGGAAGCCCGCCACCTCTCCGACGCGGACCGCGAGCAATTCCGTGCCGACGCCCGGCGTATCGGGGCCCGCTTCACCGAACTCATCACCCGGCGCCGGCCCGAACTCACCCCGGCGCAGTCCGATCTGCTGGCCTGGTGTGCCCTCGCGGTCGCGAACAGTGTGTCCTTCCACAGTCTTTCGCTCCCGGAGCTCGAATTCACCAAGCTGCTGGGCCAACTCATCGGGGCGGTGATCGACGCTCCCGCCCCGGTCCTGCCGGCAGAGCGCCGCCCCCACACGCGACCGACCCGGATCCCGAGCACGTCTCGCCGCGAGATCATCCTCACCGAGGCCACGGAACTGTTCGCCGACCGGGGTTTCAATGGAGTGAGCGTCGATGACATCGGCACGGCGTCCGGTATCGCCGGTCCCAGCGTCTACAACCATTTCTCCGGCAAGGTCGAAATCCTCACCGCCGCCATCACCCGCGGCGACGAATGGCTCCGCATGGGCATGCAACGTGCGCTCGCCGGAGCGGTCACCCCCTGCGATGGGCTGACCCGGCTGCTCGCCAACTACACCGAGTTCACGCTGGAGAACCCGCCTCTCATCCAGCTCCTCATCTCGGAGATCGAGCATCTGCCCGCCGCCGACCGGACCCGAGCCCGCGCCTCCCAGCGCGCTTACATCGCCGAATGGGTCCATCTGCTCCGCCAGTTGCACCCGGCCTTCGACCCTGTCGCGGCTCGCATCCGGGTACAGGCCGCTCAGACGATGGTCAATGACACCGCCCTCACCCCGCACCTGCGCGCCATCCCCGACCTCGCCGGGCCCTTGGCGAGCATCGCGGGCAGAGTCCTGGCACTTCCGGCGGCCTCGAAAGCCGGCTGACGCCGACCGCGAGCCCTACGCTCGCCGAATGCACCTGCAACTGGTCACGATCATCGTCGAGGAATACGACCCGGCCATCGACTTCTTCGTCAACACTCTAGGTTTCGACCTGATCGAGGATTCCCCCTCCTTGACCAACGACGGTCGCCAGAAGCGCTGGGTCGTCGTCCGTCCGCCCTCCTCCGCCACCGGCATCCTGCTGGCCCGAGCCGACGGCGACCGCCAGCGCCGGGCCATCGGCGACCAACTCGCGGGCCGAGTGGCCTTCTTCCTCCAAGTAGAGGACTTCGAAGCCGCGCACGCCCGATACCTCTCGGCCGGAGTCGAATTCGTCACCGAACCCCGTACCGAACCCTACGGAAAGGTAGCCGTCTTCCTGGATATCTCCGGTAACCGCTGGGACCTGCTGGGCCCTACCGCAGCAGCGAGCGCGCCGTAGGCGCCAGCCGAAGGTGAACCGTCGGTCCCGCAAGCCGTTTCGACAGCTCCGGCCCGATTTCCTGTGTCCAGCTCCGGGATCGATCCACGACCGCGAACCAGACGAACACCTGCTCCTCGCGAACCGGCAGCGCCGGGAAATCGTTTGCCGCAGAACTTGTTTCGTAACACCCGATAGGTACTATCCCGGCGTCGGCGAGCTCGGGCCGAATCGTGCTCTCGAAGAATTCGGCGAACTCCTCCGGCGGTACAGCCGGCTGATAGACCGTGGCCAGCACCCGCGATTCCGGCAACTCGCTCGCTCCCACCGCCGGTCGTACAGCCTCGGTGGCAAGGTCTCCCGTTCCCCCGACCGGCCGCAACAACAGCGCATTGTCGGTGTCCACCATGGTGGCTCGCGCGGCCGGCGCATGTGTGCGCCAAGCCTCGCCCTCCATATAGAAACCGTTCAGCGCCGTCAGCCGGGAGGGCATGTCCCGAAAGGCGCGGATCCACACGAATCGATCCGGATCATCCTCATCCCGGAACTGCCCGGCAATCCGCATTCCGACAGCTTCCTGCGTCTCCACCAACTCCCGATCGAACAATTCGATCAACGTGTCACGACTTCCCGGCCGCAACGTGTACTGCCGCAGTTCCACCACCGGCCACCGGATTTCACTCATCCGCCCACTCTGCCGCGCCCCCACCTCCCCGGCGAGTAACCCGACGGCCGTAATTCGCCAAGATCCGGCCAGCCCGCACCACCGGCTGCTGGTACGGCTGATCGGCGAGTTCTAGTTCAGGTTGCTGTCGACGCAGCTGCGGGTTTGGGCGGGCTGGTAGGTCCATTGGGGGTTGGGGCCGTCGGCTTGCCAGGTGAGGGTGCCGTTCACGTCGACGGCCTGGAAGAGGTAGGCGTTGCCGGGCTGGATGGTGTCGGCCTCGCAGGTGTCGAAGTAGGTGGAGCCGGGTTGTACTGCGCCTGCGCTGAATCCGACGGCGGCGGCCTGGGTGGCGCCGGGACTGGGGACGGTGTCGGGGTGGCCCGCGGCGGGGGACCGGGTCCACTCGGCCTGCTGAGCGCAGGTGAATGCGGTGCCGCCGGCGTAGACGGTGTCGCCTTGGGAGTAGGCGGTGCCTGCCCATTGACAGGATCCGGCAGGGGGCGGGCCGGCCTCGGCCTGACCGGCGTGCCCGAGTGTCGTTGCGGCGGCGATGGACAGGGCCGATCCGGTGAGGGCGATCTTCACAAAGGTGTTCATCATCTGATTCAGTCTCCGCCCCTGGCTCTTTCGGAGGGGCCGACCTGGGCCGAGTTTTATGAAACACACTTCTTCCAAATGGAAGTTGCGCTAGGTTCACCGCTACGCCGGATGATCGGCGATGAGATAGTCGGAGGACACTGTGGAATTTCTTGGCTCTATTGCCGGTCTCTTGCAGATGGTGATCGGCACCATCCTGGCTAACACAGGATCGGGTGGGTCCGGCTCCGGCTGGTGATCAGCGGCGGTGGCGGCGGAATTCGAGGATCGTAGCGATGACGTATCCGCCGCCACCGGCGATGGCAAGGATCGCGAAGAAGGCCGGCGGGCTGAAGAACAGCGCGACGGTGGAGACCAGCGCCAGCCAGCTGCCGACGCTGTAGTGCAGGATGTTCCGGCGCGCGGCGCCTTCCGCGAGATAGATCAGGCCGACGACGAGACCGGAACCGGCGGGCCAGAGCAGCGTCTGCAAGCCGGGGGTGGCGAGCGTCGAGGAGATGCCGGTGATCGCCAGGAACAGGGCGGCGAACCCCACGACCCAGGACAGGCCGAGCAGTTGTCCCGTGCGGACCTCGGGTTTGCCGGCGTCACGCTGGGCGCGTAGGGCGGCCATCGTGGCGAATACGGTGCCGATCGCGAAACCGGTGCCCAGCAACGTCATCGGTAGCCAGCCGGGCAGGCTGACCAGCGGGTTGTCGCCCTTGGACAGGCTCGCGGCGCCGTGTCCGAGGATGTAGGCGAGTCCGAAGGTGATGTAGACGGCGCGATTGTCGACGTCACCGCCGCGGGTGGTCGCGATCGAGGGGGCGAAAACAGTGGTGGTCATGGAAGTCTCCGAAGTGTGGGTGCCGGCGGTGGGATTCAGGACCGGGGCGGGTCCGGGACGATGACGACCTTGCCTGCGACGGTGCGTGATTCCGCCAGTGCCAGTGCGGAACCGGTCTGCGACAGCGGGAATTCGGCGGCGATCTGCGGGGTCAGCGCGCCGTCGGCCAGGAGCTGCAATACCTGGGTGAGGTCCTCGCGCTGCCGCAGGCGGTAGGCCTCGATGCGGCGCTGACCGTCCCAGAGGTTGTAGAACTGCGCACTCTTGCCGTTGGGCAGGTAATTCCACATCATCAGCCGCGGGAACATCTTCAGCACAGGCAGTTTCGCATTGCCCTCGACGTTCTTCGTTGCCGCGCTGCCGTAGGAGACGAGCGTCCCGCCCCGGCGCAGCAGTCGCCACGATTCGACGATCCCGGGACCGCCGACGTGGTCGAACACCGCATCCACTCCATCGGGCGCGAATTCCCTGATCCGGCGGTACATTTCCGGGTCGTTGTAGTCGATCGGCGTCACACCCTGCTCGCGCAGCGCCGCGTGGTGCCACGGGGACGCGGTGCCGATCACCCTGATTCCGCTGTGGCGGGCCAACTGTACGAGCGTGGATCCGACGCCGCCGTTGGCGCCCAGCACCACGATGATCCCGCCGGGTTGCACGGCGGCCTTGCGGTGCAACATCTGCCAGGCCGTGAGGCCGTTGACCACCACGGTCTCGGCGGCGGCCGGGGCCACGCCGTCCGGCACCGGCACCAGATCCACGGCGTCCAGCACCAGCGCGCTGGCCCAGCCGCCGACCTTGGTGACCGCGGCGAACCGCTGTCCGATCAGCGCGCGATCCACCCCGGGCCCGGTCGCGAGCACGGTGCCGACCACGTCGTAACCCGGCACGAACGGGAACGGCGGTTGATCGAAGTACTTGCCGCGCCGCATCTGCTGCTCGGCGAACGACACCCCGGTCGCTTCCATGCCCAATACGACCTGGCCCGCGGCCGGTGCCGGGAGGTCGCGAGTGGTGATTTGCAGGCCTTCGGGCTCGACCTTGCCCGGCAGGACTATCTCGGTAACGGTGCTGGTGGCGGTGCTGCTTCCCATGATGGGCTCCCGTTCGAATCGCTTGAGCTAACGCATGTAAGGCTACGCACGTAAGTTTATTTTCCGCAAGAGCTAACGCTTGTAAGCTTTCCGTTGTAAGGTGAGCCCATGGGAAAGAACGAGGCCGCGACGAACGTCCGCGCACGCAACCCCCGAGGGGAGGGCGCTCGGCTACGCGACGAGATCGTGGCGGCGGCGGTCGAGCTGCTCGACGAGACGGGTGAGGAAAGCGCCATCACATTGCGCTCGGTCGCGCGCCGCGCCGGGATCGCGGCTCCTTCCATCTATCGCCACTTCCCCGACCAGCCCGCCATCATGCTGGCCGTGGTCCAGGACGCCTTCGCCGAGCTGAACGAAGAACTGGCCGAAGCCGTACGCGCCCATGGCGACTCGCCCCGGGGGCGCCTGCTGGCCGTCTGCTACGGCTATCTCGACTTCGCTCGCGCCCGCCCCGGCCGCTACCGCACCATGTTCGGCGGCATCTGGGCGCCCGACCTGAAGGACGCCTCCGTGACCGAGAACGATCTGGCCATCCTCGGTCAGACCAGCCTGCAACTGCTCGCCGACGCCCTCGAAGACTGTGTCGCCGCAGGCGAAGCCACCAGCACCGACCCTGCCGCCGACGCCGTCGCCTTATGGCTCGGATTGCACGGTCTCGCGCACCAGCAGGCGGTCGCCCCCAATTTCCCCTGGCCGCCGGACATCTCCGAACGCCTCATCACCGCACTCGCGCACTTCACGACCGAATAAGCACAACTGAAAGCAGTTTCATATGAGCAAGGTCTGGTTCATCACCGGTGTCTCGCGCGGCCTCGGCCGCGAATGGGCTTCGGCCGCACTGGAACGCGGCGACCGGGTCGCCGGCACCGCCCGCGATCTGACCGCACTGACCGACCTGGTCACCGAGTTCCCGGAAACCTTCCTGCCGCTACAACTGGATGTGACCGACAGACCGGCCGATTTCGCCGCCGTTCAGCAAGCGGCACACCATTTCGGCCGCCTCGATGTAGTAGTGAACAACGCCGGATACATGCAGTTCGGCATGGTCGAAGAACTCACCGAACACCAGCTTCGAGCCGAACTCGACACCAATCTCCTGGGCGCCCTCTGGGTAACACAAGCAGCCCTCCCCATCCTCCGGTCACAAGGCGCCGGTCACATAATCCAGGTCTCCAGCCTCTGGGGAATCGTCGCCTCCCCCAACGCAGGCGCCTACAACGCCTCCAAATGGGCCCTCGAAGGCATCTCCCAATCCCTGGCCGCCGAAGTATCCGACCTCGGCATCCACGTCACCATCCTCGAACCCGCCAGCTACGACACCGGTTTCAAACTAACCGAATTCACCACCCCCCACCCCGCCTACGACCACCTCCGCACCACCGCCGACCCCTCCGGCACCCCGCTCGGCGACCCCGCCTCCACCCGCACCGCCCTACTGACCCTGGTAGACGCCGAAACCCCACCCCTCCGCCTACTTCTCGGCGCCCAAGCCCTCCACATCGCCACCGAAGAATACGAATCCCGCCTCTCCCTCTGGCAAGAATGGCACCCGATAACCACAGCCGCCCAAGGCAACTAACCCACTCGGCGGATTAGTTGGGTGGTTGTCCACCTCGCCAGGCGGTAGGTGAGGAGGGCGGGGACGATTATCAGAAGGGCCAGTCGGAGAACCAGTGTTGCGATGGTGATTGCCAAGTAGGGGAGGCCGAAGCCGTTGGGGGAGCCTAGGCCGTGGTGGGCGGAGAGGGCTGCCAGGAGGGGGGTCAGGGCCAGGTATAGGGCGATCAGGATTACGGGGGTGCGGAGCGGGCGCCAGGCGGTGCGGAGTTGGGGGCGGGTGGGGAGATTCATTGGGCGAGTTCCGGTCCGGAGGTGAGGAAGGCCAGGAGGAGGGCGTTGCCTATGGCGCCGCCTGTGGCGAAACGCAGGCTGGGGCCGCTGCGGAGGGGGAGGCCCAGGAGGTCGGTGGTGCGATACAGGCGGGTGAAGAGGGAGTGGTTTCCGAAGGCGCGGGCGGGGGCGAAGGCGAAAGCGGTGGCGGACACGGATACTCCGAGGATTACCGGGCCGCTGTCGATGTCGCCTGCGCCGTCGTAGCCCTTGCCGTACTCGTGGATTGCGCTGAAGCCGAGGAGGCTTCGCTCCTGGTGGAACAAGCCTGTGGCCAGTTGCTCGGCAATAGAGCGGTCGGCGAAGCCGGCGAAGTAGGCGGCCAGGCCCGTTCCTGAGGCACGAGGGGCGTCGTGGGCGTGGCCGTCCGGGCCCATGCGCTGGAGGACCAGGCCGGTGGCTGGGTCGATTTGGGTTGCGCGTAGTTGTTGGGCCCAGTGGGTGAGGACGGCGGTGTGGTCGGTGCCGGTGGCGCGGCCCTGTACGGCGATCGCGGCGGCTACGGCGGCGACATCCGTCGGATAGGCCTCGCCGGGAAGGGTTTCCACAAGGCCGGTCGGTGAGGCGAGTAGCTGGCGTTCGAAGGAGGCGACCAGGGCGTCATCCTCGACGGCGAGGTTGTGGGGGAAGGCTGGATCGACAAGACGTGCCATGCCCAGTGCGAGAGCGGGATACGAGAGGTATGCGTGGGCGTGCGGATTGCTGAGGTCGGCTGATCCGTCGTCGCCGTGCCAGGCGTTGGTGAAGGTGGTGCGCATGTCGGGGAGCAGGCTCTTGGCTGCTGCGCGAGTAGCAATGGGGGCGTAGTGGTCTCGCCATTCGGGGTGTGAGAGGCAGACCTGTGCGAGGCCCAGCGCGGTCATCTGATGTGCGAGCAGGCCCCACATATCGGTGAGCACATCGTGAGATCCATTGGCGCGCAGTTGATCGTCGGCGGCCTCGAAGGCCACCAGTTCCTCGGCGAGACCGTGCACCAGTGCCGGATCCCCGCGGTACCAGCGATCGGCATCACGACCGCACCACCAGCTCGGCACTGACGCCACGACCGTCGCCGCCACCACGATGCCGATCACAATTGCTATCGGCCGGCGAAACCTGTTGATAGAACGCAACGGACCGGTCGGACTCCCCATGCCCCGAAAGTACATCGGTTACGCGAACCGTGGCGGCGGCCTACTTGTCCAAGGATCGCCGGGCATCGAGGCGGGCGCGATCCGCGGCCGCGCGACCGGCGTCCCAGCCCGCGGCGCTGCGGATGCTGATGCCGCGGTTGCGGGCTTGCGGAAACAAGGTGTCGAATGCCGAGTCCACCGCGAGCTGGTGGGAGGCCAGGACCGGCAGCAATCGTTCCGGCTCGGCCGATTCCGCGATGCTGGCGGCGGTGGCTGCCTCGAGTCGTTCGCCGATGCGGGCGGCGTAGGCGACGAGGAACGACTTGCGGAAGGTGCGGCTGCGCGCCTCGTCGCTCCGGGAGTCCTTGTTGCCGTTGGCGATCATCGCGCGGGTGGCCTGGACCAGCAGCGAGGTGGACAGCAATTCCACCGCGTCCAGGTCGGCCTCGTCGCCGACAATGGTCATGAAACCCCACGCCGAGGCGAAGATCGCGCGGCACCGATTGGCTTTCGCCACCACATCGATCAGCAGCGCCTTCGCATCCGTATACGGCGTATCGAGCCATATCCGCCGTGCCCCGGGCAGATCCACCACCGAGGCGTCGGCATCGACCAGCACGCGATCGAGCGCGTATTTGCTCATCAATTCCTGCGCTTTGGCCGAAAGCGCCTCGGCCTCTTCGGGAAAGGAGGTCGATTCGGCCTTGGCCAGCAGTCCCCGGACCCGGCCGAGCACCTTCTCGTCGACATGATGATGGACCTCGGTCCGCGGGCGCGCCGTGCCGGGCAACGGCCGGATGAGCTCCAGCTTCGGCAGCACCATCAGCAGGGCGAGGGCCTCGATCACGGTGGCGAGGGCTTCGCCGGTGGTCAGCATGTGCTTGGCCGCCCACTGCCGGAAATGTGGCGCCGAGTCCGACCACCAAGTGCCGGCAGCCAATTCGCGCAATTGCACCAGCCAGGTCTCGTCCATGGTCGCGGCGGCGAAGGGCCGGGCGTAGGCCGCGATCACATCGGTCAGGAAGCTGACGGCGAAGTCGTCCACTCGCCGCCGCGCTGCCTGGTGGATATCCGCAGGCAGCCAGCCATTCTGGAACACTCTCGTGACGATGTGCTGACTCGCCGAGTGCACGCCTGATTCCACTTCGCGAACGAGTGCGTCGTCGCCGGCGAGCCCGGCGACGAATACGACCACCGGATCGCTCGCCGCGGATTTGCCCCGAGTTCCGCCCTGCGCCGATTCTATTGCCGCGGCCATGATCGCATTGGCAATCTCCTCCGCGCTGGGCTGCCGCTCGCCGGAGCCGATCCCGAAATCCGCGCCCCCTTGGCGCGCCCGCTGCTTGGCGGCCCGATGCTTGCGATTCGGCTTACCCACGACCGACGACCCTATTTCACCGGGTTCATCGGTCCCCGATTACCCTGCGGATCCCGCACCGACGCCATGTCCGCTTCCCGCCAGCGACGGCCGTGGCGGGACCGCAGAGTGGGTGCCATGCATCGAAACGTCAACTTGAAGGTTCTCTACTTCGGCACACCGGTCGTGCTGATCAGCACGCGCAATATCGATGGGACCGCGAACCTGGCGCCGATGTCGTCGGCGTGGTGGCTGGGGGACCAGTGCATGCTCGGGATGAGCACCTTGTCGCAGACCACCGGCAACCTGCTGCGCGAACGGGAATGCGTGCTGAACCTGCCCTCGCCGGACCTGGTGGAGGCGGTCGACCGGCTGGCCCTGCTGACCGGATCGCCGGTGCGCACACAGCACCGGATCGAGAAGGGCTACCGCCACGAGCCGGACAAGTTCGGGGCGGCGGGCCTCACACAGCTGGCCGCCGATCTGGTCGACGCGCCCCTGGTAGCCGAATGCCCGATCCAGCTCGAATGCGAACTGGTCTCGGCCACGCCGTTCGACGCCGGCGACAGCATCACCGCACACACCGTCCGAGTGATCCGCGTGCACGCGGACGAGGAGCTCATCATCCCCGGCACCCAGTACATCGACCCGCTCGGCTGGGATCCGCTGATCATGAAGTTCTGCGAGTTCTTCGGCGGCGGAACCCAGCTCCGGGACTCCCGGCTGGCAACCGCCTGGCAGATCCCGAAGTCCGCGACCACCGCGGCCGGCCCCGCCCCTGCTCGAAACTAGTTGCCGTCTATCGTTCGATCCGGCAATGATGAACCGTTGTCGATGATCTGCCGCGGTACCCCCGGCTCGGTCGAGAGGTGGGATGCCGGTCTTGTCCGGGCAGATGGTGGAGTTGTGTGGACGTGAGCCGGAACAGCAGGCGATTACCGCGCTGCTGACCGCGGCGCGCGCGGGAGGCAGTGGCGCCCTCGTATTGCGGGGCGAACCCGGGATCGGGAAGACATCACTGCTGGAATATGCGGCGGCTACGGCCGCGGAAATGCGGCTGCTGCGCGGCACGGGCATCGAGGTCGAGGCCGAATTACCTTTTGCCGGACTGCAATTGCTGCTGCGTCCGGCACTGGTCTGCCTCGACGCGCTGCCCGGCCCGCAGCGTGCGGCCCTGGCCACCGCGCTGGGACTGGAAGCCGGCGCGGCGAGCGAGCCGATGCTGGTGGGGCTGGGCGTGCTGTCGCTGCTCACCGAGTATGCCGACGGTATCGGCGCATTGGTGGTGATCGACGATGCGCAATGGCTGGACCGCGCATCGCAGGACGCGCTTCTGTTCGCCGCGCGCCGATTACAGGCCGACGGTGTCGTGATTCTGTTCGCCGCACGTGATGGCGAAGGATCCTTCCCGGCGCCCGGGATCCCGGAGCAACGTCTCGCGGGTCTGTCGCTGGAGGCGTCGGCCACGCTGTTGCAGGGCCGATCGATCAGCCCGTCGGTGCGGTACCGGCTGCTGGCCGAGGCGCGCGGGAATCCCCTGGCCTTGCTCGAATTGCCGGTCGCCGTCGCGGTCGCCGCCGAACGGTCGGTGGATCTCGGCGTCGGTTCGCTGCCCCTGACCGACCTGCTGCGTGCCGCCTTCCACGGTCAGGTGAGCAGACTGCCCGACGCGACCCGGACTCTGCTACTGGTGCTCGCCACCGACGAAACCGGTGAGCTGGGAGTGCTGCTGCGCGCCGCCGAGTCGTTGGGTGCGGGCATCGACGACCTGGCTCCGGCCGAGGAGGCCGGGCTGCTGCATCGCGGCGAAGGTCTCGGTGCGACAGTCGATTTCCGCCACCCACTGATCCGCGCGGCCGTGTATCAAGGCGCACCGCTGGCACAACGCCTGGCGGCGCACCGGGCCTTGGCCGCCGCACTGGATGCCCCCGAACACGCCGACCGCCACGCCTGGCACTTGGCGGCAGCGGCCACCGGCCCGGATGAGCAGACGGCGACTGTCCTGGAGCACACCGCCGTCCGAGCCCGCGAACGTGGCGGCCACAAGGCGGCGACGGCCGCATATGACCGCGCCGCAAGACTCAGTGTCGAGCTGGAGGCGAAGACCAGGCGCGAGGCGCTGGCTGCCCAATCGGCCTTGGAGGCAGGCGAACTCGACCATGCCGATCAGCTGGCCAAGCGAGCGTCGGGGCGAGAGATCGCGGAACCGATGCGCGCCGGCCTCGCGCAGGTAAGAGCATTGGCCCGATTCTGGCAAGGCGCCTTCCCCGAAGCGCATCGCTTGCTCATCGACGCGGCGTATCCCATCTCCGGCTCGGCGCCGGAACAAGCCGCGGGAATGCTCCTGCAAGCTCTGCACACCGCCTGGTATCTCGGCGAAGCACAGCTGTCCGAGGTACTGGAACGCATTGCCGCACTGGAATTCCCGCCAGCACACCCGATGACGCCCGCGACGGAATACGTCGGCCGCCTGCTGTACCGCGGACCGGCCGAACCGATCTCGCTCACCGACACGCTCGCCGAAATCCGTTCCCGGGGCGAGGTTTCGGATCAGGTCCTGGTGATGCTCTGCGGCGTGGCCCTGGCCCGTGGCCAAGACACCGCCGCATACACCCTGGCGACCGCGCAGATCGCACGCCATCGCGCCGCCGGCGCCGCGGGCCGCCTGCCGACGGTCCTGTTCTTCGCCGCCGAGACCGACATCTTCACCGGCCGCCTCCGCAATGCGCACACCACCGTGGCCGAGGCGCGAGAATTGGCCCGCGATACCGGACAACAACAATGGGTCCACCAACTGGCCAGCGTGCAGGCACACCTCGAAGCCCTCGCCGGTGACGCCGACGCCTGCCGCGAACACGCGGACATCGGCCTGGCCGGCGACACCCCCGGTTCGATGGCACCGGGCGCACCCTGGGCCCATTGGTCGCTAGGACTCCTCGAACTCGGCCTGGGCCGCGCCGAAGCGGCCCTGTCCCGCTTCGACCGCCTCACCCGAGACCCCATGCGCCACCACGTCTGCGCCACCCACTCCGTCCCCGACCTGGTCGAAGCCGCAGTACGCCTGGGCGCCCCGGACCGCGCCACCGCCACGTTCACCCGCTTCGAACAATGGGCGCACTCGGCACGCGAGCCCTGGGCCGACGCCCTCGTCCTGCGCTGTGCCGCACTACTCGACGACGCCAACGCCGAAAAGCACTACCTCCAAGCATTGCAAACCCACGACCGCGACGGCCGCCCCATCGAATACGCCCGCACGGCCCTCCTTTTCGGCGAATGGCTCCGCCGAGCCCGCCGCAAAGCCGAGGCCCGCACCCACCTCAACGACGCCCTGGAAGTCTTCGACCGCCTCGGCATGCACCCCTGGTCGCAGCGAACCCGCAACGAACTCACCGCCACCGGCGCCACCGACGACAACACCCGCCCCTCACCCGCCACCCTCTCCGGCCTCACCCCACAAGAACTACAAATCGTCCGACTAGCCGCCCAGGGCCTCTCGAACCGCGACATAGCCGCCCAACTCTTCCTCAGCCACCGCACCGTCGGCTACCACCTCTACAAGGCCTACCCGAAACTCGGCGTCACCTCCCGTGGCGAACTGAAAGACGTTGCCGCCCAGTTCGAGTAGTAGCGGAGAGCCGGCGGGAACGCGAGTTCCGCGTTCCCGCCGGTAGATCTGTGTCAGGCGCCGGCCGGGACCTGGTCGAGGAATCCGAGCACCTGGCCGATGCGGCCGTCCTCGGCGATCACCGCGACATCGAATCCGATGACCAGGGGTTCCGCGCCCGGCCGGCCTAGGTTCCAGGTGAAACGGACGATGTTGTGATGTGCGTCGATGGTGGTTGTGCCGGGGGTGAACTCGAGGCCCGCGAACTGTCCTTGGACCGCGGCGATGGTGGCGGCAAGGCCGGCGTGGCCTCGGACCGATACCAGCGGATCGGTGTACTCGGCGTCCTCGGTGAATACCTCGGCCACCAGGGCCGCCCGGGCGCTCGGGTCGGTGGCGTTCCACGCGGTCAGGTAGCGTCCGACCAGCTCGTTGATGTCACTCATGGTCTCTCTCCTTCGTGTTCTCGTTCGTGCTGAACACAAAGTTATTGACCGGCGCTCGCCTGGGAATCTGTCGTCCTTAAGTACGCTCGACCGGCATCTCGATCCGGCTGTCGTACCCCCTGGGTAGCGTGCTTCGCCATGCAGCCCACCACCGCTGTCATTGCCGCCACGGTCGCCGCGATCACGCCGTGGGACGAGCTCGAGCGCCTCCACATAGCTCGGACCTCAGCCTGGCTCCACTCCACCGACGACATCTACCGCCGCATCCAACCCGCCACTCCGTCACCGCATCTGGTGGCCTACACGGTCCTGGTCGACCCCGACGAGTCCGGCGTCTATCTGGGTCGTCATCGCAAGGCGGACCTGTATCTACCGATGGGCGGTCATGTGGAGCCCGGCGAGCATCCCCGCCATGCCGCTCGACGTGAGGCCGGTGAGGAACTGGGCATACCAGCCGTATTCGATGTCGTAGGTGAACAACCCTTGTTCCTTACGGTGACCCCGGTGACCCGCCCGGCCGCCCACATCGACTGTTCCCTCTGGTACGTGATCCGCGGGATGCGCACGCACGCATACGCTCTCGACCCCGCCGAGTTCGACGGCGGCCGGTGGTGGGACCTGAACCCGGAAACCCTGCCCGAATCGGACCCGCACCTGCACCGCTTCGTCCGAAAGCTCAACAGCGCCCTGGCTTCCGGGTAATTCCGCAGCGCATGAGCCGTTCGGGTCAGGTGCGGGCGCTGCCGCGGAGCCAATCGGGCCAGGCGATGGTCCAATCGCCGTTCTGCCAGATGTCGAGGGGATCGCCGCCGGTATTGCGGACCTCGACGATATCGCCGGGGACGACGAAGTCGTAGAACCATGCGGCATCGTCGGGGGAGATATTGAGGCAGCCGTGTGAGACGTCGGTATTGCCCTGCGCCCAGACGGTTTCGGCCAATTCGTGGACGTAGATGCCGTCGTGGCTGATGCGGACCGCCTTGTTGATGCTGGTGCGGTAGCCGAGACCGGAGGTGTTGGGGAGGCCGTACGTGGCGGAGTCCATCATTACCGGATCTTTCCGGTCCAGGACGGTGTAGACACCCGGCCGCGTCCAGAACGACAGGACTCGATCGCCGATGACCGCGGTGCCGCCCCTGCCCATCGAGGTGGGCATGGTGCGGACGAGAACACCATTGTCGAAGACTTCGATCTGCTTGGTGTCGTCGTCGGCGATCGCGACATGGGCGGCGCCGATATTCACGGTGATGCGCTGGTCGCGTTCGCCGAATGCGCCGTCGCCGAGATCGATTCCGAAGAATTCGGCCGCGGCCGTGATCTTGGTTCCCGGCGGGTGGTAGTGCTCGGGCCGCCAATGCGCATTCTGATCGTCGAGCCAGTACCAGGCGCCGGTCACGGCGGGCACGGTGGTGACCTTCAGGTGAGGTTCGGCGGCCGCTCGATCGATGGGTTCGTCGAAATGGGCGACGAGCACGAAACCCGTTCCGTACGTGTCATTCTCGGCTATCTCGTTCAGATTTGACGAGCATAGCGAGACGTCGACGAGCCGGTCGGGCTGGACGGTGGTGCAGGTCGCGGTAGCGGTGATGTCTCCGGTCGCGCCCTGCGCCACGACCTTGGCGGTGTAGGTGTGGCCGTAGCCGAGCGGTTCGGAGCTGATCCAGGTGCGATGATCGGGCGCCGGCCCGCCCGGTAAGGGTCTGCCCGTCTCGTCGATCCATTCGACCGAGCGCACAGTCCCATTGGTGATGGTGACCTTGGCGGGCGCGCGGGCGCCGACGTTTTGGGCATCGGGTGGCGGATCGAATCGGATCACGGCCGGTGGCGGCGGTGGCGGCGGCGGTTTCCGGTCTTGTGAACACGCGGTCAGGGCCAGCCCGCCGGCGCCTGCGAATCCGATCAGCAGCTCACGACGTCGCAATCCCATCGTCGTCTCCCTTCGCCGGGGCAGGGCAGACCTTCACGTCGCAGCTTGCGGTAGCCGGGGGACGGTCTCGGCGCCGACAGGCGGTATCGCCACCGATCCGTCGCGTAACCGACACCATTCCTAGATCGATCCGGGCGGCTCGCCCGGGCCGAAGGTATTGCGGGAGCTATATCTTACGATATATCTTCAGTGCGTGAGCCCGAGACGATTCGCCGACTTCGGCGGACCCGGAACCGGCCGTTTCTTCGGTCCGGGTGAGTTGCGCTGGGCCCTGCTGGCATTGATCGCCGAGCAGCCCGGCCACGGCTACGAGCTGATGTCCCGCCTGGAGCGGCGTTGCGGCGGCGCCTACCGCCCGAGTGCCGGCGCGGTGTATCCGACGCTGCAGCAGCTCGAGGACGAAGGTCTGGTCACCCTCGAAATTGAGGGCGGCCGAAAGATTTTCCACATCAGCGCCGAGGGACAGGCCGAGGTCGACGGGCACACCGACGCGATCGAACGCATCTGGGTGCGCGCCGATCAGCGCGGCGAATGGGGCATGTTCCGTGATCCCGATGCCGCCGAAATCGTCGGTCCCGCACTGCGTTTGTTCAAGGCCGCGGTCTCGGCCGTGGTCCATTCGCACCGGGATCCCGCGGTGATCGATCAGGTCCGCGACATCCTCACCGATACGACACGTGAACTGCAGCAACTGAAATCAGATATCAAGCGTCAGCATCACGACCGGCGACGCGGCCGGCGCACCGACTGACCGAACCCTCCGCATGGAAGGTATTCCCATGGCGCACACAGATAATCCCGCGCAGGACACTGCCACCGTCCGGCAATCCCGCGGCCTGGGCGATCGCCTCCTGGACCGGTTCCTCACCACGGGCCGCGTGCTGGAAACCGAACGGATCGCCGGCCGCATGATCCGCATCCGAATCGGCGGCCCGGCCTTGCAGGAGTTGAATTGCCTTCCCGGACAGCATCTCCGGGTAGTCGTCGGCGGCGACGGGCTGCTGTCCCGCGTCGCGGATCTGCGCACCTATACGGTGTGGCATTTCGACAAGGAGAACGGCGAACTCCACCTGTGCGTGCTCGATCACGGTGACGGACCGGGCTCCCGCTGGGGACGCGCCGCCGAGGTCGGTCAACAGATCCGATTCCGCGGCCCCGAAGGCTCTTTCACGCTCCGCGCCGATGCGCCGAACTATCTGTTCATCGGCGAGGAGACCGCCTCGGTGGCCTTCGGCGCCATGCTCCGTGCGGTACCCGACGAGGTTCCGGTCAACGGCGCGATCGAAACCGCCACGCCCGAGGACCGACTCCCGCTACCCCGCGCGGCCGAGCTGTCTCACCCCTTGCGCGGCACCGCCTCCGCAGCCCGTTCGGAGATTCTCCTCGACGCCGTCCGCAACCTCCGCCTGCCGGCCACCCCGGGCGTCGCATATGTCGCGGGCGAGGCGCGCACCATCCAGATGGTCACGAAACATCTTGTCCAAGAACGCCACTGGCCGCGCCGCTCCATCGTGACCAAGCCCTTCTGGACGCCGGGCCGCCGCGGCATGGACTGATGTGAAGCGAATCGTGATCCTCGGCGGCGGAGGTATGTCCGGTCAGGATGGAAGCCCACAGATTCTGACATAGTTGGGTGGGGAATCGACCTGGGAGGCGGACTGTGGGACGTGGTCGGGCAGTTGTTTTCGTGGTGTTCGACGGCATGAAGATGCTCGATGTGGCAGGGCCGGCGGAGGTTTTCGCGGAGGCGAACCTGTTCGGGGCGGCGTACTCACTGAGTTATGTGTCGCCGTCGGGGGAGGCCGTTCGCACATCGGCAGGGGTTCGGTTGCCTGTCGACGGGGCTGCCGGGGATGTCACGGATCCCGACACGGTAGTGGTGTCAGGTGGAGAGGTGCTGGTCAGCGCGCCGATACCGGAGGACTTGATTTCCGTGGTGCGTGAACTTCGTTCGCGGACAAGGCGATTGGTGTCGATCTGCACCGGGTCGTTCGCGCTGGCCGCGGCGGGAGTGCTGGCGGGGCGGCGGGCCACCACGCATTGGCGGCATGCGGGTGCGCTGGCCCGGCGATATCCGGATATCGAGGTCCTGCCCGACGCCCTGTTCGTCGAGGATGGAGGCGTCTTCACTTCTGCCGGCGTCTCGGCGGGAATGGATTTGGCGCTGGCGCTGGTGGAACAGGATCACGGGGTCGACCTGGCTCGCGAAGTCGCGCGTAGCTTGGTGATGTTCATGCAGCGACCCGGCGGGCAATCACAGTTCTCGGCGCCGCTGGAGGTCAGACCCGCGCGGACACCCACGGTTCGCGCCATCGTGGATGTGATCTCGGCGGAGCCCGCTCGCGATCACAGCGCAACCTCGCTGGCCGCACTGGTAGGAGTCAGTCCCCGGCATCTGGCGCGGTTATTCGCTTCGGAGCTGAACACCACGCCCGCACGGTATGTGGAGCAGGTGCGGCTGGATCACGCGAAGGCCCTGCTGGATGCCGGTCACGGAGTGGCGCAGGCCGCACGGGCCTCGGGATTCGGCAGCTCGGAGACCATGCGACGGACCTTCGTCGCGCGCCTCGGTATCTCGCCCAGCCAATACCGGGCCAGGTTCGGAAGCGCCATGTCCGGATCTGTGGGATAGCGGTCAATTCAGGCAGTGGGCGCGGCCTGGGCGACCGGGGAGAGTAAAGGCATTCCACCGAAACTCTGGAGGCCCGATGTCCGAAGCCATTGCCGGAATAGTCATTCCCGACACCGAACTCGTGCGAGCAGCCACCACTCTCGTCCGCAATGCCACCGACGACACACTTTTCAACCATTCCCGCCGAGTCTTTCTCTGGGGAGCATTGAAGTCGGCCGCTCGCGGCCAGGAGGTCGACCTCGAACTCGCCTATGTCGGCGCCCTTTTCCACGACCTCGGGCTGACTCCCACCTATGCCACCAAGGATCGCCGATTCGAGATCGACGGCGCCGAGGCAGCGCGAGACTTCCTGCTCGACCACGGTCGCACCGAGCAAGAGGCTCGAAATGTGTGGCTGGCCATCGCATTACACACCACCCCCGAAATCCCATTGCACCTCGCACCGGAAGTCGCCGTGGTGACCCTCGGCGTAGAGACCGACGTACTGGGCCTGGACCTCGGCGAAATCACTGATCGGCAACGCGCCGCCGTGGTGTCGGCCCACCCGCGCCCGGATTTCAAGAACCGCATCCTGCAAGCCTTCTACAACGGCATGTCCAACCGTCCCGACACCACGTTCGGCACCATGAACGACGATGTCCTGGCCCATTTCGACCCTTCCTTCAGCAGAAAGAACTTCGTCGAAATCATCCGGAACAACTCCTGGCCGGAGTAGTGCCCGGCCCGGAACTCCGGGCATACTGGCCGCTATGACGGAACCGGTCATTCGCCGGGCGCGCCCCGAAGACGATGCCGCACTGGCCGAACTCTTCCGCACCGCCTGGTCCGGCACGAGTGAGATCACCCCGCGCCCGGCGCCGGGCGAGCCGTTCTTCCATGACGGCAGCCGGCCCGAGCACTACCTGGTCGCCAGTCTCGACGAGCGCTTGGTCGCGTATCTCCGCCTGGTGCAGCCCATTCCGGTGGACAGCGTCGCGCATGTCCGTCAGATCCAGGGGCTGGCGGTCGATGCCTCGGTGCGCCGCCGCGGGATCGCCTCCACGCTGGTCCGGGCGGCGATGGCGGAATCGCGCCGGGCCGGGGCCACCCGCCTGACCTTGCGCGTGCTCGCCACCAACGACCCGGCCATCGCGCTGTACGAGAAGCTCGAGTTCCACCTGGAGGGTCGCCTGCGGGACGAATTCAAGCTCGACGGCCGCTACGTCGATGATCTCTTGATGGCTCGCCGCCTGAACGGAGATGCCGGTTAGGCTGGCGGGATGCCTTTGGTGCGAATAGATCTCATGCAGGGCTTCACCGTCGACGAACGTAAGGCCATCGGTGACTGCGTGCAGCTGGCGATGGTCGAGACGCTGAATGTGCCGGAGCGGGACAGGTTTCAGATCGTTACCGAGCACGGCGCCGAGACCTTCGATTTCAATCGGTCCTACCTCGATATCGAGCGGTCTGTTCGGTTCGTGATGGTGCAGGTGACGCTGTCGGCCGGGCGGACTGTGGAGGCCAAACAGGCGTTCTATGCCCGCCTCGCCGAGTTGCTGGCGAAACAGATCGGGCTGCGCACCGAGGATCTCGGTATCGCGCTCACCGAGAATCAGCGGCACGACTGGTCGTTCGGGCACGGAGAAGCGAGTTACGTGGTGCTGCCGCCGGAGCAATGGCGCTGACGGCAGCTGCCCGGCCTCAGACGGTCGTCATCCGGAGTTCCGCTAGCGCATAGGTCTGCCACGAAGGCCGCAACTGGTAATCCTCGCGAGGCGCGACCGTACTCAGATGCGGGTATTTGTGCAGGACTGCGCGGACTGCGTGGCGGGTCTGCAGTTCGGCGAGTTTCGCGCCGAGGCAGTAGTGGCGGCCGTGTCCGAACACCACGTCGGGGCGGCCGGCGCCGGCCGGGTCGAGATGCGCCGAGCGCAGGGAAGCCAGCACCGTGTGCCCGCGGGGAATGACCACGCCGTTGATTTCGATATCGGTGAGCGGGAAACGGCGGATGGCGTAGTTCATCGGCGCGGCGGCGCGAATCAGCCGCCGGATCAGCGCCTCGAATTCCGCTGGGTTGTCGAGTATTTCGCGGGCGTGTGCCTGATGCTCGCGGATCAGTTCGTCGAGGACGTAGGCGGTCAGGCTGATGGTGTTCTCGAAGCCGCCGACAATGGTGATGAAGGCCAGGCCGACGAGTTCGTTCTCGCTGAGCCGGTCTTCGCCGTCGCGGGCCGCGATCCAGGCCGACAGCAGGTCGTCGCCGGGTTCGCGGCGCTTGTCGGCGATGACGTCGGAGACCAGCCGCAGCATGATGCCCATCGAGGTGCGGGTCTCGTCACCGCCGGTGTTGACGCGCAGCAGTGGCGCGGACGCGGCCCGGAAGTCGCCGAGTTGCTCGCGCGGCAGCCCCAGCAGTTCGCCGGTGACGCGCGGCGGCAGTGGCTCGCACAGGCCGTTCATCAGGTCGATCTCGCCGTCGTCGGGCAAGGCGTCGACGAGTTCGGTGACGGCGTCGATGACGACTCGTTCCTGCGCC
Organism: Nocardia sp. NPDC020380; assembly: GCF_044386975.1. NCBI lineage: Bacteria > Bacillati > Actinomycetota > Actinomycetes > Mycobacteriales > Nocardiaceae > Nocardia > Nocardia sp. NPDC020380. The sequence continues at coordinate 207,426 of NZ_JBIRVQ010000013.1, read as the reverse complement.
GGATGATTGCGTGGCCCGAAGGCCTCGGTGGCGAGGCGGCGGATGCGGCGGTGTGCGTCCCCGTCGAGGTTGAGCAGATTGGCGTCCAGGGCGGGCGGCAGTTTGTTGCCGCGAAATCCGGTGGTGGAGTCCGCTTTTGCCGCCGAGACCTTCGGATCGGCGAGCAGCCGGGTGACGGCGTCGTACCCCGTGATCACCCACACCGGCGACCCATCGGGCAACTCGGCCTCGTGCACGCCCGCTCCGCGGGTCCGCAGGTCTTCGTGCAGCTCATCGACGGCGTGGATCCCGGCCTGGAACGGGCAACTCCCGATTGTCATCCCGCCAGTCTGCCAAACGCGTCGGATCCGCTGTCCGGCAGCCGGTTTCGATAGATTGACGGCATGCCCCCGATAGAAGTGACCTAGCGGGAAACCAGCCTGCGGAACTTCGGAATTTGCCTGTCGCTACCGGCCGCGGCCTGGTCGCAGGGGGACTGAAGATCGTGATCTTTCCGTGTCCAAAAGGCGGCGTTTTCAGATCTACGCTAGAAGGCCCGATGTGATCTACGCCACTTTGTTTGGGTGAGGCGGGCGCCGCCCGGGCGGTCCCGCCGACCCCGTGAGTTCCCTACGCCAGCGGACGTGAGCATCTACGCCACGTACCAGCACATATCGCACTCCGAAAACGCCCCCTGCACGCAGCGGTCGCACCGCTGCCGGGAGCGGCCGTGTCACGAAGGAGGCGAGGACGCCATGAGCACCTACGCCGAACACGAAATGCGGATGGGCCGACACGCCCGCGCCGTACGCTTCGCCGCCAAGACCACCATCGCGGTAATCGTGATCCAGCAACTGATCACCTGGCAGCCCTGGATGCCCCGGGACGTCGCGGGCATCGAACAACGTTTCTACGCCACCGTTCGCAGTGAACGCGCCGAGGTCTGCCAGCTCTACGACATAGCCAAACTCTGCCGCTAGCCCCGGCCCCGCCGACGGGAACCTGTCAGGACAGGACCTCGATCAGCTTGCCGGTGGCCACATCGAACACGAAACCACGCAACGAGGTCGTCTTCGTGATGAACGGACTGGCCTCGATGCGATGAATCGACTGCCGCACATCCTCGTCGAGGTCGGGAAAGGCTTCCGCCGACCAAGTGGGCTTGATCCCGGCCTCGTCCTGGATGGCGCGCTTGAACTGGTCATCGGTGAAGGTCAGCATGCCGCAATCGGTGTGATGGATGAGAATGATCTCGGTGGTGCCGAGCAGGCGCTGACTGATGGCCAGCGAGCGCACCTCGTCCTCGGTGATCACCCCGCCCGCATTGCGGATGACATGCGCCTCACCATCTTTCAGGCCGAGAATGCGATAAACGTCGAGCCGGGCGTCCATGCACGCCACCACGGCGACATGTTTGCTCGGCGGCAGTGGCAGCGGCCCGGCGAACTGGGCGGCGTATTCGGCATTGTTGGCCAGGTACTCGTCGGTCACGGACATGATCGTTCCTTTGCCGAGGTGAAGACATGCGTATGTGTGCATCGACAGTGACGAGCGGGGGCGTCCGGGGCAAGGTATTCGCGCACGGTGAAGTCAACGGTTTACGCCCTTCGTTCTTGCTCACAGGTTTCCACCCCGCACCCACCCGCGGGTGGAGCCGGTCGCCGACCGGGCGCGACAGACTCGCTGTGCGGCACTTCGCCGTGTTTCTCATGTCGATCGATGATCATCGGAGGTTGGGGATGGGCGTTCGTTCAGTCTGGTCCGTCGCGGTGGTGGTGACGGCCGCGTTCGTCGCGGCCGGGTGTACCTCGACTTCGAACCCCGGTTCGCCGCAGAGTCTGCAGTGGGGTGCGTGCCCGGTGGCCACGCCCGATGCCGAAGGTGCCACCGCGCAGCGGGATCCGGCCGAGCAGTGCGCGACCTTGCGGGTGCCCCGCGACTATTCGGCCGCCAGCGCGGGCGATATCACGGTGACCGTGTCGCGGATCGCTACCGCGAAACCCGGTGCACGGAAGGGCTTTCTGCTGGTCGCACCCGGCGGGCCGGGCGGCTCGGGCCTGGATCAGCCGAGTGTCATGCGCAGTCAGCTGCCGGCGGCCATCACCGATGCCTACGACCTGATCGGCCTGGACGACCGCGGCATCGGCAACAGCACCCCCGTGCATTGCAATCTGACGTCGGCGGACCGCGCCGCGGCCGTGGCGGGCATGCCCTTTCCGGCGCCCGACGGCGACGTGACCGGCAATATCGCCTACGCCAAGCGGGTCGCGGACACCTGTGCCGCCAATGCCGGTGACTACCTGCGCGATATCACCACCGCGAATATCGCCCGCGATATCGACCGGTTCCGGGCGGCGCTGGGCGTGCCCAAGTTGTCGTACCTGGGCACCTCGTACGGCACCTACCGGGGTGCGGTCTACGCGCAGATGCTCCCGTCGCGCACCGATCACATCATCCTGGACAGCACGGTCGACCCGCTCGGTGCGGAGACCTGGGCCCGCGAGATGTACAGCCGCGGTGACCAGGAAGCCTTCCCGCCCCTGGCGCAATGGCTGGCCACCAATGACGCGACCCTGCATCTCGGCACCGATGCGGCACAGGTCGAAGCCTCCTACTTCCGGCTCACCGGTCAACTGGACCGCACGCCGATCCAGCTGAGCGGCGGGCGGGTCCTCGACGGCAACGGCCTGCGTTCGATAATCTACGAATGTGAGGAGAACGCGAAGTACTATCCGTTGGTCGCCAACGCATTTCAGGTAGCGAACGGCGTCGCCCCGCAGAGCTCCGGCGCCTCGTCATCGACCCTGCCGACGGAGATCCCCGACAACTTCCTGTCCGACCAGTTCGCCGTCATGTGCGACGACCAGGCCTGGTCGCCCGATACCGGTCAATTCGCCGCCACGGTCGCCGAGGGCAAGGCGAAGTACCCGATCGGCAATGGTTTCGGCGGCAGCCCGTGGCCGTGCAACTACTGGCATTACCAGCCGAAGGAACAGACCGTGAAGATCGGCGACAACGGGCCGGCCGATATTCTGCTGCTGCAGAATCACATCGACCCGTCGACGCCGTATTCCGGTGCCTGCCAGATGCTTTCCGCGTTCGGCCACCGCGCCGCGATGGTGACCGTCGAAAGTGTCGGTCACGGCGTGGATTTCAGCAACCCCTGCATCCAGTCCGCCCTGACCGGCTTCTTCTCCACCGGCAAGCTGCCCGCCGCGGACACGACCTGTCAGGCCAAGTAACGGTCGGCTCAGCGCTGCGGCGCTTCGCGATTCAGGATTGCTTCGGCAATGCTGTCCAGCTCGGCCGCCGCCTGGGAGGGGAAGTGCGCCTCCGTCAGGACCTGATGGATCTGCAGGCGGCGGTCACGAATCATCCGCTCCACCTCGAAACGCGCCGTGGTGTCGAGTATTTCGCGGCAGAGCGCGGCATCACCCTCGGTCGGGCGCGGATTGGCGATGAAATCGGTCAGCCGGTCCCGCTGGGCCGGGGTGGTATGGCGCAGGGCCAGCACCAGGAGCACCGTATGCCTGCCGTCGCGCAGGTCGCGCAGGGTGGGGGTGCGCCCGCTGCGGGCATCGCCGAACACATCGCTCAGTTCGTCCTGCAGCCGGGCCGCCTCCCCGAGTGGATGCGCGTAGGCGGAGAGGGCGTGCAGCACAGCGGGTCCCGCATCGGCCAGCACCGCGCCCAGTCGCAGCGGACCCTCGACCATCGAGGCCGCGCAGCTGTAGCGGACGATCTCCCACGCCTGTTCCAGATCGCAGGTCGGCCGCCCGGCGGTCACCAGTTCCAGGTAGCGCCCGTAGCCGACCTCGGTCCGCATGGCATCCAGAACCGTTGTGGCGACGTGGATTCGATCCGGTGAGAGCCCCGAGGTGTGCAGCAGTTCCTGCGCCCACACCAATCCGAGATCGCCGATGACGATGGCGGCGCGCGCCCCCAGTCGTTCGGCGGCCTGCCCGCCGCGCACCCCGTGATTGCGATCCGCGACCACGCGGTGGACGGTAGGCCGGTCGCCGCGGGTGTCCCGGTCGTCGATGACGTCATCGTGCATGAGCAGTGCGGCGTGGAAGAGTTCCATGGCCGCCGCGGCCCGCACCACCTCGTCGGGCAGTCCCGTGCCGCCGCCCGCATACCAGCCGAGGGTGCAGAACTGGGATCGCAGCCGCCGCCCGCCCGCGAACAGAAAGGACCGCACCGAATGCACGACATCGGCCGGCAGGCGGCGCGCCGCGGCGGATTCGGCTTTGGAATCGAGGAATTCGTGTAGTGCGGACTCCACCCGGGCACGGATGACATCCCGATCCAAGGGCGAACTGGCAATAGCGGGCGCACTCATCGCGTCTCCATTTCCGGGCAGTTCTCCGGATCAGACTAAAGGAAGTGTAATGGCTGTCTCGAACAATGGTAAAGGCAGCCTACGCGACGCGCCCACACTTCACCCATCGCCCGGCGCGGCTGGGCGGTTGACCACAACATGCAGGTCAGCGACCGCGCACCAGCCCGCGGAGCGCGAGCACACCTCCCGCGAGGCCGAGGAACCCGCCGAGAGCCGTTGTGACGGGGACATTGTGGACTATCTCCGGACCCGCGCGATGAACTATGAGGATCACCGCGCCGAGCAGGCAGGCAATGGCGATGAGCGTGGTGATCACCTGATGAGCCAATGATTCGCGGAAGGCGCGGTCGCCGGGATGCTCGAGCAGCCGCACACCGACGCTGAACCTCCCCGTCGCGAGGTCCCCGGTGAGTTTGTCCAAACGACTCGGAAGTCGTTGCAGCACGGGCAGAGCGGTGAGAAGCTGACCCGCGGCACGCCCGAGCAGTCGTTCGGGATCGGCGAGGTGGGTGAGCACGCCGCCGCCACTCCGGCGCGCGGCCGTCATCAGGTCGAAGTCCGGATCCAATTGCAGCAGCGTGCCTTCCACTGCCGCGAGGGTACGGAAAACACCCGCGACCTGACCCGGAACGGCGAACCCCGCCCCGGTGATCAGCCGGGCCATGTCGCCGAAGAGCGCCGCACTGCCACCGCCGAACCCGCCGCGGTGGCGCACGATGAGCCGGCCGAAACGCCGCTCGAACTCGCGGCGCTCGAACCCCTCGGGTGTGCCCAGCAGGGTGAGCAGGCCGTCGGTGGCGGCCACGGAATCATCGTTGTCGATGGCCAGCAGCACGGCGGTGAGCGCGAGACGTTCGGTTTCGTCGAGGCGCCCGACCGCGCCGAAGTCGAGCATGGCCAGGGTTCCGTCCGCGTCGATGAGCACATTGCCCGGATGCAGATCGGCATGAAAGACGCCGGCGGCCAGGATCTGGCGCAGCACCTCCTCGAGCAGCAGGTGAGCGGCCCCGACGCGGGTCTCGCGGTCCAGCCCGGCGAGCCGGGTCGCGGCAGAACCGATCGGGATGCCCGAAACCCGTTGCATGACGAGCACGGTCGAGGACGAGAACCGCGGATAAGCGGCCGGAATGATGATCGGGGAGTCCGCCATGACCGCGGCCAGATTGCGGGCCCAGCGCGCGTCCCGCTGCAGCCGCCGCGCGATGCGGCGCATGATCCGCAGATCGCGATCGACCTGGGTGCGCGCCTCCGGTCGCTGCACCTTCACCACGACCGCACTGCCGTCGAGCAACAGTGCGCTGTGCACCTGACCCACCGAGGCCGCCGCGAGCGGCTCCCGGTCCATCTCGGCGAAAACTGTGTCGAGCGGCCCGCCGAGCGAATGCCGCAGTACCGCTTCGGCTTCCGCCCACGGCATCGGCGCGACATCGGACTGCAGCTCGGCGAGCTCGTCGGCGACCGACGCCGGCACGATATCCCGGCGCGCCGAAAGCATCTGTCCCAGTTTGATATACGTGACACCGGCATCCTGCAGCGCCGCCCGCAACCGCCGCGCCGCACCCGGTACATCACCGGCGCGCGCCTCCGCCCCGCGGCGCAGGAATCCGCCCAGCCCGTGCCGTACCAGGACGGTCAGCAGCTGCAGATAGCGCAGCGTCTCGCGGCGCGAGTTCTCCAGCCGCCGAATCGCGGTGACGGGTCCGGGAATCGATCCGGTCGGCACCAGGATCTCGGCCACGTACAGCGCGGCCGGCAGCAGCACGAAGATCCACGCCCACACCAGCAGCACGAGCACCGCGGTGCCCGCGAAATCGGTGACCCGGCGGTCGGGGCCGAGCGTCCCGAGATATCGCACCAGCGCATTGGCGGCCGCGGAGCCCACCGTGGGAAATGCGATGGCCAGCAGGATGGTTCGCGGCCAGCCGACCGGCGAGCCGATCACCCGGCGGGCTACGGCGGCGAGGACCGCGACCGCGGCCGCGGCGGTCACGAACACGACAAGCGAGGCCACGATTGTCATCGGCTCCTCCGGAGGCGGCGGTCGGTGGCTCGACGCTAGCCACCGAGCGCCGCCGCCCGGATCGGGGAGATCCCCGAATTCGCCCCTGATCAAAGCGCCTTTCGTTCGTGTGACATGGATTACAGTGATGCGGATGTCGCATCGTGCCTGAATAGACTGCGTTATCCGGCCGGAGTCGGGGTCACCGGCGGGATGTACGTCGAAGTGCAGGAGGTTCATCCGGCGCCGAGGGGCAGTACATGTGGGTTGATCTGCGGTTGCTCCGGAATTGGTGGAGTGAGGACGTCGACTACGGATGGGTGGTCGACGCCATTTCCTCGCGGTCGGCGCTGGGGGTGCTGAAGGTCGCCATCGGCTTTTCCGGTCTGGCTGCGCCGATCATCGGATTGCTCACCGTGCTGTCGCCCGCCGGACCGGACGAACTGTTCGCGAAAGCGCTGCTGTGGTTGCTCATCGTGGTGGGCGTGCTGTGGGGTGCGAGCTGGTGGGTGCTGCCGTGGCCGAGCGAGCGGAAATCACTGGTGCTGGTCTCGGTCGCCGATGTCTGCCTCACCACGGTGTGCGCGTTGAGTCCCGGCGAGGTGGTCCGGTCGGTGGGGATGATGATGCTGCTGATCGTGGGTGTGTACATCAGCGCCTTCCACAGCCCGAAAATTCTTGCCCTGCACACGATATGGTCGATGGGCGCGGCGGTGATACTGGCCGCGCCGCTGTTCCGCGACGGTCACGTCACCTCGGGCTTGATCATGCTGCTGGGGATGGCGGCGACGGTCGTCGTGCCGCCCGGACTGCAGTTCTGCTATTGGGTGCTGCGCAGCGAAATGCTTTCGGACCCTTTGACAATGCTGCTGAGCCGGCGCGGGTTCGACTACCACTCGGTGCCGCTGCTGGCGCGTCCGGTGCCGCTGCCGGTCGGGGTGCTGATGATCGACCTCGATCGGTTCAAGGCGGTCAACGACACCTACGGCCACTCCGCCGGCGACGAGGTGCTGGTGTGCACGGCCGATCGACTACGCCGGGCCGCGCCGGCCGGCAGCATCGTGTCCCGTTTCGGCGGTGAGGAGTTCGCGGTGATCGTGCGGCTGCCGGTGGAGGCCGCGCTCGACGCCGCCGATCGCCTGCGTCGTGCCGTGGCCGAGCCGATCGGCTCGATATCGGTCACCGCCAGCATCGGTCTCGCGATTCTGGAGCGGGAGATGATCGGTGATCGCGTGCGGAACCAGCACGCGCTCTGGGAGGTCATCCAATCGGCGGATCAGGCGATGTACCGGGCGAAGCAGCAGGGCGGTGACACCGTCGTCATCGCGTCGGAAAGGCGCGTAGAGCACTGATCAGCGCGGCCGGATTGTCTTCCTGCACATTGTGACCCGCGTCCGGCGCCACCACGAGCTCGCCGTCCGGGAGCCCCTCGACGAAGTGTTCGGCGACGGTCTGGGAAAGTACCCTGCTGCGCCCGCCGCGGACGAGCAGTACCGGCACGCGGGTGAGCTGCACGGGGAATCGTTCGAGTGCGCCGAGAATGTGTGCAAAGTCGGGTGGGCGCGGATCCCATTTCGGCGCCCAGCCGCCGTCGGGCACCGGGCGGAACAAGGTGCTCATCCGATAGGTGACGGTTGCGCGGTCGGCCAGCGGATTGACCTGCATTGCCGCATCGACCACTTCGTCCAGTCCGGCGACCGGGCCGAGTCCGAGAATGAAGGCCCGCATCCGGCCGGTGCTCGCGAAATCGACACCGGGTGCGACATCGACGAGGGTCAGCCACTCGACTCGTTCGGGGTGGGTGCCGGCGATATGGGCCGCGACCACACCGCCGAGTGACATGCCGACCAGCCGTATTCGATCGAGGCCGAGGTGGTCGGCGGCGGCGAGGACATCTCCGGCCATGGTGGCGATGCGGTAGTCCTCGGACCAGTCGCTGTCGCCGTGCCCACGCAGGTCCAGGGCGACGAGCCGCGCCGCCCCGCGCAGGCCGAGGCAGACGAAGTCCCAGGTGTGCGCGGTCAATCGGCCGCCGTGCAGCAGCAGTACCGCGGGTCCTGTTCCGCCCCAGTCCAATCCGTGCAGTCGGCAGCCCGCGTGCGAGTAGCAGAAGTCGCGCGGCGGGGCCGGGTCGTGGATTCGGACGCCCAGGGACGTCGCCAGTTCGGTCATCGACGGGATGGTGATCTGTCCGGTCATAGCGGCACCTCACTACCTTGGACCTTCAAGGTAGGACGCTTACCTTGAGTGGTCAAGGTAGAGTCGATGGGTGGTCACCCGCATCCGCCGCAAACCCGATGACGCCAAGCGATTGATCCTGGCAGCGGCGGCCCGCCTGCTGGCCTCCGGCGGTCCGGCCGCCGTGCAGGTGCGGGCGGTGGCCGCCGCGGTCGGGGTGACCGATGCCGCGGTCAACCACCACTTCGGCACCCGCCAGGAGCTGCTCTCGGCGCTGCTGCGCTTCGGCGGCGCGCAGCTCAAGGCGGAACTGCATACCGCGCTGGGCGCCTGGCACGACCGGCCCGTCGACCCCGCGGAACTTGTGCGCACCCTGTTCGCGGTCTTCGCCGACGGCTACGCCGAACTGGCGCTCGCGCTGTACCAATCGGGCTGGCGGGGCACCGGCAGCGGACTGCTCGACGAGGTCGTGGACCGCTTGCACGCCCAAGCGCAGGCCAACCGCGCGGCCACCGGCCGTACACCCCCCTCCCGCGAGCAGATCCAGCTCACCGTGGCCGCACTTCACCAGGCCATTGCGCTGGAACCGGTATTCGGCGCCGCATTCCGGCGCAGCGTCGGAATGCGCGAGCCCGCAACCGAACCCATGCTCGAATGGTGGATCGACATCGTGCGCGCGGCCATCGCCGGCTAGGCCGGCACCGAATCCGGCTGCAGCGCGCGGACACACGCCTGAGCGATCTCCACATCCTGATCGGCGGTGCCACCGGACACCCCGACCGCGCCGAGGACGCGCCCGTCCGCATCGGCGATCGGCAGCCCGCCGCCGAAGGAGATCAGCCCGCCGCTGCTCCACTCGATGCCGTACACCGGCCCGTCCGGGCGCGACAGTTCACCGAGCAGTGCGCTGGGCATGTGGAACATGATCGAGGTCCGGGCCTTGCGTTGCGCGAGATCGATCGACCCCAGCGCGGCGTCGTCCATGCGGATGAGGTGCAGCAGATGCCCGCCCGCATCGAGGATGGCGATGGTCATCGGGGTCTCGATCGCGGTGGCCGCCTGCTGCCCGGCGGTGGCGAGGCGTGCGGCGGTATCCAGGGTCAGTGCGCTCATGAGGTGAATCTCCGTTCGAGAGGGTCTTTTCCGGTACGGACACCAGCCTGCGGCGTCGGCGACCGCGCAAACAGGGTGGTGTCGTAGCTGGAGATCGCGTTCCTGGGGACGGTTGCCCCAGGAACGCCACGGGCGGGCGATGCGACACTGGCGGGGTGAGTGAACTGGGTGAATTCCTGAAGGCGAAGCGCGCGGGCATCTCGCCCGAGGATGTCGGGCTGCCGCCGGTGGGGAACCCGCGCCGGGTCAAGGGCCTGCGCCGCGAGGAGGTCGCGCTGCTGGCCGCGGTGAGCGTCGATCACTACACGCGGCTCGAACAGGGACGCGTCGCGGCCGCGTCGGAGAATCTGCTGGCCGGTATCGCGCACGCTCTGCGGCTCAGCGACGAGGAGCACGAATACCTGCGCATGCTGGTCCAGGCGCGGCCCGCGCGGCGGCAGCGGGCGAACGCGCCGGAAATCGGTGCGGCACTGCGGGATCTGCTCGATGCGCTGCCGGCACCGGCCATGGTGCTCGGCCCGCGCACCGATATCCTGGCGTGGAATTCCGGGATGGCGGCACTGTTCCTGGACTTCGCCGAAATCCCGCTGGAGCAACGGACATTGGCGCGGATGGTGTTCCTGGAACCGCGGGTGCGCGGACTGTTCGTGCACTGGGAGCAGGTCGCCATGGAAGCGGTGGAGCGATTGCGGATGGTCGCCGCGCGCACGCCGGGTGATCCGCGGCTGGCGCGGTTGGTAGGGGAGCTGTCGGTGCACGACGGCGACTTCCGGCGCTGGTGGGCCGGGCACGGGGTACGGACGCTCTCGGGCGGGCGCAAGCAGATCCGGCATCCGGTGGTCGGTGAGCTGGAGTTGGATTGGCAAGTCCTGCAAGTGCTTACCGCCCCGGACCAGTCTCTGGTCACCTACACCGCGCCTGCGGGCTCACCCAGCCACGAGGCGCTGCGCCTCCTGGCCTCCTGGACCGCTGTCGCCCCCGAGCGCCGCACCGGACCGGTCGACGCCGTCCACTAGCGATTCAGGATGGCTGCGGGCCGCGCCAGCGATGGGCGGAGCGTGGCGCCTTCGTCTCCGTCGGTGATCAAGGTCAATTCGATCGTCGTGGTGAGTTCGGGACCGTCGTGGTCCGCGGTGGAGGTGAATCGATGGTTGCTGCTCACCCGCGGGCGGACGCTCGCGACCGTGATGCCGTCGTGCACCGTCGGTGCAGTGCTGAACAGGTAATGGTTACTGGGGACGAGCTTGTGGTCGGGTGAGAGCATCGATTCCGGAATCGCGGCTTCGGTGGCGAGCTGGTGCCGGCTCGCGGCGCTGCCCGCCGCACCCGTCAGCACGAAGCGCGTCACCGTGGTGCTGTAGCCGGTCACCCGCCGGCCTGGACGGCACGCGTGAAGATGGTGACCAGTTGCGCGGCAAAGACTTCGATGCCGGGCTCGGCCTGGGCCGCGTAGCGCCGGATCACCGAACGCGTCTGCCTGCCGGCCGGCCCGGAACCCTTCGGTGAGGATGTCGATGGCGGTGGGCATGTACGGCTCTTGACGAAAGTGGTGTTCTGATAACCGACTTCGGCGAGTGTCTCGATCGCTGAAGCGACGATCTGGGCCCGTCGCGCGGCGGTACCGGGGCCACTGTCAAGAGTCCAGCAGGCGGTCCAGCATCGACCGCGCCGTGTTGATTCGATCGATATCGGCGGTCATGCGCAGGCGCTCGTGCAGGAGTCGCTCCCGGCAGCCTTGCAGCAGTACGGATTCGCCGGAGGCGCAGGTGAGGATCTCGGTGATGAGTTCCATGCCGAGTCCGGCGGACAGCAACGTCTGGATATGGCCGACGGTCGATACGGCGTCGTCGTCGAAGATCCGGTATCCGCTCGAAGTGCGTTGCGGGCGCAGGGCGCCCTTCTCCTCGTAATAGCGCAGCGCACGGATGCTGACGCCGGTCCGGTTCGACAGTTCGCCGATCTTCACTGGCGTCTCCCGCGCATCGCCCGACTTGACTCTCACATGGACGTGAGACTTTAGCGTACCGGCATGCTTTCACTCTCGATCCTGATGGCCGGCGTATTCAGCATCACCACCGGCGAATTCGTGGTGGCGGGGATCCTGCCGGAGGTGGCCGGGGACCTGCACGTGCCGGTCGGCACCGCCGGGCTGCTGGTCACCGCCTACGCCCTCGGGATGATCCTCGGCGGTCCGCTGCTCACCGCGCTGACCGCGGCCGTGGACCGGAAACGGTTGCTGCTGGCCCTGCTCGCGGTCGCGGTCCTGGGCAATGTGCTCTCCGCGCTCGCGGCCGATTTCGTGGTCCTGCTGGGCGCGCGGGTGATCACGGCGCTGGTGACGTCCACCTTCTTCGCACAGGCCATCGTGATCGCGGTGCGTTCGGTGCCGCCCGAACGCGCCGCGTCCACCATCGCGCGACTGGCCTTCGGCATGAATCTGGCCATGATCGTCGGTGCGCCGCTGGGTACCGCGATCGGTGACCGCTGGGGCTGGCGGGCCACGTTCTCCTTCGTCGGTCTCGGTTGCCTGATCTGCCTGGGCCTGGTGGCCGCGTGCATCGCGTCGCCCGCCGAAGAGCCGCGGCGATCGGCCACGGCCGAACTCCGCGTCATCACCCGCGGGCCGGTGTTGTTCGCATTGGCGCTCACCGCGATCGGCAATGCCGGCGTGCTCATGGTGTTCACCTACTTCGCGCCGCTGCTCACCGATCTGGCCGGCCATCCGAGCCGGCGCCTGCCGATGCTGTTGCTGGCCTACGGAATCGGGGCCACCCTCGGCAACCTGGTGGGCGGCACGCTCTACGACAAGCGCCCGCGGGTATTCCAGCCCGCCGCACTGGGACTGCTCACCGCCGTCCTGCTCGGGAGCTGGCTCGCCGCGCGCATGCCGTTACCGGCCGCGGTGGCGATGGTGCTGATCGGCGCACTCGGCTTCGCGATCATCCCCGGCATGCAGGCCCGCGTGCTCGGCGCCGCCGCGGCGGCGCCCACCCTGTCCATGGCGGTCAATGCCTCCGCCTACCAGCTCGCCGCGGCCGGTGCGGGACTGCTCGGCGGCGTCATCGCCGATTCGGCCGCCGGTCCGCGCCCGATCTATCTGGCCGCGGCCGCGCTGACCGCCTGCGCGTTGGCTCTGACCGTGCGGGTGCAAATTCGATGGAAGTCGCCGGTGTAGCGGTCTAGCTTCCTGATGCATGTCACCGATCATTATTGTGCCGTTCCATCAGGATGAGCAGTTGCCCGTGGCGAGCATTCCGGTGCCCGGGTCCGGACATCGAATCGTGTTGCCGGACTTGCCGGAAGCCGATATCTGGGGTCGATTGGTCGCGTTGTATCAGGAAGTGGCCGAGGCGGTCGCCGGGGCCGAGGGGACTCCGGTGGTGGTGTCGGGGGACTGCGCGGTCGCCGTGGGGACGCTGACCGGGCTGCAGCGGCGCGGGGTGCGGCCGTCGATCGTCTGGTTCGATGCGCACGGAGATGTACATACGGTCGAATCCTCGACATCGGGCTATATCGGCGGGATGTCACTGCGATTGGCGATGGGCGCGCATACCGATCGGATGGCCGGTCCGCTGGGGCTCGAGCCGGTCACCGAGGATCGGGTGGTGCTCGTCGATGCCCGGGATCTCGATCCCGGCGAGCGCGAATACCTTTCGACCGCCCGGGTCCGCCATTGCCCGGTGGGGGATATCCGGCTTCCGGACGGGCCGTTGCTCGTGCACGTCGATGTCGATGTGATCGATCCGGAGGATGTGCCGGGACTCCGGTATCCCGTACCTGACGGTCGGTCCCGTGCGGCCGTGGTCGATGCCATTCGCGGCATCGCCGCCACGGGCCGGATCGCGGCCTTGAACGTCGCATGTCCTTGGTACGCAGGGGAATACCCGCAACGCGCGCAGTTGCTCGCCACGCTCGCCGACGCGGTGGGCTAGCACCGCGACGGCACTCACGCGCAACTGTCCGATTCTACGAAGGGGACACCGGAATTCGGGGCTTGCTTTGTGGCGGGCCGAGGTGTTGAGGCATCGGCGGCGGGGCGACGATAACGGGGCTTGCGTTCCGAAGGACACCGTCTTGGTAAGGGACGCAGCAAGATTCGGCCCGATCGCACAGTAGTCCGGCTCCCAGGGGTGGGAGCCGGCTCGGGCCTGCTCGCGTGAATCGGTTGCCATTCGACCAGAGGTGGGTAGTTCGTGATGTCAGCAACGCTTTCCGGACCGTCGCACAGAGTTGTCGAACCCGTTGTTCAGGAGGGGTTCTCGGTGCAACCCTTCACCAGCCATTGCCAGGTCATCCACCATGACGGCGATCATGCCGTCATCGGGGTATCTCCCGGGAACAGTTACTTCTCCGCGAGCCGCATTCGGGCGCTCGCGCAGTGGGGCCTGGCCTGTTTCGGTCGGGTGGACTTCGTCTACACCGACGTATTCCAGCTCGAAATGTACGAAGCGTTCGGCTATTCCGAGCTGAACGCCCGCCGCAAGGCGGACAAGAACCTGCGCGGCGTGCGCGCGAAGATCACCTCGGTGGTCGGCGAACTCGATCCCGCGGGTGAACGCCTTTTCGCACAACCGATCTCGGCATTCCGGAGCAATGACGCTTACCGGATCCTGCATGCGGATCTCCTCCTGCGGCTCGCCGACGACGAGGAATTCCGCGACGTCTGCCACGCATTGGTCGGTTTCTTCCTGTCGTCGAAGGTGCTGGCCGGTTCGGAACCCAGTCCGCGCCAGCAGCAGACGTGCCTGGACTACATCTGCGCCGAGGCGCCGCTGTTCCTCGATACGCCCGCAATCCTCGGCGTCCCTTCGTCTTTGAACTGCTACCACCAGCTGCTCCCCATGGCGGAACTGCTCTATTCCCGGGGCGCCGGCCTGCGGGCCTCGCGAAATCAAGGGCACGCCATCGTCACTCCCGCCGAAGGACTCAGCAAATGACCGTCACCACCAGTGCTCCCCTGGAATTTCCCTTCTCGGCGCGCGGCGATCGGATTCCGGACGAGGTCGCCGAATTGCGGACCGCGTCGCCGATCCGCAAGGTGCGCACCATCGCCGGCGACGAGGCCTGGCTGGTCTCCTCCTACCCGCTGTGCAAGCAGGTCCTGGAAGACCGCCGGTTCTCGCTGAAGGACACCTCCGCGCCGGGCGTCCCGCGCCAGTACGCGCTGACCATTCCACCGGAAGTGGTCAACAATATGGGCAATATCACCGGCGCCGGCCTGCGGAAGGCCGTGATGAAAGCGCTGAACCCGAAAGCTCCCGGGCTGGAAGAGTTCCTGCGCACCACCGCCGACACGCTGCTCGGCGATCTGGTCGCCGAGGGCGCGCCCGCCGACCTCCGGAACGATTTCGCCGAACCGTATTCCAGTGCGCTGCACTGCCATATCCTCGGAATTCCGCAGGAGGACGCTCCCCGGCTGGTGCGCAGCCTGCACATCGCGTTCATGAACTCCGCCGAACCGATCCCGGCCGCGAAACTCAACTGGGACCGCGATATCGCCTACATGACCGACCGGCTCGACGATCCCCGCTCCGGCGGCCTGATCGCCGAACTCGCCGCCTTGCGCCGGGAACCGGAGTACGCGCACGTCTCGGCCGAAATGTTCGCCACGGTCGGCGTCACGCTCTTCGGCGCCGGCGTGATCTCCACGTCGGGCTTCCTGTCCATGGCGCTGGTCTCACTGCTGCAGCATCCGGAGCTGCGAGAACTATTGCTGCGCGATCGATCCCTGATTCCGGCCGGGGTGGAGGAACTGCTGCGGATCAACCTCTCGATCGGCGATGCACTTCCGCGGCTGGCCACCGCGGACATCCAGGTCGGTGAGGTCCTGGTCCGGCAGGGCGAACTGGTACTCGTGCTGGTCGAGGGCGCGAACTTCGACCCGCAGGCCTTTCCGCAACCGGAGGTGATCGACCTCGGCAGGCCCAATGCCGCGTCCCACCTGTCCTTCGGCGGTGGACAGCACTACTGCCCCGCCACGGCGCTCGCCCGTCGTCACGCCCAGATCGCGCTCGAGGCGCTCCTGGACCGCATTCCCACGCTGGATCTGGCGGTCCCGATCGATCAGCTGGTGTGGCGCACCCGTTTCATGAAGCGGATCCCGGAGCGACTGCCGGTGCTGTGGTAACCGAATAACGCCGACGTTCCCCGGTTTTCGGTCAGCACGTCGATGACCGGCCGCCGGGGGATGTTACCGATGGGTTCTCGGTCCGCGTGTGCTCGATATTTGCGAGGATGCGTCGATGGGTGACGGGTTGGGGAGGGTTCGTTCCATCGGTGGTACGGCATTGCTGGCCGAGTTCGCGGTCGGGCGTGGGATGCCGATCCAGGTCGTGCTGAAGGGCAGCGGGATCGAGGAACGCGAACTGGCCGAGCCCGCGGGGGAGATCCTGCTCGAACAGGAGCTCACCGTCTTGCGGACGGTGGTGGAGGGGCTGGGGAACGAACCCGGGCTGGGGTTCCTGGCCGGGTTCCAGTGTCATCCAACGAGTTTCGGCGTGCTGGGCTTCGCCATGATCGGCAGTCCCAGCCTGCGCGATGCGCTCGAGATCGCGCTGCGATACACCGATCTGTCAGTGGCCATCGCGCATCACTACCTCGAGGTCCGCGGTTCGGAAATCACCTTGCTGCGCGATGATCGCGTGGTGCCGGCGGATCTGCGGCGCTTCGCCCAGGAGCGGGATATCGCCATGATCTCCACGATCCAGCAGGATCTGCTGCCCATGCCGTTTCCGGTCACCCGGGTGGATCTGGAATGGGAGCCGCATCCGGTCTACGAGACGCTCGGGGTCGTGCTCAATGTCGAGGAGCTGAACTTCGACGCGCCGCGCTTCGAGATCGTGATGCGGGCCGCCATGCTGGAAATGCGCCCCGCACAGGCGAATGCGGCGCTGGCGCGGGCCTACGAGCAGCAGTGCGTCGACATCATGCAGCGGCGCAAGCAGCGCACCGGAATCAGCGGGCGGGTGCGGGAACTGCTGGTGCACAGCGTCGGCACCGCCGATCAGTCCAGTATCGCGGCCGGGCTCGATATCAGCGTGCGGACGCTGCGCCGCCGGCTCGCCGAGGAAGGCACCACCTTCCGTGAATTGAGCTGCGAGACAGTCGGGCTGCTCGCCGAGGAACTGCTGATGACCGGCCTGACGGTGGAATCGGTCGCCGATCGCCTGGGCTATTCGAGTGTTTCGTCCTTCGCCTCGACCTTCCGTACCTGGAAGGGGCAAACCCCGGGCACTTTCGCCCGCGCGCACCGCGGTAACGATATCGCCGCGAAAGCCGTCCGTATCGGGCCACAAACGGTCAATGTCGGCCACGGCGAATACGAAGGAGAAGACTGGGGGCGTGACGGATGACGCAATTCGGCTGATTGTCGTGGACGCGGCGAATGTGGTGGGTTCGCGCCCCGACGGATGGTGGCGCGATCGCGCGGGCGCGGCGCGGCGATTACTCGGACAGCTGGCCGCGGCGGAACTGGATTCGGTGCAGCCGACCGAGGTGACCGTCGTACTCGAGGGCGCGGCCAAGGCCGCGCTCGCCGGCGACGCGGCGGAGTTCGACGGTTTGCGGGTGGTGCCGGCCGCCGGGTCCGGCGATGACGAGATCGTGCGCGTGGTGGCCGCCGCCGTGGCCGAACAGAGCGATCGAATGATCACCGTGGTGACGGCCGATCGCGGATTACGCGAGCGCGTCGAGCCGTTCGGCGCCGTCACGGTCGGTCCGCGCTGGCTGCTCGAACAGCTCACGCCCTAGGCTCGCCCGGCCCGCATGCTGCGGTTTTGCGGGCGGAACGCGCCCGATGCGTGCCACGCCGCTAATTGTTTCGGCGACAGGGGCCTGTTGTTCGCCTCCTACGGTTAGCGTAGGTGGAGTGCCCGTACCTTCCGCAGTCGGTGACCCCGACAGCGCAATTCCCCTTTCCGCGTTGCTGATCGACACCGAACCGCGGCCCGCGCCCGCCGCGGGTGTCCGGCGTGGCAGCGAATACGCGGTGCTCATGCGCCAGATCCGGGATGCCGGATTGCTGAATCGGCGCCTGCGGTCCTATGGCGTGCGCGCCGGGATCACGGTGGCCGCCTTCCTGGGCGGGTGGGTTGCGTTCGCGCTCATCGGCGATTCGTGGTGGCAGCTGGGCACCGCGGTATTTCTCGCGCTGGTGTTCGCGCAGTTCGCCTTCCTCGGTCACGATGCCGGGCATCAGCAGATCTTCGGCACCCGCCGGATCAATTATCTGGCCGGGCTGCTGTTCGGAAATCTCGGCATCGGTCTGAGTATCGGCTGGTGGACCAGCAATCACAATCGGCACCACGCCAATCCGAATACCGAGGGCGCGGATCCCGATGTGATGGGCATCCTGGCGCATTCGAGCGGGCGCGCCGCGACCGGTCGCGGCTTCCGGGCCTTCATCTTCCGCTATCAGGCGTGGCTGTTCTTCCCGATGCTGCTGCTCGAGGGCGGCAGCCTGCACTGGTCGAGCGTGCGCGCGGTGTGGCGGCGGTCGATTCCGAACTGGGGCTGGGAGGGCGCGCTGCTCGCCCTGCACGCGATCGCGTATCTGTCGGTCGTATTCCTGGTGCTGTCACCGGGTAAGGCGCTGGTCTTCATCGCGGTGCAGCAGGGCCTGTTCGGCCTCTACATGGGTTGCACCTTCGCGCCCAATCACAAGGGGATGGAAGTATTCGACGAGCCCGGCGCCGTCGATTTCCTCCGTCGGCAGGTGCTCACCTCGCGCAATGTGCGCGGCGGCTGGTTCACCGATGTGGCGCTGGGTGGTCTGAACTATCAGATCGAGCATCATCTGTTCCCCTCCATGCCCCGCCCGAATCTGCAGCTGGCGCGGCCCATGGTGATCGCCTTCTGCGCCGAGCACGAAATCCCCTACTGCGAGACCGGTCTGCTGGAGTCCTACGCACAGGCGTTGCGCCACCTGCACGAAGCCGGCAGCCCGCTGCGGCAGCCCGCCTGAGGGAATGGAGACGTATGTCTCATCGATGGACCGCGGTAGCCGTCGGTGTGCTGTGTGCGGTGGGTGTGATGGGATCGGCGACCGCCGATCCCGCGCCGCAAACACCGCCCCCGGACCTGAAATGCCACACGCCGTGGCAGTTTCCGCAGTACGCCGACGGCCAGTGGCGCTGTTCAGGTGGGCCGGGGCCGGTTGTCGTGCCCAAGAGCGACGGCTAGGATGGCGACTGAACCTCGTTAGGTGAGGCTCCTGAACGAACATAGGCCACTGATCTGACGACGTCGAGAGACGCCCAAGATCAGGACAGATCTTCCCGGCTTAAGGGTTGATCCCAAGTGGCTTCCGGATTCTGCGCACCGCAGGGATACGTCGCTCAGTGTCGAAACTCAACGTGTGGGGTAGTACGCGAAGGTCTTTCGCGTTCAGAACTCTTTCGTGCGTCACTGATTCCGGCGTGTTCTAGGTAGGTGTGACGATGAGGAATGTATTGAGCTGCGTCCCGGCAGCTGTGGCCGGTGTCCCTGCGGGCGTGACGGATATCGAGCGTTCGGCGCTGGGTAATCTGCTGGCACTGCGCGCGGTCCTGACGGCGGAGGAGATTCCGTTCCTGCTGATCCGGTCCGAGCGCGACGAACCGGCGCTGGCCATCGACCAGCGCTATCGGCCGCGGGTGGACGCGCTGGTCAGCGCCGCCGCCGGGCCCGGCACGGTGGATATCGAATTCTGGCACCACCGCGCCGACGGCCTGCTCGGCCCGCGGCCCAATGCCCTTACCCGCGAACGCATTCCGGCCGAGGATCTGCAGCGGACCCGGATCCGCCGCTTCGGCTACGACTGGGACACGCTGCGCGGCATGTTCGACGTGCACGCCGGCGATGTGGATTTCGATATCGACGTGGTGTTCTCCTGGGTGGACGCCGCCGATCCGGCGCGGAATGCGCTGCGGTCCGAGGCGATTTCCGAGGTGCTGCTCGGCGAGGGCGACGCCGCGCCGGCACGGGTCCGCCAGATCGACGAACTGCGCTACGCGCTGCGCTCGGTCTACGCGAACGCGCCGTGGGTGCGGCGCATCTTCATCGCCACCGATTGCACGCCGCCGGCCTGGCTGGACGAGCACCCGCAGGTGACGATCGTGCGTGCGGCCGAGCACTTTTCGGATCGGTCGCGCCTGCCCACCTTCAATTCGCATGCCGTGGAATCGCAGCTGCACCACATTCCGGGGCTGAGCGAGCATTTCATCTACGCCAACGACGATATGTTCTTCGGCCGTCCCATGCGGCCGACCATGTTCTTCACCTCGGGCGGGATCAGCAAGTTCATCGAATCCCCGGTGCGCATCGGCACCGGCACCCGGGCCGTGCGGCGCAGCGGATACGAGAACGCGGCCCGCAACAACCGGCAATTGCTGCGGAATCGTTTCGGCCAGTTGATCACCCGCCATCTCGAGCACACCCCGGCCCCGCTGCGGCGCAGCGTGCTGTTCGAGCTGGAGGGCGTCTTCGCCGACGATTTCGCCCGCACTCAGGCCAGCCGTTTCCGTTCCAGCACCGATATCTCGGTCACCAATTCGCTCTACCACTACTACGCGCTGCTCTCCGGCCGCGCGGTGCAGCACGAGACCGCCCGCGCCCGCTATGTCGACACCACCACGCGGGAAGGGCTGGATCAGCTTGTCGGACTGGGGATTCGGCGCGACGCCGATTTCTTCTGCCTGAACGACGGCAGTTTCCCCGAGATCGAGGAAACGCATCGCACCGCCCGCGTGCGCAACTTCCTGCAGCACTACTTCCCGGAACCCGGCCCCTGGGAGCGGGTCGAACTGCGGTCGCCGGGTGACGATCGCGCCGAACCGGTCGCGGTCTGACACCACCGAAATTGGGACTCCGCTGGGAGGTTGGGGTCCGGTGGCTGGGAGGTTGGATCGTATGGGTGCCGCGCTGCCGGTGGCGCGGCATCATGGGGTGAGTCTCGTGTGTTGCCAAGCACGTGTTTCGCAAACCATTGGGGAGCGCTCATGCCGTACACGGCGGAGATCAGCCGGACGAATCCGACCTGCTTCATCTTCCTGGTCGACCGATCGACGTCGATGAACGATCAGATCGGCGGCGGCATACCGCAGCGGAAGGCGGATGTCGTTGCCGATGCGATCAATCGGCTGCTGACCGAACTAGCCGTCAAGTGCGCCAAGGAGGAAGGCGTCCGGGACTACTTCCATGTCGCGGTGATCGGCTACGGCGCGACCGTCGGCTCGGCCTTCTCCGGCACGCTGGCCGGGCGGGATCTGGTGCCGCTCAGCGAGGTTGCCGATAATCCGGCGCGCGTGGACGAACGGGTGAAGAAGGTGCCCGACGGTGCGGGCGGGCTCGTCGAGACGACGGTGACCTTCCCGCTGTGGATGGATCCGTACGCCGACGGCGGCACGCCGATGAATCGTGCGCTGCGGTATGCGGAGAACCTCGTGAAGGGCTGGATCGAGCGGTATCCGGCGGGCTTCCCGCCCATCGTCATCAATCTCACCGACGGCGAGTCGACCGATGGCGTGCCCACCGAGGCCGCTACCGAGCTGACCTCGCAGGCCACCGCCGACGGCGCGGTCCTGCTGTTCAATCTGCACGTCTCGGCCACCGGCGGGTCCCCGGTCACCTTCCCGGCGTCGGACAACGGCCTGCCGGATGCCTACTCCCGCACGCTCTTCGGCATGTCGAGCGTGCTGCCCAGTCATATGCGCGCCTATGCCGCCGCCCAGGGACAACTGGTCGGTGACACCACGCGCGGTTTCGTCTACAACGCGGACATCACATCGGTGGTCCAATTCCTGGACATCGGGACACGTGCGACCGATCTGCGGTGACCACTCCCGGCCTGTACGTCACCCACCTGATCGCGCCCAAGCACGGCTGCACCGCGGCCGAATGCGAGGACGCGGTCTGCGTGCTGCCGGACCTCCCCTTCGACGAATTGATCGAGGGTCCGCTCGCGGCCAGCGTGTGCGACGGCGCGACCGAGAGTGTGCTGGCGAAGGATTGGGCCCGGCTGCTCGCCTCGGTCTCGGTGGCGAAGGCCCTGCCGGATCCGGGCTTCTTCGCGCCCGGCACCGCGTATGAGGAGTTCGCCGCCGACGTGGTGGGCCGCTGGGATCCCTGGCTGGCCGAATACGCGGACGGCCGGGCCGCGGCGGGCCGCCCGCTGCGGTGGTACGAGCAGGCGAAGCTGGCGAGCAGCACCTTCGCCACCATGCTCACCGTGCGTGTCGCACCCGGCGATTCGCCCGATGCGAGCGCGGACGAGGCGGAGTCGAGCCCCGAATGGCATTGGCACGCCGCGGCACTCGGCGATTCGTGCCTGTTCCACATCCGCGACGAGACGCTGCTCCGCTCGTTCCCGATCGAGAACGCCGCGGATTTCGGAACGACCCCGGATCTCTTCGGCAGTCGCAACCATGACACCGCCTTGTTGACGGCTCGTACCCGATTCGACACGGGCACGTGCCTGCCGGGTGACAGGCTGATGCTGATGTCGGACGCATTGGCGGCCTGGTTCCTGGCTGCGGGGGGCCCGGGTGCGGCGCTGCGCGAACTCCTGGAGTTCGGTGGCCCGCACGATGCGCCCGGATTCGCCGAATGGCTGGGCAAACTGCGGGCCCGGCAGGAACTTCGAAACGACGACGTCGCTTTGATCCGCATCGACGTCGAGGGGAGATAGCAGGGATGACGACGGGAATTGCCCGGGTCTTTCCCACCGCGGGCAATTATCAAGAGGCCCTTCAGCATCCGCGACTGTGCTTCACACACGCCGAGCTCAGGGATTCGGTCCCGGAATTGACCAAACTCCGGCAGCCCCGGGCGATTTCGGGCGCTTTCGCGAGCGTGTTCCCGATGACCCACACCCGGACCGGTCACCGCTACGCCGTCAAATGCTTCACCTCACCGCGCGGCCGCCGCGGCCCACCGAATTGGTGCCGGACCTGCCCCGGGGATTCGACGACGTCATCGCGACGGCCCTGGCCAAGGATCCGGACGACCGCTATCCCGATTGCACGACCTTGGCGGAGGCCGCACTGCTCGCGCTCGACGCACCGCACCGGCCGGCCCGGGTCTCCCCCGCGCGAAGTATCAACTCGGCCGTCACGATTCGCTCGAAACGCGCTCCTGCGGCGCGTTCACCGATCCCCGCACCGGCAACCGGGAGCCGGCCCGGCGAACTCCGGGAGCGAGTGATCGATTTCGTCACGCTCCAGGCCGGATTGCTGTCGATCATCGCCGCGATACTGCTCTCGGCCGGTCTCATGCCCCCGTTCGTGCGGATTCACGAGGCCGACCGGCCCGTGGAGGCGGTGCTACACGACGGCAGTTACTACATCGTGTGCCTGGCGGTCATCGGATGGATCGGCGGCGGTCTCGCCGGAACCCGGGTATTGATCCCGGAACTGCCGCGTGAGATCTGCAGTGCACTGATCCTCGGCTTGGGGTTGACCGGGGTATGGAGTATCGCGGTCCTGCTGCGCCTCAACGGATTGTGGACCGGCGAGAGCGACGCCGCGGCAGGACAGGAGATTCACGGTGCGGCGGGCGAGCAGATGGCCGTCCTCGGTATCGCGGTGCTGATTCTCGCCGGAGTTTTCGCGGGTATCGCGCTATTGCTCGGCGATCCCCCGCCGCTCGCCGCCCGAATTCCGCGCGACGCTTATTCGATTGCTACACTGCTGCTTTCACTGGCGGGCAGTATTACCGTGGCTTCCGCGCGATTACCGTCGGCGGACGCCGGGCATTTCCTCCGCCACGACTACGCCTGGCTGACGATCTGGGCCGCCGTCCTGGCCGCACTCCCGGCCCTCACGTCATTCCTGCTCCCGCTCAGCATCTTCCGTGCGCTCGCCCTGGGCGTGGCGCTCGGCAATCTCGCCATCTGCTTGTTCCTCCATTCCCAGGGCCAATCCCTCGCCAGCGGCGGAGTGGCCATCGGCGCCTCGCTCGGCCTGATAATCGTCAACGCCGTCGCCCTCACCAAGACCCGGCACCGATTCGGATAGTGTTCTCGCCCGGTATTGCACGCGGCGAGGAGAGGCGATGGTTTGAGCACGGTCTGGCAGGCGATCGGTGCTTTTGCCGTGACCAATATCGACGATCTCGTCGTGCTGGCCGTGTTCTTCGGGCAAGCGCCGGGCAATCGGGGTGCGGCCTGGCGGGTGGTCGCTGGGTGTGCGAGCTGGGTGGAATGTCTGGCGCGACCGCCACAACCGGCCCGCCGACGATGATCACGAGCCGACAGCGACGAGGCAAGGGCCCGGGGTGTGGCGAGTCGCGGGAGTCACCTTCGCCAATGGCAGCGACAATATCGGGGTCTATGCCCCACTGCTGGCGGTCGCGACAGCAGGCGCGATGTTCGTCTACACGGCTGTCTTTCTGGTCGGCGTCGCCGTCTGGTGCGCTGCGGGAAAGTATTTCGCCTCGCACCGATTGATCGCGAAGGCCCTCGCCCGATGGGGCCACATCGTATTGCCGGTGGCGCTCATCGCAATCGGGCTGGCCATCCTCTTCGGCGGGTAATCAACTGGGGAATTCGCCAGTCGACGTGAAGTTGACGGGCTGCGATCCTTTCGGCGAGTGACCCTTTCGGTCACATAGGGAGGTAATGGCATGTGGGCGAACGGAATTCGAGTGGCAGCTACCGCCATGTGTTGTGCGGCAATGACAGCGGGCTGCGGTGGATTGTCCCAGGCGGCGTCCGGTACCGGACAGGCCACCAGCGTCACGGATGGGGCCTACCAGCTGATTCAGGAACCCGCGGACGGCTACCAGGCCATCGATGACCTGATCAGTTCGGCGCACACCGCACTGGATATGACGATGTACGAGTTCACCGACGCCACGGCATTGCAAGCCCTCATCGCCGACCAGCAACGGGGAGTTCAGGTCCGGGTCCTGCTCGACCAGGACTTCGCAGGGCGCAAGACGAATCTGGACACGATGAATCAGCTGACGGCCGCCGGAATTGCCGCGAAATGGGCGCCCACCAACGTGATCGTGCATCAGAAGAGCATCGTGGTCGACGGCACCGTAGCCGCGATAGGCACCGGCAATCTGACCAGTCGCTACTACTCGACCAGCCGGGATGCCTGGATCTTCGACTCCTCGGCACCCCAGGTGTCCGCCGTCGAGAGCACCTTCGACGCGGACTTCGACGCCGCCGACAACAACGAACTCGGCTCGGCCACCCAGGCCGATGGACTGATCTGGTCACCGGGCGCCCAGCAACCCATGGTCACCGCCATCGAATCCGCCCAGACCAGTGTGGACTTCACCTCCGAAGAACTGGCCGATCCAGCCATCATCGACGCCCTCGCCGCCGACGCGAGCCGAGGCGTGAACTGCCGCATAGTCATGACCGACAGCGCCTCATGGAAAACCGGATTCACCAAGGTGACCGCCGCAGGCTGCCAGGTCCACGTCTACGCCCCCGACGCCTCCCTCTACATCCACGAGAAGCAAATCCTCACAGACGGCACCGATCTCACCATCGGATCCCAGAACGCCTCCGCCAGCAGCCTGAACCGCAACCGCGAACTGTCCATCCACCTGACCACCGCCACCACCCCGACCATCATCTCGACCGTGTCATCGACCTTCGACCAGGACTTCGACGCCGCCCCGGCCTGGACCGGAAAGTAGTGCCCGGCCTCAGGGTTCGGTGATCGCCGCGCGGACGGCGGGGACTATCTCCTGGGTCCAGAGGCTCACGGTGGTGTCGCTGAGGATGACGCCGGGGCGGTCGAGGTAGATGAGGGCGGAGGCGTCGTATTCGAGTACGGCGGTGGTCAATTCGTCGATCCAATGGCGAGCTCGTGTCCCGGTCGTCAGTGCGGATCCAGTGCGCCTTCGTGGTAGCTCACCGCCGGATTCCACAGGAAGAAGCTGTCGATGTGCTGGGCGGCGGCGGCCTGGATCTGAGCGCGAACCTCGGTGTCGCCGTATGGGAATCCGAGGGTGAAGTCCTGCAGCCACGGCATGATGGCCGCGCCGGAGGGATCGACCTGAGCGTGGAAGTCGGCCAGCGCGCGGAAGATGATGTCGTACGGCTGCGCGTTCGGGTCGGCGACATCGTATTCGCCGGCGTTCCAGTGCGACGGGTAGAGCATGGGGGCGACATAGTCGAGTTCGCCTGCCATGCGCGGGATGTCCTGGGCGATCTCGTCCGGGCGGGTCGCGGCGATACCGAAGACGGCCGCGCCCTGGAACGCGCCCGCCGCCCGCACCGGACCGCGGCTGTCGTGCAGGAAGCCGACCACCGCATCGGCCGGGGACTGCGTCAGACCGGGAAAGACCATGCCGGACAACGGCCCGTCGGGGCGGCGGATGTAGTCGTACATGATGTCGTCGAAGCCCAGCTGCGCCGCCTCGGTGGCCAGATCGATGTTGTAGCGGCGAATATCGGCGCTGGCGAAGTTCGTGAAGGCGATCGCGCCGTAACCGCTGGAATAGGGCGCGCCCGACGGATTCTGGACCACCCAGTCGGGATGACCATTGCGCCAGGCCCATTCGGCCAGCGTGCGGTCACGGAAGGCCACGATCCTGCCGACCACGCGGATACCCATGTCGTGCAGCGTCTTCAAGGCCTCCGGCGCGGAGTAGATGGCGGCCGACGCGCCGGACTGCCGGGCCAGCGGCACCTGCGAGTCGTAGCCGACCACGCCGTCCTCGTCCTTGATATCGAGCTGGACGGTATTGATCCGCCCCTCCCGCGCCATGGTCAGCACATCGTCGCGCATCGGCTCATAGGCCCACGCGTCCGCGGTGACGTGCACGGCCCGGGTGGCAGGCGGGTGCACCGCGATCGCGATGGGCGTGGTCGTCTCACCGGCGCGGTTGGTGGCGACCACCGTCGCCCCCAAAGGCACTCGGGGCAGCGTGATCTCGAACTGCCCGTCCGCGCCCGGCTTGACAGACGTCCCGGCCACGGTGACGGTCGTGGCTCCGGTCGCCTTGCCGCGCAAGGTGATCTGCGCGCGATAGGAGTTCACCGCCGCCACCGGCGCCAATTCCACCACGGGCGGTGTCGCCGCCGAGGCCGGCGCGGTCCGCCCCGACCCGAGGAACCCGAACGGACCGGTGGACGACACCGCCCCCACCACCACTCCAGCCAGCACCACGATCACCACGGCGACGACCAGCAACACCCGCGGGCGCGACCGGCCGACGCGCGAATACCGTTTCAGCAACGCGCACTCCACTTCTCGGCTCGAACGTCACCACTATCCACTGCGCCGCCGGGCGGCACGCCGAGTTCGCGACTTTCGCGCAACTCCCCCACACGAGGGACCTCGATCCCACAGCGGGGTGATGTCCGGGCAGGTGTTCCTCACCTACGCTGCCCGTGATCATCGTTCGGCAGTAGGAGGCAAGGGTGTTCGGCAGACGAGGATTTCTGACCGGCGCGGCGGCGTCGGTGGGCGCGGCCGCCGCCGCGACCGCCGTCGGACCGGCCGCGCGGGCGCGCGCGGATGTGAACCCGGATCAGCCCAATATCCTCGTCGTCATCGTGGACGAGATGCGGGCGCCCATGTGGTTCCCCGATCAGCAGGTGCTGGATCAGGTGCTGCCGAATCTCGCGCGCATCCGGCACGGCAGCGTCTCCTTCGAGCAGCACTACACCGCCGCCAACGACTGCACCGCCTCCCGCGGCGCCCTGGTGACCGGCCTCTACACCCATCAGACCGGCTGCATGGTGGTGTCGGAATCGACACTGTCCCCGAAGTTTCCGACCTGGGGCTCCATGCTGCGCGAGCACGGCTACGAAACTACCTGGTGGGGCAAGTGGCATCTGGGCCACTATCCGGACCGCACCCCGGGCGCACTGGACGCGTACGGATTCGGCGGCGGCACCTACCCGTCGCCGAACGGCGCACCGGGTCAGGGCCTGCAGGCCGACCCGCGCATCGTCGACGATTTCGTCGACTGGTTCGAGCACGACGCCGGCACCGCCCCCTGGTGCACCACCGTCTCGCTGGTGAACCCGCACGATATTCAGTACTGGCCGCGCTGGACCCGCCGCGATCAGGACAACTCCGGCATTCAGCGCTGGGTGGATCAGCTCCCGCCGAACTTCGAGACGCCCGAACAGCTCGCGGCCAAACCGCGACTACAGACCGCGCTCATCCAGGTGTCCATGGCCGCCTTCGGCGTCGCGCCCTACGGCACCGCCGAGGCGCAGGCCGCCTGGATCGATATGCGCAATATGTATCTGTGGCTGCAGCAGCAGGTCGACATCCAGATCGGCCGGGTGCTCGACACCTTGAACCAGCGCCCCGACGTCGCCGCCAACACGGTCATCGTCTTCACCTCGGACCACGGCGATTACGCGGGCTCGCACGGCCTGCACGGCAAGGGCGGCGGCGCCTACGACGAGGCGATCCGGGTGCCGTTCTACGTACACGACCCGCGCGGACGGCTCAGCCCCACCGACTCCACCAGCGTGCGAAAGCAACTCACCTCCAGCGTCGACCTGACGCCGCTGCTGCTCACCATCGGCACCGGCGGCAACGACTGGCGTTCGGTCGACCGGTATCAGCATCTGCAGGGCCGACTCGATATGGCCGCCCTGTGCCGCAATGCCACCGAGCCGGGCCGCCCGTTCATCGCGCACTCCACCGATGAGGCGACCATCGAGGAAGCCGCGATCCTGTTCGACCACAACGCGCCCGGCCATGTCGCCATGGTGCGCACCGCGGACGCCAAGTTCGCCTCGTACTCCACCTGGGTGGACGGGCAGATCCGCATCGACGGCGGCGCCGAGCAGGAGTTCGAGCTCTACGACTACTCGACCGGCAACGGCCGCCTGGAACTGGACAATCAGGCCGCCACCGGAAACCCGTTGCGCGGCAGCATGGAAGGACTGCTGAACCAGGCCATCCAGTCCGAACTGCAGCAGCCGCTGCCCGGCTATCTGAAGGACGCGCAGGAACAGGGCTACGACGACTACTTCCAGTCCCAGCGCAGCCTCGCCACCAAGGCCGAACGACTCGGCGACTTCCTCAGCGACTTCGTGCCCAAGTGAACCGGGCAATCCGGCCGAACCCTGACCCGACCCTGATTGCGCATCCCCCGCAGGTGGGATCCCATCCCGCCGCGCATTCGGTAGCTTCGGAAAGGTGCAGCTGCCGTTGACCGTTCGCATACGAGGCTTATGCCTGGTGGTGGGCGTCATCGGCCTGCTGCTGTCGGGCCTGGCGCTGGTGAACCCGCCCCAGGCGCGCGCGGACGGCATGGCGACCGGCGGCGATCTCATGGTCGCGCAGTCCCTGGGCGACCGGGAGCTGACGGTCATCGTGCGCCGCGCACAACCGGTCCCCGGACCACTGCGGGTCGATATCGTCACCCACACCGGTTCGCCGGCAGGCACACTCACGCTCACCGCCACCCCCACTGATCAGGGCGGGGCGACCTCCACGACCACGGTCCGGCTCGGTGACCGGGCCGGGCCGTACACCGGCACGCTGCAGGTCGATCACGCCGGACCGTGGGAGCTCGCGGTGGCGGACGGGCAGCACACCGGCCGAATTCCCTTCCTGGTGGCGGCGCAGGTCGTCACGCCTTGGGAACGCGCGGCGTACGGCGGGTTCTTCGCTTCCGGCGCACTGTTGCTCGTGTCGGTGGGTACCGCGCTCATCTCCAAACGCGGCTGGGCGACACTGATTCCGGTCGGGGCGCTCATTGCCGCGCTGACCGTCGGGGTGACCGGTGCGGTGCTGTCCTCGCGCGCGCCGCAGCCGCGCCCGGCGGGCAGCCTGCTCGATCCCACCTCCGGCAATATCGGCAATCCGTTCCCGGAACGGGACCTGCCGCTGACCACGAATTACTCACGCCCGCCGGTGAATCTGACCGTTCGCACCGACGGTCCGGCCGTGACGGGGCACGCGCTCGGCGTGCTGCTGTCCCTGACCGATTCGGCGACCGGACGTCCCGTCGACGATCTGCTGGTCACCGATGACGCGCTGGTGCATCTGATGGTGGTCGGGCCGTCCGGGCAGTTCTGGCATCGGCATCCGGTACGCACCGCGCCCGGCGTGTATCAGGTGCAGCTCGATGTCACCGAGCCCGGTGACTACGCGGTCGCCGCCGAGCTCTCGCGGCGCGGCGGCGGCGTACAGCTGGTGCGATCGGTGCTGCACGTGACCGGGCCGGCCCTGCCCGCCGAAACAGGCTCCGGCGCAACCACACCCGAGTTCGACACCACCGAGATGATCGCCGGGCAACCGGGCACGCTCACCGTGAAGTTCGGCGGCCCGGCCGATCTGCAACCGTGGCTGGGCATGCTCGGTCACCTCATCGCCGTCGGCCCGCTGCCCGACAATCTGCCCGCGGGGACGGCGGCCACGGCGGCGCCGGTGTGGGCGCATGCGCACGCCATGACGCCCATGCCCGCCGTCGGGGCGCAGACACCGGACGAGACGGTCGCGGCCTACGGCCCGGATGTCCCGTTCACCTTCACATTTCCGCTGCCCGGCCGTTATCTGGTGTGGGCGCAGGCGGAACGCGGCTATACCGTCCTGACCGTGCCGCACACGGTCCAGGTGGCAGGGGAGGATCCGAAATGACCGTGCGCCGGGGACTGCTCGCGGCCGCCGTGCTGATCGTCGTCGCGCTGGCGGCGTGGTGGCTGTGGCCGGGCGGCAGCGCGAAATCGGTGCAGCGCATGGCGGCCGGGCCCTACCTGGTCCATCTGACCGTGGGCGACGGCTCGCCGAAGACCGGCGACAATACGGTCGAGCTCGAAATCACCGACCAGCAGGGCGATCCCGCCACGCCCGCCAAGGTCTCGGTGGAACCCGCCATGCCCCAGATGGGTCATGCGGTCCCACCCGCCACCGCCGCGGTCGTGACACCCGGCCACTACCGCGCCACCGTGAACCTGCCCATGCCGGGACAGTGGGAGATCGCCGTGCAGCTCTCGGGACCGGCGGGTTCCGGCACGGCCACCTTCTCCACGCAAGCGTACTGAAACGCCAAGCAAGCCAACCGAAACGCAGCATCGTTCCTCAGGAGCAGCTCATGGACCTCACCGCCCACGGCGGCCGGCTCTCGGCGGGCGCCGGCGACCGCAGCGCCACCGCGGCCACCCCGCTCACCATCCGGCCCTGGCTACCCGCGTCGATCCTCCTCATCGCCAGCCTGACCTGGGCCGTCGGCGCCACCTGGGACATCCAGTGGCACTCCGATGTCGGCCCGGACACCTTCTTCACCCTGCCGCACCTGTTCATCTACGCCAGTGCGGCGATCTCCGGATTCACCAGTCTCGCGGTCATTCTGGCCACCACGGCCGCCGGGCGCGCGGGCCGGCCGGTGGACGGGGAACTCGGCGGACCCGGTATCGGCGTGTTCCGCCGGACCTTCACCGCGCCACTGGGTTACATGGTCGCCTCGCTGGGTGCGGCCTCGTTCCTGCTGTACGGACTCTGGGATCTGTGGTGGCACAGCCTGTACGGCTTCGACGCCATCATCGATTCCCCGCCGCACATCGGATTGTTCCTGTCCAGCACGGTGACCGCGGTGGGCACGATCATCGTGTTCGCCTCGGCGCGCGGGCAGCGCTGGGGGCAGATCGGTGCGCTGGTGTCCCTCGGCCTGCTGCTGACCTCGAGCACCATCACCGCGCTCGCCGTGCAGCGGCTCAGCGCCGGCAACGTGCGCTGGACGGTCGCGGTCACCGCGTTCATGGTGGTGCTGCTGATGGCCGTGGGCGCCGCGCAACGCCGCGGCGGGGCGACCGCCGTGGCGATCACCGCCTCCGCCGTGCAGGGTGTGTTCTGGTGGTTCGCGCCGTGGTCGGCGCGCGCCTACGCCGATTTCGTGGGATTGCCCATGCGCGAACACATCCGGGGCATTCCGGCCACGCCGGCGCTGATCCCGTTCTGCCTGATCCCGGTGGGCATCGTGATCGATCTGCTGGTGCGGCGGACCGCCGCGACGGCCCGGCTGCTCCCGGCGCTGGTTGGCGGGCTGGGCGGTGCGATCATCGCGGCCTTCCATCCCGTGCAGGACATCATCATCTACGACGCCCATATTTCGCGGGCGGCGGTCATCATCGCCACCACCATCGCGGGCGCGGCGCTGGGTACGCTCGGCGGATTCCTGGGCTGGCGTTTCGGGCAGCTGCTGCGCCTGACCGCCCCGGCCGCGGAGGTGACCGCGTGAAACGCGTATTCGCCACTGTCGCAACGCTGATCGCCTTCCTGGTGCTGACCGCGGCGGCCACCGGTACGGCCGCCGCCTATCAGCCCGTCGATATCGTGCATACCGAACATGTGCAGGCGGGCCCGTACAACCTGACCCTCGGGTTCAGCCAATGGCCTTTGCGCGCAATGCAATCGCTGGACTTCACCTTCATTCCCGACGGTGGCATCGGCGACAAGTCCGGCACCCTGACCGAGGTGCAGCCCAACGGTCAGATCCGCCATGAGGAACCCCTGTCCCGGCATCCGCGCAAGCGTGATGTCTGGGGCCTGGATGTGCGGTCCCTGGACAAGCAGGGCGATTGGATCTTCCGCTTCGCCATCGACGGTCCCCTGGGTCACGGCGAGGGTCAGCTGACGAACCTCACGGTCCTGAAGCAACCCGGTCCCCCACTCGGCCTGAGCTGGGCCATCAGCACCCTGCCGCTGCTCGGCCTCATCGCCTTCCTGACTTACGTCTGGCGGCGCATGAAACGCGCGCGGATCAGCATGTAACTGGATTGTTGCACCGTGCTCGACTACCCTCGGCGCAGGCGAACGCACCGACCGAGCCGAGGATGATGCACGATGAGGCAAGCGTTCGACGCTTGGAAACGAACGATCACCCGCGGGGCCAGCACCCGCGCGATTGCCGAGCGCCTCGACAGCAACGGTCCGCGGATCAAGCGTCACCTGGAGGAATCCGATCCGCCGGTCGCCGATACGGTCATCGAACTGGCCCGCGCCTACGGCGCCAATCCGGTCGAGGGCCTCATCGCCGCCGGGCTGCTCACCCGTAGCGACGTCGACCACGCGGCCACCCGGGACGCGCTGTCCGATGTGCCCATGCTGCAACTGCTCGAGGAGGCCGTCACCCGGGAACGCCGCGCCGTGGAACGCCGGGCGCCCGAACCGGAACACCACGCCGAACTCGACGAGCAGCGCAGCCGCCGGCTCAAACGACGCAGGATCGGAGAGGGGTTGCTGTGACGGTGCCGGTGCTGCCGACGGTGACGGGCGTGGCCGGCGCGGTCGCGGTACTGCTGCGGCTGAGCCTGTGGCGCAGCCATCCCGGCTCCCGGCCGCTGACGGTGGCCTTGGCACTGCTCATGCTGGCCGCGGTGCTCACCCAGCCGGCCATCATCTCCGACGACTGGGTGGACCAGGCGACGCCGGAGAGCGTGCGACTGGCCAATGTCAGCAATCTGATCGGCGATCTGGTGGCCGTGGCCGCGGCCTGCTGCCTGGTGCTCACCGTCGGACATGCCTGGGGACAGCGGCGGCTGATGCGTTGGACGGGTCGGTCTTTCGCCGCGACGAGCGTGCTGCTGCTGGTGTTGTATGCCGTGTCCGAGGCGCACGTGACGCCGACCATGTACATCGGCAACCTCGGCGGGCTGGCCAGCGTCTACATCTACGTCACCGCCGCGGCACTGCTGGTGGCCAATCTCGCGGTGCTGGGATCGCTGATCTACGCCTTCCCGCATTCCACCGATCGGACCCGGATCTCCCTGCTGCCCATGGCGATCGGCGCGATCGTCGGCACCGCGCTCATCGTGCTGCTGGTGGTGGACGGCCTGTGGCCCAATCGATTCGGCGGCTGGTACGTCGAGTGGTCCTGGCGCATTGCCGCGGTCATGGTGCTGGCCTACGCCGTGTCCGGGATCCTCGGCTACCTGCAATTGCGTGGCGGGCCGTCAGGGCGCGACCGCGAGCAGGACGAACGCGGAGAACAACACCAGGTGCACGGCGCCCTGCAATAGGGTCGCGCGGCCCGGCACCACGGTGAGCACCCCGACCACCACGGTCAGCGCCAGCAACACCATCTCGGTCGGGCCCAATCCCAGCAGCAGTACGAACAACGGCAGATCGGCGAGCAGGGACAGATGCCGCCCCCACACCGCAGCCAAGACGACTGTCCCAGCGACCGGCAGTACCCCGGTCCAGCGAATTCTATTGAGCAGCAGCAAGTTTTCAGGTCACCGTTCGTTCGGGTCGCCAGGTGGCGACGGCCCAGATCACGACCACGTTCAAGGCGATCACCAGCACCGCCCAGGCGGTTCCGTACGGGCTTTCACAGCGCGTGCACCCTGGGCCGAATCGGTCATGGTCATTCCTTCCGCGATCCCCCGGCAACTACTTCGAATGTACGGTGATACCGTAACGTTTACAAAGCAGACCGAATCGTCTGCATTACATGCGTGGACATAACATCCGGCTGATTGCCTGGTCAGAACCCAATTCAGATCCGCAGAGTGATCGCAGACACGTGAACGAATACGAAACACAAAGGAAGTGGGACAGATGGTGAACGTTTTCCTGGTCGACGATCGCGAGATCGTGCGCCGCGGTGTCCGTGAACTCGTCGACGCCGAGACCGATCTCGCGGTGGTCGGCGAGGCCGGCAGCTGCGCGCAGGCGCGGGCCCGGATTCCCGCACTGCGCCCGGATATCGCGGTACTCGATATCCGGCTACCGGACGGGGACGGCATCGCACTGTGCCGGGATCTGCTGGTCTCGCGACCCGGCATGAAGTGCCTGATCCTCACCTCCTTCGCCGATGAGCAGGCCATGCTGGCGGCCGTCCTGGCCGGAGCGGGCGGCTTTGTGCCGGAAGACATTCGGGGACCCGAGCTGGTCGGCGCCATCCGCGATGTCGGCGCGGGCCGGATGCTGCTGGATCAGCGCGCCTCGGCCGCGGTGCTGGCCCGGCTCCGCACGCCGGCCGCCGCGGCCGGGGATCCACTGGAGGCACTCACCGCCCGGGAAAGGATGCTGCTGGCCCACATTCGCGACGGACTCACCAACCGGGAAATCGCGGCACGCGTTTTCTTATCGGAGAAGACCGTCAAGAACTACGTGTCCCGGCTACTTGCCAAACTCGAAGTGGAACGGCGAACACAGGCCGCCGTCCTTGCCGCTCAGCTCGAACTGCCGGCCTGCGATCCCGCGTGAATAGTGGGTGATGCATTCGTAATCGCCGCCGCCGAAAGAAACCGTGCGCATTCCTGCCCTCGCATTCCCGAAATTCGATCTCCGGGACTCTCCGTACCGGCGTATGCCGGGCCGTTATGCAGCAATCTCACCGGTTGCTCGCGGTCGGCTGCCAGACCGAGGTGTCGTAATCGACCTGAGCAGTCTGCCCCGGACGCCGGGGTGATCCGGTCGCGCAATGGGGCACGATCGGGTCGGATGCCCGGTGAGTGGCCGGCGCCGGAAGTCCCCCCGGCGCCGGCTGCGCGGGCCGGGCCAGCGGCGACTGGCAAGCTGGGCGGGGTGTGGAAATACGCGATACTGGCCGGCGCGCTGGCGGTGGTCACCGGATGGCTACCCGCCGGCGCCGCCTACGAGGTCGGCGTCACCCGGGCGCTGCCCATCCTCGGCTTCCTGGTCGCGATCACGGTGCTGGCCGAATTGGCCGATATCGCAGGTGTCTTCGATGCGGCCGCGGACCGC
This sequence comes from Nocardia sp. NPDC020380, assembly GCF_044386975.1. Taxonomy (NCBI): domain Bacteria; kingdom Bacillati; phylum Actinomycetota; class Actinomycetes; order Mycobacteriales; family Nocardiaceae; genus Nocardia; species Nocardia sp. NPDC020380. Next base: position 172,193 of record NZ_JBIRVQ010000013.1, on the reverse strand, counting down.
TGCGCCCGGCTGGCCCGCGGTTCGACGGCCGCGCTGTTCGCGCTGGTGGCCGTGCTGGCCACGGCGACCACCATCGGCATGAGCCTGGACACCACGGCGGTGCTGCTCACGCCGGTCGTGCTGGCGCTGACCGCGCGGCTGGGCCTGGCCCCGCTGCCCTTCGCGCTACTGGTGATCTGGCTGGCCAATACCGCGAGCCTGTTGCTGCCGATCTCGAATCTCACGAATCTGCTTGCGCTGCAGCACAGCCGGATGTCGACGGTGGAGTTCGCGGGCCGGATGGCGTTGCCCGAATTGGTGGCGGTCACCGTGACGGTGGTCTTTCTGGCAATCCTGTTCCGCCGCAAACTGATCGGTCGCTACGAAGTGCCCGAGACCACGCCGCCCGCCGATCGGATCGCCTTCGGCAGCTGCGTGGCGGCCTGCCTGGGCTTCGTCGTGGCCGTCACCGCCGGTGTGCCGCCGTGGCTCGCCGCGACCCTCGCCGCGCTGGTCGCACTGACCGTTTTCGCGGTGCGCGGCCGGAAACACCTGCGCTGGTCGCTGTTTCCGTGGCGTCTGGTCCTCATGACCGAGGGCCTGTTCCTGCTGGTGGCCGCCCTGGTCCAGCACGGCCTCGGTAGCCTGCTGACCCGCTGGGCGGATCATTCCGCCCTGCTGACCACCCTGCTCGCCGCGGGTGCGGGCAACCTGGTCAACAATCTGCCCGCCTATCTCGCCATGGAGACCTCGGTCCCCGCCGGGTCCAGCCACGGCCTGTTCGAGATCCTGCTGGGCACCAATATCGGCCCGCTGGTGACGATGTGGGGTTCGCTGGCCACGCTGTTGTGGGCCGATCGCTGCCGCGCCCGCGGTGTGCGGGTGCGGCCCGCGACCTTCGCGGCCATCGGCCTGGCCGGTATGCCGCTGGTACTGCTCGGCGCGTGGGCCGCACTCCAGGTGTGACACACGCGCCGAAAGCGATTACCGGACAGCCGTTCTACTCGGCCGGCGCGGACTTCTCCGGGACGGTCACCACGTGGTTGGTGGTCCCGGGAGCGGTCACCTCGGGGCCGATTGCCCCGGGGGTAGCCCCCTTACCACTGCGCCAGTGGTTGAACAGCAGGTTCAGCACGAACACCACGATCACCGCGGAGGTGATCGGGCTGCTGGCGATCATCTGGAAATCGGTCGGGAACTTGGTGTAGAAGCTCGGCGCGACCGCCGGCAGCAGGGCCACCGACAGCGTGACCGCGATGATCAGCATATTGCTGGTGCCCTCGAACTGGACCTTGTGCAGCACGCGCAGGCCGACCGCGGTCACCATGGCGAACATGACGGTCGCCGCACCGCCGACCACCGGACCGGGCAGCGCCGCAACCACATTGCCGACCTTGGGCACCAGGCCCAGCACCACCAGGAAGCCACCGCAGACCGCGACCACCCACCGGCTGCGCACCCCGGTCAATCCGACCAGGCCCACGTTCTCCGCGAACGCGGTGTCGGGGAACGAGTTCATGAAACCGGCCAGCACGGCGGACAGGCCGTCCGCGGCCAGACCACGTGCCAGATCGGCGGGTTCGAGCTGCTTGTCGACCATTTCGGCGACGGCGACCATATCGGCGGTGGATTCGGTGAAGGTCACCAGCATGACCACGCACATGGAGATGATCGCGGCCAGATGGAACTGCGGGGCGCCGAAGTGGAACGGCTGCGAGATGCCGAACCAGCTCGCCTTGCCCACCCCGGACATGTCGACCAGGTGCATGGGCCACGCGACCAGCGTGCCGACCGCGACGCTGATCAGGACCGCGAGCTGGCTGACCAGTCCGCGCCCGAATTTGGTGACCACCACGATCAGCAGGATCACCAGCCCGGCCAGCGCGATATGCGAGATCTGGCCGTAGTCGGCCGCTTTCGGGTCGTCGCCGGCGATCAGCCCGGCATCGGCGCCGATCAGCGACAACCCGATCACACAGATGACGCAGCCCGACACCAGCGGCGGGAAGAACCGCGCGACCTTGGCGAAGAACCGCGCGATCAGCAGGCCGAACACACCCGACACCAGGATGGCGCCGTACACGGTGGGCAGGCCGGCCTCACCCCCGCCGAACTGTTCGGCGATCAGGATCATCGGCGAGACCACGGTGAAGGTCGCGCCGGCGACCACCGGTAGTCGCACACCCAGGATCCGGCCGATGCCGATGGACTGGATGAGCGTGACGATGCCCGAGACCAGCAGGTCGGCGTTCACCAGCAGGCCGATGGTGTGCGTGGGTAGTTTCAGCGCACCGCCGACGAGCAGCGGCACGGCGACCGCGCCGGCATACATGATCGCGAGGTGCTGCAGGCCCAGCAGCACCAACCGTGGCGGGGGTGGAACTTCATCGACTGGGTGCCGAGCGACGCCGGGATCGGAAGTACGGGAGGGGCGCGAAAATCGCATTTGCATGGCATGTCTCCTGGACAAGCAGAAATACGGCCGAAACCACCGGGGGGCGACATCGAAATGCCATGAGCCGACGTCCGGTTGACCGCAATACACATATCTACAGTAGAAAGACGGCCGCCACAGCGTTTTATATGATAGTCCAGCCGGATCATTCGCGGCGATACGGCCTTTCGTACGATCCTCCAAATCCCCCGACCAGGGCTTCCGCCTGCGGCTCGGCGCCCGCGCCGGAAAACGGCATAGAATATATTCTTAGTTATACGCACGTCCAGGTATGAGAATCGGGGTGCGGCATGGTAGAGGCGCAGATCAATATCAACGGGAACGGCGTCCCGATTTCGCCCGCCGCGACGCATACGACGATCCTGGACTTTCTGCGCGACAACGGCCTCACCGGAACGAAAGAAGGCTGCGCCGAGGGCGAATGCGGCGCCTGCGCGATTCTGGTGGCCCGGCCCGGCGTCATCGGGACCACGGAATGGGTCGCCGTCAATGCCTGCCTGATTCCGGCCGCTATGCTCGACGGTCAGGAGATCCGCACCGCCGAGGGACTCGGCGCCCCGGAAGCCCTGCATCCGGTACAGCGGGAGATGGCCGTGCGCGGCGGCTCCCAATGCGGTTATTGCACGCCCGGATTCATCTGCGGCATGGCCGCCGAGTACTACCGGCCCGACCGGCATTCCCCCGGCAACCCCGAAACCGGCGCGGACTCCGAGCACGGACCGAACGGATTCGATCTGCACGCGCTCAGCGGAAACCTGTGCCGGTGCACCGGGTATCGCCCGATCCGCGATGCCGCCTTCGCACTCGGCCCGCCCGCGGCCGATGACCCGCTCGCCCGGCGCCGTACACAGCCACCGGCCCCACCCGCCCAGACCGACCTGGAACAGGACGGCCGCACCTTCGCCCGGCCCGCCACCCTCGGCGAGGCGGCACGGTTGCTGCGGAATCGGCCCGATGCGGTGATCGTGGCGGGCAGCACCGATTGGGGTGTGGAGGTGAATCTGCGCGGCCGGCGCGCGGATCACGTGATCGCGATCGACCGGCTCCCCGAATTGCGCGAGCTGCGTATCGAATCCGAGCGGATCGAACTCGGGGCAGCGCTGACCCTCACCGAGATCGAACGCCGGCTCGACGGGGCGGTGCCCTTGCTCGCGGAGCTGTTCCCGCAGTTCGCGTCCCGGCTCATCCGCAACAGCGCCACCCTGGGTGGCAATCTGGGTACCGGCTCCCCCATCGGTGACGCCGCGCCGGTGCTGCTGGCCCTGGACGCCTCGATCGTGCTGGCGGATGCCGACGGCGAAAGAGACGTCCCGCTCGCGGAGTACTTCACCGGATATCGGCAGTCGGTGCGCCGGGCCGGCGAATTGATCCGAGCCGTCCGGATTCCACTGCCGCTCGCGCCGGTGACCGCATTCCACAAGATCGCCAAGCGTCGCTTCGACGATATCTCCAGCGTGGCGGTCGCCTTCGCTCTGGAAATCGAGGACGGCACGGTGTCCAGGGCCCGCATCGGATTGGGCGGCGTGGCCGCGACTCCGATCCGCGCGCGGGCCGCCGAAGAGGCGCTGACGGGCCGGCCGTGGTCGGCCGCCGCCGTGGAGGTCGCGGCGGAGTTGCTGCAGTCGACGGGCACGCCGCTGGACGATCACCGGGCCAGCGCTCGCTATCGCAGCGTCATGCTCGGGCAGAGCCTGCGAAAACTGTATGCGGAGACCACCGAGGCGGTGCCGTCGTGAATCAACCAGAGGTGCCGTCATGAGCCTGCTGTCCCAGCGCCCCGCGAATCCCGCCGTCGGCCTGGCCCTGCCGCACGAGAGCGCGGTCCTGCACGTCACCGGAAAAGCGCTCTACACAGACGATCTCGTGCACCGCACCAAGGATGTCCTGCACGCCTACCCCGTGCAGGTCATGCAGGCGCACGCGCACGTCACCGCGCTGCGCACCGCACCCGCGCTGGCGGTGCCCGGCGTGGTGCGGGTGCTCACCGCCGCGGATGTGCCCGGCCGCAACGACGCCGGAGTCAAGCACGATGAGCCCTTGTTCCCCGACGAGGTCATGTTCCACGGGCACGCGGTCTGCTGGGTGCTCGGCGAGACCCTGGAAGCCGCCCGGCTGGGCGCGGCCGCCGTCGAGGTCGAGACCACCGCGCTGCCGTCGCTCATCTCGATCGCGGATGCGGTGGCCGCCAACAGTTTCCAGGGCGCGCAGCGGCTGGTGCAGCGCGGCGATACCGAGGCCGGTTTCGCGGCGGCGGCGCACGTCTTCCGCGGCGAGATCCAGTTCTCCGATCAAGAGCACTTCTATCTCGAGACGCATGCCGCGCTGGCCCTGGTCGACGAGGCCGGACAGGTGTTCGTGCAGTCCAGCACCCAGCATCCTTCCGAGACACAGGAAATCGTCGCCCACGTCCTGGGCCTGCACAGTCACCAGGTCACCGTGCAGTGCCTGCGCATGGGTGGCGGGTTCGGCGGTAAGGAGATGCAGCCGCACGGGTTCGCGGCCATTGCCGCACTGGGCGCGACGCTGACCGGACGACCGGTCCGGCTGCGGCTCAACCGGACCCAGGATCTGACCATGTCCGGGAAGCGGCACGGCTTCCACGCGAGCTGGCGGGCCGGTTTCGATGCCGAGGGTCATCTGCTGGCGCTGGACACCACGCTGACCGCGGACGGCGGCTGGAGCCTGGACCTGTCCGAGCCGGTGCTGGCCCGCGCGCTCTGCCATGTCGACAATGTCTATTGGATTCCCAACGCCCGCTTCCTCGGTCGCATCGCCAAGACCAACAAGACCTCCAATACCGCCTTCCGTGGTTTCGGCGGACCGCAGGGCATGCTGGTGATGGAGGATCTGCTGGGCCGGTGCGCGCCGCTGCTCGGCCTGGATCCGATGGAGTTGCGGCGGCGCAACTTCTACCGGGCCGGCCAGTCCACCCCCTACGGGCAGGTGGTGCGGCATCCGGAGCGGATCACCGCCACCTGGGAGCAGGTCATCGAACGCGGCGAGGTCGAGGCGCGACGCCACGAGATAGCGGAATTCAATGCGGCGCACCGCAATACCAAGCGCGGACTGGCGGTGACCGGGGTCAAGTTCGGCATCTCGTTCAACCTGACCACCTTCAATCAGGGTGGGGCCTTGGTGCTGATCTACAAGGACGGCTCGGTACTCATCAATCACGGCGGCACCGAGATGGGCCAGGGCCTGCACACCAAGATGCTGCAGGTGGCCGCCACCACGCTGGGCATTCCGCTGCCCAAGGTGCGGCTGGCGCCGACGCGAACGGACAAGGTACCCAACACTTCCGCCACCGCGGCCAGCTCCGGCGCCGACCTCAATGGCGCGGCCGTCAAGAACGCGTGCGAGCAATTGCGCGAGCGGCTGATGCAGGTTGCCGCAACACAATTCGGTGTCGAACCCTCGGATGTGCGCGTGACCGACGGCATTGCGCGGCCACTCGGGGACGCGACGCGGACCTTGGACTGGGACACGCTCGTGCGCACCGCGTATCAGCAGCGGGTCCAGTTGTCGGCGGCCGGTTTCTATCGGACCGAGGGTCTGCACTGGGATGCGCAGGCCATGCAGGGCACCCCGTTCAAGTACTTCGCCTACGGGGCCGCCGCGACGGAGGTGGAGGTCGACGGCTTCACCGGCGCCTACCGCATCCGGCGGGTGGACATCGTGCACGATGCCGGCGACAGCCTCTCCCCGCTCATCGATCTCGGCCAGGTCGAAGGCGGATTCGTCCAGGGCGCGGGCTGGCTGACCCTGGAAGAACTGCGCTGGGACACCAGCGCCGGGCCCGGCCGCGGCCGGCTCCTCACCCAGGCCGCGAGTACCTACAAGCTGCCGAGCTTCTCGGAGATGCCCGAGATCTTCAATGTCACGCTGCTGGCGAACGCCACCGAAGAGGGCGCGGTCTACGGCTCCAAGGCCGTGGGCGAACCGCCGCTCATGCTGGCCTTCTCGGTGCGTGAGGCGCTGCGGCAGGCCGCCGCGGCCTTCGGGCCCGAGGGCACCAGCGTCGAACTCGGCGCCCCGGCCACACCGGAGGCCGTGTATTGGGCGCTGGACGCCGCCCGGCACGCCGCGGACATGCCCGGCGGCACCACTGTCGAAGAACCGAGCCGAATCAGTGTCTGACCTGAACTGGGTGGCCGCGATCACCCACCTGCGCACCCGCCGGGAGCCCGGCGTGCTGGTCACGGTGGCGACCGTGCGCGGGCACGCGCCGCGCCGCCCGGGCGCGAAACTCGTTGTGGGCCCGGCGCAGACGTGGGGCTCGATCGGCGGCGGCAATATCGAGGCGGTCGCCGTCGAGCGGGGACGCGAACTGCTCGGCAAGCCCGAGGCCGAACCCGAGCTCATGGAATTCGCCTTGAACGACAAGGTGCTCAACGAGCACGGTGTGCAATGCTGCGGCGGCGTGGTCACCCTGCTGCTGGAACCGCTGCCGGTGGTGCCCGCGGTGGCGATCTTCGGCATCGGGCATGTGGGGATCGAGCTGGCGCGCATCCTCGCCCGCCACGATCTGGAACTGCACCTGATCGACACCCGGCCCGACATGCTGTCCGCGGAACGGCTCGCGGTGCTCTCGGATGCGGTCGCGCGGTTACACGTTCACCACACCCCGCTGCTGCCGGAGGAGGTGCTCGAACAGCTGCCGGCCGGCAGCCACGTGCTGATCATGACCCATGACCACGCCGAGGACGCCGCGCTCTGCGATGCGGCGCTGCGGCTGGGCCGTTTCGATTCCATCGGGCTCATCGGCTCGGCCGCCAAATGGTCGCGCTTCCGCAGCCGGCTGCTCACCGAGGGCGGCCACGACCCGGAAGCGCTCGCCCGCATCAAAACGCCGATCGGCCTGCCCGATATCACCGGGAAGGAACCCGCGGTCATCGCGGTCAGTGTCGCCGCGGACCTGCTGCACGCCTTCGAGCATCGCCCCATCGCCGGTTGATGTCGAGGTAGCCTGTGGGACACGACATTTCAGGAGGCGACGTGTTCGATCCGGATGCCATCGAGGCCATCACCTTCGATATCTTCGGTACCACCGTCGACTGGTACACCGGTGTCAGCAGTCAGGCGGAGACGATATTCCGGGCGGCGGGCGTGGATCTCGAGGCCGGCGGGTTCGTCTCCGAATGGCGGGCGCAGTATCTGCCCGCGCTGGAACGGGTCCGCGACGGGGAACGCAAGTGGGCCTACCTGGACACCCTGCACCGGGAATCGCTCGACGAGTTGCTGGAGCGCCATGGCGTCGCCGCGGCGCTCGACGACGACGCGCGAAACCGGTTGGTACGCACCTGGCATCGCCTGCCCGCCTGGCCCGATGCCACACCCGGCCTCAAGCGCCTGCGCACCCGCTACACCGTGGCCGCGCTGTCCAATGGCGGTTTCGCGCTCATGACCCGGCTGATCAAATCCGAGAACCTGCCGTTCGACTGTGTGCTGTCCGCCGAACTCGCGCGGACCTACAAGCCCGGTTCGCAGGCCTATCTGACCGCGGCCGAGCTGCTGGATCTGCCGCCCGACCGGATTCTCATGGTCGCCGCGCACCGCTGGGATCTGGCGGGCGCCCGGTCCGCGGGCTTCCACACCGCCTACGTCGAACGCCCCTACGAGAAGGGCCCGGATTCGGCCACCGATCGCACCGATCCCGCCGCCGACCTCAATGTGAACAGCTTCCCCGCCCTGGCCGCGGCGCTGGGCTGCTGAGGTCTCCGGCCCGGGCCGGACGGGATTTGTGAGCCCGGGTAACGTTCTACGCGGATACCTGATGTCGGGCGAAGGCGAGTCGGAGTGCACCGGTGACGATGACCCAGGCACTCCTGTTGCTGCTCATAGGATTCGGTTCCGGGCTGGCGGGCGTGCTCACCAGTGTCGCGTCGCTCATTTCCTATCCGGCGCTGCTGGCCATGGGATTGCCGCCCGTCTCGGCGAATGTCACCAACACCATGGCGGTGCTGTTCACCGGTGCGGGCGCCGCGGCGGGTTCGCGGCCCGAGCTGGCCGGCAAGCGTGAGGTCGTGCTGCGGCTGAGTGCGCTGGCGGCGGTCGGCGGCGCGATCGGGGCCGCGCTGCTGCTGCTCGCGCCCGCCTCCACCTTCCATGTGGTGGTGCCGTTCCTCATCGGCGGTTCGTCGCTGTTCCTGCTGGCCCAGCCCTATCTCGCGCGCCGCCGCGCCGAGCACGCCACCGACCCGCCGCATCGGCCCGCACGCTGGCTCTACCTCGCATTCCTGGCCTCCGCCGTCTACACCGGTTACTTCGGCGCGGCGGGCGCGGTCATGATTCTCGCGATTCTCGCCGCCATGTATCCGGCGTGGACCGCCCAGCAGTCCAATGCGGTGAAGGCGCTGGTCAGCTTTGCCGGAAACGGTGCTGCCGCCATCGGATTCGCGTTCTTCGGGCCGGTGCACTGGGCCTTCGTGATCCCCTTGGCCCTGGGGTCGTTCCTGGGCGGGCGCATCGGGCCGTCGCTGGCCCGCCGCATGCCCGGCACCGCATTGCGCATTCTCGCTGCCACCTGCGGTCTGGCCATGGCGGTGAAATTCGCGCTCTGACAAGGACAGTCAGTGCCCGCCCATATCCATGCCGGGCATGCTGGGCTGCTGGTGTCCGGGCACGGTGACCGATGAGCCGACCTGGCGTCCCGACGAAATCCAGCCGACGGTCCACGCCGTGCTGAACACGAAGGTCAGCGCCAGCGCGAAAACGCCTATCCGCCACAGCGGCCCGCGATCGGGCCGCCGCCCTGCCTCGTTCATGCCGGACATGGTCTCACGAGGCGGTCACCAGGGCACAACCCCGGCGTCATCGAAGAACCCACCGGTCGGTCCGTTGTCGGGCAGGGTCGCGAGCCGGATGGCGATGGCCGCACCTTGTTCGGGCGTGCGGACGCCATGGAAAGCGTTGAGGTCGGTCGCGGTGTAGCCCGGGCAACCGGCATTGATCAGAATATTGCTGCCGCGCAGCTCTTTCACGTACTGGAGCATCACCGCATTGAGGAAGCTCTTCGACGGCGCGTAGGCGGCCGACACCGGGCTCGACGCCACCTCCGACGTCTCCGAGGCCTGCAAGGTCAGCGACCCGACGCTGCTGGACATGTTCACGATGCGCGGTGACGCCGAGCGGCGCAGCAGCGGCAGCATCGCATTGGTGACCCGGATAACGCCGATCACATTGGTCTCCACCGCGGTTCGCACCGCGTCGAGATCCACCCGGGTCGGTTCCTGCGGCATGCCACCGGTGACGCCCGCATTGTTCACGAGCACATCGAGACGCCCGGCCCGCCCCTCGAGCAGTGCCGCGGCGGCCGCCACGCTGGCATCGTCGGTGACATCGAGGGCGACGCCGAACGCGTCGACCCCGGCCGCGCGCAACTTCTCCACGGCGGCCTCGCGGCGGTGCTCGTCGCGCGCGCCGACGCCGACGCTCCAGCCCAGTGCGCCCAGCCCGGCCGCGATTTCGTATCCGATCCCCTTGTTCGCGCCGGTGACCAGCGCGATCGTCTTTTCGCTCATGTCTCCAATCTGTCCGTGCCACAAGGAAAGGTCCAAGACCATGTGGGTGCGCGGCGATACCGCAGCGGTATCGTTGCCGGTACCGTGGCATTCATGGAGACGCGAGAACTGCGGTACTTCGTCGCCGTCGCCGAGGAGTTGCATTTCGGCCGCGCCGCCCAGCGGCTCGGCATCGCGCAGCCACCCCTGTCACGAGCGATCCGCCAACTCGAAAGACGGCTCGGGGTAACGCTGCTGGACCGCAACAGCCGCGCGGTCGCCTTGACCGACGCCGGTTCGGTCCTGCTGAACGAGGGACGCGCGGCCCTGACCGCGGTCGACGCCGCGGACCGCCGCACCCGCCGGGCCGCGCACACGGCCGACGGCGATCCCCGGCTGGTGCTGGTCACGAAGGCGGGCGCATCCAGTGAACTGCTGCGCAAGCTGCTCGACGCCTACGCCGCCGAGCCCGATGCGGTGACGGTCGAAGTCGTCCTGTGCGGGCCCGCCGAGCAGGAGCAGGTACTGCGGGACGGGCGCGCCGATGTGGCGCTGCTGCACCTCCCGTTCGACTCCACGGCCGACTTCGACACCGAGGAGCTGCACACCGAAGGCCAGGTCGTCGTCCTGCCCGCCGGGCACGCCCTCAGCACCCGCGCGGCCGTGCGCCTGGCCGAGGTCACCGCGCTCCCCGATCTGCCCCTGCCGCGCTGGCCCAAGCCCGCCGGCGGCTATCCCGAGGGCCCCGGCCCCGAGGTGCACGACAGCACGCAGCTCTATCAGCTCATCGCCCTGGGTCGCGCCGCGGCGGTACTGCCGGAATCCTCCCGCGTCCACCTGCACCATGATCTGGTCGCCGTCCCCGTGGTGGACGCGCCCACGGTGACCACCGTCATCGCGTGGCCGCCGCACAGCCGCTCCCGGGCGCTGGCCGGGCTGATCCGCGCGGCCACCCGGCTCTAGCGACAGCGCGGGTTCAGCGCCGCACCGCCGGAGAACAATTCCGTGCCGCGATGCAGGTCCCTCAGCCGAACGAATGCGAGACCGACTCCAGGAAGTCCGCGAGCAGGCCGGTGACCACGGCGGGTTTTTCCAGGGTGCTGGTGTGGCCGCAGTCCTCGATGAACTCCAGGCGGGCGGCGGGGATGCGGTCAGCGATCTCCCGGGCGCGGGGCGGCGGCGTGGCCTGATCGTCCGTGCCCACCGCGATCAGGGTCGGCACGGTAATCGCCGAAATCTCGTCCACTACGGCGGCCCGATCGGCCACGCCCAGCACGGCCCGCCGCAGGGCGACCCGGTCGGCTCGCCGCAGCCGCGCCGACCATATCCGGATGATCGGGCGCGCGGCCGGATCCGCACGGAAGACCGGGCCGAACATGTGCGGCTCGACGAGGCGCTGGATCGCGCGGAAGCCGAGTAGGCGCAGAGCCAGGGCGAGTCGCTTGTACTCGGCCACCTTGGCCGGATCCTCCTGTCCCGCACTGGTATCCAGCAGTGTCAGCGAGCGCAGGAGTTCGCCGTGACGGGCGGCGAGACGCTGGCCGATGAATCCACCCATCGACAGTCCGACCCAGTGCACCGGTGCGAGGCCGAGCGCGCGAATCAGCGCGGCGGCGTCCGCGGTGAGGGTGTCCATGTCGTAGCCGCCCGGGGACCGCGGCGTCTCGCCCTGGCCGCGCCAGTCGATGGTGACGCAGCGGTACTGCTCGCGCAGCGCGGCGATCTGCGGGCCGAACATCCAGCCGCCGAACAGCAGGCCGTGGCCGAAGACGATGGTCGGCGCATCGGGCTGCCCGGGCGGAATCCCGGTGTCGGAGTACGCGATCGGCGCAGCGTTGAGCTGGATGATCGGCATGGGCAGGTTCCTCGGTTAGACGGTGACGACGAGTTCGGCGGGTCCACGGACATTGATGCGGCCGTTCCAGCGCACGTCCTCCACCACGGCATCCGGGAAGCGGCGCACGAAGGAACCGAAGGTGACCCGGCCTTCCAGCCGGACCAGCGCGGCGCCCAGGCAGTGGTGCAGGCCCGCGCCGAACGAACCGTGCTGCACGGCGTTCGGCCGATCGAGGCGGACCTCGGCGGCATCCTCGCCCCAGAATCCGGGATCCCGGTTGGCCGCCGCCACACAGCCGAGTACCCAGCTGCCGGTGGGGATTTCGAACTCGCCGACGGTCAGCGGCGCGAGGGTGATGCGCCGCATGAGATGCACCGGCGAGTCGTAGCGCAGCAGTTCGTCCACGGCATTGGCGGCCAGGGCCGGCTCGGCGCGCAGCCGCCGGACCTGTTCCGGATGCTGCAGCAGCGCGAGCAGGCCACCGGCGAGATGGTTCACGGTGGTCTCGTGCCCGGCCAGATACAGCAGCATGACCTGCGCGATCAACTCCGCCTCGCTGAGTACGTCACCCTCGTGCTCGGCGGCGATCAGCGCGCTCAGCAGATCCTCGCCCGGCTCCGCGCGCTTCCAGCGGACCAGATCGCCGATCATGGCACGCAGTTCGGCGTCGGCCGCCCGGATCCGCTCCTGTATCTGCGGATCCGGCAGCGGTTCGAGCGAGAGCACCGCCAGCGCGGTGAGCTCGCGCAGCCGCGCGTCCTCGACCACCGGAATGCCCAGCATTTCCGAGATGATCGTGAACGGCAGTGGAAAGGCCAGTTCGGCAACCACATCCGCGCGCCCGACCGCGGCGATCCGATCCAGCGCGGCATCGACATACGCCTGCACGCGCGGTTCCAGACTCTCCACCGCCCGCCGGGTGAAGGCCTTGGCGGCCAGGCGGCGCAGGCGGGTGTGATCGGGCGGGTCCTGATCCAGCATGGACAGCCCGCCCATGATCCGGTTCTGCTTGCCGAGGGTGGCGCTGTCGCTCTTCCACGCGGGCAGCCGGGTCAGGTTCGCCTCGTCGACCGAATGCGAGGAGCGTTGCAGCGCGGCCACATCCGGGTATCTGGACAGGATCCAGAAGCCCAGCGGATGCTCATAGACCGGGGCCTCGGCGCGCAGGCGCTCGTACTGCGGATACGGGTCGGCCGCGAAGCCGGGTGCGAACGGATCGAAGACGAACGGCGCGGTGGTCACGGCTACCCCAGCTTCACATTGCGCATGGTGACCAGCGCGGTGGCGCAGAGGATCTGGGCCTCGCCCTCGAGGGAGTAGAGGTCGGCGGCCGCGATGGTGATGAGCGCGCCCGGCTTCACCACCCGGCCGCGGGCCAGGACCTGTTCGCCCTTGGCCGGTGCGAGGATCTTGATCGTGTAGTCGATGGTCATATTGACCCAGCCCGGTTGCAGCAGCGTGCCGGCCGCGGAGCCCGCGGCGAAGTCGGCCAGCGAGCCGAGCACGCCGCCCTGGAAGTACCCGTTGTGCTCGGTGAGTTCGGTGCGGTGCGGCTGCAGGATCTCGACCTCGCCGGGCGCGATCTTGCCGAATTCGAAGCCCAGGTGCCGGGCGGCGGGCATGGACAGCACCACGGCCTCGATCGCCGCGGCGTAGTCCGGATTCGATATCTGCCAGGTCTGCATGCTCAGCTCCTCTGTGCTTCGGTGAGATCGCCGAAAAGCGGCATCCACGGGGACACTTCACGTGCCAGGTATCGGGCCCGGACGGCGGACCGCCGGATCTTGCCGCTGCTGGTGCGCGGCACCTCATCCGGTGCGGCGAGCACGACATCGGCCGGGGCGAGTTCGTGTTCGGCGACCACGGCCGCCCGGATGGCGCCGAGCACCTCGGCCGGATCGGCCACGGCGTCGCGGCGGATCTCCTGGACCACCACCAGTTGCTCGCCGGCCGGCGCGGGGATGGCGAACGCGGCGCAGGCGCCCGCCCGCAAGGCGGGGTGGCTGGCCTGCACGGTCTGCTCGATGTCCTGCGGGTAGTAGTTGCGGCCGCGAATGATGACGATGTCCTTCGCGCGGCCGATCACGTACAACTCGCCGTCCACCAGCAGGCCGAGGTCGCCGGTGCGCAGATATTCGCCCGCGGCCCGGAAGGTCTGTGCGGTGGCGGACGGGTTGCGCCAATAGCCCTGTGCGACTTGGCCGCCCGACACCCAGATCTCCCCTACCCGATCCGGCGGGCAGGTTTCGCCGGTGGCGGGGTCGGCTATCCGTACGGTCTCGCCGGGCAGCACTTGCCCGCAGCCGACGAGGGTCTTGGATTTCGGCCCGTCAGCGGGGACGTAGCGGCTAGCGGCGAGCGCGTCGGCGTCCACCTCGAGCAGGCGGGCGCCGCGGCCGGGCGTGCCGCCGCTGACCAGCAGGGTGGCCTCGGCGAGTCCATAGCACGGATACCAGGCGGCGGGGTCGAACCCGTGCGGGGCAAAGGTTTCCGCGAAGCGTTCCAGGGTCTGCGGGCGGATCGGTTCCGCTCCGTTGAACGCCACCCGCCAGCTGCTGAGGTCCAGCTCCGGCAGCGGTCCCGCGGCGGCGCGCGCCACACAGGCCTCGAAGGCGAAGTTCGGGCCGCCGCTGGTGTGTGCGCGATAGCGGGAGATGGTCGACAGCCACAGCAGCGGCCGGCGGATGAAGGCGACCGGCGACATCAGGATGGCGGTGGCGCCCGCGTAAAGAGGTTGCAGCACATTGCCGATCAGCCCCTGATCGTGGAAGAACGGCGCCCAGCCGACCACGGTGGAATCGCGGGAGTGACCGAAGCCCCGGTGGATCATCTCCTCGTTGGCCACCAGATTCCCGTGGGTGACCATGACACCCTTGGGCGCGGCGGTGGAGCCGGAGGTGTACTGCAGGAAGGCCACTTCCGCCGTCTCGGCCCGCCGGGGCTCGAAATCCACTGCCGCGCTGGTTATCCCGTCCAGGGCCAGCCAGTGCGAGGCCGTGCACAGCGGTTCCAGCACCGCGCGCAGCGGCGCCACGAACATATCCAGGGTCAGCACGGCGGCCGGGTCACAGTCCCGCATGATCGATCCGGTGGCATCCTGAATCCGGTTGCGGCGCGGCGGATTCAGCGGCACGGCGATCACGCCGGCGTACAGGCAGCCGAAGTAGGCGATGATGAATTCGGGGCACTGCGGGAACACCAGGACCGCACGATCGCCCGGCGCACAGCGTGATCCGAGTTCGGCGGCCACCGCGAGCGCTCGCTCGTGCAGTTCACGGTAGGAGAGAGTGGTGGTCTCCGCGCCATTGTCGTCGAGGAAGACATAGGCGGTCCGGCCGGGCTCGTCGGCGGCGCGGCGGGTGAGGATCTCCGGGAGCAGTTCCGGTCGCGTCTCGTTCATGCGGCGCTCCGGACGGCCAACGGCAGGTGTTTCAGCCCGCGGACGATGAAACTGTGGTCCTGCCACTCGTATTCGTCGGTCAGCGGTTCCGGGCCGAGTGCGCTCAGACAGGTGAAGGCGGTCTCGGCGAGCAGTTCGGCCAGTTGCCCGCCCAGGCAGCCGTGCATGCCGTGCCCGAAGGCCAGATGCCCGCTGCCGCCGCGTACCGGATCGAATTCGTCGGGTCGTGCGAAGACCTCGGGATCGCGATTGGCCGCGCCGAGGCAGACCAGCACCTGGTCCCCCGCGCGGATCGTCTGACCGCCGAGTTCGACATCGCGCGTGGCGAGCCGCTTGGTCAGCTGCAACGGGCTGTCGTAGCGGAGGGCTTCCGTGACAACGGCTTTCACCGATCCGGGCGTGCGGCGCAGCGCCCGCGCCTGCTCCGGATGCCGCAGCAGCGCCAGGGTGCCGTTGCCGATCAGGGATTTGGTGGTCTCGTTCCCCGCGACGAAACACATGATGCAGACGAAGACCAGCTCCTCCTCGCTGAGCGCGTCACCGCCGGTCGTCCGGGCCGCCAGCAATCGGCTGATGAGGTCGTCGCCCGGCCGCGTGCGCCGCTGGGCCAGCATGCCGGTGAGCGCGGCCGCGAACTCCGCCACCACCGTGCGCACCCGCTCGAAGTCGGCGGCCTGCATCAGGCCCGGTTCGAGCAGGAAGCGAATGTCATGGGTCCACGGCCCCACCTGTTCGCGCAGGTCTCCGGGCAGTGCCATCCATTCGCAGAGCACCGAAACCGGCAGTGGCGCGGCCAGATCGGTGATCACATCCAAGCCACCGGCGGCGTGTGCGCGGGCGCGGCAGCGGTCGGTGAATTCGGTCGCCAGCGGGCGCAGCGCGGCCATCGCCTGCGCGGTGAAGACACGGTTCACCAGCCCGCGCAGCCGCGCGTGATCGGGATTGTCGGTGAATACCAGCGACTTCTGCCCGAGCCGGTCGATGCGGTCCACTTCGGTCCGACCCAGCCGCCTGGCCTGTTCGGTCACCAGTTGCGGGATGAGCCCGGCGCTGAAGGTCCGATCGTGCAGGACGGTCTTCACATCGGCGTGCCGGGTGAGCACCCACATGCCGAGTGTCTTGTGCATCGGCCGGGTTTCGCGCAGCGAGCGGTACATCGGGTAGGGGTCGCGGCGGAACTCGCTGGAGAACGGATTGAACCGCAGGCGCGGGCGGGCCGGTTCCGAGGCTTGTACCGTCATGCGATCACGGCTCCGCGGCCGAAGTATTCGCTGTGGTAGGGCCGCAGCACCAGCCGGAACAGCGTCAGCTTGCCCATCCGGAAACCCATGGCGGACAGCTTGAGATAGCGCGCGTAGCGGGCCACCGCCTCGGGTCCGACCAGTGCGGTGGCCGCCGCGCGTTCGGCGCGCAGCCGCCGCGCCCATTCCGCGCAGGTCCAGGCGTAGTCGAGGCGGCCGTTGGTGATCGCGCAGACCTCGAAGAGTCCGTCGGCGGCGGCGGTGATCTCGGCCAGGGTGGGCAGTTCGGCGTCGGGGAAGATCTCGCGCTGCATGAAGGTGTCCGCCTGTGCCGCGGTCATGTTGGCGTAGGCGATGGTCTGCAGGGACAGTGTGCCGTCGGGTGTCAGCCAGTCCCGGCAGCGGGTGAAGAATTCGCGGTAGACGCGGATCTTCTCCTCGGGCCCGTCGTCGGGGCGTGCGAAGTGTTCGAAGGCGCCGATGGAGACGATGCCGTCGAACCGTTCCGCCGGGCGGTAGTGCAGCCAGTCCTCGACCCGCACTTCGACGCCCGGATAGTGCTGTGCGCGCACGTATTCCGCTTGCTCCTGGCTGAGGGTGAGCCCGACCGAGCGGGCCACCCCGTGCCGGTTCGCGAGGCGGTCCAGCAGTGCGCCCCAGCCGCAGCCGATATCGAGTACCGCGCCCGCCCGGCCGGCGTCGATGGCGTCGAGGTGCTGGCGCAGTTTGCGTTCCTGCGCGACTTCCAGTGTGTCGCCGGGCTGTTCGCGCAGCGCGCACGAATAGCTCAATGTCGGGTCGAGCCAGAGCCGGTAGAAGTCGTTGCCGATGTCGTAGTGGTGGCGGATGGCCGCCGCCGCGGCATCGGTGCGCCCGGTGTCCGTCTCGAGGTGTCCGGTGTCGGTGGCGGCCATGGTCAGGCCGCGGTCTCGGCGAGCTGCTCGTGCAGGTAGGCGCCGACGGCGTCGAGGTTCGGGTTGCGGTAGAGGTCCTCCGGCGACAGGTCGATGCCGTAGCGCTCCTCGACCTCGATCAGCAGTGAGACCGCCAGGGCCGAATCGACGCCGAGCCGGTCGAAGTCCGCCTGCGGGTCGATCGCCGCCGCGGGCACTTCCATCAGGTCCGCCAGGTAGTCCCGGCACCAGGTCACGATGGCTTCCTTGCTGGTATCCACGGTGTTCCCTCTCTCAGGCAATGCGTTCTCTCAGGCAAGGCGTTTGGCGGCCATGCGGGCCTCGGACGGCAGCTTCAGGTCCCAGGCCAGACCGGTGGCGGCCAGCGTCCGGATCAGCCAGTAGCC
This sequence comes from Nocardia sp. NPDC020380, assembly GCF_044386975.1. NCBI lineage: Bacteria > Bacillati > Actinomycetota > Actinomycetes > Mycobacteriales > Nocardiaceae > Nocardia > Nocardia sp. NPDC020380. The sequence continues at coordinate 154,482 of NZ_JBIRVQ010000013.1, read as the reverse complement.
GGGATCGAGCCGGTACCAATCGAGTCCGAACGACGGGGATTCGGGGAAGGCGTGGTGATTGTTGTGCCAGGACTCCCCCAGCGTCACCAGTGCGAACACGCCGCCGTTGCGGCTGTTCTCCCGGGAGTCGTAGGGCCGGGTGCCGAACATGTGCAGGAACGAATTGATGGCCCACACAATGTGTTCGAGCAGGAACATGCGGGCGAATCCGCCCCACAGCAGACCGCTCACCGCACCGGTCCAGCTCATGCTGATCAATCCGCCGAGCACGGCCGGAATCAGCAGTCCGAGCGCGACCCACCAGTAGTACTGCCGGGCGACGCGCACCAGCCGGCGATCCTTGATGAGATCGGGAGCGTAATGCACGATGTTCGGATATTCGTGGCGGCGCATCCACAGGAAGTGCGAATGCGCCAGCCCGCGCACGGCGCCCCGGAATCCGGTGCCGGACAGGTTCGGCGAGTGCGGGTCACCCTCGCGGTCACTGTATTCGTGGTGGCGGCGGTGCAGCGCGACCCAGGACACCACCGCGCCCTGACCCGCCATCGAACCGAGCACGACCAGGATGTCGACCACCCACGGCGCGGCCTTGAAGGTGCGGTGGGTGAACAGCCGGTGATAGCCGACCGTCACGCCGAGCCCGGTGACCAGCCACATCGCGAACAACAGCACGAATTCGAGCAGCCCGAACGGGCGGACCCAGAGGAACGCGAACGCCGCCACCGTGCCGATGATCGGCAGGACATCGAACAACAGGAAATGCCGCTGCTGCAAGCGGTGAATATAGGGATTGCTGATCGTCTTCTTGCGCGGCGCGGATTTCCAGGTGCCGAATGCCTCCGAGAAATCCCCGACCGACAGCGGATTGTCCTCGATCATGTATCCGAAGGTAATCACCGTTTTCCGGCCACCGAGTTCGAATTCCATCTGCCTGCAGTGCGATTCGTTCTCCCTATCGTCGCCGGCATCGGCCATCATGGGCTGATGAGCGACACGACCATCGAACTGGCCGCGGGCGACGCCCGGCTGAGCATCGACACCGGGACCGGGCGCATCACCAGCTTCCGGGTGGCCGGTTCCGACGTGCTCACGCCGGGGCCGAAGAACGGGGCCTTTCCCATGGCGCCGTGGTGCGGGCGCATGCGCAACGGGATCCTGGCCTGGGACGGCAAACAGTACGAGTTCCCGCGCAATGCCGAACCGCACGCCATGCACGGGACCGTGCGCGGGCATCCGTGGGAGGTGGCCGAGCGGTCGGGCACGCGCATCGTGCTCACCCAGAAACTCCAGGAGCGCTGGCCTTTTCCGGGCACCATCACGCAGTCGATCGAGCTGGCCGCCGATGCCGCTGCCTTCCGCATGACGATCGAGGCGCACGCCGAACCCTTTCCGGCGCAGGTCGGCTGGCATCCCTGGTTCGCCAAGCGACTGGCCACCGGCGGTGCGGCCCAGCTCGACTTCCATCCCGGCTGGCAGGAGGAGCGGGGTCCGGACTATCTGCCCGACGGCAATCGGATCACTCCGCTGCCCGGCCCGTGGGACGACTGCTTCGGCATGCCCGACGGCATCCACGCCACCCTCACCTGGCCGGGGGCCTTCGAGCTCACGGTGTCCAGTCCGCTGCGGTGGATCGTGGTCTTCGACCAGCCCGCCGACAGCATCTGCGTGGAACCGATGTCCGGCCCGCCGAACGGGCTCAACACCATGCCGTACACCGTGACGCCCGAGGCGCCACTGCAAGCCGAAATGAACTGGCAGTGGCGAGATCTCAGCGCGGGTGCTCCGCAGGCGTGACCGTGATGGCCGCGGCGGGACAGTCCCACGCGGCCCGCTCGGCTCGCTCGGCCTGGCCGGCGGTCACCTCGAGGGGGCCGCCGGTCAGTTGCCCGTCACCGCGCAGCGCGATGATGCCTTCGTCGTCGAGGGCGAAGACCTGCGGTGCGGTGTGCACGCAGTATCCGGAGCCCTGACACACCTCACGGTCGACTTCGACTCGGGTCCCGGCCATCTCGTCACCTCCTGCTGATCCGGACGGGCAGGCCGCCGTCGAGGGTGATGGAGAAGGTGGAGGCGTGCCGGGGCCGCCAGTCCGGCGGCGTCTCCAGGCGGTAGCGCTGGAAGATCAGTGTGAGCAGGAATTGGGCGTTCATATAGGCCATTCCGGAGCCGATGCAGTGATGTGGACCGGCGCCGAAGGGGATGAAGGCGGTGTTCGGGCGGGTCGGGTGGGAAGCGTCGGTGAAACGGGTCGGGTCGTACCGATCGGGGTCCTGCCACCAGCGTTCATCGCGATGCACCGTGTAGACCGGGGTGCCGATCAGGGTGCCACGCGGAATGTGGAAGCCGCCGAGTTCGCTGTCGCGCAGGGTGAGTCGCGGGTTCATGGGGTGGCCCTGCAATCGCTGGCCTTCGTCGAAACAGGCCTTGGCCCAGGTCAGCCGGGACAGATCGGCGAGTGCCGGTGTCACACCGCCGAGTTCGTCGATTTCCGCGTAGAGGCGTTGCGCCGGTTCGGGATTCACGCAGAGGTGTGCGAGCGTGTGCGACAGGGAGGCGACCACGGTCTCGTAGCCGCCGCCCATGAGCGCGATGAGTTCGGCGCGCAGATCGCGGCGCGACAGGGCGGTGCCGTCCTCGTAGCGGCTCTGCAGCAGCAGACCCAGTAGATCGGTGTCCTCGATCGGGCGGGCGGCGCGTTCGTCGATGAAGCCGCCCACCAGGGTGACCATCCGCCACACCGCCAGCGGCAGGTTCTCGGTGCCCGGAATCGGCAGTGGATTGGGCGGATTGGACAGGAACACTCCCGCGGCGACCGTGCGCATGAGCAGCCGCATATCCGCGTCCACCCGGGCGAGCTGCACATCGGTGAGCCGGGTGGAGTACATGGCGCGCAGGAAGGCCGGCAGGGTCACCTGCGCGATCTCGTGCTGCAGGTCCACGGTTTCGCCGGTGCCGGCGAAGCGATCCCAGCGTTCGATGCGGCGGGTGAACTCGTCGACGATGGTGTCGGCGATCCTGGCGAGGTGCTTGCGCCCGAACATCGGGGTGAGCATGCGCCGGCGCTGCCGGAAACGCTCTCCCTCCATCATCGGCAGCGCCGACCCGATGGTCCGCGCCACCGGGCGCTCACCAGGGCCGATCATGCTGAACCTGCCTTCGCGATTGTTCATCACCTCGTTGACCAGATCGGGATGGTTGATCATGACGAGATTCCAGGCCGGAATGGGCACCCGGAACACGTCACCGTGCTCGCGCGCCCAGCCGCGCACGGATTCGAAAGGGTCCCTGCGGAATTGGGGCAGCACACCGAGCACCGGCAGCCCCTTCGGGCCCGGGATGGCCGGGTCCAGTGCCCGGCCCAGGGTGCTCAGGCGGCGCCCGCTCATGCCCGCGTCTCCTGCGTATTGCCCTGCCACTGTTCGAGCTTGGTGATGTTGGGCATGGGCAGGTCGAAGCGGCGATGGGCATCGATACCGCCGCGCCCGAACCGGTTCAGCAGCGGGATCAGTACCCGCGCGGCCACCGAGGCCACCCGCATCACTTCGAGTCCCGGCGCCTTGATACCCAAGGGCGACAACTGGATTCCCATGTACACCATGTCCCAGTCGGTATCGATATGACTGATCCGGAAGTCATCGGTGAGCAGGTAGCGGTCCACGCCGATGAAGTTCAGGCAGCGCCCGGTCGGCGGGAAGACGATCTCGGTGCCGGGCAGTCGCAGCGGACCCGCCCAGCGGGTGATGCCGCGCCAGGGAATGAGCATGCGCAGCTGGCCGTGTGTGTAATCCAGGAACGGCAGGGCGCGCAGGCTGTCGTCCTGCGGATAGAAGGCCATGTCCGGGAAGGCTTCGAAGCAGGCAGCGCAGTTGGCGAGGGTCTCCTCGCGGCCGACGCGGATGTTCTGGAAGGTGGTGCTGTCGATGAAGTCGCACTCCTCGGCCATGCAGTCGCGTAGCCCGTCGACGTTCTGAGTTGCCCAGGCGTTCAGCCACTTCCGCCCGAATTCGGTGGCGCCGGTAATCGGGAAGCCGCGTTCGAGCGCTTCGGCCTCCTGCCGCTCGACCTTCTTCCAGAAGTCCGGGAGCAGGGCCTGGTAGCGCGGGTGCTCGGGAGACGGGCCGAGGTGATGGAAAGTCCTCATCAGGGGTGCCTTTCGAATCAAGAGGTGAGACGAAAGTACGCAGTTGTAACACCATAGGTCAAGGAATTGGTGCTAACTTGCAGTTCAGAGCGCGAACACTTTTAGATTTTCGTCTCAGCGAGGAGCGCCCGTGCCCAGCCGGTAATCTCACAGTCATGACCTTCCCGGGTGCCGACCAGTTGCTCGGCGCGGGCCTGCCCACCGCCGACGCCGATCAGCAGCGGCTGCTGGACGCGGCCCGCGCCGAATTCGTCGAGCGCGGCTTCCGGCGTACCTCGGTCGGCGATATCGCCCGCCGGGCAGGCGTTTCCAGGCCCACGGTCTACCGGCGGCTCGGCGACAAGGACGAGATCGTGCGGCAGGTCGTGGTGCGCGAGGTGGTGTCGTTCTTCGTCGCGATCAGCCCCCAGGTGCTCGGCAAGGACACCCCCGCCGAGAAGGCCATCGAGGCGTTCGTGCTCGGCGTGCGCGAATGCCGCCGCCATCCCCTGGTCGCGGCGCTGCGCCAGTTCGAGCCCGACACCTTCAACTCGTTCCTCACCGATGACGTCGCGAGCATGGAACCGGTGCGCGCCGCCATCGCCATGGCCATCGCGGGCGACGGGCTGCCCCTCGACGCCGCCCTGCGCGCCGCCGAGATGTTCGTCCGGGTGACCGCGTCCATGCTGCTGGTCACCAGCGAGCTGCTGCCCATCGACACCGACGAGCACGCGCGCTGGTTCGCGCAGACCTATTTCCCCCCGCTCATCGCGGCCTCGGCGGGACCCGGCCCGCACTGAATCCCCCGACCACGAGCGGCCCCGGCCACGAGGACCGGGGACCGCTTGCCGGGCAATCGATTACGCGAAGGTCACATTGGTGATCGGCACCGAGAGCGTGCGCGCCGAGTCCGACAGGCACGGGCCCGTGACGGCACCCGCGTCCGGTCCGGCCTGCTGGACGGTCATGGAACCGCCGTCCGAGGTGGGAACCGTATTGGTGGACGGCGGCGGGGTGGGGCCGCCGGCGACGTGGTACGGGCCGTTGGCGGTGGTGTTCTGGCCATTGCCCCAGTCCAGGTTGGCGTTCACCATGCCGTTGACATCGAGGCAGCTGCCGTTGCCGGTGAAGTCACCGGTGAAATGCGCTGTCTGACTGGGGGTTCCAGTGCAACCGGTCAGTTGACCGTCGATCTGCGCGGTCACCGGACCCTCGTTCATCCCGATCGGGTTGGTGTTCATGGTCAACTGCCCGCCCGAACACGATCCCGCCATGGCGGACGCCTGCGGCGCGGCGATGCCGACCAGCGAACCGGCGGCGACGAGTCCCACCGCGAGCGCGGCGAAACGACTGATGCTCATGACTAGCCTCTCTCCAGAAGTGATGGGTACATCCGAAGCGGGAAATGTCGCATGACCTGCGGCAATTCCCCGGCAATGCGATAGCCGCGGGCTATCGTACAGATACCGCCCGGAGCCCATTCACAGCCGGCGCATAGGTACGGCACAGCAACCGTCCAGTCATATGATCGAGGCTGGGACGATGCCCACCACGACCACCGCGAACAGTCCCATCGAACGCACGAGCATGCGCCGGGCGGACGGCACCGCTATCAGCGTGCTGGTCGTCGACGACGAACCCGCGCTGGCCGAACTGGTCTCCATGGCCTTGCGCTACGAGGGCTGGGAGGTCAGCACCGCCGCCGACGGGCGCACCGCGGTCACCGTCGCGCGCGAGGTGCGCCCGGACGTGGTCGTGCTGGATCTGATGTTGCCGGATATGAGCGGGCTGGAAGTGCTCGCCCGCTTGCGGCAGCAACTCCCGCAGTTGCCGGTACTGCTGCTCACCGCAAAGGATTCCGTCGAAGACCGGATCGCCGGATTCACCGCGGGCGGCGACGATTACGTGACCAAGCCGTTCAGCCTCGAAGAGGTCGTGCTGCGCCTGCGGGCACTGCTGCGGCGCACCGGAGTGTCGGGCCCCGACAGCGGCGCCGAAATCGTGGTCGGCGACCTGATTCTCGACGAGGACAGCCACGAGGTCACCCGCGCCGGCGAGCAGATCGTGCTCACCTCCACCGAATTCGAGCTGCTGCGCTTCTTCATGCGCAATCCCCGGCGCGTATTGAGCAAGGCGCAGATTCTGGACCGGGTGTGGAGCTACGACTTCGGCGGGCGCTCGAACATCGTCGAACTCTATGTCTCCTACCTGCGCAAGAAGATCGACAGCGGACGCGAGCCGATGATCCACACCCTGCGCGGCGCCGGATATGTCCTCAAGCCCGCGAGCTGACGCCGCGCGCCGGATCCGGTCGCCGCGGCGCTGGTCACTGCGCGCCCGGCTGCTCGTGGGTCAAGTGCTGCTGCTGGTGATCGTGGTCGTCGGTATCGGCGCCGCGACCGAGGCTGCGCTGCACCACTTCCTGGTGCGTCAGCTCGATACCGGGCTCGTCGATATCGAGCAGCGCTCGCTCGGCGCGGCGGGCGGCGGCCCCAGCCTCGGCCCGCCCCCCGGCACCGGCGCGGCTCCCGCACAGCCGCCACCGCCGCTGCCCGATCTCAGCGGCGGCCCCGGACCCGATTTCATGAATCTGCGTGGCCTGCAACCCGATACCGTCGGCGCGCTCGTCTCGAACGGGCATGCCACCGCGAGCCGGATACGCAGCGACGGCAGTCAGGTGGCGCTCTCGGCCGCGGCGGAGGGGCAGCTGTCGCGGGTCGGGCCCGGGCAGACCGTCACCATCGATCTGGACGGGCAGGGCAGTTATCGTCTTGTCGCGCAATCGACCTGGTCCGGCGACACGGTGATCACCGGGCTGCCGATGGCTTCGGTGGACGCCACGCTCACGCAGGTGCTGCTGATCCTGCTGATCGTCACCGTCGTGGTGCTGATCGTGGCGATCAGCGCGGGCATCTGGGTGATCCGGCGCGCGCTCGCGCCGCTGGATCGGGTCGCGAGCACCGCGGCGCGGGTGGCGGATCTGCGCCTGGATCGCGGGGAAGTCGCACTGCCCGTGCGGGTTCCGGCCGCCGACGCCGATCCGCACACCGAGGTCGGGCGCCTCGGCGAGGCCATCAACCGCATGCTCGATCACATCACCGACGCGCTCTCCGCCCGCCACGCCAGCGAGACCCGCGTACGCCGCTTCCTCGCCGACGCCAGCCACGAACTGCGCACCCCGCTGGCCGCCATTCGCGGGTATGCCGAACTGGCGCAACGGGAGCCGGGCGCGATACCCGCCGGGATGGCCACCGCCATGGGCCGGGTCGAATCGGAATCCAAGCGGATGACGACGCTGGTGGAGGACATGCTGCTGCTGGCCCGCCTGGATTCCGGGCGCGGACTCGAGCACGCCGCGGTCGATCTCACCCAGCTGACCGTGGACGCGATCAGCGATGCGCACATCGCCGGACCCGGGTTGCGGTGGGAACTGGAGTTGCCGGCGGAGCCGGTGGTCATCGACGGCGATGCCGCGCGCCTGCATCAGGTGCTGGCCAACCTGCTCGCCAACGCACGCATTCACACCGGCCCGGGCACGACCGTCGCGGTGGCGCTCGCGGGCGACGGTGCCGGCGGCGCGGTCTGGCGCATCACCGATGACGGGCCGGGCATTCCGGCGGAGTTGCAGCCGGAAGTGTTCGAGCGCTTCGCCCGTGGCGACTCCTCCCGCTCCCGGCGGGCGGGCAGTACCGGACTGGGCCTGGCGATCGTCGCCGCGGTGGTGCAGGCGCACGGTGGGCAGATCGCGATCGAAAGCGCGCCGGGGCGAACCGAATTCACGGTGCGATTGCCGGGATCGACCATGGAACCGCCTTGCGCACCGGACGCGGAGCCGTCGGTTACCTGCCACGAACCCGGTCGCCATACACAGCGGGCACATAGCTTGGACCAATATTCCGCCCACATCGCGGCCGAAGAATCGTCGCCATGACTACCGCTACCCTCGATACTCCCGCGCGGGAGCAGCCGGCCGCGGCGGGCCCGGCAACCGTATGGCGTATCCGCGGCGCGTTCTGGGCACTGCTGGCCACCACGGGTGTGCTCTACCTGTGGGGGCTGAGCAGATCCGGCTGGGCCAACGACTTCTACGCCGCCGCCGTGCAGGCCGGCACCCAGAACTGGAAGGCGCTGCTCTTCGGATCACTGGATGCCGGCAATGCCATCACCGTCGACAAACCGCCCGCCGCCATGTGGGTGATGGGATTGTCGGGCCGGGTGCTCGGGTTCAGCTCGTTCTCCATGCTGCTGCCGCAGGCGCTGATGGGCGTGGCCTCGGTCGCGCTGGTGTACGCGGCGGTGAAGCGCTGGAGTGGCCCGACCGCCGGACTGCTCGCGGGTGCGGCGCTGGCGCTGACTCCCGTTGCGGCGCTGATGTTCAAGTTCAACAACCCCGATGCACTGCTGGTGCTGCTACTGGTCGGGGCCGCCTACTGCACCGTGCGCGCCACCGAGAACGGCAGTGGCCGTTGGCTCGCCGGGGCGGGCGTGTGCGTGGGGTTCGCTTTCCTCGCGAAACTGATGCAGGCCTTCCTGGTGCTCCCGGCGCTCGGACTGGTGTTCCTGATCGCGGCGCCGATCGCCCTGCGGGGCCGCATCTTCCGGCTGCTGGGCGCCTGCCTCGCCATGGTGATCTCCGGCGGCTGGTTCGTCGCACTGGTGAGTCTGTGGCCCGCGGATTCCCGGCCCTACATCGGCGGCTCGACCGACAATTCACTGCTGCAATTGGCGCTCGGCTACAACGGACTAGGCCGCGTCCTCGGCGGCAATGGTGACGGCGGAGGAGGCGGCGCCCCGCACGGCGGCCCCGGCGGCGGCAACACCATGTTCGGCGGCAGCAGCGGAATCACCCGCCTGTTCGGCGCTTCCATGGGCACCGAGATCTCCTGGCTGCTACCCGCCGCACTGATCGGCCTGCTGGCCGGACTGTGGCTCACCCGCCGCGCACCCCGCACCGACCACACCCGCGCCGGACTCGTGCTCTGGGGTGGCTGGCTGCTGGTGACGGCCGTGGTCTTCAGCTACATGCAGGGCATCATGCACCCGTATTACACGGTGGCGCTCGCACCCGAAGTCGCGGCAGTGGTGTGGATCTCGGTGTGGGCCTTGTGGAAGGCACGCGAATCCCTCTGGACTCGAATAGCTCTCGGCGCCATGCTGGGTGCGACGGGCGTGTGGAACTACATCCTCCTGGATCGCACGCCCGACTGGTATCCGGCGCTGCGCTGGATCATCCTGATCGGCTCACTGGTGACCGCCGTGATCCTGGCGGCGGGCGTCCACCGCCTCGGCAGGCTCACCGCCGTAATCGCCTCTGCCGCACTGCTCTTCGGGTTCGCCGGCAGCGCCGCCTACACCGTCGACACCGCCCTCACCCCGCACACCGGCGCCATCCCCACCTCCGGTCCGAGCAAGGGTCACGGTATGGGCTTCCCCGGCGGCGGGCCGGGCGGCGCAAGTAGCGACAACGCGGCCTTGGAAAGCCTGCTGACCGGCACCCACGACCGCTGGTCCGCGGCAGCGATCGGCTCCATGCAAGCCTCCGGCCTCGAATTGTCCACCGGCACTTCGATCATGGCCATCGGCGGCTTCAACGGCGGCGATCCCTCCCCCACCCTCGCCCAGTTCGAGCAATATGTAGCCAACGGGGACATCCACTACTTCCTCTCCGGTGGCGGCATGGGCGGTTCCGGTGGCGGCGGCCGGCCCGGCGACACTTCCGGTGCCGGAAACGCACCCGGTGATCCGGCCGCGCCCGGTGCCCGCGGCGGCGAAATGCCCGGCACACCAGGCGGTTCGCCGGACGGCAAGGCCGGTGATCACGGCGGTATGGGCGGTTTCGGTGGCGGATCCGCCAATGCCACCGCCATCACCGCCTGGGTGAAAGCCCACTACAAGGCGACCACGGTCGACGGCACGACGGTCTACGACCTCACTTCCCCGACCACCTCCTGAACGCCGGCACACCAGTCACGATCACGCTGGCGAGCGGCCCCGAAGCCACCCGGGACCGCTCGCCGTGCGCTGATCTCGCTGCGGCACTGCCACTTCCGCGCCCGGCGAGCGCGATCAGCATGCCGCGGAAAGCTAGCTCGCGGCCGCTGATGCGTGTCCGCGCGCTCCTTGTGCGAGTTCAGCGGCGAATGCTCGGACCGCGTCTGCTCCGGCCTGGGCGTCTGGGACATCGAGGAGCGTCTTCACCAGTGCGGAACCGACGATCACACCGTCGGCGAACTCCGCTACGGCGGCGGCCTGTTCCGCGGTGGAGATGCCGATGCCGACGCAGACGGGCAGGTCGGTGGCCGCGCGGATGCGCTGTACCAGCGCCCTCGCGGCCTCGCCGACCGACTTGCGCGAGCCGGTCACTCCCATCAGGGCCGAGGCATAGACGAATCCGGAACCGGCCGCGGTGATCTCGTGCAGCCGCTCGTCCTCGCTGCTGGGTGCGACGACGAAGACGGTGGCGAGGCCACGGGCGGTGGCGTGTTCTCGCCATTCGGCCGATTCCTGCACCGGCAGATCGGGCAGAATGCAGCCCGCGCCGCCGGCCTCGGCCAATTCGGTGGTGAAGCGCTCGATGCCGTAGCGGGAGATCGGATTCCAGTACGACATCACCAGCACCGGTTTGCCCGTGGCCGCATATACCTCACGCACGGTGCGGATGACGTCCTTGATGCGGGTGCCGCCGCGCAGGGCGATATCGGCGGCGGTCTGGATGATCGGCCCGTCCAGCACCGGATCACTGTGCGGCAGGCCGACTTCGACGATATCCGCACCGCCCGCCAGTATCGCGGTGAGCGCCGCGATGCCGCCCTCGACGGTCGGGAATCCGGCGGGCAGATACCCGATGAGCGCCGCGCGATCTTCCCGCCGCGCGGCGGCGAAGGTCTCGGCCAGCAGTGTGATGTTTCCGCTCATGTCACAGTCCCCCGTCGATCGCAGCCGCATCCCGGTCGCTGAAATAGCGGGCGGCGGTGTCCATGTCCTTGTCGCCCCGGCCGGACAGATTGACCAGGATCAATCCGTCCTCCCCGAGTTCGCGGCCCACTTCGAGCGCGCCGGCCAGTGCGTGCGCGCTCTCGATGGCCGGAATGATCCCCTCGGTCCGCGACAGCAGCCGAAACGCCTGCATCGCGGCATCATCGGTGATCGGCCGGTACTCGCCGCGGCCACTGTCGTGCAGATACGCGTGCTCGGGGCCGATGCCCGGGTAGTCGAGTCCCGCGGAGATGGAGTGCGCCTCGGTGATCTGCCCCTCGTCGTCCTGCAGCACGAAAGACCGGGAACCGTGCAGGATTCCGGGTTCGCCCGCCGACAGCGAGGCCGCGTGCCGTCCGGTCTCCACCCCGTCCCCGGCGGCCTCGCAGCCGATGAGCCGCACGTCCGCATCGTCGAGGAAGACGTGGAAGAGGCCGATCGCATTGGATCCGCCGCCGACGCAGGCGATGGCCGCGTCGGGCAGTCGCCCGGCCCGTTCCAGGAGCTGGCGGCGCGCCTCCACGCCGATGACGCGCTGGAAGTCGCGGATCATCGCCGGGAACGGGTGCGGCCCGGCCACGGTGCCGAAGATGTAGTGCGTGTCCTCGACATTCGCGACCCAGTCGCGGAAGGTTTCGTTGATGGCGTCCTTCAAGGTGCGCGAGCCGGTGGTCACCGGAACGACCTGCGCGCCCAGCATTTCCATGCGCGCCACGTTCAGCGCCTGCCGCTGGGTGTCGACTTCGCCCATGTAGATGACGCATTCGAGGCCGAACAGCGCGCACGCCGTGGCGGTGGCGACGCCGTGCGAGCCGGCGCCGGTCTCGGCGATGACGCGCCGCTTGCCCATGCGCCGGGTGAGCAGCGCCTGGCCCAGCACATTGTTCACCTTGTGCGAGCCGGTGTGGTTGAGGTCCTCGCGCTTGAGGAAAACCCGTGCGCCACCGGCATGTTCGGCGAATCGGGGCGCCTCGGTGAGCGCGGTCGGCCGGCCGGCGTAGTTGGCGAGCAGGCCGTCGAGCTCGGCGAGGAAGTCCGGGTCGGTCTTGGCCTTCTCGTAGGCGACGGCGACCTCGTCCACGGTGGCGACCAGCGCCTCCGGAATGAACTTGCCGCCGAAGTCACCGAAATAGCCTCGGGCGGTGGGGAATCGGCCCGGCGCGGCCGGGACGAAGAATTGACTGGTCATGGTGGGACATGCTCCTCGACCGGGACGCAGGTCCCGGTGGTCAGCTGATGGGGGTCACGAGAACGCGCCGCTGGGCGCGTCGTGCCATCGCATGCCGTTGACCTGACCGGGCTCGGAGCCGATCACATACCGCACCCTGCGTCCGTGGACCCGCCGTGCGGGCGCCCGGCAGCCACGCGGGCGGCAACCCGGGGCGAGACGGACGGCAATGGGCATGCCGCGATCCTAACCCATTTCTCAGGTACGCCGTGTTACTGTTATTGCAGCGCCACTGCAATAAGGCAGGGCGCGGTAATTCCACCGATCGAGAACGGACCTGAACGTTCGCTATTGGTGCCAGCAGATGCCCGACCACAGGTGGCGACATTGGAGTTCGACGAGCAGACCCGGCCCACAGCAGCTGATATGTGGGGGAAGTTCAGGGCACTCGGCGGTCTGCAGCACCTTCTGGACAGCGCCGCGCCGGCCGTCGGCTTCCTGCTCGGCTACGGCATCTGGAACGCGAAGATCGGCGTCCTGATCGCGCTGGCCGTGGCCGTCGGGATCGGCGCCTACCGCCTGCTGCACGGTGATTCGATCAAGGTCGTCGCCATCTCGGTCGCGGCCGTGGCGGTGTTCTCGCTGTTCGTCGGCATCACCGGCGAAAGCCGCGGGTTCTATCTGCCGGACCTGCTGGTCAGCGCGGCGGGCACGCTCGCATTCGGCATCGCCGCGGTGACCCGGCGTCCGCTGAGCCATTGGCTCTGCCGGCGTATCGGCCTGGAACCGGCCGAGACCGCCGATCCGGCCGCACGTTTGCGGCTGCATCGCCGGGTCACCCTGGCCTGGTTCGTGTTCTGGGCGCTGCACCTCGTGGTGATGGTGCCGCTGTATACGGCGAACCAGGTGGTCATCCTGGGTTCCGTCGCCCTCGTCCTCGGCAAACCCGCGCTCGTGGTGATGCTCGCCGCGACCTGGCTGTGGGTGCGCCGGTCTCTCCATTCCGCACAAGAAGTAACTCCGAACAGGAAGGTGTCCCGATGACCGCAGCTACCGAACCCAGTAGCTATATCGTCGACCAGAACCAGCGCGTCGCCGCCGAACTGCCGTTCGCCGACACCACCGATCAGGACGACGCCGACCGCGGCTTCATCGCGGCCCTCGAACCCGGCGTGGTGCGCGACGCCGACGGAAATGTGGTCTGGGACAACGACTCCTACGACTTCCTCAACGGCGCCTGCCCCGCCAGCGTGAACCCCAGCCTGTGGCGGCAGGCCGGGCTGAACATCCGCCAGGGCCTCTACCAGGTCACCGACCGCATCTACCAGATCCGCGGCCTGGACCTGTCGAACATGACGATCATCGAGGGCGATACCGGCGTGATCGTGATCGATCCGCTCATCTCCGCCGAGACCGCCAAGGCCGGCATGGACCTGTACTTCGCCAACCGCGGGCAGCGCCCGGTCACCGGCATGATCTACACCCACTCGCACGTCGACCACTTCGGCGGCGCCATGGGCGTGATGACCGCCGAGGACGCCGAATCCGGCCGCATCCCGGTGATCGCGCCCGCCGGCTTCCTGGAACACGCGGTGGCCGAGAACGTCTACGCGGGCACCGCCATGACCCGCCGGGCCACCTACATGTACGGCGCGGTCCTCCCCCGCGGCCCGAAGGGCCAGGTCACCGCGGGTCTCGGCCAGACCACCTCGACGGGCACGGTCACCCTCATCGCGCCCACGGTCGACATCACCGAGACCGAGCAGGAACTCACCGTGGACGGGGTGCGGATCGTCTTCCAGATCACCCCCGGCACCGAGGCGCCCTCGGAGATGAACTTCTTCTTCCCGGACATGCGCGCACTGTGCATGGCCGAGAACGCGACTCATACCCTGCACAACCTGCTCACCCTGCGCGGCGCCCTGGTGCGCGACCCGCACGCGTGGTCGCAGTACCTCACCGAATCGATCAACCTGTTCGGCTACGACTCCGATGTCGTGTTCGCCTCGCACCACTGGCCGACCTGGGGCACCGAGCGGCTCATCGGCTACCTGTCGGTGCAGCGCGACCTCTACGCCTACCTGCAAGATCAGACCCTGCGCCGGCTCAACCAGGGCTACGTCGGCGGCGAGATCGCCGAAATGATCGAGCTGCCACCGGCAATCGAGAATGCCTGGCACGCCAAGGGCTACTACGGCTCGGTCTCGCACAATGTGAAGGCCATCTACCAGCGCTACATGGGCTGGTTCGACGGCAACCCCGCACACCTGTGGGAGCACCCGCCGGTCGAATCCGCCAAGCGGCACGTGGAATTCATGGGCGGCGCCGACGAGGTACTGCGCAAGGCGCGCGTCGCCTTCGACAACGGCGACTACCGCTGGGTCGCGCAGGTGATCAACTACGTCATCTTCGCCGATCCCTCGAACGAGGCCGCGAAAACCTTGCAGGCCAGCACCTTCGAGCAACTCGGCTACGGCGCCGAGAACGGCCCCTGGCGCAACTTCTATCTCATGGGCGCCTACGAACTGCGCAACGGCAGCGTCGGCACACCCACCAAGGCCAATGCCCCCACCATGGTCGCCGCCCTGACCATCGACCAGGTCTTCGACGCCTTGTCGCTACGCCTGGACGGCCCCAAGGCCTGGCACGAAAAGGCCATCAGCGACTGGCATTTCACCGATGAGAAGCGCCTGCACCGCCTGGAACTCCGCAATGGCGTTCTGGTGCACTACGACCGCCGCAGCGGCGACAAGCTCCCCCCGGCGGACGTCACCTTCACCCTGACCCGGCAGGCCCTCATCGGTGTCCTACTCGGCGGTCAGGACCTGGGCGCCACCCTGCAGTCCGGCGCCATCAAGATCGACGGCGACGCCCAGAGCTTCGCCAAACTCATCACCCTGTTCGACGAGCCGGACCCGGGCTTCAACATCGTCACCCCCTGACGATCGAGCTCATTCCCCGATCCGCGCGATGGTCTCGGCCACCCGCTCCAGATGATCGGTCATGGCAAGACGAGCAGCCTCCGCCGACCCGGCTTCGATCGCCCGCACGATGGCCTCGTGCTCGCGATCGGAGTCGGCTCGCCGATGCTGCGTCAGATTCAGAAACTCCGACTGCACATCCAGCGCCCGCCGAGTGTCGGCAACCATCGACTTGAGCATGGCGTTCCCGCTCGCGGCCGCGATCGCGGTATGCAGTTCCCCATCCAGCCGCACCCATTCGCGAGCATCGCTGGTCTCGCCCAGCTTCTCCAGCAACGCGAACAAGTGCCGCAACTGATCGGGCCGGCGCCGCTCGGCGGCAAATCCGGCAGCCGGTATCTCCACCAGCCGCCGCGCCTCGATCAGATCCCGAGCATCCACCCCCGCGAAACTCAGCTGCGAACTCTCCTTACTAGAGATGACGAATGTGCCCCGCCCCGTCCGAGTTTCGGTGAGCCCCAGAATCGCACAAGCATGCAGCGCCTCCCGCACCACCGGCCGGCTCACCCCGAACTCCTTCGCGAGCGCGATCTCCCCCGGCAGCCGATCCCCGACCGCATACTCCCCGCTGTGAATCAGGCTCTTCAACCGGCGAAAGACCGCTTCCGTAGCGCCGATGCGCTGCACCTGTCCTTCTTCCACCGTCACGAGCACAGTATGCATTGACATCGAGTGTGACCCCTATTACGGTTCACCTGTCTTACAGCCTGACAGCCTTACTGCCGGTGCGTTCGTATCCGCGCCTGCGAGGGCTGGATGCGGCTCCCGGAAGGTTTGAAGGATCTCCATGCAGCACGACTCAGTGACGAGTCCACCGGTCACCACGCCGGCGCCCCCGATCGACGCAGGCGACCTCGGGTATCAGAAGCACCTGCGTAAACGCCATATGCGGATGATCGCCATCGGCGGATCGATCGGCACCGGCCTGTTCCTGGGCGCGAGCGGACGCATGGCGCTGGCCGGGCCGTCGCTGGCCCTGGTCTACATCGTGTGCGGGATCTTCACTTTCATGGTCGTGCGCGCTTTGGGTGAGCTGGTCATGTATCGGCCCTCGTCGGGTGCGTTCGTCTCGTATGCCCGCGAGTTCCTGGGTGAGCGCGGGGCGTACTCGGTGGGGTGGCTGTACTTCCTCAACTGGTCGACCACGCTGGTCGCGGATATCACCGCGGTCGCGCTGTATGTGCACTACTGGTCGTTCTTCGTGCCGGTGCCGCAGTGGGCGCTCGCGCTCATCGCGCTGACCGTGGTGGTCGCGCTGAATGTGGTGTCGGTCAAGCTGTTCGGTGAACTGGAGTTCTGGTTCGCGCTGATCAAGGTCGGGACCATTGTGCTGTTCATGGCGGTGGCGATCGGATTCATCGTCACCGGAACGCATATCGGCGGGCATGCGCCGGGGATCTCGACCATCACCGACAATGGCGGCATCTTCCCGCGCGGGCTGGCGCCGATGCTGACCATCGCGCTGGGCGTGGTGTTCGCGTTCGGCGGCACCGAGATGATCGGTGTGGCCGCGGGCGAATCCGATGATCCGAAGGCCGTCGTGCCCAAGGCCGTCAACTCGATCATGTGGCGGATCATCCTGTTCTACGCCGGATCGGTGGTGCTGTTCACGCTGCTGCTGCCGTGGACCGCGTACTCCGCGGCGGAGAGTCCTTTCGTCACGGTGATGAGCAGGATCGGTGTGCCGCATGCCGGTGACGTCATGAACCTGGTGGTGCTCACCGCCGCCATGTCCAGCCTGAACGCGGGCCTGTACGCGACCGGTCGCACGCTGCGCTCGATGGCCGTGGCCGGCACCGCGCCGCGTTTCGCCGCCCGGATGAACCGCAATGGTGTTCCGTACGGCGGCATTCTGATGACCAGTGCGGTCGGCATCGCGGGTGTGGTGCTGAATCTGCTGATGCCACAGAAGGCCTTCGAGATCGTGCTGAATCTGGCCGGGCTCGGCATTGTCGGCACCTGGGCGTCGATCATGATCTGCCACTGGATCTTCGTGCGCCGCGCCGAGCGCGGCGACTACCCGCGGCCGGACTTCCGGTTGCCCTTCGCACCGGTGCTCAATGTGCTGACCCTCGGCTTCCTGGTCGCGGTGGTGGTGCTGATGTTCTTCGACGGCGATATCGGGCGCATCACGCTGGTGGTGTTCGCGGGTGTGGTCGTCGCCATGGTGGCGGGCTGGTTCCGGGTGCGCGGCCGGCTGAATCAGGAGGTCCTGCAGTGAGCAGTCCCGCAACCATTCTCGCGGCTCCGGACGTGACCACCCTGCGTGTCGGCATTTTGTACACCGGCGGCACGTTCGGCATGGTCGATCGGGGCGACGGATTGCACCCGCGCTCGGGGATCGATGACGAGATCACCGAGGTGGTGGAGGATTTCGCCGCGGCGACCGGTATCGATGTCGTGGTGCGCTACACCGAATTCGACGATGTCATCGACAGCGCCAATGCCGATCCCGCCACCGCCTGCCGGATCGCCGCCCGGGTGCGCGCGGATCTCGGATCGACCGCGCCCGACGGTGTCATCGTCATCCACGGCACCGACACCATGGCCTACGCCGGTGCGCGCATCGCGTTCGAGCTGCACGATGTCGAAGTTCCGGTGGTACTCACCGGTGCGCAGATACCGCTCGGTCATGTCGGCAGCGATGCCAGGGACAATCTGTTCCTGGCCCTGAATTCGATTGCCGCGCAGCCCGGTCCGGGCACCTTCATCGCCTTCGGTACCGCCCTGCACCCGGCCGTGCGCGCCAGCAAGCGCAGCTGCGACGGGTACGACGGGTTCGCCACCCTGTGCGAGCTCACTCCCCCGGCGGCCCGGCCGGCGATTCCGGCGCCGCGAGACCTGCGCGAAACCCCCGCGCCCGTCGGCCTTTTCGCGGTGTTCCCGGGAGTCGACATCGATCTGCTCGACGCCGCCCTGCGCATCTATCACGGCGGTGTGGTGCTCGAATGCTACGGCTCGGGCACCATGCCCCTCGACGGCGGCCGGACCGTCGAGGCCATCCGCCGCGCCACTCGGCGCGGTACTCCGGTCGTCGTGATCACCCACTGCGACAGCGGTGCGGTCGATCTCGGCCGCTACCAACCCGGTCGGGCGATGCTGGAGGCGGGCGTCATCGGCGGGGCGGACCTCACTCGCGAGACGGCGCTGGCCAAGCTCGCGTACCTCACCGGGCTCGGGCTCACCGGCTCGGAGCTACATCGCTGGATGACCACGAATCTTCTCGGCGAAATCTCGAATTCCCTTGCTCATCAATGAATTACCCGTCAATTGATAACCGCATGGAGACGCTCGTGAACAACACTCGCACGGAAACCGATTCGCTCGGCAGCCTGGAAGTGCCCAGGAAGGCCTACTGGGGCATTCACACCGCACGCGCGCTGGACAACTTCGCCATCTCCGGCGATGCCATCGGCCGCTACCCGGCGCTGATCGTCTCGCTGGCCGCCGTCAAACAGGCTGCGTGCCGCGCCAATCGGGAGCTGGGCCTGCTCGATGATCGCCGCGCCGATGCCATCGAGGCGGCGTGTGCCGAGATCCGCGGCGGCGCACTGCACGATCAGTTCCCGATCGATCCGATCCAGGGCGGTGCGGGCACCTCGACGAACATGAACGCCAACGAGGTCATCGCCAACCGGGCCCTGGAACTGCTCGGCTTCGAGCGCGGCGCCTACGCCGAGCTCGATCCGCTGGATCATGTGAACCTCGGCCAGTCCACCAACGACGTCTATCCGACCGCCGTCAGACTCGCTGTCGTGCAGCACATTCGGCTGCTGGTGGCCGCGATGGGCCGGTTGACCGGTGAGTTCGCCCGCAAGTCGGCCGAGTTCGCGGATGTGCTCAAGATGGGCCGCACCCAGTTGCAGGATGCGGTGCCGATGACGCTGGGCCAGGAGTTCGGCACCTTCGCGGTCATGCTGCGCGAGGATTGCGCCCGGCTGGAGGAGGGCATCGCGCTGCTGCGCGAGGCGAATCTGGGCGGCACCGCCATCGGCACCGGCATCAACGGTCATCCGCTGTATCCCGCGCTGGCGTGCGCGCAGTTGAGTGAGCTGACCGGTGAGCAGGTCGTCTCGGCCGAGAATCTGATCGAGGCCACCCAGGATTGCGGCGCGTTCGTGCAGATCTCCGGAATTCTCAAGCGGGTGGCGGTGAAGCTGTCCAAGACCTGTAATGATCTGCGCCTGATGTCCTCGGGCCCGATCACGGGTCTGGGTGAGATCAATCTGCCGCCGGTGCAGGCGGGTTCGTCGATCATGCCGGGAAAGGTCAATCCGGTCATTCCGGAAATCGTGAATCAGGTGGCGTTCGAGGCCATCGGTTCGGATCTGACGGTCACCATGGCGGCGGAGGGCGGGCAGTTCCAGCTCAACGCATTCGAACCGATTATTGGTTACAGCCTGCTGCGCACCACCGCGCATCTGACCGCGGCGGCCGATACCCTGGCCACGAAATGCGTCAGCGGAATTACGGCAAATCGGGAACGCCTCTATGACAGCGTGCATCGCTCGATCGGAATTGTCACCGCACTGACCCCGCATATCGGATATGCCGCAAGTGCCCGAATCGCCAAGCACGCCTTGCAAACCGGACAGCCGGTGGCCGAGGTCGCGACCGAACTCGGCCTGCTCGCACCCGAGACCGTGCGCGCGCTGCTGGCGCCGCATCGCCTGGCCGGATTGCCCAGTCCGACCCCCGCCTGACGCGCGGCTCGCCTGGTCATCGCAACTTGCGGCAAATCGGCAACGGGACCGGATAGTTTTTTTGGTATGTTCGGCGCGGTAACTCCACCGCATGCCGAGTATTCGCCAAGTCTCGCCCGGCAGGCGTCGGGCGGGGCCGGGCGTGGATACCGCAGTGTCGCTTATCCCCGCACAGTGGGGTGCCGCAAGCTTACGAATGGTCTCGAGCAAGGAGTGTTGGCCTTGTCGTTTCGAACAACGCGGTCGGTCAGAACAGTCTGTGCCGCTGCGGCGTCCGTCGTCGCGGTCGCCGCAGGGGTGCTGTCCGCCACTACCGGTGCACCCGAGGCTGCCGCCGCGCCCGGCGGCTGCCCGGACATCAATGTCATCGCCGTTCCGGGTACCTGGGAGACGTCCGACAGTGACCCGCGTCAGGGCATGCTGTCGCTGGTCACCCGTGGTCTGCCCGGCAATGTGCAAACGGATTACGTCAGCTATGCCGCCACCGCCCTGCCCTGGGAGGGTGCGGTCTACGGTCGCTCCGAGCACGAAGGCGTCACAAATGCCCGGGGCATGATCTCCGCCATGGCGGCCCGCTGTGGCAATACGCGTTTCGCCTTGGTCGGTTACAGCCAGGGCGCGAATGTGGCCGGGGACGTGGCCGCCGAGATCGGCACCGGGATCGGGGCCATTCCGCCCGATCGGCTGATCGCCGTCGGCCTGTTGTCCGACCCGCGCCGCTCCCCTACCGACGCGCTGATCGGCCCGCAGGTGCCGGGCGTCGGTGCCGGGGGTGCCCGGGTGGGTGGCTTCGGCTGGGTGAGCCCGGTGGTCCGAACCTTCTGTGCGGCGGGCGATTTGTACTGTTCCGTCCCCACGGACGATCTCGCCGGGCGTTTTGCCGGCTGGGCCACCGAGCTGTCCGCGCCCGATCTGCTGCAGGTCCCCAACTACGTCTACAACTTCAACTCCATCCTCGGCGAGGCCCTGGTCCCCGGCTGGCAGTCCATCATCACCGCCCCGCAGGACGATCCGTCCAGCAAGCAGTGGACCCGGCAGATCCAGGACTTCCTCTCCTCTGGCGTGCACCAGTCCTACCCGCGTTATGTGGTGGACAGCAATGGCACCACCGCCACCACCTGGCTGCACAACTGGCTGTCGGATCTGGCCAGTCACTGATCGATGCAGGCCAATGGGCCCGGCACCGATTTTCGGTGCCGGGCCCAATTGTTTGCGGGCCTCAGCCGATATCGCCGAAGAACTGGTAACCGGTGGGATCACCGGTCATCTTCCAGTGCAGGCCCTGCAGCAGGAAGCACGCCACCAGGTTGGTGCCGGCGAAGGCCAGCAACACCATCGGAGTAACCCGGGCCGCGGCGCGCAGCCCCGACGAGGTAGCCGCGAGCGGTTCGGCGAACTGGGTCAGGAACAACGCGACGGCGGCGGCGAATGCGGCGGCCACGAAGGTGATCAGCGCCCAGGTGTACAAATGCAGGCCGAACAAGGCGCCGGCATAACCGGGGTCCGGCGGCACCACATGCATGAGCACCTGTGAGGCCGACACGATGCCGCCGAGCAGGGCGGCCATGATCGACCAGCCCCAGCCCGCCGCGAATTCGCGAGTGGTCACCGAGCCGGTGCGCGAACGCACGATGATCCACACCGGGCCGATCGCGGTCAGCAGAAAGAACATTCGCTGCAGCAGGCACATCGGGCACGGGTACTCCCACAACCCGAACTGGAAGAAATACGCTCCGGCCAGGGTGCCGCAGATACCGAGCACATAAGCGTGTGCGAACCACAAACCGAGTCGATGCGAAAGGCTGCTCATCTCGCGCCTCACAGTCCGATTCCGAACGACCGGCCCACGACGTGCGGCAGAAAAGCCAGCACCGCCAGTGCCAATGTGCCCGAGCACAATGCCATCACCTTGGGCTGCGGCCAATTTCGGACCACGCCCACCACGCACAGCACGATCAACGCAAAAAGTAGGGTGTACACAACGACCTGATTTCATCGGATTCCTGTTTCACCCTCGACTCTGCCCGCGCGCGTTGCCGTGAGGTAGCCACTGCGAACCGATGTACCCATAGATTCGATCTATGGGCTCGGGGTATCAGGCGCGAAGTTCGAGATCTATTGCGCCGGTGAGGAGTTGACGCGCCGCATCCAGGGTGATCGAGGCGCTGTGCCAGCGTTCGCTGAGCCCTTCGACGAGGGCGGTGAGCCGTATGGCGGCCGCGGCGGCATCGACGCCGGGACCGACCGCGCCGGAGTCCTGCGCCTGGCGGATGAGCAGTTCGACATCGGCGTTCCAGGACTGCGTGGTGCTGCGCAGGGGGTCACGCAGGTCGGGGTTGAAGACCGCGCTGGCACGCAATTCCCCCCAGGCGATACTGGTTTCGCGCACCTCGTCGCTGTCCTGCAGTTCGAGCAGCAGCATCCGCGCCACCTGCGTGCGCGGATCGGCGATCTCGGCGAAGGCCCT
Source organism: Nocardia sp. NPDC020380 (assembly GCF_044386975.1). Classification (NCBI taxonomy): domain Bacteria; kingdom Bacillati; phylum Actinomycetota; class Actinomycetes; order Mycobacteriales; family Nocardiaceae; genus Nocardia; species Nocardia sp. NPDC020380. Next base: position 132,068 of record NZ_JBIRVQ010000013.1, on the reverse strand, counting down.
GTCGGTATAGCCCTGCGCCCGGTGGTTGATGTGCTCGAGGGCCGCGTGCAGAACGCCGGCCCGATCCTTGAAGTGGTAGTAGATCAATGCCGTGGACACTTCGGCCGCGGCGGCGAGCTTCTCTATCCGCAGTCCGCGCACGCCATCCTGCGCGATGACACGGACTGCGGCTTCCAGGATCTGGGTTCGACGTTCCGACACGGTTCCTCACAGTAGGGGTGAGCCGGCTAGGCGGGCTCTTGCTGGGTGGTGCAATGGATGCCACCACCGCCGGCGGCGATGCCGTCGATATTGATCTGCACCACCTGACGCCCCGGGAACAGGCGCTCCAGCGTCGATTTCGCGGCGGTGTCGGTGTCCGGATCACCGAATTCGGGGCCGATGACCGCGCCGTTGCAGACGTAGAAGTTGATATATCCGGCGGCGAAATCCTCGTCGGCGAACTTCTCCCGCACCGTCGAGGGACCTTCGAGCACCTCGACCTGCAGCGCGCTGCCGTGCACATCGGTGGCCGCGTGCAGGATGTCGAGGTGGCGGCGCGTCACGTCGTAATCGAAAGAGTCCGGGTCGTTTTCGAGTCCGGCCACCACCACGCCCGGGCTCGCGAAGCGGGCGTAGAAGTCGGTGTGGCCGTCGGTGATGTCCTGGCCGGCGATGCCCGGCAGCCAGATCACCTTCTTGACGCCCAGCAGGTGGTCGAGTTCGGCCTCGACATCCTGTTTCTTCCAGCCGCGGTTGCGATTGTTGTTGAGCACACAGCTCTCGGTGATGATCGCGGTGCCCTGTCCGTCGACCTCCAGCGCGCCGCCCTCGAGCACCAGATCGGTGTGCACCGTCTCGACTCCCGCACGGCCGGTGACGAATTGGGCCACCTTGGCGTCATTGCGGTGCTGCTGCTTGCCACCCCAGCCGTTGAAGTTGAAATCCACGCCGGCCTTGGTGTTTCCGTTCTTCACGAACACCGGTCCGGTATCGCGCATCCAGAGATCGTCGAGTTCGGCGGCGATCAGTTGCACGTTCGCGTCGCCGATGAGCGTCTTGGCCTGCCCCATCTGCCCCGGGGAGACCAGCATGGACACCGGCTCGAACCGGGCGATGGTGGTGGCGATGCCGGCCAGGTTGCGTTGCACCTCGGGCACCAGGTTCGCGCCCCAGATGCGTTCGCCGGCGGCGAAGGCCATCCAGGTGCGGGTGTGCGGCTGTCCCTCGTCGGGCATCAGCCAGGTCCTTCCGTCGTCGTGCTCGCCGCTGGGGCCGCCGCTGCCGAACGGCAGGCTCTTGTCGTTGCAAGCGGCGAGCAGCACACTGCCGAGCGCGGCCATAGAAGTCTGGACGAACGTCCGTCGTCGCATTTCCATGTCTCCTCTGTTCGCCCCTCGCAGACCAGGACTCTAGGTCCTGACTAAAAAATTAGTCAAGGTGACAGGCGTCGACGTGACCCATTTCATGCAGTATTGCTATCGCTCCGATTATGCCTGGCCGGAGGTCCCGGACATCAGGTCGTAGCAGTAGTCCACCCAGGTGGTGACGAATCGATCCCGGTCGACGCCGAGCGGGGGCTGCGAATACGTCCATTGCGTGCGCGCGTAGTTGAAGACCGCGCCGATCATGACGGCGGCGGAGGCTTCCGGATCCCGGGCGGGGTGGCTGGTCTCGGCCGCCCAGCGGCTGGTGAACTGCACGGCCGCCAGGTGCGCGGCGTCGATGAGGTTGACGCGGAAGTGGTCACGCAACTCCGGGAATCGATCGCCGTCGCGTTCCACCACGCGGAACAGGTCGCGCTGCTGTTCGATCGCACCCAGCAGCCAGCGGCAGACAAGGGTCAGTTCGGACCGGAGATCGCCCAGCGGCAGTAGCCCGAGCACGGCCGCCTGGCCCTGCGAGATCTCGCGGATGTGGGTGTCCACCGCCGCGGCGAGCACTTCCTCCTTGGACTGGAAGTGCCGGTAGAAGCCGCCGCCGCGGGGCGCCAGGCCGGCGTCGCCTTCGATATCGCCGACGGTGGTGCCCGCGAAGCCCTTGTCCGCGAACAGCTTCAGGGCGGAGTTCAGCAGTCGCTCGCGGGTGGATCCGCCGCTCTCCCCCGCTGCGGTGACGGCGTCGGGTGACGGCGTTCGCTCGGTCTTCGGCGGAGTTCGTTTCGGCATTCGGCCATTATCGCCCGGCGTCCGAGCGCGGCCCGCCAGGCATTGACCATGCCATCAAGTGATTACTAGAATCATCATCGGATTGCACGGCTGGCATCGACAGCCACACCTCACCCACTCAGGGGGTTCCCGTGACCAAGAAGAATCTGACCGCGTCCATCGATATCGACGCAGCGCCCGAACAGGTCTGGGGCATTGTCTCCGATCTGAAGCGCATGCCCGAATGGAGTGACCAGTGCCGGCTGATGCGGCCGCTGGGCCGGGTCAGGGTCGGCGCCCTCACCGTCAATATGAACCATCGCGGCCGCCGCTACTGGCCCACCGTCTCCAGGATCGAGCGTTTCGAGCCCGGTCACGCCATCGCGTTCCGCACCCTGTCCAACGACAGCGTGTGGCATTTCGAAATCACGCCCACCGCAACCGGTTCCACCGTCGTCCACCGCCGCACGGTGCCCCCGCACGGCACCAAGTGGATCTCGTACACCATCGTCGATCACTGGCTCGGCGGCGAGGAGACCTTCGATATCGAGATGGAAGAAGGCCTCAACAACACCTTGCGGCGGATCAAGGCGGCCCTCGAGCATCGCCCCGCCGGAATCCGGCCGCGCACTGTGTGAATACCAGCGGCCCGACCGGGTAGTGCGTGAGGACGACATACGGACGCGCGACCTCCCGGAAAGGACTCATCATGCTGCGGCGAGTTGCTCATCCCCTGTTGGCGGCGGTTTTCGTCGTCGACGGAATCGATACGCTGACCAATCCCGAACCGCGGGCGAAGGCGGCGACGGAACTCGTACACCGCGGGGAGACGCGGCTGCCGCCCAAGCTGGCGGCCTATCTGCCCGACGACCCGCTGCAGGCGGTCCGGATCAATGCCGCGATCCGGATCGGCGGCGGGGCGCTGCTCGCACTGGGCAAACTACCGCGGCTCTCGGCGGTCGTGCTCGCCGCGACCATCATTCCCTCCGCACTGACCGAGGACGATTACTGGAGCGAGCAGAGCCCGGAGCGGCGGGCCGCGAAACGCACTTCCCTGCTCAAGGATGCGAGCCTGCTCGGCGGCCTGCTGATCGCCTCCACCGACCGCGAGGGCCGGCCCTCGCTGGGCTGGCGTGGGCGGCGGGCGGTTTCGCGCCTCCGCAATGAATCCTCGCCGCCGCGTGAGCGTTTGGCCGATATCGCCGACTTCGCGAAGGACCACGGCCCCGAACTCGGTGCCGCACTGCGGGATCAGGGCGGAAAGCTCGTCGAGGTCACCCGCGATCTCGGCGCCCAGGTGGGTACGGTAGCGGCCGACCGGGGCGGAAAGCTCCTCGACGCAGCCCTGGAACGTGGCGGACAGGTCGCCGAAATCGCCCGCGAGCGCGGCGGACAGTTCGCGGAAGTCGCACGTGAGCGTAGCGAGCAACTGGCCGAGGTGGCCCGCGAGCGCGGCGAACAGCTCGCGGATGTAGCACGCGAGCGCGGCGAACAGCTGGCCGACGCCACGCGCGAGGCGACTCGCGACGCGGCATCGCGCGTGCGCTGACGATCGCTCGATTTCCCCGGTCCTGGTGCAGGGCCGGGGATTTCAGCTGTCGTGGGCCGGTGGCTCCGCGTCCAGGCGCGGAAAGAGCATCTCCTGCACCAGCAGCAGGACCGCCGCGGCCAGCGGGATCGCGATGAGCGCGCCCAGGACGCCGAGCAGCGCGCCACCGATCAGGACGGACACCACGGTCACCACCGCCGGTACGCGCACGGTGCGGCCGATGATGCGCGGTGCGAGCAGGTAGTCCTCGAGCAGCCGCAGGGCGAGAAAGAACCCGATAGTGGCCAGGCACACCGGAAGTGAGACGGTCAGCGCGACCACCGCGATGATCAGGCCGGCGAGGGTGGATCCGATCATGGGGATCAGATCGAGCAGCGCCACCAGTACCGCGAGCACGAGCGGGAAGGGCACCCGGAACGCGGTGAGCCAGACGAAGGTCAGGGTGCCGGTGACCAGTGAGATCAGCAGATTGCCCAGCACATACCCGCCGACCTTCGCGAAGATGGCGTCCCCGATGAGGATTGCGCGCGGCCGCCGCGAAGCCGGGAAGAGCCGATACAGATTCGCGCGCAGGCTGGGGAAGTTCGCCGAGAAGTACGCGGTCAGCACCGCCACGATGACGGTACTGGTCAAGGCGCTGAATACGATTCGCCCCGCACCCACCACGCCGCGCGACACCGGCCCGAAGTCATTGCCCAGCCCTTGCCGCAGTTTCTGATCGAGCTGGAACCGCTGGTCCAGCGACCGCACCAGCGGATACGTCCGTTCCAGATGCTGCAGCCGGTCGGGCCCGTGCGCGATCAGCGCCTGTGCCTGCGCGATGAGCGGCGTGATCGCCGCGAACAGGAATCCGCCGAGTCCGGCCAGCACGATCACATACACCAGTGCCACGGCCACCGTGCGCCGGAATCGATGCCGCACCAGCCAGGAGATCGCGGGTTCGATGCCGATGGCGAGGAACATCGCCGCCACCACGAGCAGCAGTGCCTCCCGTGCGGCGAGCAGGGCGCGAACACCCGCCAAGGCGACGAGAACGCCTGCGGCACCGGCCAATCCGAGCATGAACGGCGAGCGCCGGTCGAACTTCCGTCCGGGCTTCCCGAGGGGGTGTTCGTCGCTGGCCTGTTCGGCGGCCTCGGCTTCCGCCTCCAGAATGGGTTCGGGTTCGTCGGCAGGTTCCGGTCTGCCCACCCAGTCGTTCTCGTCGCTCATGACTCCACCTCGGTGCGTTTCCGCACGGGCAGTACCCGATACGACGGTTGTCAGTCCCGGAGTGATTCCTCGCGGAGCCAGTTGAGGGTTCTGGTGAGAATGCGCGAGACCTGCATCTGCGAGACGCCGAGCTGCTCGGCAATCTGGCTCTGGGTCTTCGATTCGAAGAACCGCATGACCAGCACCCGTCGTTCGCGGGTCGGCAGTTCCTCGATGAGCGGCCGCACCGCGAGGAACTGATCGACCAGTTCGTAGTTCGGCTCTTCCTCGCCCAGCGCGTCCAGCAGCGCGAGCGGCGTGTTCTCGCCCTCGTCGGGCGCGACCGCGTCGAGCGAGGAGCTCTGATAGGCGTTGGAGGCGAGCAGCGCCTGGGTGATCTCGGGCCGGTCCACGCCGAGTTCGGCGGCCAGTTCGCGGGCCTTGGGCATGCGTCCGAGCCGCTGGGCCAGGGTTTCGATGGTGCTGCCGAGCCGGTTCTGGGTTTCCTTGACCCGTCGCGGTACCCGCACCGCCCAGGTGTTGTCGCGGAAGTAGCGCCGCACCTCACCCATGATGGTCGGCACCGCGAAGGACAGGAACCGCGAACCGCGGGCGACGTCGAAGCGGTCGATGGACTGCACCATGCCGAGCCGCGCGACCTGTAGCAGGTCCTCGTAGGCTTCGCCGCGGCCGGAGAACTTGCGCGCGATGTGGTCGGCCAGGGGCAGGCATCGGCGTATTGCTTCCTCCCGCAAGGTATCTCGCTCGGGAGCACCGTTCTCCGCGGCGACGGCAAGCGCTTTCAGCAGCGGCTCGATATCGTCGTAGCTGTCACCCGTCATCGGCGTCACTCCGTACTCGGCTGAACTGCACGAGTATCGGGTACCCACCGCGGCTGTCGTCGAACGTATCCGGTGTTATTTCCCGCGCGGCATGCCGAATTGCGCTGCGTCCGCTGATATCTGGATGCGGAGCGAATCGCGGGTCGATTTCGTCATCGGCCATCGCTCCCGTCGACGCGCTCGTGCACCGTCAGCAGCAGATGGTCGAACCGGGTCCGCAGCGAGGCGGTGGAGTCGGTGAAGGACCCGAGCTCCTCCACCAGCTGTTCGGCGAGCGCCCGCAGTTTCGTATTGGTCTCCTGCGACCGCCAGGTCAGTACCCGGAAGGCCTGCTCGGCGCTGATGCCATAGACCAAGCGCAAGGCGCCCTTGGCCTGTTCGATCACCGCGCGGGCCGCGAACAGCTCGGGCAGCTCGTCGTCCAGGGTCTCCTGCCGCTGTTCGGCCAGCGTCTCTGTCACGTCGATGTAGTAGCCGGCGGTGCCGACGACCCGGCCGTCGTCGTCGAGCATCTGATCGCCGACGACGATCACATGATGGACTTCGCCGCCGGTGTCCACGATGCGGTGGCGGCTGCAGAACGGCTCGGCGTCCTGTACCGACCGGTCGATCGTGTTCGCGACCTGCACCCGGTCCTCGGGGTGCTTGTGCGTCAGCAGCAGTTCGGTGGTCGGATTCACCGTCCCGGGCCGATACCCGTGCATTTCGGCCAACTCATCGGACCATTCCCACCGCTGATCGTCGAACCAGAAGCGGAAGCTGCCGATCGTCTGGGCACAACCGGGCCCACCCATCACCTGCTCGAACGCCTGCGCCTCATCGGGCGAGACCTCACCACCGTGCATCACAGTGGGAATTATCCGCTTCGCCGCTGCTGTGAGCGCTGTTCCGGGTTCATATGGCGCGCTGACGCGCGGGATCCCCTGGTGTTTCGTCCGACCGGTCGGGGTTATTGCCGGTCCATGACATCAGTCTGGAAAATCGGCCTGCCTACACCCGCCCGGTTGCGTGTGACACCGGGACTGCGTTACGACGTGGTCGTGATCGGTGGCGGCCTCACCGGCCTGGTCACGACACTTCTGCTGGCCGAGAACGGAATCGAGGTCGCCGTCGTGGAGGGGCGGCGGATCGGCGACGGCACCACCGGTTCCAGCACTGCCAAAGTCAGTTTGTTGCAGGGCATTCGGGCACAGCGAATACGGCGCGGCAATTCCACCGAGATTCTGCGTACCTATCTGGACGCGAATCATGCCGCCCAGCAGTGGCTGCTGGAATACTGCGGCACGCACGGCATCGCCTGTCAGGAGGCCGACGCGGTCACCTATGCGCGATCCGATCGGGAATCGGCCGCTGTCCGGCGGGAATTCGAGGTGCTGCACGCCGCGGGACTGCCCGTGGAGTTCGTCGGGCAGCTGGATGCGCCGTTCCCGGCACGGGACGCGGTGCGGCTGCCCGCACAGGCGCAGCTGAATCCGATGGCGCTGCTGGCCGCCTTGGCCGCCGATGTCGAATCGAATTCGGTGACGATCTACGAATCCAGCACGGTGCAGGGCGTGCACGGCGATGGCCCGGACCACGCGGTCGTCACCGAGCACGGCCCGGTGCGCGCGGGCACGGTCGTTCTCGCCACCGGCACACCGATTCTGGATCGCAGCGGCTTCTTCGCGCGGCTGACGCCGCAGCGCTCGTATCTGGCGGCCTATCGCTCGGCGGGACCGCTGCTCGGGGACATGTTCGTCACCGCCGGCGCACCCACCCGGTCGGTTCGTACGGTCCCGGACGCGGATGGCGACATTCTCCTGGTGGGCGGCAATGGTCATGTGGTCGGCCGCGCGGATCGCACCGATGCGTGTGCCGCGGATCTGGATTCGTGGACCCGGCGGTACTTCCCGGATGCGGAGCCGCTGACCAGCTGGTCCGCACAGGATTACGCTCCGATCGGCGGACTCCCCTACGCCGGGCCGCTGCTGCCGGGCCGCGACGGCATTCTGCTCGGAACCGGCTATGCGAAATGGGGTCTGACCAATGCCGTTGCCGCGGCCCATGTCATGGTCGGCCGCATCACCGGTAAATCACCGGACTGGGCCGCGGCCTTCGATACCTGGCGTCCGGACGAGCTGAAAGCCGTTCCCGCCGCCATTCGCGCCAATGCAACTGTCGCCCTTGACTTCTCGTCCGGCTGGCTGCGCACGGCGCGTTCGGGTGGTAGCTCGGCCGCACCGGCCGAGGGCGAGGGCCGGGTGGAGCGCGGCATCCCCCGCCCGGCGGCGACCTGCACCGTCGACGGCACGACCACCACGGTCTCCGCGGTCTGCCCGCATCTGGCCGGCATCGTCACCTGGAATCCGGCCGAGAAGTCCTGGGATTGCCCGCTGCACGGCTCCCGATTCGCCGCCGACGGCACCCGGTTGGAGGGTCCCGCTACCCGTTCTCTCGACCCGCTACGCCCGCCCCTGCCGCGCCCGTATCTGTGAGGCGGACCGGCGGCACAGCGGCTCCCGCGCCGCCGGACCTTTGACTTCGCTGGATCGGATACCACAATTCGGCATGCCGGGTATACGATTTCACCCTGGTGCATGCCGGTCGAGAACACGGCTGGCTACCGTCGACTTTCCATGCCGGCCCCGTCGGTGTGGCATCCGCTGAAAGGCATGCCTTGTCCGACGTATCGATCGTCTCGGACCGCCTCGATATCAGTCCCAATGGCGACAGCACGGGGCTGCTGTCGGAATTGGTGCAGCATCTGCGGCAGAACCGGACGGTCCTTCGGGAAGAGTGGGCGCGGCGCATTACCAGCGCCCAGCTGCTCACCGCGATGACGCCCGACGAGATGTTCTCCGAAGCGACCTCGGTCTACGACAATTACGTCGCGGTGCTGGAGACCGGTTCGGTGGAGGCACTGCAGGATTACGCGCGCGACCTGTCCGAGCGCATCATTCCGCGGGGCGTGGAAACCGACGAGGTGCTCGGTATCGTGCTGTTGCTGCGAGATGTGCTGGCGCGCTCGCTGTTCCAGAAGTACCAATCCGACTTCGAGGTGCTCAACCGCATTCTCGACGCCTACGAGCCCGCCGCCAACCGCATCGCCAATACCGTGGGCGTCTCCTTCGTCGACGAGCGCGAGCGCATCATCCGCCAGCAGCAGGAAGCCATTCGCGAGCTCTCCACCCCGGTGCTGCAGGTGCGTGAGCAATTGCTCATCCTCCCGATCATCGGCGTGCTGGACGGTCAGCGAGCCAGACAGCTGACCGAGCAGTTGCTGCGCGCGATTCGCGCCAATCGCGCCAAGGTCGTCGTCATCGATATCACCGGTGTGCCCGAAATCGATTCCACCGTCGCCAACCATCTGGTGCAGACCGTCGACGCCTCCGGTCTGATGGGCGCGAGCGTGATCATCACCGGCATGTCCTCGAAGATCGCCCTCACCCTGGTCGCCATCGGTCTGGACCTGTCCAAGATGAACGCGGTCGGTGATCTCCAGGGCGGTATCGAAGAGGCCGAACGGCTGCTGGGCTACGAGGTCAGCCGCAGCGGCGACAACAGCTGACTCCACGCCGCAACGAGAAAAAGCGGGCTTCGGTGCATGTCTGCGTCGCGACCGGGTAGGCGCCCCGGTAAGGCGAACAACGACAACACAAGGAGTTGGTTCAGAGTCATGAGCACCGCGAACACCCCCTCGGAAGCCGCTCGTACCCCATCCGATTCGACGACGGCGCTGCTGATCTACGCCATCGTGCCGGCCGAAACGCGGCTGGCGGCAGACGGTATCGGCCGCGCCCCCACCCCGGTCCGCACCGTCACGCACGGGCCGATCGCGGCGCTGGTCAGCGAGGTGCCGGCCGGGCAGCCGCTGGATCAGGCCGAGGACATCCGGGGTTTCGCGAATATCGTGGACGCCCTGGTCACGCAGGGACCCATCATTCCCATGCGATTCGGCTCCGCACTGCCCGACGACAAGGCCGTGGACGAGAGCCTGCTCGCGCCGAACGAGGAACGCTTCCATGCGGCGCTGGGCCAATTGTTCGGGCGGGCCGAATATCTGGTGCAGGCCCAGTACCTCGAGCTGCCCACCGGTACGACGGCCGAGGAACAGCGCCACGCCGACAGTGAGATCCTGCAGCGGGCACTGTCGCAGCTGACCGGGCAGATCTCGGTGCGCCCGCCCAGCCACGCCGCGGAGCTGGCCGATATCGCCGTGCTGATCCCGTTCGACAAGCAAGACGAACTGCTGCACATCGTGAACAGTTTCGCCGAGGAGTGGCAGCAGCGCGCGCAGCTGCGCATCGTGGGACCGCTCGCGGCCTGGGATTTCCTGGCCGCCGAGGCCCCGGACTCGACCGCGCGACTGCGCTGAGCCAGCCGAGTTCCACTGGGTGGTACCGGCCCCGCTCGACGTGCGGCCGCTGTGTTCTAGTGGATCGATGCGTCTGGATATCCAGCTCGATGCCCGGCCGGATCAATTGCTCTCCAGGGCAACCGATCTGGCCGGGCTCGGGATCGACGGGCTGTTCACCTTCGAGGGCCGCCATGATGTCTTCGTACCGCTCGCGGTGGTCGCGGCGGCGGTACCGGTGGACATCATGACGAATGTCGCGGTGGCCTTTCCGCGCAGCCCGCTGCAGGTGGCGCACGCGGCCTACGACCTGCAGCTGTTGAGCGGCGGCCGTTTCCGGCTCGGACTGGGGTCGCAGGTCCGGACGCATATCGAAAAGCGTTATGGCGCAACCTGGTCCAAGCCCGCGGCACGGCTGGGTGAGTTCGTGTCGGCGGTGCGGGCCGTGCTCACGGCCTGGCAGACCGGTGAACCACTGGATTTCCGTGGCGAATTCACGACGCACACGTTCATGCCCGCGGCCTTCGATCCGGGCCCGAATCCGATGGGAATCCCGCCGATTCTGATGGGCGGCTCCGGACCGATCATGGTGCGCACGGCGGCCGAGGTGGCCGATGGGCTGCTGGTGATGCCGTTCCACACCGAGCGGCATTTCCAGGAGCGCACACTGACCGCCGTGCACGCGGGTCTGGATCGGGAGGGCAGGGCGGCCGCGGATTTCACGATCGTGCCGCAGGTGATGGCCGCCATGGGCAGCACCCCGGAACAACGCACCCGGGCCGAAGCCGGTGTGCGCGAACTGATCGCCTTCTACGGTTCGACTCCGGCCTACGCCCCGGTCCTCGAGGTCGAGGGCCGGGCCGAGTTGCAGCCGCGGCTGTACGCGCTCGCGAAGCAGGGCGCCGCGGATCGAATGGCGGAGCTGATCGACGATTCGCTGCTGTCCGCGGTCGCGGTCACCGGCACTCCGCAACAGTGCGCGGCCGAGATCCTCCGCCGCTACGGTGACGTGGCCGATCGAGTGTGCGTCTACTTCCCCGGCTACACCCCGGAACACCGGGACATCGCCGCCCTGCGCACGGCCCTGCGGTCATGATGACCGAATACCGGACAATCCGATTCGAGGTCAGCGCGCGTATCGCGACGGTGACGCTGCATCGCCCGGACCGCCGCAATGCCTTCACCCGCGAGATGGGCGTGGAACTCGCCGACGCCTACCGGCGCTGCGATGCCGACGACGACATCCGGGCCGTCGTGCTCACCGGTACCCCGCCCGCGTTCTGTGCGGGCGCCGACCTCACGACGGGTGAGCGCACCTTCACCGAGCCGGGTGCGGAGTTCAGCGCCGCCGGTGTCGAGATGCCGGCGTGGCGGGTACGCAAGCCGGTGATCGCGGCCGTCAACGGTCATGCCGTGGGCATCGGCCTCACCTTGGCTCTGCAGTGCGATCTGCGCATCATGGCCGCGGACGCCAAATACGGTGTGGTGCAGGTGCGCCGGGGCATGATCGGTGACGCCTGTTCGCATTGGACGCTGCCGCGACTGGTCGGTATGTCCCGCGCCGCCTACCTGCTGCTGACCGGCGCCACCATCGACGGCCGGCGGGCCGCCGACATGGGTCTGTGCCTGGAGGTCCTGCCCGCGGCGGAGGTCCTCGACGCGGCGCTGGCGATCGCCCGCGATATCGCCGAGCACACCGCGCCTTTGGCGGTGGCGGCCAGCAAACGCCTGCTCTGGTCCGCCTTCGAGAACGACGAACAGCGCACGGCCGCCGCCGAAACCGAGTTGCACCTGCTGCTGATGGAGCATGACGATGCGCGTGAGGGCATGCGCGCCTTCCTCGGCAACCGCCCGCCCGACTGGACCGGCCGGCCGAGCCTGCTGCCCACGGACCCTCCCTCAGCGTGAGATGCCCGCGAGCTTGGCCAGATAGCCGACTTCCGTTCGGGTGAGGTAATTGTCGCGGCGGAGCAGATGCTGGACGCAGTGATGCGCCTCGGCGTCGTAGCGGATGTCCTCCGGGCTGACATTGGCGATCTTCATCAAAGCCAGGGTGGCCTCGGCGTCCTCGCGGCGCAGGACGTAGGCGCGAGCCTGGCAGATGTGATAGGCGGCGCGGCGTTCGTAGGATTGCCCCTCGAAGAGCGGCACCGCCGGCGCCAGCCGGATGGCCTGATCCGGATCGTGCTGCGCCAGCGCCATTTCCACCGTCGTGATGCCGACCTCGCTGGGGCCGAAGGGGATTCCGCGCGCGGTGCGGTCGGCGCCGAAGCTCACGGCGCGGGTCTTGGCCTCGCTGAGCAGTCCCGCCGATTCGGTGAGGTCGCCGGCCACGGCCGCGGCGTGCGAGGCCAGCAGGCGCAGGGCGGCGTCGATGATGTCCGAATCCGGCGTGGACAGCCCGGTTTCGGTTAGTCGGCAGGCGGCCGCCAGAGCGTAGTCGTGGCTCTCGACCGGATGCCCGGAGTGCAGCAGGGCGGTGGCGACGTGCCAGGCGCTGGCGGCGATCAGCAGCGGCTGATGGACCTGCGCCGCGGTGCCCATGGCGCGGTCGGCGACGGTGGCGGCCATGCTGTGGTCGCCGCAGGCGCTGAGCAGGTGGCGGGCAATGTGATACGCCTCGACGAGCTGGTCGGCGGTCTCCAGGTTCTGCAGCTGCCAGCGGGCCGAGCGGGCGGCCTCGATGACATCGGGGAGCGTGCGGGTGAGCTGTGAATACCGTTGTGCCGAACCCGTCCACACCTGGCGGCAGGTGCGCAGGTCGGCGGTCAGCACGGCCTGGTCGTAGTCGTCGACCGGGCGATTGCTCCGGATTCGCAAGGCGGGGTGATCGATGATGACCTCGCGCAGTTCGCGAAGGCATTCGTGGGGTTCGACATTCGTGTGTGGAATCACCCGGGAGGGCCAGTCGATCAATTCGGTGACGTCGTCGATCTGCAGCACTTCGGCCAGCCGGGCCAATACTTCAAGGCTGTCCAGTTTGCGTTGTCCGGATTCGACGAGTCTGAGCCATTCCTCGCTGCGCCCAACCAGATTCGCCACCACCTTCCGGGATAGGCCGCGACGCCGCCGGCGGAATTCGAGCCGTTGACCCACCGTCTGTCCACCCATTTTCGGCGTCACGAAAGCCAATGGTGACATCACCATTCGGGCACGCGCGGCGACATGGAAGTATCGGTTTGGGCACAGTCTCCATTCGGGCGCGGTGGCGGTCCGGGCGTGTCGGTCAGTTCGGGCAAAGGGGCGATCCGGGTGTGGCGCCGGTGAGTGCGCCCGCGCGCAGCACCGGAATCCCCGCTACCAGAACATCATCGATACCCACGGCCAACTCCCGCGGATTGTGGTATTCGGCGCGATCGGCCACGGTATTCGGATCGATGACAATGACATCGGCGGCATATCCGGGCGCCAGCCGGCCGCGCTGCGGCAACCGGAATCGTTCGGCGGGCCGGGTCGAGAGATGCGCGATCGCGTCCGCCCAGGACCAATCCCCCCACTCGCGGACCTGCCCGCGCAGGAATCGCGCGAAGGCCCCGTATCCGCGCGGATGCGGGCGCCCGCCGATGTAGATGCCGTCCGAGCCGCCGACATGCGCGGAATCGGCTGCGAGCGCGCGCATATCGTCGATCGTGGTGGTGGCCGGATAGTCGAAGACCATGGCGGTCTCGGCGCGCGTGGCGATGAGCAGTTCGGCGCACAGCTCCCCGACGGTCAGCCCGGCGCGCTCGGCGGCGCAGGGCAGGGTCAGGCCCTCGGCCCAGGAGAAACGGGCTTCCGGGATATGCGCCAAGGTCACCCGGGCCGATCGGTCCGGACCCATCTCGACCGTCAGGCGATGCCGAATACGACTGTCCGACAGCACGTCACACAGCCGTTCGGGATCGCCGCTGGGCAGCCATTCGGGCAGGACGGCGGTCAGGACGCTGGCGCCCTTCAGATACGGATAACTGTCGAACGAGACGTCCGCACGATTCGCACGAGCCTGCCCGAGCAGCGCGATGAGCGAACGCGCGGGGCCGTGATAGTGCGAGATGTGCACGGGAACCCCTGCGCCGCAGCCGATCGCGACCGCTTCCGCCATGCCGATGCCGGCCCGCTCCTCGTAGCCGCGCATATGGGTGACGTATGGCAGGCCCCGGGCGGCCAGCGGCTTGCAGAGTTCGGTGAGTTCGGCGGCGTCGGCGTAGCGGCCGGGCAGATATCCCAGTCCGCTCGACAGGCCGATGGCGCCGTCGGCCAGCGCCCCGCCGACCAGGTCGCGCATGCGGGCCGTCTCCGCGCCGGAGGCGCGATAGTCCCGCCCGCCCATGACCAATCGCCGGATCGTGCCGTGCGGGGCGAGATATGCCGTGTTCAGCGCGGTGGAACCGCGATAGGTCGCCAGCAGGCGCGCGACCCCCACCCGCCCGTTCGCGGGTACCTCGAGGGTGCGATGGCGGCCGTTGACGCCGGCGAAGTAGCTGCCCACCCAGTCCAGGGTCTCGGCATCGGCGGGTGCGAAGGACAGCCCGTCCTGGCCCAGGATCATGGTGGTGATGCCTTGTCGCAGGGCCGCGAGTTGTACGTCCGCGTCGAGGATGCGGGCGTCCGCGTGCACGTGGGCGTCGACGAAGCCGGGCGCGACCAGCCGGCCCCGCGCATCGATCTCGCGCCGTCCGCGGGCCGCCGCCAAACCGCCCACGGCGGTGACCTTCCCGCCGGCGATGCCGATATCGGCCGGATAGGCCGTCCGTCCGGAGCCATCGAGCACACTGCCGGCGCGAATCACGGTGTCGAACATCATTGCTCCCTCTCGATGGTGCGCTTCGGATGCGGAAAGACCGCCGCTATGATCGCCGCATGGATTGTCCGCCACGGTTTTCGCCGACGACCGAGCCCCGGATATATCAATTCCGCGATCCGGCGGAAATATCCGAGGGAATCGCGCTGTATCGGAATGTCTTCCGGGTGCCGCCGGCGGATTGCACGCTCGGCCCGCGCTTGCTCACCGGATTGGCGAACAATCACGGCTTCGTATTCGGCGCCCGGATCGGATCCGAACTGGTCGGTTTCGCCTATGGATTTCCCTGTCTCCCCGACTCCTGGACCCCGCCTTATCTTTATCTGCAATTGATAGTCGTGCATCCGGAGCATCAGGGAAACCGTATCGGCCGCACCATGATGGGAGCGCTCGCGGATTTCGCGCTGGCGCGCGGATTGCTGACCGTCCGCTGGGCCTTCGACCCGGTCGATACCCGCAACGCCCACTTCTACCTCGATGTCATCGGAGCCGCTGCGCAGCAGTTCGTGCCGGACATGTACGGCGCGGCCGCGGACGCCCCGACCGACCGGGTCATCGCCGAATGGGACCTGACCGATTACGCCGGACCAACCATTCTCCATGCCCCGCGCGGTGCATCGACCTGCTGAACATGGCCACAACCAGCGTTGGATGATCCGGGTCCCGGACCCTTAGCGTCGGAAGGCATGATTCAGCAATCGATCGGGATCATATCGACCGGTTCCTATGTTCCGGACCGTACGATCTCCAATGCCGAATTGGCCGCGCGGACAGGCACTTCGCCAGAATGGATAGAACTCAAGACACAGATCAGAAGCCGGCGCTACGCCGCCCCCGACCAGGCGGCCTCGGATCTCGCCGTCCTCGCCGGGCGGCGCGCGCTCACCGCGGCGCGCTTGTCCGAGAACGATATCGATTACCTGATCGTCTCCACCTCCACCGGTGATTCACCGCAGCCACCGACCGCCGCGCTGGTCCAGCACGCGCTGCAGGCGCACCGCGCGGCCTGCCTCGATATCAATGTGGTGTGCAGCGGCTTCGTCTACGCGCTCGAACTCGCGCACGCCCTGCTCACCCTGCATCCGGGCGGGCGGGCGCTGGTCATCGCCGCCGATGTGTATTCGCGCATACTCGATTTCAGTGATCCGCGCACGGCGGTGCTGTTCGCCGACGGCGCCGGTGCCGCGGTGGTGGGCCCGGTCCCCGGGCCGTACGGCATCGAGCGCGTGCTGCTGCGCAGCTTCGGCAATATGCACCACCTGCTCGGGGTGCCCGCCGGGGGCAGCCGATCCCCCGCCTCGCACGCCACCGTCGACGCTGGTGCGCACTACTTCAAGATGGACGGCCACGCCACCGCGGACTTCCTGCTCGACATCCTGCCGCCGCTGATCAGCGAGGTGGTGCACGCGGCCGGCTTCGAACTCGGCGATATCGAACACGTTGTGCCCCACCAGCCCAACGGGCGGCTGATCGACGACCTCGCGCACAAGGCGGGACTGGACCACACCCGCATCCACCGCACCATCGACGCCCTCGGCAACATGGGCAGCGCCTCGATCGCGGTCACCCTCGACCAGGCGAGCGCCGAGTTCACCGACGGCGATCTGGTGCTGCTGATCGGATTCGGCGGCGGTATGGCCGCCGGGGCGTGTCTGTTGCGTTGGGCGCAGCGCCGGGAGTTGTGACCGGAGACCAACAGAAGTTGGGGTGGCCGCTTCCACTCCGCGTTGGTGATCGAACACTTTGGCACGCCGTGCGATCCGCTCTC
Source organism: Nocardia sp. NPDC020380 (assembly GCF_044386975.1). Classification (NCBI taxonomy): domain Bacteria; kingdom Bacillati; phylum Actinomycetota; class Actinomycetes; order Mycobacteriales; family Nocardiaceae; genus Nocardia; species Nocardia sp. NPDC020380. The sequence continues at coordinate 115,479 of NZ_JBIRVQ010000013.1, read as the reverse complement.
CTACCGTGAACGGACGGCATTCGGCCGCACGGTGAACATTCGCCCATCTGTGAATCCGATCTTCTGGAGGTGACTCCGCATGCCCGCATTGGCTACCGGATCGGCTGTGCAACGGTCTTCGGCCTCGAGGCAACTGGCGCAGGCCCGCGCCCTCATCGACCCGATCCTCAGGAACGCGGTGGCGACGCTGCCACCGCCGCTCGACGTCATGACCGGCTATCACTTCGGCTGGTTCGACTCCCAGGGCCGCGTGGCATCGAATCCGCCCGGTAAGGCGCTGCGCCCGGCCCTGACGGTGGCCGCCGCGCACGCCTGCGGCGGCGCACCCGCCGATGTCGCGCATGCCGCGTCCGCGGTCGAACTGCTGCACAACTTCTCGCTGGTGCACGACGATATCGTCGACGCCGATCCCATCCGGCACGGCCGGCCCACGGTGTGGACGGTCTGGGGTGCGCCCAATGCGATTCTGGTCGGCGACACCCTGCACGCGCTCGCGGCCAAGGTATTGGTCGCCGGGGCCCCGGCGGGTGCCATCACCGAATCCGCGCTCCGCCTGGCCGATGCCATCATCGAACTGTGCCGGGGCCAGCATCTGGACTGCGCCTTCGAGACCCGCAGCGAAGTGACCGTGGGCGACTACCTCTCGATGTCGATGGGCAAGACGGGCGCGCTGATGGGCTGCGCGTGTGCCCTGGGCGCGCTCACCGCGGGCGCGGATGCGGCGACCGTGCAGGCCATGGATGCCTTCGGGCGGGCCGTCGGGATCGGGTTCCAGCTGGTGGACGATGTCATCGGCATCTGGGGCGATCCGGCACTGACCGGTAAGCCGGCGGGCAGCGATCTCGCGCGCCGCAAGTGGACCTTTCCGGTTGTGCGCGTGCTGAGTTCGGGTTCCGTGGAGGCCGGGCACCTGGCCCGGCTGTACCGGGCGCGGGAACCGATGTCGCCAGCCGATGTCGCGGCGGCCACCCGGCTGCTGGATGCCGCCGGCGGCGCCGAGCCCACACTGCACTATGCGGCGCAACGGGTGGCGGCGGCCTTCGAATCGCTCCCGGCCTACTCCGGGTCCGCGGAACTGCAAGCGCTGGCACACCGTGTCGCTCACCGGGACCGGTAGTCATGACGACAGCCAACTCTGAAGCGACCGCGGCACAACGGATTACCGCAATGGACGACTCCCGGGGAATGCGCCTGCGCGGCACCGGTCACGCGCATGCGAAGGTGATCCTGATCGGCGAGCACACCGTCGTGCACGGCACCCCGGCCATCGCGGTTCCGGTGCCCCGCTTGCAGATCGACGCCATCGCCTATCTCGGCGGCACCAACACGACCACGGCCCCGATCATCTCGGACACGACACGGTCCGGCACCGATCAGGCCGTCCAGGAATTGTTGCGGCGGTGGGGAATCACGGACGCCACCGTGGATCTGCGCCTGCACATCGGCATTCCGCCCGCCCGCGGCCTGGGTGGCAGCGCCGCCTGCACGGCCGCGGCCGTGCGGGCCGTGGCCCAGCTCTGCGGCCGGGACCTCGATGCGGCGGAACTCTACGACTCGGTGCAGTTCGGCGAGCGGATCGCGCACGGGCGCGCCAGCGGGATCGACACCGCCGCGGTCATCGCCACGGACCCGATCCGATTCGAGCGGGGTGAGAGCCGCCCGGCCGCCTGTGGGGTGCGCGCCGGACTGATCATCGCCGACTCCGGCATCCGGGGCGAGACGCGACCGGCGGTGGCCGCCGTCGCGGCCCGGCTCGCCGCCGATCCACGCCGGGGCAGTGAGATATTGACGCACGCAAGGGAATTGGTCGAGGAGTCGGCCGAGTTCCTGAGTGCGGGCCGGATCGCCGAACTCGGTCGCGCCCTGAGCGAATTCCATCGCGTGCTCGGCGGACTGGGCGTGAGCCTGCCCCGGCTGGATCATCTCGCCGAGGCCGCGCTGCGGGCCGGCGCCCACGGCGCCAAGCTCACCGGCGGCGGTCTGGGCGGTTGCGTGATCGCGCTGGCCGACCCGGATACCGAGAGCCAGCAGCGAATTCGCGCCGCGCTGACCGAGGCGGGCGCCATCCGCACCTGGGTCACGACGCTCGGCGGTGCGTCGTGAGCATCCTCTACACCGGCCGCGAATCCGGCGCCGGTCACGAATCACGCACCGCTGCCGTGGAATCGGCCCCGGATCACGCGACCGCCATCGCGCATCCCAATATCGCGCTGGTCAAGTACTGGGGCAAGCGCGACGAGTCCCTCATTCTGCCGGTGACGGACAGCCTTTCGATGACGGTGGACATCTTCCCCACCGTCACCACTGTCTCGATCGACCCGCACGCGCGCACCGATACCGTCACCTTCGGCGAAGAGCCTGCCCCCGAACACATTCGGGCCAGGATCGCCCGCTTCCTCGACCTGATCCGCGAACTCGCCGGCACCTCCGGTCATGCCGTGGTGCACACCCGCAACTCGGTGCCGACCGGGGCCGGATTGGCCTCCTCCGCAAGCGGTTTCGCCGCCCTGGCGCTGGCCGCGGCGACGGTCTACGGGCTGCGCCCGGATCGCGCGACCCTGTCGCGGCTGGCCCGGCGCGGCTCGGGGTCGGCGTGCCGCTCGGTGCACGGCGGGTTCGTGCTGTGGCATGCCGGGGCCGGGTGGGGCGCGGACGGTGATCGTTCCTCCTACGCCGAGGAGCTGTACACCTCGGAATTCGATCCCGCCATGGTGATCACGGTCGTCGACGACCGGGCCAAGCGGATCTCGAGCCGAGATGCCATGCACCGCACGCTGAGCACCTCACCGCTGTATCTGGTCTGGGCCAGTACCTGCGCCGCCGACATAGCCGGCATCCGGGCCGCCTTGGGGTGCGCGGACCTGGACGCGATCGGCCGGATCGCCGAGCACAACGCACTGGGCATGCATGCCACCATGCTGGCCGCGCGCCCGCCGATCCGGTACCTCTCGCCCAAGTCGGTTGCCGTGCTCGATCGCATTCTGCACCTGCGTGAGCAGGGCCTGTGCGTCTACGCGACCGTCGACGCCGGCCCGAATGTGGTGGCGCTGTGCCATGAATCCGATGCGGTGGCCGTGGCCGCCGCGCTGGGCGCGGCGGGCGAGCACATCCGCACCTTCATCGCGCGGCCCGGGCCGGGGGCCGCGCTGGTCTCGGGCGGTGGCGCATGATCGTGTGCCGTGCCCCCGGGAAACTGTTCATCGCCGGGGAATACGCCGTGCTGGAGCCCGGGCACTGCGCGGTGCTGGTGGCCGTCGACCGCTTCGTCACGGTCTCGCTGTCCGAGCACGGCGAATTCGATACGGTGCTGCTCGAATCCGATCTGGACGGCGGAGTCGAGCTGGCGTGCAGGCGATCCGGGCAGTCGCTCATCCCGATCGGGGCGCGCGCCCCGATCGCCGCCTTCGCGTTCGTGCTCGCGGCCATCGACGCCATCGAGGAGTTGCTCGGCGAACGGGAACTGTCCCCCAGGTCCTTCCGCCTCGTCGTGCACAGCGAACTGGCCGAGCCGGACGGCCGCAAGTACGGGCTCGGCTCGAGCGCCGCGGTCACCGTGGCGACCGTCGCCGCGCTCGACCGGTTCTACCGCCTGAACCTGACCCGCGAGGATCGCTACCGGGTGGCGCTGCTGGCCACGCTGGCCGTGCATCCCGAGGCCTCGGGCGCCGACGTGGCCGCCGCCACCTGGACCGGCTGGCTGGCCTACAGCTCACCGGACCGCTGGCTGATCAACTCGCAGCGCGCCGCCTACGGCATGCTCTCCGCACTGCATGCCCCCTGGCCGGGCCTGGCGATCCGGCATCTGCCCGAACCGGTCAGCGTGCGATTGCTGGTCGGCTGGACCGGCCGGCCCGCCGTCACCCATCGCCTGGCCGGCCGGCTGGATCCGGAGAGCGGCGGGGAGCCCTACGAGCGTTTCCTCGCCAGCACCGCGACCACGGTCCGGCTGCTCATCGAGGATCTCATCGCCGACAATCCGTTCCTCATCAAACGCGATATCCGCTGGGCCCGAACCGGGCTCATCACCTTCGACGATGCCATGGGGATCGGCATCATGACGCCCCGGCTGCACGCGCTGTGCTGGGCGGCCGAGGCCGCCCGGGCAGCGGGGAAACCCTCGGGAGCCGGTGGCGGGGACTGCGGCATCGCGATCGCGGACGCCCTCGATCAGGACCAGATCGAGGAGGTGGAAAAGCGCTGGGACGTGGCCCGGATACAACCCCTGCGGCTGAGCGTGTATTCGGAAGGACGGGTATGGCAATGACAACAGGCGAACACGCCGCGACGACAGGCGAACACGCCGCGATCCCACTGGAATGGGTAGGCCCCCTGCGTATCTCGGGCGCGTTCGAGGAGGATGTCGAAGTCCCGCTGGCCACCTACGAATCGCCGCTGTGGCCCTCGGTCCGGCGCGGCGCACGCCTGAGCACGGCGCTCGACCGCGGCATCGTCGCCACCGTGATCGACGACCGCATGACCCGCTCCATCCTGCTGGAGGCCGACGACGCCGCCGCGGCGCTCACCGCGACACGCGAGCTGGAACGTCAACTACCGCAACTGCAGACGATCGTGGCCGGCACCAGCCGCTACGCGCAGCTGATCGGACTGCATCATCAGATCACCGGCAACCTGCTGTTCCTGCGCTTCGAGTTCACCACCGGTGACGCCTCCGGCCACAATATGGCGACCCTGGCCGCCGACCGGCTCATCACCCACATCCTGGACACCATTCCCGGGCTGCGCTACGAATCGATCTCCGGGAACTATTGCGTCGACAAGAAGGCCGCCGCGGTCAACGGCATCCTCGGCCGCGGCAAGAATGTCGTCACCGAGATCCTCATTCCGGGCGCGCTGGTGCGCGACCGCCTGCACACCACGCCGGCGCGGATGGCGCAGCTCAATGTCCGCAAGAACCTGATCGGCACCATCCTGGCCGGCGGCATCCGTTCCGCCAACGCGCATTACGCGAATATGCTGCTCGGCTTCTACCTGGCCACCGGTCAGGACGCCGCCAATATCGTGGAGGGCTCGCAGGGCATCACCCATGCCGAGGAGCGCGGCGCGGATCTCTACTTCTCCTGCACGCTGCCGAATCTCATTGTCGGCACCCACGGCAACGGCAAGGCCCTGCCCGCCGTCGAGTCGGCCCTGCGCCGGCTCGGCTGCCTTGCCCCGCGCCCGCCCGGCGACAATGCCCGCCGGCTGGCCGTGCTCGCCGCCGCAACAGTCCTGTGCGGTGAGTTGTCCCTGCTGGCAGCCCAGACCAATCCGGGCGAGCTGATGCGCGCCCATACCAGGCTCGAACGTCCCGACACACGAAATTTGGTGAGCAACCCATGAATCCGATCGCCGTCGGAATCCACGACCTCTCGCTGGCCGCCACCCACTACTTCCTCGACCTCGCCGTCTTAGCCGAACGCAGCGGCGTGGACGTGGACAAGTACTACCTCGGGCTGGGGCAAGAACTCATGAGCGTGCCCGCCGCCGACGAGGACATCGTCACCATGGCCGCCGCGGCGGCCCAGCCGATCCTGGAACGGCACGGCACCGAGGGCCTGCGCACGGTGCTGTTCGCCACGGAAAGCGGTGTGGACCAATCCAAGGCGGCGGGCCTGTTCCTGCATCCGCTGCTCGGCCTGCCGCACGACTGCCGCGTCGTCGAGTTGAAGCAGGCCTGCTACGGCGGCACCGCCGCCCTGCAGTTCGCGGCCGCCCTGGTGGCCCGCGACCCGCAGCAGCGAGTACTGGTGATCGCCTCCGATATCGCGAAATACCAGCCCGATTCGCCCGGCGAACCGACCCAGGGTGCGGCCGCGGTGGCCATGCTGGTGACCGCCGATCCGGCCATTCTGGCGCTGGATGCCGTCTCCGGCATCTATTCCGAGGACATCATGGACTTCTGGCGGCCCAATCACCGCACCACCGCGCTGGTCGACGGCAAGCTGTCCATCGAGGCCTACCTGCGGGCCAGTCTCGGGGCCTGGGAGGACTATCGGCGCCGCGGCGGCCTGGCCCTCACCGAGTTCGCCGCGTTCTGCTATCACCAGCCGTTCACCAAGATGGCCTACAAGGCTCACCGTAATCTGTTGCAGGCCAACGGCTTCAACCCGAGCTCCGCCGATCTCGACGCGGCGCTGCTGGCCACCACCACCTACAACCGCCTGCTCGGCAACAGCTACACCGCCTCGGTGTACGTCGCGCTGGCGGCCCTGCTCGACAGCACTACCGATCTCACCGCCCGGCCCATCGCGTTCCTGAGCTACGGCTCGGGCAATGTGGCCGAGTTCTTCAGCGGGCGAGTCGTTTCCGGCTATCGCGACCAGCTGCGCACCGTCGCCAATGCCGAGATGCTCGCCCACCGCAAACCGATCACCTTCGACCGCTACCGCGAACTGCCCGATGCCCTGCGCGCGGCCGTCGGAAACCTCGTCTCCCCCAGGGAATCCGAAGGGGCCTTCCGCATCGCGGCCATCCGGGACGACAAGCGTATCTACGAGGTCGTCCTGCACTAGTCGCGTCACGACGTCACCGTCCGGCCGTCGACGAGTTCGGTCCGGGCGGTGACGACGACGTTCGCGATCCCCTCGGCCGTGAACCCGGCCTCGTCCAGCAGTTCGCTGCGGCCGCACTGCGACAGGAACCGATGCGGAAGTCCCATGCCGCGCACCGGAATCGGCGCACCGGCCGCGGTCAGCGCCCGCGCCAGCGCACAGGCGACGGCGCCCGCGACGGTGTTCTCCTCCACCACCACGACCAGCCGGTAGCGCAGGCACACCCCGATCAGCACATCGGTGATCGGCAGCACCCAACGCGGGTCGACGACCGTCACATGGACGCCGACCTCGGCCAATTGCCGTGCCGCGGAGACGCATTCGGCCGCCACCGGACCCACACCCATCAGCAGCACATCGCGTCGTGCGGATCGGTAGAGCACCTCGAGCGGTCCCCATTTCTCGACCGCCGGGATATCCGGTCCCACCGCGTCCCGGGGAAATCGCAGTGCGGTCGGCCCGGTGTCGCAGCCGATCGCCTCGCCCACCAGTTCGCGTAGTGTGGTCCCGTCGCGCGGGGCGGCGACCCGGATTCCGGGTACGGCCGCGAGCAGGGTGAGGTCCCAAAGACCGTGATGGCTGGCCCCGTCCGGGCCGGTGATGCCCGCGCCGCCCAGCACCAGGGTCACCGGGAGCCGGTGCAGGGCGACATCGAAGAGCAGTTGATCGAAGGCGCGATTGAGGAACGTCGAGTAGATCGCCACCACCGGGTGCAGGCCCGCCGTGGCCGCGCCCGCCGCACTGGCCAGGGCATGCTGTTCGGCGGCTCCGACGTCGTAGCAGCGATGCGGGAAGCGCGCGGCGAACGCGGTCAGCCCGGTCGGGCCCGGCGCACCCGCCGTAATGGCGACGACATCGGCGCGCCGGTGCGCGATCGACACCAGTTCCTCACCGAAAACCTCACTCCACACCGGCCTTTCGGGGTCGACCACCCCACCGGTGCCCGAGCCGATGGTGTGCATCCGCTCGGCATCCGCGTCGGCCGGTGGATAGCCCTGCCCCTTGACGGTGGTCACGTGCACGACCACCGGCCGGCGCAACGCTCGCGCCTGCCGCAGCACGTTCTCCAGGGCCGGGATGTCGTGACCGTCCACCGGTCCCAGATAGCTCAGGCCGAGCTGTTCGAACACGGTCGTGCGATCGAATACGCTGGGCCCCAGGGCATTCGCCGGTTCCCCGGCGCGCAGACGGCTCAGGTGCCGTGCGATCGCGCCCGCCGTGGGCGCACAGCTGAACCCGTTGTCGTTCAGCACGACGATCACCGGCCGCTGCGGCGCGGCGCCGATATTGTTCAACGCCTCGTAGGCCATCCCGCCGGTGAGCGCACCGTCACCCACGACCGCCACCACCGCGCGATCGGTGACACCCTGCAACGCACGGGCTTTCGCGATCCCGTCCGCATACCCGAGCGCGGTGGAGGCGTGACTGTTCTCGATCACATCGTGCTCGGACTCCCCGCGATCGGGATAGCCCGACAGCCCGCCCTCCTTGCGCAATCCGTAGGCGAAGGCCAGCCGCCGCCCGGTGAGGATCTTGTGCACGTACGCTTGATGACCGCCGTCGAACAGCAGGGTGTCCCGGGGCGAATCGAAGACGCGGTGCAACGCGATGGACAGCTCGACCACGCCGAGATTGGAACCGAGGTGACCGCCGCTCGACAGCACCGTGTCGAGCAACAGCCGTCGAATCTGCGCGGCAAGGAGCGGTAGCTGCTCGGGCGGTAGTCGCCGCAGGTCGTCCGGGGAGGCGATATCCGTCAATGGCTTGCCCACGCCGTCAACGATATTCCCGCGAACCCCCGGCACACCCACCTTCCGTTGGAGCCAACCGTATTGGTCAGGCCCGCCAGGCCGGGCGCAGCGTGCTGTCGTGGTTCACCAGGCGCCCGCCGGTCTGGGTCGCGTTCACCGCATCGGGGTCGTGCCGCACGTAGACGTTGTAGTAACCGAAGGCGACCAGTCCGAACCATGCCACGAGCAGGTTGGCGACCCCGGAGTGAAAGATCGCAAAGGCAAAGAAGGTAACCACGACCGCCGCGACGACCGCGCAATCGAGCAACTTCCCGTTCACCGAATTCTCCTCATCCTCGATACTGCGAGCGGTTGTTTCCAGATGGAAGAGTAGTGCTGATCTCGCGCGAAAAACGAAGGAAAACCGTTAATTCGGGTCGGCCGGAAGTTTGCTAGTGGCCGATCACGATGAAGCGCACGTAATGCAGGGATGACAGCGCCCGGCGCCGGCGGCGCGCGGCGGCCATGGTGGCGTCGACGGCCGCGAGTTCGGCGGGCGCGTTCTGGATCTTGGCCATGCGCCGCGCCAGCTCGTCGCGCTGCTTCGCCACCGCCGCGGCCGCCGTCGCGGCTTCCTCGGAGAGGCCGCGCTGGCTGATTTCCAGCCGCTGCCTGGCATTTTCGCTGCGAGTGCGGGCATCCGAACCGATCACCCGGCGCTGCTCCTCGAGCTGGCGGCGATCGGCGGCGAACCGGTCGGTTATCGCGGGCGCCAGGGCCGGCGACTGAATCGTGCACCGCGCCCGCATCATTGCGGCCAGCCGGTCCCGCCACTCCATCAGCGCATTCGCCGTGGCCTCCCCGATGCCCCTGATATGCACCGAGCGCCCGTTCGGCAGGAAGAACGTCGTGGTCACCGCGGTATCGCCGCCCACACCGTGGCGCAGCCGAATCCTGGTGAAGTCGGCCGCCGTCCGGATCCCGTGCTCGGCCAGTTCCGCCGCGATCCCCCGCCCGATGCCCGCGATCGCCGCACCGGACAGGCTGAACGTGGCGAGTTCGCGCTGCACGAATTCACGCTGCTCCTCCAAGAGGGCGGCCGCGAGCGCATCCTGCAGCGCCTGGCCCAGTGCGTCGATGCGGCGATCCAGACCGGCCGAGGCCATGACCCGATGCCGCTCGATCTCGGCCCGTTCCTTGTCGTACTGACGCCGCAACTGATCTCGCAGACCGTTGAGATGCGCCAGCTGCTGCTGCTCCGAGGCATCGAGCAGCGCGCGGTCACGCTGCACGGCCCCCGCCGCGTCGGCGGTGTCCACGATCCCGCGGCGGTGCACTTCCAGATCCCGCACGTAGTGCCGGAGCGCGACCAGCTCCACCCGCGACCGCCGGGCGGCCGACATCGCCAGGGCCGCCGCGAGGATCGGACCGGCGGCGATCGCGACCGGAGCGCCGAAGTTCAGGCACGCCACCGGGATCAGCAGCGTGAGCAGCAACAGCAGCAGGACCAGAACATCGGCGGTCCGGCGCCCGGAGAATCCCGGCTTCCCGTCGAGTGCGGCCGGCACCTCGATGCGCGGCAGCAGCGCGACCGGGGCCACGTGTCCCGCCATCCACCGCGGCAGGCCGTTGCCGCCCGCTCCCCCGTCCGGCGGCGCGGGCAACGGCGTCTCGGCCATGGCTGTGGCCAAGGCGGGCAAGGTCATCAGCGGCCGCCCGACCAGTAGCCGGACCTCCTCGGCCAGTCGCCGGATCCGCCCGTCGGAATGCGAGAGCAGGGCCGGAAAGCGCTGCGAGATCGACGGATCCTCGAAGTCGGCCTCCCGCAGCAGCAGATATTCCCCCTGCGGTTCGTGCAGTCGCTCCCACAGGTCCGGATCGATGGCGACGGCCTTCAGCGCGAGATAGATGACCCACGAGGAGAATCGGTCCAGCGTCGCATCGAAGTCGAAATCCCCGCGCTGCGGCGACTGATAGTTCCGGTGCCCGCGTTCGGTGCCGCCCAGCCCGGCCAGCGCGGGGACGAACATGCCGTCGTAGTCCAGCAGCCGCAGCGTATCGTCGTCGGCCACCAGCAGATTGCCGTGCTGCAGATCGCCGTGCGCGATGCCGTACACCGCGAGATCGGAGATCAGCTCGGCGAACCGTTCCGCCACCCGGTCGACCGCGCGGCTGTCCCGGTGGTGCACATCGAGCCAGGCCGCCAGCGTGGTGCCCTGCGCCCATTCCATTTTCAGGACCGGATAGCGGCTCGCCCCGACGAGCACGGCATCCGGCAGGTATTCGAATCCGATCTTCCAGGGCTGCGACAACTCCGCCGCGGACAGGGCGGCCAGCTTCTCGCTGATGGCGCGATATCTGGCCTGCTGGTCGGGCACATGGCGGGTGCGCGGAGATGACGGCCGCCTGGTCGGCGCGCGGGAAAGGCCGGCTACCCGTGAGGGTTTCGAAGAGGGTGCAGCCGAGCGAATAGATATCCGCCCGGTGATCGGCCGGTGTATCGCCGAACCGTTCCGGCGCGGCATAGGCGACGGTCGCGCTCGTCCCGGTGAGCGTCAAGGTGTCGTCGAAGGCGCGCGCGATCCCGAAATCCGTGAGCACGGCATGACCGGCCTCGCGATCGGTCAGGTCCACCAGGATGTTCGCCGGTTTCACATCGCGATGCAGCACACCGCGGCGATGCGCGTAATCCAGCGCATGCCCCGCATCGGCGATCAATTGCACCGCGTCCGGCGCGCGCAATCGCCCGCCCGCCTCGGCCATCTGCCCGGCGATATCGCCCCCGTTGATGTATCTCATGCTGATCCAGGGGATTTCGTCGTCGGGTGCGCTGCGATCGTAGATCGGCACGATATCGGGATGTTCCAGCCGCGCCGCCACCGCGGCCTCCCGATCGAATCGAGCCCGCCCCCGCGAATCCAGCAGCGCGGCGCCACCGACGGGCATGCCGAACACCTTCAACGCCACATGCCGATCGAGCCGCGTATGCCGGGCGAGATAGACAACCCCCATACCCCCGGCCCCGAGAACCCGCTCGATCCTGTAACCAGCGAATTCCGCTCCCGGATCCAGCCGCATCAACGCCGCGCCTCGTAACTTCCTGTCTCACCGGCAATCCCTATTGCCTTGCCGCATAGGAGCTTACAGCCGATCGCCCTGGCCCGAGCGGTGGCCGCACCGGCAGGGCGGCATATTGCACTATCGGACTCAAATAAGCAACCGATACAAAACACTAACGGGTAGTGTTACGTTGATTTCATGAAGAGAGTGAGCTTTGCCCAGTTCGGCGGCCCCGACGTGCTGCAACTCGTAGACGCCGAGGAACCCCACGCGGGCCCTGGCCAGGTGCGGATCGCCGTGCGAGCAGCGGGCGTGAACCCCGTCGACTGGCGCATCCGCGAGGGCCAAATCCTGCACGCCCATCCGATCGCTCTGCCCTCCGGAATCGGCCTGGACGCCGCCGGTGTGGTCGATGAGGCCGGTGACGGCGTCGAAGGAATCACGGTCGGCGACAAGGTGTTCGGCGAAGGCTCGAACACCTATGCCGAGTTCGCCGTGCTGTCGGCCTGGGCCCGCATGCCCGAGGGGCTGAGCTTCGAAGAAGCAGCCGGCTACCCCTCGGTGGTGGAAACCGCACTGCGCATCATCGACCAGGTCGGGGTACGGCCCGGCCAGACCCTGCTGGTCAGCGGCGCATCCGGAGGAGTCGGATCCGCGGTGCTGCAGATCGCCCGCGACCGCGGTATCGCCGTGATCGGCACGGCCGGCGCCGGGAATCAGGACTACCTGCGCGGGCTCGGCGCCGTCGCCACGACCTACGGCGAGGGCTGGGCCGAGCGGGTGCGGCAGCTCGGGACGGTCGACGCGGCGCTCGATCTGGCCGGCTCGGGCGTGCTCCGCGAGCTCGTCGAACTGACCGGTGATCCGCAAAAGGTCGTCACCATAGCCGATCTCGGCGCACCGGAGTTCGGTGTCCGCTTCTCCGGCGTGGCCGGCAGCGTCCAGGACGCCCTGGCGGCGGCCGCCGACCTCATCGCACGCGGCCGCCTCCACATCCCGGTCGAGAAGTCCTACCCCCTCGCCGATGCCGCCGCGGCACACATCGACAGCCACGCCGGGCACACGCGTGGCCGCCGGGTCATCGTCGTGTGAGGCAAGATAGCTCGGCATGAAGGTGATCCTCTTCGGAGCGACCGGCATGATCGGGCAGGGCGTACTCAATGAGTCCCTGCGGGACGAGCGCGTCGAGAAGGTTCTCGCGATCGGGCGCAGCTCGCTGGGGATCGACAATCCCAAACTGCGCGAAGTGATTCAGCCCGACCCGAGCGACCTGTCCGCGATCGCGGGCGAGCTCGCCGACTTCGATGCCTGTTTCTTCTGCCTCGGCGTCTCCTCGGTCGGCATGAAGGAAGAGGACTACCGGCGGATCACCTATGACCTGACGCTGAAGGTCGGACGCACGCTCGCGGCGGCGAATCCGGAGATGACCTTCATCTATGTCTCGGGGCAGGGCACCGACAGCAGCGAGAAGGGCCGTTCGATGTGGGCGCGCGTCAAGGGGAAGACGGAGAACGACCTGCTGGCTCTCCCGTTCCGGGCGTACATGTTCCGGCCCGGCTTCGTGCAGCCGATGGACGGGGTCGTCTCGAAGACCGCGCTGTATCGCGTCGCGTATGCGGCGACGGGGCCGTTGATGCCGTTGTTCAAACGCTTGGCGCCGAACGCGGTCAACGACAATCGAGAGATCGGCCGCGCGATGATCGCCGTCGCGGCCGAGGGGTCGGACACTCGGGTACTCGGGCCTCGGGAGATCAACGCACGAGCCGAGTCCTGAGGGTCAGGCCTCGTCCCTGGCCGGGGTCGCGTCGGCGGCCACCGCGAGCAGGTCTGCGGCACTGGCCGAGAGCGCGTCGGCGAAACCGGCGAAATCGGTGTGCTCCTCGGCCATCCAGCGTTCGGTGGTCAATCGCAGGACGGCCAAGCCGATATCGGTGGCCAGTCGCGCGGTCTCGGAATTGAAGCCGCGGTTCAGCAGGGCGGTGCTGAGGGTCTCGGAGATCGAGACGAGTTTGATCAGTTCGCGTTCGCGCAGTGGGGGATTGGCGCCGATGACCGCTGCCCGGCGGAGCAGGAATTCGCGCGGGCGGAAAACCTGTGGGGCGGTGGCGAATGCGGCCAGCAGGGTCGGCAGGGCGGGGGTGCCCGGCGGCACCGCGTCTATGCCGGCGAGGAATCGGTCCTCGAGTTCCTGGGCGCCACCGAAGAGCACTTCGCGCTTGTCGGGATACCAGCGGTAGAACGACCGTTCGGTGAGGTTGGCGCGCTGTGCGATCTGCGCGACCGTGGTGCGGTCGTAGCCCTGCTCTTCGAACAGGGTCAGGGCCGCTTCCTCGAGCCGGCCACGGGCGTTGCCCTCCCATCGTGCCATGCGGCAACTATAGCGACAGCAGATGCTGTCGTCACTCTGGTAGCGTGAGTGACGACAGGTTCTGTTGTCACTTTTGGAGGAGATTCGATGCGCACTCTTCGCTTCCACAGCTACGGAAAAGCAGCCGACGTGCTGCGACTCGAGGATGCGGAGTCCCCGCGTCCCGGAGCGGGCCAGATCCGGATCGCCGTCGCGGCGTGCGGGGTGAACCCGGCGGACTGGGCGCTGTGCGAGGGACTGTTCCCCGGTGAGCTGCCGCGCGGGATCGGGCTGGAGGTGTCCGGCACGGTCGACGCGGTCGGCGAGGGGGTGACCGGTGTCGAGATCGGCGACGCGGTATTCGGCCCGGCGCCCTTCACCGGCCCGACCGCCGGAGCGTCCGAGCAGGCCGTGCTCGAGCTGTGGTTCCCGCGGCCGTCCGGGCTCGACGCGGTCGCCGCCGCCGCGCTGCCCATGGCCGTCGGCGCGGCGTATCCGGCATTGGATGTACTCGGTGTCGGCGCGGGCACCACCGTGCTCGTCAATGGCGCGGGCACCACCACCGGCTACGCCGCGGCACAGATCGCACTGCAGCGTGGCGCACGCGTAATCGCCACGGCGGGAGCGACTTACGCGGATGCTCTGCGTACCGCCGGCGCAGCGGTCACCAGTTATGGCGACGGCGTGGCCGGGCGGGTGACCGCACTGGCGGGAGGGCCGGTCGACGCCGTGCTGAACGCCGCGCCACCCAGTGGCGTGCTGCCGGAGCTGGTGCGCACGGTCGAGCAGCCGGGAAATGTGCTGACGTTCAACGACTTCGAGGTGGCCGCGGACCTGGGTGTGCGCACCGTCTTCGGCGCCGGCGCCGGACCGCGTTACGACGTGCTCGGCGAATTCGCGCAGCTGGCGTCCGAGGGGCGCTTCTCGGTTGCGGTGGCCCGCACCTTCCCGTTGGAGGATTGGCACGCCGCGCTGGAACTGAGCCAGTCGGGCAGGGCCGGTGGCAAGCCGGTACTGCGGATCGGGTAGCGCATCCGGGAATCCGGGGCGGATCATGGTGCTGTGGAATAGATCTCGTCTGCGATGGCGGTTGCGGCCGCGCTGTGGGTGATGATCAGCGTGGTGCGCTCGCGGGTGGCGTCGAGCAGGTCTGCCAGGAGTGCTGCGGCGGTATCCGGGTCGAGCCCCTCGGTAGGCTCGTCGAGGAGCAGGACGGGTGGGTCGGCGAGCAGGGCGCGGGCCAGCAGCAGGCGGCGGCGTTGACCGCCCGACATGCCTGTGCCGCCGTCGCCGACCACGGTGTCCCAGCCTTCGGGCAGGGATTCGATCCACTCCAGCAGGCGCGCCCGGCGGGCGGCCGTGCGCAGCTCCTCGAAATCGGCGGTGGGCGCTGCGAAGAGGAGATTCTCGCGCAGTGTCGCCGTGAAGACGTGCGCGTCCTGGGTCATTCCGGTCATGATGCGGCGGGCGGAATCTCCGTGCAGCGTACTGAGTTCCGCGCCGCCGACAGTGATGCTGCCCTCGTAGGCGACGAAGCGCATGAGCGCCGCGAACACGGTCGATTTCCCGGAGCCGCTCGGCCCGACCAGGGCGACTCGACGGCCCGGTGCCAATCGGAGGGTCAGCGGGTTGTCGAGGCGGCCGGGTACCCGCAAACCGCGAATATCGACGGTATGGCCCTGTGGCACGGCGGAGTTCACGGGTTCGGCGACCGGTCGCGGGGCATCGAGCACAGCCGACAAGCGGCGAGCCGATGTCCGCACCTCCGCGAATCGCCTAGCGGCCTCGGGGAGTAGCGCGACCGCCTCGAATGTCGTCAGTGTCAGCACCACGAGGACGATGGTGGTGAGGGCGCTTTGCCGCGTGTGCAGGGCGAGCATCGCCACTATGAGGGTGGTGCCGCCCTGTATCGCGGTGACCGCCGCCGTGCTCAGTCCCGCATGCCGCGCTCGGCGGCGCTCCAGCCGCGCGAGTTCGGTGCCGAGCCGGTTCGCCGCCGCCGTGGCCGCACCGGTTGCGTTGTATGCGGCCAAGTCCGCGGCTCCCTGGATCAGATCCACGGTTCGTGCCGCCAGCGCACCCCGGACGTCCTTCTCCGCGCGAGTGCGGCTTGCCGAAACGAAGACCAGCCACGGCACCGCCACACCGGCGAGCAAGAGCCCTGCTACGAGCACGCCGGCTGCCGCCGGTGCCAGTGTGGCCGTGAAAGTCGTTGCCGCGAAGGCCACCCCGGCGGCGACAACGGCCGGCATCAAGCACCGCAGGAGCAGATCCAGCACCGCATCGACGTCGTCCACCACGCGAGTGAGGAGATCGCCGTCGCGGAAGGCCGAAACTCCCTCGGGCGCGAGCGGTTCCAGCGCTCGATACACATCGGCGCGCAACCCGGTGACCGCCGCGAGCGCGCTGTCATGGCCGAGTATCCGTTCGGCATAACGGAACCCGCCGCGACCCAATGCGAGCGCCCGGACCGCGACAATGGCGAGCGCGACCGCGGATATCGGTGGGTGATCGGCGGCGCGGGCTATGAGCCACGCGGCCGTGGCCATCAATGCCACCGACGACAACTCGGCGGACGCGGCTGCCAGCGCCGCGAGCAGTACTCGCTTGCGATACGGCAGCAGTAGCCGAAGCAGCTGTGGCACAGAGATACTCACGCAACGCTCCGCTCGCGTTCGCGCAGCCGGCCCTGTTCGATGGTGACCACTCGGTCGACGTGCTCGAGCAGCGCCGGCCGATGGGCTACGACGAGGGTGGTGCGACCGGCCATCAGTCGCGCGGAGGCCGCGACGACCGCCGCCTCGCTCTCGGGGTCGAGATAGGCGGTCGGCTCGTCCAACAGCAGGATCGGCGCATCCCGCAGGAAGGCCCGGGCGAGGGCGATCCGCTGCCGCTGTCCGGCGGAGAGCCCGGCGCCGCGCTCACCGAGCACGGTGTCGTAGCCATCGGGCAGCGCCCGGATGAACTGCTCCGCCGCCGCGTCCCGCGCGGCTTGCCGTACGTCCGCCATCGGCGCATCGGGGCGGCCGAGCCGAATGTTCTCGGCGATGGATGCCGCGAATAGATAAGGCCGTTGCGGCACCCACGCCACTCCGGCACGCCAAGCGTCCCAGTCGATCTCGGCGAGATCGCGGCCTCCGGCGTGCACTCGGCCCGACTCGGGTTCAGTGAAGCCGAGCAACACCGCCAGCAAGGTCGACTTACCCGCGCCGCTCGGCCCGACCAGACCCACCCGTTCGCCGGGCCGTATTCGTAACCGGACGCCGGCGATTGCGGGTATCTCGCGATCCGGACAGCGCACGGTGACATCGTCGAAGACCAGGTCACCACGATGGGATACGGGATGGTCCGAACGCTCTTGTCCGCGAGGTGATTCGGTCGGCTGGTCCGTGCTGCCGAGAGTGGAGAGGACCTGGTCGGCCACTGTGAGTCCCTCGGCGCTGTCGTGGAAGGCCGTCCCGGCGGCCCGCATCGGCAGGTAGGCCTCGGGCGCGAGAAACAACACCAGCAGCGCTGTGGCCAGCCCGATGTTGCCGTCCAGCAGGCGAAGTCCGACCGGTACCGCGACGAGGGCCACCGACAGCGTGGCCGTCCACTCCAGCACCAGCGAGGACAGGAAGGCCACTCGCAGCGTCCGCATGGTCGCGGACCGGTGTGCCTCGGACATGCGGCGCACGACACCGATCTGGTGCTGTGCGCGGCCGAAGGCCCGCAGTGTGGGGAGACCGGCGAGAACGTCGAGGAAATGGCCACCGAGGCGCGAGAGGGCCGCCCACTGGCGCTCGGTTCGCGCCCGGGTGTGCAGCCCGACCAGCGCGCCGAAGATCGGGATCAGCGGCAATGTCACCACGATGGTCAGCGCCGCGAGCCAGTCGGCGAACGCCAGGCGGGCGATGATGATCGGTGGTATCACCACGGCTGCAACGAGGTTCGGCAGATAGCCGGTGAAATAGGGATCCAGCGCATCGAGGCCGCGGGTGATCGAGGTCGTCAGCTGTCCATGGCCCGCACCGCCCGGCTGCGCCGGTCTCAGCCGTGCAATGTGCCGCAGGAGGCGCTCGCGCAGTTCGGTTTTGACTCCGATAGCGGTTCGGCGCGCCAGGACGGTCTGCCCATAAGCCAGGGCGGCACGGATGGCGACAACCCCCGCCAGCACGAGAAGAATCGACATCGCCGAACCCGAGAGCACCCGCGCCAGCAGATCCGCCTGCGCGATGATCGCCACGGCGGACAGACCCGCCGCCGCACCGGTGACAATCAGGTATCGCCGAATCCCGGGGACCTCCCGGAGCAACTGCCGCTCAATAGGTTTCATGCCGCGATGCCTAGAAGTATCCGAGTGTGCGGTCCTCGACCCGCCCGCGGAACAATCGCCAGCTCCACACCTGATACGCGAGGATGATCGGGACGATCACGGCCGC
This sequence comes from Nocardia sp. NPDC020380, assembly GCF_044386975.1. Classification (NCBI taxonomy): domain Bacteria; kingdom Bacillati; phylum Actinomycetota; class Actinomycetes; order Mycobacteriales; family Nocardiaceae; genus Nocardia; species Nocardia sp. NPDC020380. The sequence continues at coordinate 97,370 of NZ_JBIRVQ010000013.1, read as the reverse complement.
GAGCGGCAGTAGAACCGTCAGCGTGGCAGAGTCCGCCGCGGCGTGCGTCACCGTGATGCCCTGCCGCACAGCGGAAACGAGCAGATAGGGATGCAGTCCCGCCCCGATCAACGGTACCGGCAGCGCCGCAGCGATCGACGTCGCGGCGAAGGCCAGCGCGTACCGCCCTCGAGTAGCGGCGACCAGCCCGGCCAGCAAGGCCGTGATCAGCACGGACGCCAGGGCCAGTGCGACCCACGGTTCGGTGATCGCAGTGTCCCGAGCCGAAGCCACTGTCACCGCAACGGCCACGACAGCCGCACACAGCAACGGCCGCACCGCACGCTGAATACGCTGAGTCGCAAGGCCTCCGACGCGAATGGACAGGAACGCCGCACCGTGCGCGCCGAGCAGCAGCACCCCGCTCAGGCCCGCCAGCAGCACGAACGGATTCACCACGCTCGACCAGTCGAGAGCGTAGGTGCCGTCCGACCGCACCGGAACACCGTGCAGCAGCACGCCTGCCACCATGCCCCAGCCGGCGGCAGGCACGACCCCTCCGATGACAATCAGCGCATCCCACAATCGTCGAGCCGCCGCACCGGTCATCCGCCCGCGCAACTGCACCGCCGCCTTGCCGACGACGAGCCCCAGCAACACCGTGACGAGCAGCGGATATAGCCCTGACAGCAGTTCTCCTTCGAGAAAGGGGAACGCCCCGAACAACACTCCGGCGAACGCGACCAGCCAGACCTCGTTGCCGAAGAAGAACGGTCCGAGCGCACCGCGCACCGTGCGCCGCTCCCGCTCGCTGCGGGTGACGAACGGGTAGAGCAGCTGCGTGCCGTAGTCATAGCCGCCCAGCACGAAATACCCGCTGAGCAGAAAGCCCAGCAGGGCCAACCACATGATGTGCACCGTAAATCCTTCGGAGAGTCAGAGAGTGGCGAAGTGCTCGGCCGGCCGGTCCGCGGGTTCGGTCGCGCCGAGCTGCATGCCGACCGGACCACGACGCGCGAGCCGGGCGATCAACACCCAATTGGTCACCGCGAGCGCGGCGAAGACGGTGAGAAATGCGATGCACGAGACCCACACGTTCACTGTGCTCACCTTCGAGACGGCTTCACCGATGGTGAGCTGCCCGTACACGAGCCAGGGTTGCCGCCCGACCTCCCGGAAGAGCCATCCTCCGATGGAGGCGATGAACGGCAAGGGAATCGCCGCGACCAGCACCCACGCCGCCGGCCGCCACCGCGCGACCCGATCACCCCAGACCAGCAGCGCCACCACGACGACCGCCGAGACCCCATAGCGAACCCACTCGTCGATGCCGTAGATCAGCGAATCGGCGAACTTGGCCGGAGCCAGTGGATAGACGACCGCGAAGAGCACGGCGATCACCTTGTATCGCGTGATCACACTGCGGAACGCCGGCACCGCCGCGACCAGCACCACGAGCATGGTGAAGGTGCCGACGTACAGCATCACGTCCTGCGCGTGGCCGATCCAGTGCGGCGGAATGTAGTCTCCTGGACCGTGTTCGGCCACCATGGCCTGCTGCAATCGTTCCGCGCGCGGCCCGCCGTTGAGCGCCGCCAGCTTCATCGGCTGCGTCCGGTAGAGCAGCGGATACTGCTTCGAGCCGAAGCGATACACCGGATAGCTCGCCAGGGCCGCCAGCAGCAGCCCGAACCGCAGCGACAGCAGGAAGAACGCCCGCTCCCCGGTCCGCGTCGCGAAGTGGTACGCGCTGACCCCGGCGATGAACACCCCGCCCGTGAACAGCGCGGCCATGCTCACATGCGCGAAGGCCAGCAGCGCACTCGGATTCGTCAGCACCGCACCGAGATCGGTGAGATACGCGACGCCGCCCCGCATTTCGTAGCCGACCGGATGTTGCATGAACCCGTTGGACACCAGAATGAAATAGGCCGAGGCATAAGCGGTCAGCGCGACCAGCCAGATCAGCGTGGCGTGCAGCCATGGCCGCAGCCGCCCCCACCCGAAGATCCACATTCCCAGGAACGTGGATTCGGCGAAGAAGGCCACGAGCGTCTCGAGCGCGATCGGCGCCCCGATCACATTCCCGAACACCCGGCTCAGCCCGTTCCAGTTCAACCCGAACTGGAACTCCATGACCAGCCCGGTGACGATCCCCAAGGCGTAGTTGACGACATAGATCTGCCCCCAGAACCGCGTGGCGCGCTCGAGCACAGCCTTATGCGCGGCATCGCGGCTGCACACCGACCAGGTGTGCAGCGCGGCCACCACCGGTACCAGTCCCAGGGTGAGGATCACGAACAGCCAGTGGATGGCGGTCGTCCCCGCGAACTGCGCCCGGGCGACCTCCAGAATCCCTGTGACCCGCAATTGCATGCCTCAGAGTCTTCGCGACCCGAGATCGTCCGAGCAGCTCCGAGAGGCCGGTGTTCACGCTGGAAACTGTCGCCCTGCGGGTCTTGTCCGACCAGTCACCGATGTGCTAGCGCGCGTAGTTCCCTACAGTTCGTCGGTGCCGATCAAGCCGTCTCGGATGGCGCGCGCCACCAGCGCCGCCTTGGTCGGGGCGGGGCGGCCGACTGCCGCGTATTTGGCGCGGATGCGTTCGAGGTAGGTGTTCACCGTGCCCGCGGTGATGTAGAGCTGCTGGGCGACAAGGGCTTTGGATTCGGTCTGGAACCAGGCCAACAGTACCTCGCGCTCTCGTTGCGAGAGCTTGGGCCGGTCGTCGTCGGCGTCGTCGCTCATGGCGCGGGCCATGGTGGGGCTGAGGTAGGGCCGTACCTCGGCGGCGGCGTGCAGGGCGGCGATGAGGTGTTCGCGGCCTTCGGTTTTCGAGAGGTAGGTGACGGCGCCGAGGTCGAGACAGTCGCGGACCAGGCGCGGTTCGGTGTGCTGGGAGTAGACCACGACGCGGTGGCCGCGTTCGCAGATGGCGCCGAGGGCGGTGAGATCCGGTGCGCGCTGGTCGAATTGGAGATCCAGCACGACGGCGTCGAGTTCGCCGCGGTCGGCCTCGGTGGCGGCGAGGAAGGCGGCCGGATCGGGATGGTCGGCGCTGACCCGGATCTCGGGTTCGGCGGCGGCGCACCAGCCGCGGACGCCGTCCCGGATGAGGGGATGGTCGTCGACAATGGCGATCCGGATCATCATGCCCTTTCCAAGGTGTCGAAGCGGTGATGCAGGCGCGCCCACAGTAGTTCGCCCGCGGTGAGCACCTCGGTGTCGACGGTGGCGCCGGTGATCAGGGCGAGGCGGTCCATCGTCTCGGGCGGGCAGTCGCCGAGGGCGCTCACCGTGCAACCGGCCGCGTCGGCGGTCACCACCACCCGGGCGCGGGACAGGCTGGCGTCCAGCATCATCCGGGTCGCGGCGACCAGGTGGCCGCGCACCTCGTCGGGCAGTTCGCGTTCGGTGGGCGCGGCCTCCACGGTGACCGCGACGCCGCGTCGTTCGGCCTCGTCGATGCCCGCGCGCAGATCGGCGAGCAGCGGGTGGCCCACGCCGTCGGCCTGGGTGAGCAGGCGGCGCAGCCGGGCGTATTCGGTGCGGGCGGCGGTGCGCACGGCCGGATCCTCGGGGGAGAGGGTGCGATCGGCGAGCCCGCGCAACAGCGGCGTGAGCTCGGTCAGCAGTTGCTCGTAGCGCAGGCGGCATTCGAGTTCGATGGTCCGCTCGACCGCGTCGGCGGTACGGTGGCGCAAGCGTTCCCGGTGATGGGCCGCGGCATCGCGCGCCACCCGATCGAGGGTGGCCGCGAACAGCGCGGTGAACACCTGTAGGAAGAAGATGGCGGCCGTGAGATAACCGAGCACCACGAGCGAATCCCCGGAGGGACTGCGCACCAGCACGATCGCGCACACCAGCACCCACCAGGTGCTCAGCGCCGACAGGGAAAGCAAGGGCCGCCAGCGGAATCCGAGCGCCACCACGGTCCAGCCCGCCGCGCCGATGGACCAGTTCGCGCCACCCACCACGGCATCGGCCGGCAGCAGCGCGGTCAAGGCCAGCGAGCCCAGGATCGCCGCCGCCATGAGCGCGAGGGTGGTGCGTTCGCGCCGCCGCGGAATCAGCGCGGCCAGCGCGCATCCGACATTCACCGCGACCAGCAGCGCGTCGACGAGGGTCGAGGGTGTCGCCGCCGACTCGGTCAGCGTGGACTGCAACAGCGTGTCGGCGACCGCCACACCGACCATGCCGTAGCCGAAGCTGTTGCCCAGTCGCTCCACCCCGGCGGTCGCATCCCGCGCTTCCTCCGGCTCGAGCTCGGCGGCCGGTGCGGCCACCACCTCGACGGGCCAGCTCAGCCGCACATCGGTGCCCGCGCCCGGTGTGCTCACCACGTCGGCGTCCCCGCCCGCCGCGCGCATGCGCGCCACGATGGAATTGCGGATGCCGTACCGCTCTTCACCGGGAGCGCCCTCGAATCCGACACCGTCATCGGCGATCACGAGCTCTCCCGGCGCGGCCGTGACCACCACCGCCCGCGCGTGCGCATGCCGGTCGACATTGGTGAGCGCCTCGCGCGCCGCCGCCGTGATCGCCCAGGCCAGCCCGCGCGGCGTGGGTAGTGAGGCCACGCCCTCGAACGTGATGGGCGTGGCGCATTCTCCGGCCAAGCGCCGCAACAACTCCGGCAGGTCCACCCGGGTGCCGTCGCCGGGCATCGGAATCCCGGCCTCCAGCACGGTGAGATCTCGCGCCGCCTGCCGCGCGATCCGCTCGGGATCCGCGGCCGCGCCCTGCCCGACCATGAGCAGTGTCGCCGCGGCCGTGTCGTGCGTGACCGCCCACTGCTCGTGCTCGTAACGCCGCCGCGCCGCGGTCACCTCGGCCGCGATCCGCGAATCCGCGGCCGCGGTGACGGTGGTGTCGTGCACGGCGGCCGCGCGCAGCACCGCCCGGCGCACCCCGACCGCGAGCAACCACTCGACCAGCAGGTAGGCGACCGAGAGATCACCGAGAAACATGACCGGTGTGAGCCCGGGCGTCTGCCGGTCCACCAAGTACAGCAGGCCCAGCATCAGCGCGACCACCGCCGCCGACACCCGCACCCGTTGGGCGATTCCGAATGAAATCACCGTCGCCGCCACGATTTTCACCTCAACGAGGTCCTTCGCGGCGGCCGCCGACGGCACCAGGCTCAGCGTGCACAGCAGATAACCCGACACCACCACCAGATCGGCGACGGTCCACCAGCGCCCGGCCTGCCCGCCCTGCAGCCTGCCCGCCGACCAGACGGCGAGCAGCACGATGGCCGCGACCTCGGGCCGCGGGTCGTCGGGACGGCTCGCCAGGTGTACTGCCGCGAGCAATAACCATCCGGCATGCCGGAATCTGATGGCGAGCCACATCGCCTCCTGCGCGACCGCAGCGCGGGTGGGATCGGCGACGCGCAACACGCCGCCACGGTATCCGAACCACCATGGCACGGCGAGCCGGGTACCGATGTCCGTCGAACATCCGACAGACATCGCGCGCATAGTACGGAATCGTGGTCCATGCAGGTAGGGCGCCATGGGAGGGGACCGGCCGACCTGCGACCGCGGCCGTTGGCAGGCGGGGAGCCAACGGCCGCCACGACTTCTCGTCCGGTTTTCCTCGAGGCCGCCGGCGGTGCATCAGTAGGGCAATGGCCGGTTGGCCGCCGCCCAGGCCTTCTCGGCCTCGCCCCCGATGGGCGGCGGGAACAGTCCCGCGATCATCCAGGTATCGCGTGGCACCTCGGTGACATTGAATTCCAGATGCAGCCCGCGATCGTGGGTGTAGGGCTTCACGAGCGCGTCGAGTTGCTCGGTCATCTTCTTGCGCATGACCGGATCCTCGAGCGTGCGGGCGAGATGGTCGACGGTGATGCGCACCGCGTCGGTGACGGGCTTACCAGCGACATAGAACGAGTCGGCGGGCAGTTCGTGGAACAACACCACGGCATAGAACTCCGGCAGGCCCACGCGGGCGTAGTAGGCGGTGATCGCGCCGGCGAGGTCCTGTTTGTCCTGCGCGGTGTAGGTGTCGGCGGGATGGTAGATGTGCCAGAGCGGCATGGCTGAATCCTTCTGGGGGAGAGGGTGATCGGCGACTATGAGTCAGCGCCGGGCGGTCATGGCGAGGTTTTCGACCGGTCCGGACAGGGCGGACTTCACCTGCCGGGTCAGATCGTCCACGAGCACTTCGTTGTCGCCCTTCTCGAGCCCGTCGGCCACGGCCGTGGCGACCTGAGCCGGGCTGATCTTCGGCATGGTCATCTCGGTGGTCATGTCGGTGTCGGCGAAGCCGAGATGCACCCCGACGACCTGGGTGCCCTGCGCGGCCAGTTCGAGACGCAGCGAGTTGGTCAGCGACCAGAACGCGGCCTTGGAGGCGCCGTAGGCGGCGGCCCCGCTCAGCCACGACAGCACCGAATGGATATCCACCAGCGCGCCACCGCCATTGGCGGCGAGGATCGGCGCGTATGCCTGCGCGATGCGCAGCGGGCCGAAGACATTGGTCTCGAAGGTCGCGATCACATCGGCCATATCGGCCGTCAGCAGCGGCGCGGACTTCAGCACGCCCGCATTGTTGATCACGATGTTCACATCCCGGGTCCGATCCACCAGCGCGGCAATGGATTCCGGATCGGTGACCTCGAGTTCCAGCGGCACGATGCGGGGGTCGGCGCTGGGTTCGGGACGGCGTGCGGTCACGTAGACCTTGGCCGCGCCGCGCGCGAGGAGTTCCTCGGCGAATGCCCGCCCGAGGCCGCGTTGCCCGCCGGTCACCACTGCGATCGAGCCTTCGATTGTGGTCATGGCTACCTCTCTGTTCGATGCTGACTATATAGAACTATAGCCACATGGCCGGGTCGCTGTCACCCGCCTCGCGCGTGGCGGGAAAAGTGACCCTTGCCACACGCTGGTACGTCGGCGTACCGTCGTCCTGGTACACGGGAGTACCACGCTGAGAGGTGGCGCATGACCACTGCGAAACTGCCTGCGGGGCCGGCGTCGCCGGGTTTCCTGCACGGGATACAGATCCTGACCGGAAGGACTCGCGCGTGGCGGCGCTGGCACGACCGCTACGGATCGGCCTACACCGTGCGCATGCCGCGCTTCGGGCCGACGGTCGTGCTCTCGGATCCCGCCGAGGTGAAGGCGCTGTTCACCGCGCCCACCGACCTGGTCGACAATATCGACGCCAACCTGGGCCAGTTCCTCGGTCCGGGCTCGCTGTTCTCACTGCGCGGCGAGGAACACCGCAAGCAGCGCAAACTGCTCACCCCGCCCTTCCACGGCCGGCGGCTGGCGGTCTACGAACAGCTCATCGAGGAAGAAGCCCTGCGCGACATGGCTTCCTGGCCGCTCGGCCGCGAGTTCGCGACCATGGATTCGATGATGCGCATCACGCTGAACGTCATCCTGCGCGCGGTCTTCGGAGCCGAGGGCGCGGAGTTCGACCGATTGCGCACGCTGCTACCGAAACTGGTGCTGGTCGGGTCCGCGCTCGCGGCCCTGCCGATCCCGCAGGGCTTCCTCGGGAAGTACGGGCCCTGGGCCAAATTCGCCGACTACCGCCACCAGTACGACGAGATCGTGGCCACGCTGATCGAGCGCGCCGCCACCGATCCCGCACTGTCCGAACGCGACGACGTGCTCGCCATGCTGCTGCAGGCCCGCTACGACGACGGCACCGCCATGACCCGCGGCGAGATCGCCGACGAACTGCTCACCCTGCTCACCGCCGGGCACGAGACCACCGCCACCACCCTGGCCTGGACTGTCGAGCGGCTGCGCCGGCATCCGGATCTGCTGCGGCGCTTGGTCGCCGAGGCCGACGTGGGCGGATCCGAACTGCGCGAGGCGACCCTCGTGGAGGTGCAGCGGGTACGCCCGGTCATCGACGCCACCGCCCGCAAGGTGCGAGCGGACTCCTTCCAGCTCGGCCGGTGGACGCTGCCGAAGGGCCAGCACGTGCTGGTCAGCATCCGGCTCATGCACGACAACGAGGAACTCTTCCCGAACCCGCGCGCCTTCGATCCGGAGCGCTTCCTCGGGGTGCGGCCGGGCACCTGGACCTGGATTCCGTTCGGCGGCGGCGCCCGTCGCTGTATCGGGGCCTCGTTCGCGACCATGGAGATGAATATCGTGCTGCGCACGCTGCTGCGGGAATTCACGCTCACGCCCACCGACGCACCCGATGAACGCGCCCACTTCCGCGGTGTCGCACTGGTTCCCGCCAAGAAGGGCCGCGCCACGGTGTACCGGCGGATCGCACCGCCCATTCCGGACGCACAGGTCGCGGAGACGCCGGCGCGCGCGGCGGAGGTCACCGCATGAGCGAGCAGATCGCCGATGTGGGCCGTGGGGTTTCGCTGACCTACGAACGGCTGGGCGGAAACGACGGCACGCCACTGGTATTGGTGCCCGGTCTCGGGCAGCAGCTGGTGGCGTGGCCGGATGGCTTGTGCGAGTTGTTCGCCGAGCGCGGGTACCAGGTGATCCGGCTCGACAATCGCGATGTCGGCGGCTCGACCCACGCGGGCTTCCGGCCGCCCGCCCCGCAGCAGATGCTGTTCAAACGCTGGGATCCGGCACAGTACGACCTGCACGATATGGCCGCGGACACTGTCGGATTGCTCGATGCGCTCGGCCTGGGGGCGGTGCATCTCGTCGGCATGTCCATGGGCGGGATGATCTCGCAGACGGTCGCGGCCCGTTACCCACAACGGGTCGCCTCGCTCACCTCGATCATGTCCACCACGGGTGCGGCGCGGCTGGGCCGGCCCGCTCTGTCTACGTGGCGGCGCATGTTCGGCCGTCCGGCGCGCACCCGCGCGGAGCACGTCGAGGCCTCGGTGCGCATGTACCGCCACATCTCTTCTGCCGGTTACCCTTTCGACGAGGCCGCGGTGCGCGCGACGGCCGGATTGTCCTGGGATCGCGATCCGCGACCGGCCCCCGGCGTCGGGCGGCAGCTGGCCGGAATCCTGAAATCCGGCGACCGGACAAAGGAATTGGCCGCGGTCACCGCGCCCACCCTGGTCGTGCACGGTGATCGGGACATGATGGTGCACCCGACCGGTGGCGCGGCCACCGCCCGCGCCATCGCCGGCGCACGCCTGCACACCGTGCCGGGAATGGGGCACGATCTGCCGGCCGGTGCGTGGCCCGCCCTGGTCGACCTCATCGACGGCCACATTGGCTCGACCACCGGCCAGAGCCACACCACGACCCAGAGTTCCACCGCGACAACGAATTCCAGCGCAGCACCGAGGAGCGCAGATGCCCCGAACCTCTAGGCCCCTGTCCGGCCGGCCCGCCATGATCACGGGGGCCGCCTCCGGAATCGGCCGCGGCCTCGCGCAACTGCTGTCCCGACGCGGGTCACCGGTGGCCATCGCCGATATCGACGAGGCAGGGCTGAAGCAGACCGCGGATTCGCTCAGCGGTCCGGTGCTCACCCGGGTGCTCGATGTGCGCGATGCGGCCGATCAGCTCGCCTTCGCCGGTGAGGTGAAGGACTGGCTGACCGCACCGCTGGCCGCGGTGTTCAACAATGCCGGTGTGGCGGTGTCCTCGTCGGTGCTCGACGCGGTACCCGAAGACGACGAATGGCTGTGGCAGATCAACTTCCACGGCGTGATCAATGGGACCCGCGCCTTCCTGCCCCTGCTGGTCGAACAGGATCAGGGCGTCATCGTGAACACCTCCAGCGTGTTCGGCCTGGTCGGCATGCCGAACCAGAGTGCCTACTGCGCGGCCAAATTCGCGGTGCGCGGATTCACCGACGCACTGCGGCAGGAACTGCGCGGCACCGGGGTCTCGGCGGTGAACGTGCATCCCGGCGGCATCACCACCAATATCGCGCGCAATGCCCGCGTGCGGAAGGATCCCGAGGGCCGCGGGCGCACCCGGGAGCAGATGGCCGCCGAGTTCGAGGCCATCACCATGACCTCGCCGGCGAAGGCGGCCGAAATCATCTGCCGCGGAGTGGAAACCGGTAAGGCGCGCATCCTGGTCGGCCCGGACGCGTACGTGTTCGATGCCCTCGCCCGGATCGCGCCGACCCATTACTTCGACGTGCTGTCCCTGGTGGAGCGCACGGCGCGCGCCCGCGCCCGATCGGGGGCGAAGTCATGACAACGGATTTCGGCGGCAACGCAGCACATTTCGACGTGCTCATCGTGGGTGCGGGCCTGTCCGGCATCGGCGCGGCCCGGACCTTGCAGCAGGCCTTCCCGCATCGCACCTTCGCGATTCTGGAGGCACGCGACGATATCGGCGGCACCTGGGATCTGTTCCGGTATCCGGGCGTGCGATCGGACTCCGATATGCACACCCTCGGCTACCGATTCCGGCCGTGGACCGACGCCAAGTCGATCGCCGACGGACCCTCGATCCTGCAGTACGTCCGCGATACGGCGGCCGAGACGGGCATTCAGGAGCGAATCAGGTTCGGGCACAAGGTCATCGGCGCGGCCTGGTCGAGCGACGAGGGCCGCTGGACCGTGGAAGTCGAGCACGAGGGCGCGAGATCGACACTGACCTGCCAGTTCCTCTACCTGTGCAGCGGCTACTACCGCTACGACCAGGGCTACACCCCGGATTTCGCCGGGATCGAGGACTTCGCCGGGCAGGTCGTGCACCCGCAGTTCTGGCCGGAGGATCTCGACTACACCGGTAAACGCGTCGTGGTGATCGGCAGCGGCGCGACCGCGGTCACGCTGGTGCCCGCACTGGCCGGATCGGGTGCCGCCGCGGTCACCATGTTGCAGCGGTCGCCGACCTACGTGCTCACCGCGCCCATGGAGGATCCGATCGCGAACTGGCTGCGTACGCGGCTGGGTTCGCGCCGGGCGTATGCCATCACGCGCTGGAAGAACGTGGCCATCAGCACGCTCATCTATCAGCTGAGCCAGCGGCGGCCGGAAATGATGCGGGAGTTCATCCGCAAGCAGACCGTGAAGCAGCTGCCGGAGGGCTATGACGTGGATATCCACTTCAAGCCCGCCTACGGGCCTTGGGATCAGCGCCTGTGCCTGGTGCCGGATTCGGATCTGTTCCGCGCCATCAGCAATGGCAGCGCGACCGTGGTGACCGATCGCATCGACCGTTTCACCGCCGGCGGGATCACGCTGGAGTCCGGGACAGAACTGCCGGCCGACATCGTGGTGACGGCGACCGGCTTGCAGTTGCTGGCGCTGGGCGGCATCGAGCTGTCGGTGGACGGTCGTGAGATCTCGCTGCCGGAAACCATGGCCTACAAGGGCATGATGCTCGGCGGCATCCCGAATCTGGCCTTCACCATCGGCTACACCAATGCGTCCTGGACGCTGAAGGCCGACCTGGTCAGCGAATTCGTGTGCCGGTTGCTGCGCTACCTGGACGACCACGGCTACGACCATTTCACGCCGCGGCCCGACCCGTCGGTCTCGGGCAAGCCGCTGCTGGACTTCCAGGCCGGCTATGTCCTGCGCGCCCTGGACCGGTTCCCCAAGGCCGGATCGCGGGCGCCGTGGCGGTTGGGCATGAATTACGCCCAGGACGTGCTCACCCTGCGATTCGGCCGGATCGAGGACGGCACCATGCGGTTCGGGAAACCGGCCAGGCAACTAACCTTGACGCCGTGACACGTGCCGAGCCAGCCACCCCGATTCCGGCGGCGGAGACGCCGCCGGAATCCGGTTTCCGCCGTCGCCTGCTCGACGGCATGGCCGAGGCCGTGCGCGAGCACGGCTATCAGGACGCGACGGTAGCGGACGTGGTGCGCTACGCCCGCACCTCCCGCCGCACCTTCTACGAGCATTTCACCAGCAAGCAGGACTGCTTCATCGCCGTGCTCACCGAACGGAACATCCGGACCATCCAGGGGATCTACGACGCCGTGGATCGGAATGCGCCGTGGCGCAGCCAGATTCGGCAGGCCGTCGAGGCGTGGGTGAGGGCCGCGGACTGTGATCTGGCGGTGAGCCTGGCCTGGATCCGGGATTCGCCGGCCATGGGGGAGAGCGCGCGCCGGTTGCATATCGAGGAGGCCGGCGCCTTCATCGACCTCATCCAGAACCTCACCGCCTCACCGGAATTCCAGGCCGCCGAACTACATCCGCCGACCCGGCAGATGGCCACAATCCTGTACGGCGGGTTCCGGGAACTGATCGCCTCTACCATCGAAGCGGGGCGGGACGTCAAGGGCATCATCGATGTCGCCGTCGATACCGCCATCGCGGTCATCGGGCCGCGACTGCCTTCATAGCGCGATCACCCCGTGGGACGCGAATTCACGAATGATGCTGTGCACCCAGTAATTTCGGCTGTTCGGCGATGACATACTCGCGGATGGCCGTCACGATGGCGGCGACCTCGGGGCGCCGGCGGGTCTCCGGACGGGTGACGAGCCAGTAGGTCAGCCGCACCGCGACCCGTTCCGGGAGCACCCGCACCAGATCCGGGTGCAGATCCGCCATGAAACACGGCAGCAGCCCGATACCGGCCGCCGCGCGTGTGGCCTCCACATGCACGAAAACATTGGTGGAGGTGATGGATTCGCGCATGGCCACCGCGAAACTGGAGGCCAGGTCGAGATCGTCCACCTGCAGCATGGAATCGATGAAGTAGACCAGCGGATGCGCGGCCAGCTCCGCGATGGTGGCGGGGCTGCCGTTGCGCGCCAGGTACTCGCGTGACGCGTACAGCCCGAGGGTGTAGTCGCCCAGCGCTATCGCCTCGGCGCGGCGCACCTGCGGTTTGCCCACCACCACTTCGATATCCACGCTGGAGCGCTGGATCGAGGCGCGCCGGGTGGCGGTGATGATCTCCACGGTGACCTTGGGATGGTCGCGCTGTACGCGGGCAATGGCGGGGGTAGCGAGATAGGCGCTGAAGCCGTCGGTGGCCGACATGCGCACCACGCCCTCCAGCAGTCGCGAGCCATCGGCCGCGGAAGTGATTGTGCGGACCGCGTTCTCGACGGCCTCGGCGGCGGTGAAGGCCTCCCGGCCGAGGTCGGTGAGTTCCCAGCCGCCCGCGACGCGGGTGAGCACCCGCCCGCCGAGCGCGTGTTCCAGGGTGGCGATGCGCCGGGAGATGGTGGTGTGGTTGATGCCCAGCTCATCGGCGGCGGCGATGTAGCGGCCGGTCCGGCCAACCGCCAGCAGTACGAGCAGGTCGTCCGGATTGGGCCGGGGAGTGGCGGGGGTCACGCTCATCTGTGCATATTTGCAGATACCCGCTGCGAATCTGGGCATTGCGGACAATCTTTCGTGCACGAATACTCCTGACCATTCATTTATGTGGGCCACATCACAAATGAGGGGATGTGGCCCGAAGCGTGAGGAGTGCGCGATGAGCGTTCGCGATCCCGAACCGGCCCCGCCGCTGGCCGGACTGCGGCGGGTGGTGGCCGCCTCGATGGCCGGCACCGTGGTCGAGTGGTACGAATTCTTCCTCTACGGCACCGCGGCCACCCTGGTGTTCAACAAGGTCTTCTTCGCCAAGGGCACCAGCGATCTGGACGCCATCCTGGCCGCGTTCATCACCTACGCGGTCGGCTTCGCGGCGCGGCCGCTGGGCGGAATCGTGTTCGGGCACTTCGGAGATCGCTACGGCCGCAAGAAGCTGCTGCAGCTGAGCCTGATCCTGGTCGGCATCTCGACCTTCCTGATGGGCTGCCTGCCCACTTTCGGGCAGGTCGGGTACTGGGCTCCGGTCCTGCTCGTGGTGATGCGCTTCATCCAGGGCTTCGCCGTCGGCGGCGAATGGGGTGGCGCGGTACTGCTTGTGGCGGAACACAGTCCGATCCGCAGCCGGGCGTTCTGGGCGTCCTGGCCACAGGCCGCGGTGCCGGTGGGCAATCTGCTCGCCACCGTCGTCCTGCTGGTGCTGACCTCGACGCTGCCGGACGCGGCCTTCCTGTCCTGGGGCTGGCGGGTGTCCTTCTGGTTGTCCGCGGTGGTGGTGCTGATCGGCTACTACGTGCGGACCAAGATCACCGACGCGCCGATCTTCCTGGCCGCGCAACAGCAGGCCGAGCGGGAGAAGGTGGCGTCCTTCAGCGCGCTGGAGGTGCTGAAGCGGTATCCGCGTGGCGTTTTCACCGCCATGGGCCTGCGCTTCGGCGAGAACATCATGTACTACCTGGTGGTCACGTTCAGCATCACCTACCTGAAAGTGCATGTGGGAGCGAACACCACCGAGATCCTGTGGTGGCTGCTCGCGGCGCACGCCGTGCATTTCCTGGTGATTCCGCAGGTGGGACGGCTCAGTGACCGGTTCGGGCGGCGGCCCATCTACCTGATCGGCGCGATCGCCACGGCCACCTGGGGCTTCTTCGCCTTCCCCATGATGGATTCCGGGCACTACGGGATCATTCTGGCCGCCATCATCATCGGGCTGGTGTTCCACGCGTTCATGTATGCCGCGCAGCCGGCCATCATGGCCGAGATGTTCCCGACCCGCATGCGGTATTCCGGTGTGTCCCTGGGCTATCAGGTGACCTCGCTGGTGGCCGGTTCGCTGGCGCCCATCATCGCGGTGCGGCTGCTGGAGACCTACAAGTCCTCGGTGCCCATCGCCTGGTACCTGGCGATCGCGGCCGTCATTACCGCGATCTCGGTAGTGCTGGCCCGCGAGACCAAGGGCACCGATCTGGCGGCCGTGGACGCGGCCGATGCGGAAAGTACTCTGGCCAGGGAGAGCGCCGCGGGCGCGAAGAGCTCCGGCGCGCATCCCGATATCGATCCGAAGGCGGTGACAGCGTGACCTTTCCAGCGAGCGCGTCCGGCGATCTGGCCGGGCGCACCGCCCTGGTGACCGGCGGGGCGAGCGGAATCGGCGCGGCCTGCGCGCGGGAACTGGCCGCGCGCGGCGCCCGGGTGACGGTGGCCGATATCGACGGCGCCGCCGCCAAGCAGGTGGCCACCGAAATCGACGGTCGCGCCTGGGAAGTCGATCTGCTCGCCGTGGGTGAGCTGGAGGAACTCCGCCTGGAGACCGACATCCTGATCAACAACGCCGGTGTGCAGAATGTCAGCCCCCTCGTGGATTTCTCGCCCGCACAGTTCCGGAAACTCCTCGCCCTCATGGTGGAAGCCCCGTTCCTGCTGATCCGCGCTGCCCTCCCGCACATGTACGAACAGGGCCACGGCCGGATCATCAACATCTCCTCCGTCCACGGCCTCCGGGCTTCCGCCTTCAAATCCGCCTACGTCACCGCCAAACACGCACTCGAAGGCCTGTCCAAAGTGACCGCCCTGGAAGGCGGCCCCTACGGTGTAACCAGCAACTGCGTCAACCCCGCCTACGTCCGAACACCCCTGGTGGACAAGCAGATCGCCGACCAGGCCCGCACCCACGGCATCCCCGAAACGGAAGTGGTGGAACAGATCATGCTCACCGAGAGCGCCATCAAACGCCTCGTCGAACCCGAGGAAGTGGCCTCACTCGTCGGCTGGCTGGCCTCCGACATGGCAGGCATGGTCACCGGCGCCTCCTACACCATGGACGGCGGCTGGACCGCCCGCTGACCTAGCCGGTTGGGAGGTTGTCGGTTTCGCTATCTGCACCGCTGAGGGTGATGCGCATGTAGGTGTTGCCGAACGGGTCGACCTTGTCGAGGGTGACCGTCACGGGGTCGAGTTTGTAATTGCCTGCCGAGCAACTCGGTTGGCAGCTGTTGAGATGGACTGTCCCGGTGCCGACGGCCGAGTCCTGGTCCCATTTGGTCCAGCTCAGGCCGTCGATCCAGATATCGGCGTTGGTGCCGCAGTGCAGTGCCGAGATCGTCACGGGCCGGATCTCAGGTGTGCCCTCGCACTTCGCGACGACCGTCGGGGTGGTGACCACCTGCGCAGGGAGTGCGGTGGTCGTTGTCGTGGCCGAGGTGCTGGGTGGGGGCGTACTCGACGGACGCGTATCGGGCGCGCTGGATGTGGCAGGTGTCGCGGAAAGGGCTGTCGTGGCGTGGTTTCCGGACTCGCGCACGAGCAAGAAGGTGGTCAGCGACACCACGCCGGCGAGACCGGCTGCGGCTGCGGCGATTCCCCAGCGTCGCAACGGGTGCGGACGTTCTTGCCGAGGAGGGGCTGGCGGCAACTGGGCCCACGTTGGGCGTGGCGGCATTGGAACCGGCGGGCGGACAAAAGCTCCCGGTTGGGTTGTGGTGAGCGCCCGTAGTGCGTCCTCGGCCATGGCGGCGCAGTTCGGGTAGCGGTCCTGTGGGCGCTTGGCGAGGGATTTGGCGATGACGGCGTCGAGTCCGGCGGGCAGGGTGGGGCGTAGCGTGCTCGGGCGGGGTGGCGGTGCGGTCAGGTGGGCGGCCATGATGGCGGCTTGGTCGCGGGCAGGGAAAGGGGTTCTGCCGGTGAGCATTTGGAAGAGGGTGCAGCCGAGGGAGTAGATGTCCGAGCGGTGGTCGGCGATATCGCCGGAGAATCGTTCCGGGGCGGTGTAGGCGAAGCTCGCGAGGAAACCCGAGGCGGTGATGGTGGCGTCGGAGGTGCGGGCGATGCCGAAATCGGCGACCAGTGCGCGCTCGTGAGCGCCATCGGATTCGAGCAGGAGGTTCGCGGGTTTCACGTCCCGGTGCACGATGCCGTGGGCGTGTGCGTGCTGGAGTCCGGCGGCGGCGTCGGTGAGCAATCGCACTGCCCGGGTGGGGTCGAGTGGGCCCTCGCGGTCGAGCAGGCTCGAAACGTCGCCGCCGGCAATGTATTTCATCGAGACCCAGAGCGTGTCGCCTTCGGCGCCGCGGTCGTAGACGGGGACGATGTTCGGGTGGTCCAGTGCGGTGATGAGTTCGATTTCGCGTTCGAAGCGGCTGCGGACGCCTGCGTCGCCGGCCTTCGATTCGGTTAATACCTTCAAGGCCACGGATCGATTCAGGCGTGGATGTCGGGCCAGATAGACCACACCCATCCCGCCCGCGCCGAGTTTCCGTTCGATCGTATGGCCCGCGAAATTCGCCCCCGCCCCCAACTGCACCCGCCCATGGTAGAGCCGGGGCGCCCGATTGGTGAGATAACAAAGCGGTAACAGTACCGAGTGGTCACTCGGTAAACTGGGTAGGGCGATGGCACACTCGAGCCAGCCGTACAAGGCCGTACGAAGAAGGGATCGTCGATGAGTCAGGCCCCGATCACGCCCATCACGCTGCACGGTGGCGCGGGAAAACTCGCCGCCTGGGAGGTCCTGCCACCCGCGGGCGTGGACACCCTCGGTACCGTCGTGCTGGTGCCGGGCTTCACCGGTTCCAAGGAAGACTTCGAGGCGCTGTTGCCCTTGCTGGCCGCCGCGGGGTACCGGGCCGTGGCCTACGACCAGCGCGGACAGTGGCAGTCCGAAGGGCCCGACGATATCTCCGGGTACACCATGCCGGACTTCGTCGGCGATCTGCATCTGGTCGTCGACCAGGTGTCGCCCGCGGCGCCGATTCATCTGATCGGGCATTCCTTCGGCGGGTACGTCTCCCGCGTCGCGGTGATCGAGCGACCCGCGCGTTTCCGTAGCTTCACCCTGCTGGCCTCGGGGCCGTCCTCGGTCGAGGACATCAACTTCCCGCCGCCGGCCATGGTCGCGCAGGTGGTGGAAGCCGGTGGGCAGGAGGCGATCTGGCAGCAGATGGCCACCGCGCTGGCCGGTGCCGGACTGCCGGCGGAGAAGCTGGAGTTCCTGCACAACCGCATCGTGCAGACCAAGAAAGCCAATATCCTCGGCATCCTGAAGACGATGGAAGTGCCTCCGGTC
Organism: Nocardia sp. NPDC020380; assembly: GCF_044386975.1. Taxonomy (NCBI): domain Bacteria; kingdom Bacillati; phylum Actinomycetota; class Actinomycetes; order Mycobacteriales; family Nocardiaceae; genus Nocardia; species Nocardia sp. NPDC020380. The sequence continues at coordinate 79,677 of NZ_JBIRVQ010000013.1, read as the reverse complement.
AAGGACCCCGCCGCCTTACGTGATGCGGGGGTGCCGATTCTCGTCGCCTACGGCGATACCGGCGACCTGTGGCCGCCGTCGGTACATGAGGCCTTCGCCGCGCAGCTGAACGCCCGCACGGCCGTATTCCACGGTGTCGGGCATCTGCCGAACGAGGAAGTGCCCGAACAGGTTTCCGCCGATCTGGTCGACTTCTGGAAGGAACAGGCATGAGCAATACCATCGACGAACTGCTCGCCGGGCTGGACCTGCCGGCGAAGATCGAACTCATCTCCGGCGCGAACTTCTTCCGCTTCGCCGGCGACCCGAGCATCGGCCTGGCCGAGATGCCGGTCTCGGACGGCCCGTCCGGCGTGCGCGGCGAACAGTGGGACGAACGCGACCCATCGGTGAGCCTGCCCTCCGGTACGGCCCTGGCCGCCACCTGGGATCGCGAGCTGCTCACCGAGATCGGCGCGCTCATCGCCGCCGAAGCGCGGCGCAAGGACGTGTACGCGGTGCTCGGCCCCACCATCAACCTGCACCGATCCCCGCTCGGCGGACGGCATTTCGAATGCTTCTCCGAGGATCCCCTGCTCACCGCCGAGATCGCCGCCGCCTACGTGCGGTCGGTGCAGGCGCACGGGGTCAGCGCGTGCCCGAAGCACTACGTGGCCAACGACTCCGAGACCGAACGCTTCACCGCCGACGTCATCGCCTCCGAACGCACCCTGCGCGAGCTGTACCTGTACCCGTTCGAGCGCTCGGTGCAGGCGGGCGCCTGGATGATCATGGCCGCCTACAACTCGGTCAACGGCGTCACCATGACCGAGAACGACCTGCTCGACGAACCGCTCAAGGGCGAGTGGGGTTTCGACGGCGTCGTCGTCTCCGACTGGACCGCGGTGCGCTCCACGCTCGGCGCGGCCAAGGGCAACGACCTGGCCATGCCCGGCCCGTGGGAGGCATGGGGCAAGCCGCTCGAAGAAGCGGTGCGCGCGGGCCAGGTGCCCGAATCCGCCATCGACGAGAAGGTCCGGCGCATCCTGCGCTTCGCCGAGCGGGTCGGCGCCCTGAACGGAACCCCGCGGCAGGCACCGGCTTTCACCGATGCCGCCGCCCAGCAGCTGGTGCGCACGGCCGCCGCCAAGGCCATGGTGCTGGCATCCAATGACGGCACGCTGCCGTTGAACAAGCCCGCCGGCGTCGCCCTGCTCGGATCCGCCGCTGCCGAACCGCGTTTCATGGGCGGCGGCAGTGCCACGGTGATCCCCTCGCACACCACCTCGCCGCTGGAAGGACTCTCGCAGGCGCTGCCGGTGGTCTACACACCCGGCGTGCACCTCAGCGAGAACATGCTGCCGGTCCCGCTGGACCTGATCACCGATCCCGAAACCGGCACCCCCGGCCTCGATCTGCGCTACCTCGACGGTGACACCCTGCTCGATCAGGAGCATCGCACCGCGGGCGCGCTCATGCTCTTCGGGAATGCGAATGCGCTGCGGGCCAAGACCATCGAACTGCGGGGCCGGCTGCGCGCCGACGTCGCGGGGGAGTGGCGGATCGGCTTCGCGGGCGTGGGCACGCTGAGCCTGACACTCGACGGCGAGCAGGTGCTCGAGGAGAACGTGGTGCCCGCGGGCGCCGATCCGGTGGAGATGCTGCTGAATCCGCCGCAGCGCTCCGTCACCCGCACCCTGGCCGCAGGTCAGGAAGTGGACATGCTGGTGCGCATGGTGCCGGGTGGCGGATTCCCCGCCATGGGCATCACCTGCGCCGTCGGCCGCCCGCGGCGTTCGGCGGACGAGGAGTTCGCCGCCGCGGTCGAATTGGCGCGCACCTCCGAGGTGGCCGTGGTCGTGGTCGGCACCACCGAGCAGATCGAATCCGAGGGCTTCGACCGCACCACGCTGCGCCTGCCCGGCCGCCAGGACGAACTGGTCGCCGCCGTGGCCGCGGTGAACCCGCGCACCGTCGTGGTGGTGAATTCCGGTTCGCCGGTGGAGATGCCGTGGCGCGACGACGTCGCCGCGGTGCTGCTGACCTGGTTCCCCGGACAGGAGTTCGGCGCGGCGCTGGCCGATGTGCTCACCGGCGCCGCCGAACCCGGCGGCCGGCTGCCCACCACCTGGCCCAGGACCATCGACGAGGTGCCGGTGCTGAACACCAAGCCCGCCGCCGACAATGCGCTGCCCTACGAGGAGGGCATTCACATCGGTTACCGGGCGTGGCTGAAATCCGGTGTGGCTCCGGCGTATCCGTTCGGGCACGGCCTCGGCTACACCAGCTGGGAGCTCGCCGACCTGAAGGTGTCGGGCCGCACCGCCACGGTGTCCGTCCGCAATACCGGCGCCCGCCCCGGCCGTCAGGTGGTGCAGGCGTACCTGTCCCGCTCGGTCAGCACGGTCGATCGGCCGGTGCGCTGGCTCTCCGGTTTCGCCGCGGTCGAGGCCGCGCCCGGTGAAACCGTCACCGCCACCATCGAACTGCCGCAGCGCTCCTTCGAACACTGGACCGACCAGGGCTGGACCGTCGAACCCGGCGCCTTCACCCTGCACATCGGTACCTCGGTCACCGATCTGCCGCTGACCGCCGACATCGGCTGATCGGTTCTCCGGCAACGGATTCCGCCCGGCAACGCCTACCCGCCGGGCGGAATCCGTGCTGCACAGGGCCGCGAGCCACACCCCTCCGGGCTCGCGGCCCTGCGCTTCTCTCTTCGCACACCTTGGACTACCTGTGGCTCATAGGCTGTGGTCCCCATCCGTACCGTCCGTCGACATCGAATAGCCCCTGACCACGTTGCGCGAAATTATTTGTGCGACTACCAAACTGACTCAGGTGGCTGGTACATGGCTGATTCGCCGTCGACTCCACATGACGCGTTCTTCAGACATGTCCTGGCTCGGGCCGCCGATGCGGCAAGTGAATTGCGATCGGTCTTGCCTCCTGCCCTGATTGCCCGCGTGGACTGGGACGACCTGAGACTGCAACCCTGCAATTTCGTATCCCAGACTCTGCGATCGCGCTTCAGCGATGTACTCTTCGCAACCCGCCTGGACGGGCATGACGCGTTCGTTTATGTGCTGATCGAACATCAGAGCAAACCTGATCCGATGATGCCGCTGAGGATGTTGGAGTATCTGGTGGCCATCTGGAACCGATACCTGGACCAGCATCCCAACACCCGCACTCTTCCGGCGGTAATCCCGCTCGTCGTGCATGCCAGTCCACACGGCCGCCGTTGGAAGTACCCGACGGAATTCGGCGAACTCATCGACATAGATTCGGCCACCCGCACTGCCATGGCCGACTTCCTGCCTCGGTTTCGCTTTCTGCTGGACGACCTGACTGTTGTCGATTTGACTGCACTCCGTCAGCGAAAGCTGACACCCGCAGCGAGGATTATGCTGGTGCTGCTGAAATGCGCGCCTGGCAACCCACATCTCGGCGGGGTTTTGATGCTGTTGCTGGAGGACCTTCGCGTGATGCTGGCCGCACCAGGTGGCACCGCTGACCTGGAGTCTGTCGTGACGTACATTCTTACTGTCAGCGAAACGAGCGCCGTCGACCTGGGGCCTGTCATCGATCGGCTCGGTCCCTCAGCACAGGAGGCTACCGTGACTGCCGCAGAACAACTCCGCGCCGAAGGCCGCGCCCAGGTGCTGATCGAACAGTTGTCGCTGAAGTTCGGTTCGGTACCTGACCAGATTGTCGAGAAGGTTCATCAGGGCGATCCGGCAGAGTTGCGGATGTGGACGGCTCGGATCCTTACGGCGAGTAGCTCGCAGGAAGTGTTCGAGCCGTAGCCACTGGGCGATGGTCATTTTCGCTTATCGGGTGGCGGTGGCGTGGCCGATGATGACATTGCCGAACGAGTTGCGGGCGTAGACATGCACGATGTTGTCCTCGCTGTGCGAGTCGGCCGCTGCCAGCTGGTTGTAGACCGCGCCATTGGGGGTGTTGCTCTCCAACCGCGCGATGCTGCCGGGGTGGATGCCGACCTCCAGTTCGCCGACCGAGGTCTGCAGCTGCAGAACGCCGCGGACGGCCTCACCGATACGGATATTGCCCTTGGCGGTCTTGGCGGTCACCGAACCCTGCGGCTGCTCGACGACGATGTCGCCGGCGGAGACCTTCAGCTCGCAATCGCCCAGGGGACCGGCGCCCACGACGCGTCCCATGCCGGCGGTGGCGTGCAGCCGGGAACCGGTAGGCACTTCGATGGTCACCTCGATCGTGGGGTTGCCGCCGAAGGGGGCGTGGGTACGCCAGGACTTGGGGGTCCGCACGGTCAGGGTGTTGTCGCCGAAATCGACCTGGGTGTGTTCGGCGGCGCGGACATCGGCGGTCTTGGCGGCATCGCCCGGGCGGATGTGCACGATGGTGTCGGTGCGGTCGGAGGCGATGACGGTGACGTCGGCCGACAGCACGTCGACGGTCAGGGCGATCGGGTTCGGGGTAGCGAATGCGGTCATGACGCTCAGTCCTTTAGTGTGTGAAACGGATTCTCTGTGTGTGAACCTGTTCTGCTGTTCACGTGATTACTGTCGCCGCCCACGCTGATATGGACCTGACGCCGTCCTGACACACCCGCTGACGAATCGGAGAGTGACATGCGCGTACGGATTGTGCTGCCGATCTTGGCCGCAGTGGTGGTGGCGGCCTGCGGCAGCTCCGGTGATACGTCGCCGTCGAAGGTGGAGACGCCCGGGACGCTGATCTCGAAGCGGGCCTTGGCGAATCTCGATCCGAGCCTGACCGCGGCCGCCGCGTCGGCCACCTACATTCGCTACGAGTCGACCTCACCGGCCGGGAAACCGATCGAGGTGTCGGGCGCGGTGTTCCTGCCGAAGGGGGACGCCCCCGCCGGGGGCTGGCCGGTGATCGCCCTGGCGCACGGCACCGCCGGTGTCGTCAGTGCTTGCGCGCCTACGAATTCGCCGACCTTGTTCGGGTCCGCTCCCACGGTGGAGCAGTTGCTGGCGGGCCATCGGGCCGTGGTGATGACCAACTATCAAGGGCTCGACGGGCCGGGTGACGCGCCCTATCTGGATTCGCCGTCATCGGGATACGACGTGCTGAACTCGGTGCGCGCGGCGCGAGCGAGCGGGATGCCGCTGGGGTCCGACACGGTGCTCGTCGGTGTCTCCCAAGGCGGCCGGGCCGCGGAATCGGCCGCAGAGACCGCGAAAGCGTATGCGCCCGAGCTGAATATCCGCGGCGTGCTCCTGCTGTCCCCGGCGCTGGAACTCCAATTCGTCGAACCGGTACAAACCGGCACGCTCAATGCGCCGGATCAGTACCTGGTCCTGCCCTATCTCGTCGAGGCGGTGCGCTACGGCGATCCCGGCTACCGCTACGACCAGGTGCTGCACGGCGATCTACTCGCCGCCGCACCGCGTCTGGAGTCCCAGTGCACCGGGCAGATGACACCCGCCGATCTCGAACTCGGCAAGGCCGCCACCCCGAACGAGGTGCGTTTCGCCGATGACGCGGCCGCGAAGCCGTTCTCCGACTTCCAATCCCGCACCAACCTGCCGAAGGTGGCGACCACGCTGCCCACCTACATCGTCCGCGGGGACGCCGACCTGCTGGTGAGCACCGCATGGTCGAATACGGCGATCGCCAAGATGTGCGAGCTCGGCACCCAGGTCCACGATCTGGTGGTCCCCGGCGGGCACGAGGCCCCGGGCGCTGTGGCGGACCAGTGGATGACCTGGATCGGCTACTTGTTCGCCGGCGCCCCTTTCACATCGACGTGCCCGAAGTGATATCGGGGACACCCGGTTCGGTACTGAGCGTGATGGTGGTCCAGCCGCCCACGTGAATACGGTCGCCATCCTGCAGTGGGACAGGCGTTTTGGCGGGTATCGGCGTCGGGCTGTCGTTGATGCAGGTGCCATTGGTCGAGCCGAGGTCGGTGATGGTGGCCTTGGCGCCGTCCAGGTGCAGGATGGCGTGGGAGCGGGAGACTGCCAGATCCGCGGGCGCGATGGAGAGGTCGATCTCGGGGTCGACGCCCTGGGACAGACTCCGTTTGCCGATCAGGATATTGGGCGCGCGCAGCGGAATTCGGCGTTCGGGGTAGAAGGCCGGGAACTCGACGCGACCGATATCAGGGCCCTGCTGGGCGAGCATGCGGCCGTATTGGGAGCGGTCGGCGCGGATGGTGGCGACCCAGATCGCCGTGGGCTGCGCCGCCGTCTCGCGGGGCGGCGCGGGCTGATCCGCCTGGGTCTCCGGCATGGCCGCGGTCGGCGCGGTGGCCCAGCGCGGTGGCGGGGGCAGCGCGGAGTCGTGGCCGCAGCCCTCGCAGAAGCGATCCTCGACCGGGGCGCCACACATCGGGCAGACAATGAGTTGCGTTGCAGCGGAACCATTTCCGTCGGTAATGGGCTCCCCGCACGTATCGCAGTAGTCCGCGGCGCGGGACAGGTGGCCTTCAGGACAGGTCGGCATTACGAGTCGCCTTTCCCTCGGTCTTCGGGGCGCACGCGCGCCGTCTTGCTGGAGCGCACATTGAGCGCGATCTCGTCGGAGGGATCCACGTGCGCGCGCAGCCGGACGGTACCGGCCTCGTCTACGTCGACGACGCCGCGCAGCAGTTTGGCGGTGTTGTCATTGCCGGATTCCTGCGCGAGATGCATTGCGCGCTGGAGCTTCTGGGTGGCGGTGGCATTGTCGCCGGCCTTGCGCGCGGCCAGCCCCTCCTGCACGACCTGGGCGAGCTCGGCCTGCCCGGTGTAGTGCGCGACGCCGCGGCTGATCGGCGCGGACAGATCGGTATCGGTGGTCCACTCCGCCTTCACCAGTCCTTGCGCCAGCGGATCGGCGTCGGTGAACACGCTGATCCGCGCGGCGAGTTTCTTGCCGCCGGGTGCGAGCGGATCGATATCGATCTTGATGTGGTAGTCGCGTTCGTCGACACCCCAGGCGCCGAGCGGATATTCGCCGATCTGCGGCGCGGTCTCCACGCGCCGGGTGGTCAGATTCTCGATGGCCGGCGCGACCTGCTTGAGGAACACGATCCGGGCCCCGACGGGCGTCCACACCCGCAGCTTGAGCTCCGGAATGGTCTTCTCCATCGAGGATTCCATCATTGCCGCGAAATCCTTGGCCAGCAGATCGGCCGTCTTCACGATGTCCACGGTGCCATGCAGGGCCGAGGCGATGGCCCGGAGTTCCTCGGGCTCCCAGTCGCTTCCGACGCCGCGGCAGTCGCAGGTGAACAGGCCCTCGGAGGCGCGGATCTCCTCGGCCAGCCGCGCGGCGGTCTCGTGCTCGTTCTTGCCGTCGGTGAGCAGGATGGCGTGCACCATGGCGTCGGGATGCTTCTGCGCGATCATCCGCGACACACCGAGCCAGGTGCCGATGGCGGTGCCGCCGTCGGGCTTCAGCTTGTCCAGGGCCCGGCGCGCCGCCGCGCGCGACTCGCGGTTCGCCACCGCCGAGGGGCCCTGCGTCGGGTACACCACGGTCGCGGTGTCGGTGCCCTTCACAATGGCGAAATGGGTGCCGTCGGGCATGACGTCGAGGGCGGCCAGGGTGGCGGTGCGGGCATTGGGGAACTTCTCCCGGCCGCCCATGGATCCGGAGCAGTCGATGATGAGGATCTCCACCCGCTGCTGCGGTGGCGCGGCCACCGCGAGCGCGTCGGAGGTCTGCACGGTCACGACCGCGTCCATGGTGCGGGTGCCCTCGGCCAGAAACTCGTTCTGGTCGACGTCGACCGAAACACCGTTTTCTGCAGGGGAATTCACGTTTCGTCTCCTGTGTGTTCGGAGCTGAGTACGGGTACGAGGGCGGCGGTGATGTTGTCCCGCCCACCCGCCTGCAGCGCATGCTCGACCAGCGCCCGCCCGGCGGGCTGCACCGGCAGCGCGGTGGCGATGCGGGCCAGGGCGGCCGCCTCCGGCAGGTAGTTCCACAGGCCGTCGGTGCACAGCAGCAGGACGCCCGGTTCCCGGGTCGCCAAGGTGCGCAGGCAGTTCGGGGACCATTTGTGTTCGCTGTCCGCGCCCAGCCAGCGGGTCAGCACATGGGCGTGCGGGCCGTCCATGGCGGTCTCCGGATCCAGCACGCCATTGTCGACCATATCCTGTGCCAGGGAATCGTCGACGGTGAGCCGGTGCGAGGCGCCCGGCTCGGTCTGCAGCCAATATGCCCGGCTGTCACCGACATTCGCGATGGTGATGCGGGTGCCGTCCGGGCCGGGCTGCACGATGGCCGACACATAGGTGCACGAGGGCGCGCGGCCGTCGGGGGAGCCGACCGCGATCACCGCGTCCGCCGCCGCGTTCAGACCGGCCATCACCGAGTCCTCGGCGGAACGCTGCTCGGCCAGGGCTTCCAGGCAGGCGTCGATGCCCGCGCGCACCGCCGCGCCCGAGGCGGCCTGCGGGTCCTCGGAGGTGGAGACGCCGTCGCAGACCGCGATGACCACCGTCGCGGTGGAATCCGGTGTGTCACAGGGGACCACGGCGGCGGCGACCGCGTCCTCGTTGCGGGCGTGCGCCACGCCGCGATCGGTGATCACGAAGACCGGGCCCAGCCCGGCTTCGAAGCGATCCAGTTCCGGTGGCTGCTGCCCGCAGGAGGCGCAGTAGCCGTCGGTGTCGAATTCGCTCTCGCCGCAGCCCGAGCAGACCGTCGTCGTCTCGGCCTCGGCCACCGCCGACAGCGCGCCGGAGACATCGGCGACCGGCACGGTGGTCGCCTCGGGCGTGGACGGATGGAATTCGCTGGGCGGCAGGGCGACCGTCATGCGCCAGAGCTCGTGCCCGCACGCCTCACAGAAGCGGTCGCTCTGCGCGGCCAGCGCGCCGCAGGCCTGGCAGCGGGGGATCACAGCGTGGTCCTGGGGCGGACATCGTTCGCCTGCTCCACGAGCGCGATCCGCTCCCAGAAGTCGTCCGTCTCGTGCGCGAGTTCGCGATAGCAGCGTTCCAAACCGGTTCTGATCCCTCGCTGGTCGAGTGTGACGCCCAGGAGCGGGGCGCGGTCGGCGGGTATACGGCCCAGGCGCAGCCACACCAGCGCCGCCTCGAACACCCGCATGCGGGCTTGCGCGGCACGGCGTCTGGAGTCGAGGCGCAGGCGCTCCACCCGCGTTCCGGACTCGCGGAGCAGCGTTTCGGTGAGATCACCCGGGACCGGCACGGAAAGCAGCGTATCGATGGCCGCGATGCCCGCCGCGGTGTGGACGACCGAAGCCGGATCCACCTGATCCAGCACGGTGATCGCGTCGGCGCGCCGATCGTCCTGGCGGCGCAGGCGGGCCAGTCCGAAAGCGGCGCTGGTGAACGCGCGATCGGTACGCCACACCATGTCGTAATAGCGTGCCGCGTCCTGGCGGGCGCCGTCCGGGGCCTCCGCGTCGGCGGCCGTGTAGTCCGCGGTGACGGCGAGGGCCAGCTTGGGGGCGGGTTCGCCGGGGAGGGCGGTGTAGAGGGCGTCGAACTCGGATTGTGCGGCCGCCCAGTCTCGTTGCAGCAAGGCGGCCTGGCCGCGGTACCAGGTGAGCCGCCAGTCGTCGGCGAGCGGGGTCTGTTCGGCCTCGCGCAGGCGGGTGAGTGCGTCGGCGGCCTGGCCGAATTCGAGGGCGGCGCGAATCAGGCGCAGGGGGATCTCGGCCGATTCGGCCTCACCGGTGACCACCGACCGCTGCCCGGCCGCGAGTTCTCGCTCGAGGTCCTCCGGCGTGACCGCGCTGGTGGAGGCCAGCAGTGCGGCGCCGGTATCGGTCGGGTCCACCAGCGGGAACGGCAGGGCGCCGATGATTTCCAGTGGATCGGGCAGGGTTTCGTCGATGCCGAAGACCGCGCGCGGCGGGCCGAACCGGGTGGACAGGCCCGGCCGGGGGCGGCCGTCCTCGGTGGCGAGCACCTCGCGCAGGACGCCGGTGAGCTGATCGATCATCTCGGCCACCGAGCCGAAGCGGCGGTTCGGATCGGCGTCGGTGGCGCGCAACAGGAATCGGTACAGCGAATCGTGGCGTTGCAGCAGCGGCTCGGTGGCCGGTTCGGGCATAGGCCCGAAATGCCCGTTCACACTGGGCATTTTCATGATCAGCACCGCCAGCGTGCGGCCCACGGTGTACACCTCGGAGGCGATGGTGGGCCCGGTCGCGCCGACCTCGGGGGCCTGATAGCCGGGCGTCCCGTAGAGCGCGCTGTCGCGATCCTCCAGGCTGATGACCGCGCCCAGGTCGATGAGTTTGACCTGCTCCTCGATCTGCATCACGTTGTCGGGCTTGAAATCACAGTAGGCCAGATTGCGATCGTGCAGATATTGCAGCGCGGGCAGCATCTCCAGGATGTAGGCGATGGCCTGCGCGGGCGGCAGATACTGCCCCTCGACATCGCGGTGCTGCCGCAGCAGCTGTTTCAGCGACGTGCCACCGACGTACGCCATGACGATGTAGCCGACCGGCGCCCCGTCCGGGCCCACATCCTCGACGAAGTTGAAGATCTGCACGATATTCGGATGGTCGACCTGCGCCAGGAAGCGCTTCTCGGCCACCGCCGCCCGCATGGCATCCGCGTCACCGGTATTGAGCAGGCCCTTGAGCACCACCGGCCGATCGTTGACACGATGATCCAGCGCCAGATAGATCCAGCCCAGCCCGCCGTGCGCCACCGGCCCGAGCACCTCGTACTGCCCGCCGACCAGATCCCCGCGAACCAGCTTGGGCGTGAACGAGAATCGCGTCCCGCAGTGCGCGCAGAACCCGTCCGCGCGCCCGGTCTGCCCGGCGCGGCTGCGCCCGACCGGCCGCTCGCACTTTCCGCAATACCGCTGCTGCTCCGGCACTTCCGGATTCGCCATGACCGCCGCGGACGGGTCGATGGGCGTCACCCGCGGGACGTTCACCATGCCCGCGCCCAGCCGGCCGCGCGTCGCCCCGGAGCTCGACCGACCGGTCCGCACGGAGCGCACCGACCGCCCGGACACGGCCCCGGACCCCGACGACGGCCGGCTCGTTGTGCCGCCACTGATTTCGGTCGTCGCCCGGGCGGAGGAAGTCGCGGGCGCGGTACCGCACACCGCGCAATACCCGTCCTCGATGGTCCCGCCGCATCCGGGCTCCGCGCAGACCGAAGGTGTATTGCCGGGCCCCGCAGCCGAAGTCGCCGCGCCGCCTGTCGCTGCGCCGCCTGTCGGCGGCGCGCCGTGGGCCGGGGTCGCCGCACTGCCGGATGACGTGGGTGTGGCAACGGCCGGGGCGGGCGCGGTCCCGCAGACGGTGCAGTAGCCGTCTTCGATGGTTCCGGTGCAGCCGGGTTCGGTGCAGGTCATGTTCGCCTCCCCGTTTTCTGCGCGATGAGCTGGCGATAATCGGTAATGGCACGGGTGACGGCGGCGAGGTCGCACGGACGGCGGGTGAGGAGTCCGGCGGCTATGCGGCCGGAGGCCTGGATATCGCGGTCCTCGCCGAGACCGAGGCGGGCGGCCTTGGCACGGTAGCCGGTGAGGCGGCCGCTCAGTTCCGCGCGGCGATCGAGCAGGCCCTGGGCGAGGCGTTCGTTGCGGCCGGCGGCATCGAGGGCCTCGGTGAGGCGGCGGCGTAGTTCCCACAGGGCATCGGGGGCGGGCGGGTTGGCTTCCAGCGCGGTCAATTCGGCGCTGAAGACCGTGCTGTCGTCGGTGTGGCGCGGCAGGGGCGCGGCGAGGATGGTGCGTTCCACCTCGGCGCGCGCGTGCTCAGCACGGTCACTGGTCTTGCGCAGCGCCTCGACGAGGGTGCGCATGCGCGCGACGGCGCCCGGCCAATCCGCCGCCATGGCGGTCAGTTCCGCGCGCACCGCGGCGGCATCGCGCATACGTGCGGACAGATCGCCGATGCGATGGTCGAGATCCGCGGGCGTGAGCGAGAGCGGATCGATGACGGCCAGCCGGGACAGCTCGGCGATATCGCCTGCCAGACTGCGCAGTTCGGGCACACCGACGCCGACCCGGTCCAGTTCGGTCTGCAGCGGCGCGAGATCGGACATCACCCGCGAGTTCACCGCGTCCACCGCATCGAGCACGGCCACCACCTGAGGGAAGGTCACCCGCATACGATCCAGCAGTTCGGCGATGCCGATGCGGCTCACCTCCTCGCGCGGGCCCAGCAGCGACCGCTGCGCCATCGGAATCGTATTGCGCGACACCTCGAGTGGATTCCCCCGCAGCAGCCTGGTCAACTCTTCCCGATCCAGCGCATCGTGCCGCCGCCGGGCGCGCGCCGTCTGCACTTGCTCCAGAATCGTGCCCAGCCGCCCGTAGTCCTCCCACATCGCGTGCAGTCCGGCCTCGGCCACCGTCCACCGCTCGGCGGTGATCCCGCTCGGCGGGACGCGCCGCAGCATCACGAGCCCGGGGTGCTTGTCCAGTTCGACCAAGGTGGCTCCGGCGGTGGCGGTTTCACGTTCCCGCTCGGCGAGCTCGCGATCGATTTCGGCAATGCTGAGAATGTGCCCGGTGTGCTCGCTCATGTCCGCTCACTCGCGATAACGCGGGGCGGGAGGCGCGGGCGCCGGTCCGAGCACGCTGAGCCGGGAGTTGTAGATGCGCTGCCAGGTGCCGTCCGTGCGGATCCGATCGAGCACCCCGTTCACGAACTGCACCATGTCGGTCGCCTGCTTCTGCACGCCGACGCCGTAGTAATCGGGCGCCATCGGGCCGCCGACCACCTGAAGATTCGGATCCTGCGCCGCCAGCCCGTAGAGGGTCGGCAGATCGGTGCTGACCGCGTCGATCTGCCCCTGTTGCATTGCCGACAGACAGTCGAGCCAGTTCGCCATGCCGATCACCTTGGGTCGCTGGGGGAGTGCGAACACCGCATCCAGTGTGGTCGCTCCCAGCAGCCCGCAGACCGTTTTTCCGGCCAGGTCGGCCGCGGAGTTTATGCCGGACCCCTTGGTCGCGAGAATGCGCTGATCGGTGGTGAAGTAGACGGTGGAGAACTCGATGTCCTGGCGCCGGGCGCAAGTGGGGGTGAACGCGTCCACCACGATGTCGACCTCGTTGTTCTTCAACGCGTCGATGCGGTGCGCGGACTGGATGGGATGCAGTTCGATCTTGTCCGGACTGCCGAAGATATCGCGCGCGATCTCCCGCGCGATATCGATGTCGAAGCCCTCGATCTGCCCGGTCGCCGGATTGCGGTAGGCGAAGAGGAATTCGTTCTGATCGACGCCCACGCGCAGGTTCCCGCGCGCGGCGATGGCGGCCATGGTCGAACCCGCCGGCATGTCGTTCGGCTGCGGCTGCGTCCCGGGCCGGATGCTGGCGGTGGGATCACAGGAGGTGTCGGAGCGCTGCGGGGCCACCGAGGCGAGCGTCTGCGCGCCCGGCGGCAGCGCGGTCTCCGGCGGCAGATGCAGCGCGGCCGAATCGGGCGCGTGGGCTGAGCACGAGGCCGCCAGCACGGCCGCCATGGCCACCAGCAGCATGCGGAACCGGGTTCTCACAGGAACTCCTTCAACCGCGGCCAGAGACCCGCGCCGACCGCGCCGCCCGCCGCGAACAGCAGCACGAGCGTGCCCCACGGACTGAGCAGCAGGGCATTGCCCGCATCGTTCACGCCGTCGCGCACCTGCTGCCGGGTGTGCTGCAGGTCCTGCTGGAGTGCGGTGTCCAGGGCGGTGAAGAGCGTCGCCGAGGATGCGGGATCACCGCCGATGGCCTGTGTCACCGCACCGCGGTAGTCATTGCTCAGATAGGCGGCGACTTCGATGTGGTGTCCGTCCTGCCATTTCGAGAATGCCTTCGCCGCATCGGAATCCGTGCCGGTGGCGGACTGTAGCTGCGCCCGCAACTGACTGCTGGTCGCGTTGAACCGGTCCTCGCTGGCGTTGATGTCGCCGCGGGTGATGAGCTGCAGGGTCTCCTCGGTACGCGCCTGCTGCGCGAGAATCCGTACCCGCGAGAGGGTTTCGAAGCGCGCCGTCGCGCCGCCCGAGCCGTCGTCGACAGCGGCGGTGGCCGCGAGGGTGGTCGCGCCGATCCAGAGCAGGGCCAGCACCGCCGCGCCGGCGGCGGCCAGCACGCCGGGATTGATCCACCGGTTGGTGCGCCGCAGCAGCAGCCAGGAGCCGTACCCGCAGGCGGCCAGCAGCAGCACCAGCGCCACTACGCTCCACAGCGGCACCGCGGAGATGGTCTCCTGATCGTCGTGCAGCTGCCCGAAGCGCGTGTTCTCCAGTGCCTCCGCGTTTTTCAGCAGCGACCCCTGCATGAGGGTCGACGCCTGGCGCAGGTAGGCGGAACCCACCGGCAGGTTCTGGCGGTTGTTGGCGCGGGCGGCCTCGACCAGTCCGGTGTAGGTGGGTAGTTCCGCGGAGATCTGGGCGAGCACCAGCCGGGTGCCGCTGTCGGTCGCGCCCGCGGTCGCCTCCGCGAGGGCGCCCGCGGCGTCGGCGAGCGCCTGCTCGTAACGCCCGTGTACCACAGGGGATTCGACGCCGCCGGACAGGAAGGCGGTGGACGCGGCCGCGTCGGCGGAGGACAGCGCGACATAGAGGCGCTGGGCCGCGTCGGCGAGCGGTTCGGTGTGCGCCAGGACGGTGTCGCGGCGAGAGATCTTGGTGTTCAACTGGTTCACGCACAGCAGACCGGAGACGAGCGCCAGGATCACCAGCACGGCCCCCACCGCGGTGATGACGCCCGGCGCGGTGCGCGCGAAACGCCTCGCCCATACCGCCGCGTTGCGGATGGTCGCCGGTAGACGACTCCTCACTCCGTTCCCCCGATCGAACCGTGTAGCTCCCCGTACGAAGATCGTACGGGAGCGCGGGCCGATGTGTCGATCGTGTTTCCAACCGGTCGGAATTGTCTGGCGAATCTGACATTTCGAATGTTCACACACCTGTGACCGGACCGTGAAATCCAGATTTAACCACAGGTAATCACCGGGAAACCTACTGGCTCAACACTTGGTTCACCGTATGTGACGCTAGACACCATATGTCACAACAAATTTAGTGCTGGAAGCGGGTCTGGTGCCTGCCGGCTTCCACGGTGAGGTAGCGCTGAAACATGTCACCGTATCCCGATTGGCTGAACCCTGGCGACAATGCCTGGCAGTTGGTAGCCGCAACACTTGTCGGTCTCATGAGCATTCCGGGTATCGCCGTACTGTACGGCGGTATCGTGCAACGGAAATGGGCCGTCAACACCATGCTCATGGCATTCACCGGATTTTCGCTGGTCCTGGTGGTGTGGGTGCTCTGTGGATTCAAGATGGGGTTCGGCGAACCCATCCATCTGGGACCAGGAATTCTGCGGGCCGCAATCGGCAAACCGCACACCATCCTGGGCTCCAATAATCAAGAGCAGGCATTGATCCCGTTGCTCGACGGAGCCATGCCGAAATTCCGGTTCTCGGAGACGACACTGGCATACTTCCAGTTCGTCTTCGCGGCCATCACGCCATTGTTGTTCCTGGGCAGTGTCATCGGCCGCATCAGTTTCAAGGTGTGGTTGATCTTCGTCCCGCTGTGGTCGATCCTGGCATATTCCGTGAACGCATTTTTGCTGTGGGGTGGCGGCTGGTGGTCGCAGATGGGAGCCCTGGACTACTCCGGTGGTTACGTCATCCACTTGGCGGCGGGCACTACCGGATTCGTGGCGGCGGCCATCATCGGCCCACGCCTCGCCCGGGACCGGGAACGCGCGGTCCCGAACAACCTGCCCATGGCGGCGGTCGGCGCCGGCATCCTGTGGCTGGGCTGGAACGGTTTCAACGGTGGCGACCCGTACTTCTCGGGTTCGGACGCCTCGCTGGCCGTCATCAATACCAACCTCTGCACCGCGGTCGCCCTGCTGACCTGGGTCATCTGGGACATGCTGGCCGGCCCGGCCAAGCGGCCCAACTTCCTGGGCGCGGTCAACGGCATGATCGTCGGCCTGGTCGCCATCACGCCGGCGGCGGGCTTCGTGAACAGCTTCGGCGCGTTGGTGATCGGCGCCATCGCCTCCAGCCTGGTGTGGCTGTCCTGGAACAAGCTGGGCCGCACCCGGCTGTTCAAGAAGGTCGACGACACCCTGGGCGTGGTGCACACGCACGGTGTGGCCGGTCTGCTCGGCGGTCTGCTGGTCGGCGTGTTCGCGGATCCGAATATCAAGGTCTACATGGGCACCGGCGGAAATCCGGACGTCACCTACGGCGGCTGGTTCTACGGACACAATCCGAAGCTTTTGCTGTGGCAGCTCGGCGCAGCGGCTACCGTGATCGTGTGGGACGCTCTCGTAACCTTCGTGATCCTGAAGGTTCTGAGCCTGTTCATGAAACTCCGGATACCGGACGAGGCACTCGAGGTCGGCGACATCGCGGTGCACGAGGAAGAAGCGTATCCGGACGACGCACTGGTGGCCTCGGCGCGATCGTCGCTCGTGACAGCCTCGGCAGCACGGCAATTGGAGCCGGAGACGTTGCAACCGGAGATGCCGGTCAAGGAATCCTGATGTCGGCGCCGCTGCAATTGGGCGGCACGATCGGCTACTACAGCATGGACCCGGGCGGCGGCGCGGACGCGAAACTCATCACTCTCGTGGTGCCGCCCGGTCTGTTCGACGAGATCAAGCGCGCGCTCGGCACCTTCGGGGTACGGCGCATGGTGGTTTCACAGGTCTACCGCGTGGACGACCGTGACAATCGCGTCGAGAGCTACCGCGGGCGGCGCTACGAGAGTGACGTATCGTCCGGCCTGCGAATCGAATTACTCGCCCGCACCGAGGATGTCGACGATCTGGTCCGCCTGATCGAACGCATCGGCGCGAACCATCGCGCACCCAATATCCAGATCTGGATGATCGACGCCAGGAGGCTGTAGCCACTCCGGGCGCATCCTCGGAAACTCGATTGCCGCCGCGTGGCACCCTTCGGGTGGTCTTGGACCGGAGGGGGTTCCACGCGGCGGAACTCTGTGCAGACAATCGGGGAGTTCGAGTTTGGCAGTTCGTTTGGCATGGGGCGTGCTCGCGGAGCGTGACCTGGGGGCCTGGTTCCTGGACACCGGCGAACCGGTGGACCCGCGCGATCACGACGCGCCCGAAGGGGCGGCGGTGGCGCTGGGACCGAAGAACGCCGCGCCCGAACAGGTTGCGGCCGCGCGGGAATCGCTGCGGCAGCTCGTCGAAGACGGCGGCCTGGTGGCCGCGGGCGCCGGCGTCGACCTCGGTGCGGGATTCGTCTCCGCACGCCTCGCCGGGGCCGGCGGGGATCGGCGCGACGCCGTACTGGCCGCACTGCGGGCGCTCGGCACGACGGGCGCGAGCCGACTGGGTGAGCGAACCGCCACCCTGGTAGCCCTCTTCGGCGTCACGGCGACGAAGCCCGTCGGCGCGGCCGCCGAACGTGCGATCGCCGAAGAACGCTGGCCCGCAGTCACTCTGGCCTCCGCGGCGGCCGACATCCTCGGACCCGAGCAACTCGAGCACATCCTGGCCTCGCCCGCACCTGACGGCGTAGACCCCATCCCCTCCGGCGCCCCGTCCGCCCTGGCCACCAACCTCCGCCGAGTACTCGAACCTCAGACGGATCGGGTGCCGGTGGAGGCGGATCACTGTGTGCCGCGGTTGGATTCGATTCCGCTGGCGGTGGCGGGCACCGCGCAGTTGATGGCGTTGGGGGCTACGCCGCCGGTGCGGTGCCGCGATTGGGGGAGGTTGTGTGCGGGGTTGTTGTCGAGTGGGTCGGTGATGCGGGCGTTGGTCGAGGAGTTCGAGGTGCCCGAGGTGGTGCTTGCGCACGAGGGGGAGGTGTTGCCGGAGATCGGTTTGCGGGTGGAGGTCGCTCGGAATGCGGGGCGGCTGGCCGAGTGGTCGGCTTATATGGGGAATTGCATTGCGGGGCCGTGGTACCAGGAAGAAGCGGTGCGCGGGCGCAGTGTGCTGCTGGCGTTGCGGGACGAGCGGGACACGATTCTGGTCAATGTCGAACTGCGCGCCGCGGGGCGCGGATGGTTCGTCAACGAGATCGGCGGGCGATTCAACGGGGAGCTCGATCCCGCGCTGCGGAAGTCGGTGCTGCGCTGGGTGTCGACTGTGCGCGCATTAGATGAAGACGACGCGGAAGTGCCCGATATCGATGTCCCGGTGCGGGTTCGGCGATCGGCTCTGGATCCGGTGCGCGAGATCAGGCCGGCGTTGTGCGCGTCGGTGCGCGGCACTCTGAAGGTAGCCGCGCCCGCACGACGGACGGTGGCGATCGTCGGCGTGGATGCGGATGGGGATCCGAAAACACTGACGGCCCTGCGTCGTTCGAGCTCCGACCGGCTGGCTCGGTTGTGTGTGGAGGCGCTGGAGAGCGGTCGTGTCACACTCGCGGAGTTGTGGTCGGCCACCGGCGCTCGTCCGCTGGCGGCTGCCGTTGCCGCGCAACCGGAGCGGACCTTGACCCGCTATCCGCGGCTGCACACGCTCGCCGCCGACGCTCCCATACCGTCGAAGCGGTTGCGCGACTTGGTGAAAGAACCCGATCTGGCGACCGCTCGATCCATGGATGTGGTCGCGACGCGGATGCGTGCGGTGCTCGGGGGATTGGCGCTGACCGGCGATCCGGCCTTCACGCGCGCGGTGATCCGGGAGCCGAGCATCGAGATGTTGTGCGCGCTGGTTCCGGTCGTCACCTGCCGGCCGGACAATCCGTTCCCGACCCTCGCGATCGCGGAGCCGCGCGCGGTGATCATGCCGGGCTTCCCGGCGTCGGACCTGTCCGATCCGGACGGCCCGTGGCAGCGGGCCTGGCCCGTCGCGGCCGAATTCGGTGCGGAGACCGAGAGATTCTGGGATCAGGTGGCGGAGACCGGTGTGCTGGTCCCCGCCACCTGGCTGGCGGCCGGCGGCTGGCAGGGCCTGTGGTCGAAGGCCGCCGCCCACGCGAAGCAGAGCTGACAGCTCAGGCGCGGGTGCTCAGCTCGTCCAGCACCTGCTTGGTGGTGGCGGTCAGGCCGAGGCGGGGGAAGATCTTGCCGACCGAGTGGTCGTGGGCGTCGGCATCGCGGTCGGCCATGGCGTCGGTCGCCAGCACCACGTGGTAGCCGTGCTCGTGCGCGGCGCGCGCGGTGGACTCCACGCCGATGCTGGTGGCGATGCCGGTCAGCACGATGCCGGTCACGCCGCGGCGGCGCAGCTGCAGATCCAGGTCGGTGCCGTGGAAGGCGCCCCACTGCCGCTTGGTGACCACGATGTCGGAGGGCTGCACCTCGAGCTCGTCGATGAGCTCGTCCCAGCCCTGCGGCGGGGTGCCGCGCATCGGCTGCTCGGTGCGCCCGGGCGGGACATCGGAGCCGTCGGCCGCGAACGTGACGCGGACCAGCACCACCGGCAGGCCCTGGGCGCGGAAGGCGCGGGCCAACTCGACATTGCGCGCCACCACGTCCTCGGTGCTGTGCGGGGCGACGGGCATGGCCGCCACGCCGCGCTGCAGGTCGATGACGACCAGGGCGGTGCGGGGATCGAGGAGATTCGAAGTCACGAAATGAATCCTGTTCTGCGAGTTGGAGATATCGAAAGGTTCGAGGTCAGGGTTCGACCAGCCGGTCCAGTAGCGGAATCGCGGCGATCAGCGAATCCTGTTCGGCGGCCGAGAGTTTCGTCGAGATCGCGGTGGCCAGCCAGCTTTCCTTGGCGCCCTGCGCGACCTTCAGCATGTGCTCGGCCTCGGGGCTGAGCGACATCAGCACCTGCCGATGATCGGTCGGATGCGGCGCCCGCACCACCAGCCCGCGTTCTTCGAGGGCCGCGAGGGTGACTCGCATGGACTGCGGCCGCACCTTCTCGGCGCGGGCGAGGTCGGCCACCGACAGTGCGCCATCGGTGGCCAGCCGGCTCATGACGACGGCCTGCGAGGGCGTGACATCCATCTCGCCACGCGCCGCCCGCAGTTGCCGCAGCAGTCTGCTGACCACCACTCGCAGCTCACCGGCCACATCGGCCAGTTCCGCCGCGGATCGTCCCTCGCCCTGTCCGCTCACGACCCCATCCTGCATTAAGTCAGCAAAACTTGCAAGTTAACCTGTCGATCCCGATTGGTTAGGGTGGGGGAATGTTGCGGGTGCTGGCGGTACAGAACTATCGATCACTGCAGCGTGTGGTGCTGCCGCTGGGCCGGCTGACCATCGTGACCGGGGCGAACGGCAGCGGCAAGTCGAGCCTGTACCGGGTGCTGCGACTACTGCGGGACTTCTCGCGCAACGGCGCCGTGGCGGCGCTGGCCAAGGAGGGCGGCCTGGATTCGACCCTGTGGGCGGGGGAGGGCCGCACACCCAAGGGCGAGCGCCTCGCGCTGCGCGTGGGCTTCGCGGGCGACGATTTCGGCTACGCGGCCGATCTGGGCATCCCGCCGCCGGCCGGTCCGAATACGCTGTTCGGCCGCGATCCGGAGATCAAGGCCGAAGCCGTCTGGGCCGGACCGGTCCTGCGGGCCTCCACCGCGCTGGCGGACCGGCGCGGGGCCGTCGTCCGATTGCGCGGCGAGAGCAATGGCTGGGGAATGGTCCCGCATCCGATGAAACCGTTCGACAGCATGCTCTCGGAAATATCGGATCCGCAGCGCGCACCCGATCTCCTGGTATTGCGTGACCGTATTCGCGGCTGGCGTTTCTACGATCATCTGCGCACCGATTCCGATGCCCCCGCCCGCGCACCCCAGATCGGTACCCGGACAATGGCACTGGCCCATGACGGCGCGGATGTCGCGGCGGCCTTGCAGACCATTCTGGAAATCGGTGATACCGAAGCGTTGAACGAAGCGGTAGACCAAGCTTTTCCGGGCAGCCATATCGAAATCGTCAATCGCGACGGCCGATTCGAGCTGTTACTGCATCAGCCGGGACTGCTGCGCCCGCTGGGCACCGCGGAATTATCCGACGGCACACTGCGGTATCTGCTGCTGACCGCCGCGCTGCTGTCGCCGCGCCCGCCGGAACTGCTGGTCCTCAACGAGCCCGAGACCAGTCTGCACCCGGAATTGCTCAGCCCGCTGGGCCGGCTCATCGCCGGGGTCTCGGAACGGACACAGGTTGTGGTGGTCACCCACGCCGAGGAACTGGTCGGTGTGATGGAGGAGTACGCCACCGACCCCTACCTGATCGAGCTGGTCAAGGAGCTGGGCGCCACCGGCGTCGCGGGCCTGCGCCCGCTCGAGGAACCCGCCTGGTATTGGCCCGACCGTTAGTGCGGTGCGCCGGAAAAACATATTGTGTGAATCGTGAGTGTGGAATCTGTCGACGAGTCCGGCCCGCTGCCCCGTGGGCGGCACGGGCTGACTCGCGAACAGGTGGTGACATCGCAGTATCGACGCCTGTGCACCGCCGTGCTGGAAGCGGTAGGGGAACAGGGGTATGCGGCCACCACGGTGTCCGATATCGTGACGCGCGCGCAAGTGGCGCGGCGCACGTTTTATGCCGTCTTCGGCACCAAGGACGAATGTTTCGCCGCCGCCTATGATCTCGCCGTCGGCGCGGCGCTGGATCAGCTGAAGGAGACCGTCACCGGGCTGCAGGGGGTGAGTTTCGCCGAGCGCGTGCGCATTTCCTTCGAAATATATTTGGGCGTGCTCTCCACCCAGCCCGGAGCCGCCCGCGCCCTGTATGTCGAAACCCTCGCGGCGGGGCCCGGATTGGTGGCCCACCGCGCCCGCGTGCACGAACGCTTCGCCGACTACATCATGGCCGTCGCCCACGTCGGTGTCCGGGACGGTGAACTGCCCGGCGAACCCGACCGGCAGCTGGTCGATATGCTGCTCGGCGGCATCGACGATCGCGTCCGCAACTGCCTGCACCAACGGGGTGCGGCGGACCTGCCGCAACTGGTCCCGCTGTTCACGCGCACCGCCATCGCCATCACCCGGATCCCCGCCGCCTGACGGCTGTACGAAAGCACAACACGCCACACCGGTGCGTCGGTAACCACTGTCACCTGACACACCGCCGGTGACACGGGCCACACTATCGCCCTACGGTCGCAATCGAATTCGACGACGACTGTCGATTCACGCGAAGCAGTAGGAGAGTTCATGAGGCCGACCATCCGGGCACTGGGAAGTGCCGTCTTCGCCAGTGCGACCGCCGCGGCGGTGGCATTCTCGAGCGGTGTGGCGAACGCCGATCCGGCCGATACCGGCAGCGGTTCGGGCTCGGGCAGCGCGAGCTTCGCCAGCGATGCCATCGGCCCCGGCCCCGAGATGACCTCGTTCCTGGGCGCGTTCGCCTACGGCCTCGCCCATCCCGATGCCGCGCCGCCCGGCGCGAATGACTGGAATTGCAAGCCCAGCCCCGAACATCCGCAGCCCGTCGTGCTGGTGCACGGCACCTGGCTCAATACCTACGACAGTTTCGCCTACCTGTCCCCGCAGATCGCCCGCGCCGGATTCTGTGTATTCGCCTTCAATTTCGGCCGCGAGAACATTCTCAGCGGCGGGGGACTGGGCACCATCCTGCCGGGTCGCTACGGCGTCGGCCCGATGGAGGATTCCGCCGAGCAGCTCGCGCAATTCGTCGACCGCGTATTGGCGGCCACCGGCGCGCAGTCGGTGGATATCGTCGGCCATTCGCAGGGTGGCCCGGTCACGAGCCAATACCTGAAATTCGATGGCGGTCAGGGGAAGGTCGCCAAGGTCATCACCTTCGGCGCCACCAACCACGGCACCACGCTGCTGGGCATCGCCTCGCTGGGCCGGTTCATCGAGAACCTGGGCCTGGACATCATGGGCTTCGACGAACCGTTCATCGGGCAGGCCAATGTGGAGCAGGCCGTCGGCTCGCCGTTCTACGCCAAGCTGAACGCGGACGGCGACACCGTGCCCGGCGTCGACTACACCGCGGTCGGCACCGTGCACGACGAGATCTCCAATCCCTACGACTGGACCTTCCTGACCGCCGGTCCCGGCGCCACGGTCGACAACATCACCCTCCAACAGGATTGCGACCAGGACCTTTCCGACCACCTGACCATCATGTACTCGCCGCGGGCGGCCTCCATCGCCCTGCACGCCCTGGATCCGGCCGCACATCCGGATCTGCAATGCAGCTTCAACCCCTGGGTCATCGGCGGCAGCGGTCACCTCTGACCACCGCCCGGACCACCCTGTTCGAACCGTTGCGCACTGCCCGGAAAGGATCACGATGACGATCGGCGACTGCGTCGAAACCCTCGGTCTACCAGTGGATTCCGAGCCACCGAGCAGGAGGCCGCTGCTGCCGCACGACGACTCGTTCTATCACTCGCCGATCGCCCTCGAGAATGTCGAACCGGGCGCCATCCTGCGCACCCGCAGTGTGCGGCTCGGCCTGTTCGGCCTCATCCCGCAGCGGGTCCGCGCCTGGCAGCTGCTGTATCGCTCCACCGATCTGAACGGCCTGCCGGAAGCCGCGGTGACCACCGTGCTGCTGCCCTGGGACGCCGACCCCGCCGCCTCGCGCCCGCTGATCTCGTTCCAGTGCGCCATCGACGCCGTGGCCCCGAAGTGCTTCCCCTCCTACGCATTACGGCATCGCGCCCGGGCGCTGGGCGCCATTCCGCAGCTCGAACTCCCGCTCATCGCCGCCGCGCTGCGGCAGGGCTGGGCGGTCTCGGTACCCGATCACGAAGGGCTGCACGGCCATTTCGGCGCGGCCCGCGAACCCGGCTATCGCGCGCTCGACGGGCTCCGCGCGGCCCTGCGCTTCGAACCACTGGGGCTGGACCCGCGTACGAAGATCGGATTGTGGGGCTACTCCGGCGGCGGGCTGGCCACCGCCTGGGCCGCGGAGCTGGCCGCGAGCTATGCGCCGGAACTCGATATCGTCGGCGCGGTGGCGGGCTCACCGGTGGGTGATCCGGCGGCGGCGTTCGTGCGGCTCAACGGTTCTCCGTATGCGGGGTTCGCCATGGTCTTCACGGCCGGGCTGCGCCGCGCGTACCCGCGCCTGGACCATCAGCTGCGCACCCAGTTGTCCGCCGAATACATGGCGCTACTGCTGCGCGCCGAGACCACCGCGACGCTGCCGCTGCTGGCCCGCTTCGCCGGGCGGAATGCCAACCGCCACATCAAGGGTGGCGTCGGCGCCATGCTCACACGCCCGGAAATGCGGACGGTGCTCGCCGATATCGAGCCCGGCGCGCATACGCCCGCCATGCCGCTGTTCATCCTGCAGGGCGTGCACGACGAGGTGATCGCGGTGGCCGATGTGGACGCCCACGTCGAGCGCTACCTCGCGCGGGGCACGCATGTGCGGTATGTCCGGGACCGGCTCAGCACTCATCTCCCGCTGCAGTTCATCGGCATCCCCGCCATGGTCGGCTGGCTCGCCGACAGATTCGCCGATCGCCCGCTCCCGGCGGCCGGCGTCGAAACGGTGTGGTCGGTGGGATGGTCGCGCAGGGCGCTGTCCGGGCACGCCTCGTTCGCCGCACTGCTGGGATCCATGCTGTCGGGCCGGCCGATCTGCGTCCGCTCCGCGCGCCGGTAACTGCGGGCCACCAGCGCTGAACGTAAGTACCACAACCCGGACGGCTGCGCCGGATCGAATCCGGTGAGCTGTCCGATCCGCTTGAGCCGGTTGTCCACGGTATTGGTGTGCACTCCGAGCAGCCGTGCCGTGTGGCGCCGGCTCAGGTCGTTGCCGATATGGCGGCGCAGTGTTTCCAGGAGTTCCGGATGCTCCTCCAGTGGATCGAGGAGTGTCCCGAGGTATTCGCGGCCCGGTCCCGGCCGGGTCAGCTGGTATTCCATGGCCAGGTCGTCGAACCGGTAGAGGCCGGGCTCGCACTGCAGGCGCTGCACCATGTCCAGGAGTTCGTGCGCCTGCTCGGCGGCCTCGGGGATCCGCGGGGTCTCGGCGTGGATGTAGGTGGCGGTGATGAATACCTGTGCGGCCGTGGACAGTCCGTCGATCAGCTCGTCGAGGTCGGCGGCCACGGGTGCGCTCGCGGGGAGCAGCACCGTGCCGCCGTCCGCGCCGAGCAGGGACAGCGCCGCGCCGCCGCAGCGTGCGGCCAGTTCGGATTGGATGCGCCGCAGCTTGCGCCGGGCCACCACCTCGCCGTCCACGCTCGGATCGGATTCGCCCGGATGCGGTGGAACGCTCAGCGCCAGAATGTAATACGACTCGTCGATGGAAACCCCGCTGGCGCGGGCCATGGTCGCGGCCGAATGTCCGGACAGCAGAGCTGAAGTCACCGTGTGCACCGCCGTGTGATGCTCGGCCACCACGGCCCGGTGCTCGTGCACGTAGGCGACGGCGAAGGCCGAGTCCACCATGGCCAGGACCTCGAACAGGCGGCGCGCGGTCACGGCCAGCCGGGCGTAGTCCTCCGGTCCGGTCGCGTCGACGATGAGATCGAAACCGAGCGCGAACCCGTCGTGCACGGCGCGGTGGATGGTGCCGATGGGAATGCCCTCACGCGCCCAATCCGCGCCCGCGCGTTGCAGCCGTTCGATTTTCGCGGTCACATCCTGACCTTCGAGGACGCCGTGCGCGAGTTCCAGGCAGGTCCGGGTCACCGCGGTGACCTCCCCGCGCAGTGCGTCGCCGGGCAGTGTGCCGCAGCGCGCCACGTGCTCGGCGAAGTGCGCGACCAGCGTGCGCGAGAGGGTCCGGACATCTTGCAGCGGAAGGGAAATCGGAGCCGCGGTCGAGGCGGCACCCCGGATCGCCCCGGGGTTCGCGCCCGGGAGTGTCCCCGGAAGATTCTCGGATGGCGTTGATCTGATCATTGCGACTCCACCACAGCTCTCTAGGAACGCCGTAGTTCCTACTGGCCCGTAACTGTAGTGCCGGTCACGTTGCGCTGCAACAAGCTCCGATACCTTGTT
Source organism: Nocardia sp. NPDC020380 (assembly GCF_044386975.1). NCBI lineage: Bacteria > Bacillati > Actinomycetota > Actinomycetes > Mycobacteriales > Nocardiaceae > Nocardia > Nocardia sp. NPDC020380. Next base: position 53,912 of record NZ_JBIRVQ010000013.1, on the reverse strand, counting down.
CATGAATACATACGGCCGTATGCTTTATTTGTGGCCGCCATAGCGCACCCCCTGACCGAGTCCACCGACCCGCACTGCCTGCGTGAATCCGACGCCGCGGCACTGCTCTACGACGCGCCCTGGCGCCGCTTCGCTGCCATCGGCGACAGCCTGTCCCTGGGCGTGAGCGACCCCAGCCCCGGGTACGCGAACCTCGGCTGGGCCGAGCGGGTTTCGCGCATCCTGCGCCGGGTGCACCCGGATCTGGCCTACCTGAACACCGGCCGGATCGGCGCCACCACCGCCCAGGCGCTGACCGAGCAGTCGCGCGCGATTCTCGAATTCGGGCCCGACCTGCTCTATGTGCCCAGCGGGGCAAACGATCTCGTGCGACGGGAACCGGATTTCGCGGTGATCGAACACGACCTGACCCGCATGTACGAGCTCGCGGTGCGGGTCGGCGCGCAACCCCTGGCCTTCACGCTGGGCCGGGCGTACGTCGTGCCGGTCTTCCCGGATTGGCGGGACCGGGTCCGCCGCGTCAATGACATCACCCGGACCCTGGCCGCGAAGTACGACGCCGTGCTCGCGGACGTCTGGGACCACCCGCTCAACGATCGCGAGAACCTGTTGAGCGCGGACGGAATTCACTTCTCGACTTCGGGTCAAGCGGTCTTGGCGGCCGAGGTCGTCAAGCAATTGGCGTATCGGCTGGGCACGGCGTAGAGAGTACGATCGGCCGTATGGACAGTGCCGCGGGCGAGATCACCGACAAGCGCCTGCTGCGCGGCTCGCGGACCCGGCAGGCGGTGCTCACCAAGGCCGTCGACATCGCCTCCCTGGACAGCCTGGAAGGCTTGAGCTTCGGCCGCCTCGCCACCGAGACCGGACTCAGCAAGGCCGGCATCCAGACCCTGTTCCGCACCAAGGAAACCCTGCAACTGGCCACCATCGACCACGCGCGCACCGTCTTCATCGACTCGGTGACCGGGCCCGCCCGCGCGGAACCCCGTGGCGTGCAACGCTTGCGGGCCTTCATCGACCGCTGGCTCGACTATGTCGAGCAGCCGGTCTTCACCGGCGGCTGCTTCCAGGTGGCGAACCTCGCCGAATTCGACAGCCGGCCCGGGCCGGTGCGCGACGCGCTGTTCCGCAATCAGCGGGAATGGGTGGACCTGCTGGCCCGGGAACTGCGCCGCGCCGTCGAATACGGCGAGATCGCCGACCTGGACGCCGATCTCGTGGCCTTCCAGATCGACGCGGTACTGCGCTCGGGCAATACCGCCCTGCGGCTCGGGGACACCGAGGTGGTGTACAAGATCCGCAGGGTGGTGGACGGCCTCCTGGTTCCGCCGCGCGCTCAGTGAGTCAGCGCGCCGAAGAACTCGCGGATATCACCGGCCAGTAGCTCCGGCACCTCCAGCGCGGGGAAGTGGCCGCCGGAGTAGAACTCCGACCAGTGCACGATATTGTGCGCGCGCTCGGCGAAGCGGCGGATGGCGAAATCGGCCGTGGGGAACACCGCGACACCCGTCGGGACCGTACCCTTGGGCTTGGGCGCGAACATGCTCGCATCGTGGAAGCGCTCGTAGTAGTAATTTGACACGCTGCGGGCGGTATCGGTGAGCCAGTAGATGGTGACCGTGGTGAGAATCCGGTCGCGGTCGATGGCCTGCTCCGGCAGCTCGTGCGCGGCATCGGTCCATTCCTTGTACTTCTCCACGATCCAACCGAGCTGTCCCACCGGCGAATCCGCCAGCAACTGCGCCAGGGTGTCCGGGCGGGAACCGGCCAGCTGCATATACGCCGAACCGTTGTCCTGGAACTCCTTCATGGCCGCCAGCCGGCGGTGATCGGACTCGGAGAGCGCGGCCATATCGGCCGGATCGCCGGTCGGGAAGGTGACCAGGGCATTGGCGTGGACACCGATCACATGCTCGGCGTGCTCACGCGCCAGGCGCGGGCCGATGAACGCCCCGTGGTCGCCGCCCTGCACGCCGTAGCGGTCGTAGCCCAGGCGGGCCATGAGCTCGGCCAGCGCGCCCGCGACCTTGCCGTCGTGCCAGCCGGTTTCGGTCAAGGGACCGGAGAAACCGTGGCCCGGCAGGGTCGGGATGACCAGGTGGAAGGCCGGGGCCTGGGCGTCATCCGGGGCGGTGAGCGGGGCGATCAGGTCCAGGAAATCTGCCGGGGTGCCGGGCCAGCCGTGGATCAGCAGCAGCGGCGTGGCATCGGCGCGCTCGGAACGGATGTGCAGGAAGTGGATGTGCTGCCCGTCGATCTCGGTGGTGAACTGCGGGTGCTCGTTGAGGCTCGCTTCGATTGCGCGCCAATCGAACTTCTCGGCCCAGTGCGTGGCCAGCTCGCGCAGGTACGAGGTCGGTACGCCGCGCTCCCATCCGGCGCCGGGGACCTCGTCGACCCAGCGGGCGCGGGTCAGGCGGGCGCGGAGATCGTCCAGGTCGGCCTGCGGGATGTCGATGCGGAAGGGGTGGATGGCTGTTTCGCTCATGACTTCGATACTTCTGCTGAAGCCCAGGTCAGCACATCACGAGAATTCGTTATTTAGTGGCCGTGCTGCGCGCTTTACGTGCCACCCGGCATGATTTGCGGGTGGTGAGTTTTCCCGGGAGCAGCGCCCTGGTCGGGCGGGGCGCCGACCTGGCCGTACTGGTGGACGCGGTCGATGCGCGGCAGACCCATACCGTGCTGGTGGCGGGCGAGGCGGGGATCGGGAAGTCGCGGCTGGTGGGGGAGTTCACCGGGCGACTCGATCCGAAGACGCCGGTGCTGATCGGGCGGTGTCCCGAATTCGGTACCGGCGGTGTGGCTTTCGCGCCGTTTCTCGCGGTACTGCGGGGGCTGATCCGGCAGCTCGGCGTCGAAGGGGTTGCCGCGCTGCTGCCGCCGCGGCCCGCGCTGTCGAACTGGCTACCGCAGTTGGCGGTGCATACCGGCGGCGCCGCGGTGGACGCCGATCGGCTGCGCTTGTTCGGTGAGATCCTCACGCTGCTGGAACAACTCGCCGCGACCGGGCCCGTCGTGCTGATCCTGGAAGACCTGCACTGGGCCGACGAGGCCAGCCGCGAACTGCTGACCTTCCTCGTCGCCAACCTGACCGCGGGCGAAGTGCTGCTGGTCTGCACCTACCGGCCCGGGGATGCGGGCCCGCTGCGCGGTCTGGTCGCGGAACTACGCCGCGACCCTGGCGTACAGGTGCTGGACCTGCAACCGCTCACGCGCCACGAGGTCGGCCGGCAGCTCGCCGCGATCCTCGGTCGCGAACCGGAATCCATGCTCATCACCAAGGTGCATGAGCGCAGCGGCGGGAACCCGCTGTTCGTGGAGGCCCTCGGACAAGCGCCGGAGGCCGCGCCCGCGGATCTGACCGATCTGCTGCTGGGCTTCCAGAACGGCCTGTCCGCCGATGCCCGGACGGTATTGCGCGTCGGGGCCGTCATCGGCGCCCCGATCCGCCACGACCTACTCGATGCGGCAGTCGACCTCCCGCCCGACGCTCTCCACCCGGCCCTCCGTGACCTGGTCGACCGGCGGCTCTTGCTCACCACCGACACCGGCTACGAATTCCGGCACGTCCTCATCCGCCAAGCCATCTACGACGATCTCCTCCCGGCCGAACGCGTCCGCATACACGCCCACCTGGTGGAAGTCCTGGCGGCACAGCCCGATTCGTCTCCCGCCGACCTGGCCCACCATGCCGCCGCGGCAGGCGACCTGCCCTTGGCCCTGAGCTCCTATTGGCAGGCGGCGCCAGCGGTTCCAGCGGCGCACCCGGAGCGCCTCCGCCTGCTCGACCAGGTCCTCGACCTCTGGGATCACACCCCCGAGCCCGATCGGATCATCGGCACCACGAAACTCGCACTGCTGGAACAGATCGTCGAGACGGCCATGGCCAGTGGCGCGATCGAACGCGGAATCGCGGCCGCCACCGCCGCCCTCGCCCTGGCCGGCTACCTGGACTCTCCGCCCGCGGGCCCGCACGCGCCCGCTCCCACCTCCGCGTCCGGTGATATCGAGTCGCAACGGATGTCGGAGGCGGTGGGCCCCGTCCGTAGCGGGAGTACCTCGCGCGCTGGAGGATTCGGCGCCGGAGACGGAGACGTGGTGCCGAGCGCCGGCGGTGGCGGCGCCAGCGCGACACCGGATGCGGTCGAGCTCGAGCGCGTGGCACGGTTGTATCGGCAGCGGGGGTTTCTGCGGAGCAGTACCGGGGCCGGGCCGGGAACGGATCTGGCTCGGGCGCTGGAGTTGCTGCCCGAGGGGGAGGTGAGCCTCGAGCGCGGCGAGACGCTGGTGCAGGCGGCGCAAGTCCGGATATTCGGCGGGGACACGGCTGGCACCGCGCGGTTGGCCGGAGCAGCGCTCGAAGTGGGGGAGCAGTTGGGCGCGGGCGCCGTTGTCGCCCGGGCCAGCGCGATGCTGGGATTGGTTGCGGCCGACCGGATCGATACGGCGCGTGATCATTTCACGCGGGCTCATGCGGCTGCGGCGGCCGGCGGGGATGCGCGGGTGCTCTTGGATGTGGTCACCTGGGAGTCGGCCGTGCTGCACGGCGCCGGGCGATATCGTGAGGCCATCGCGGTCATTCAGCAGGGGCTGCGGGCGGCGCATGAAAGCTTCCGGTTCACCGAGGCGGCGCCGATTCTGCTCGTGAAATGGACGCAGTCGCTGGCCGCGCTGGGCCGATGGGGCGAGGCGCGGGCGGTCGTGGACGAGACGCAGTTCGACCAGCTGCCGCCACTCAGCCGGGCCGCGCTGCTGCTGTCGTACGCGAATATCTCGGTGGCGCAGGGGAATCCGGAGTCGGCCGAGCGGGAGGCGACGGTCGCCGAACACCTGCTGGGGGACAGTCGATGGGCGCAGCAGTATCGGTTGCAGTTGTACGCGCTGCGCTCACTGCTCGCCCTCGATCAGGGCGATGCGCGCGGTGCGGCTGCCGTGCTGGGAGTGGTCGACGCCCTCGACGGCATGGCGGCAACGCTTCTCGCGCATCCGCACGAGGCATGGCCGCTGGTGGTACTGGCGGCGCGGACTCCCGGTGCGCCGGCCGGACTGCTGGCGTTGGCCGAATCGCTGTCCCAGGCTTCGCCAGTGGATGTGGCGCAGCATGCCGTCTTCGCCGCCTACCGAGAAGACTCTGTGGCGCACTGGAAGACCGCCGCGGCGGCATGGCGGGAACTGGAGCAGCCCTTCGACGAGGCGCGGTGCCTGCTCGCGGCGGCCGAATCGGCTGTGGCGGTGCGGGATCGGAACAACGCGGCTACCGATCTTCGAGCGGCCATGGAGATCGCCGTCCGCCTGGGGGCCGAACCGCTGGCCGAGGCTGCTGCGCAGTTCGGGGCTCGCGCCGGGATTCTGAAGGAAGATCCGGCACGCGAGGACCCGAAACCACAGGGGAACGGTGAATTACGCACCTACGGCCTCACCACACGGGAGCGTGAGGTCTTGGGCCTGGTCGCCAAGGGGCTGAGCAATCGGGGGCTCGCGTCCGAGTTGTTCATCAGCGTGAACACCGCCGGTGTGCACGTCTCACGCATCCTCACCAAACTCGGCGTCGCCAGCCGCACCGAGGCCGCGGCCTTCGCTCGCGACCACGGCCTCGTCTAGGTGTGAATGTCACTGTGGCAGATGCGGTTGCAGTTCGAAGAGCGCGAAGATCTCGTCGTCCCGGTAGACGGTGTTGCGACTGATCCGGTCGCCGATGACGGTGAAGATCTGCAGCGTGTGCAGGGCATAGCCGCCCGCCGGATCGGCGACGTAGGCGGCGAAGGCGGGCTGGCCGTTCGCGCCCACCGGCAGGACTCGCCAATCCTCGCCGCTGGTCTCGAAAACGCGGGCCATGAAGCCGATGTAGTCGCGCCGGCCCAGGTACCAATTGAGGAAGGGCGGCATCTCCATCACGACGTCGTCGGCCAGAAGCTTCTCCAAGGCGTTGAGATCCGCTGCGCGGAATGCCGTCATATACCGGTCGACGACACTGCGCTGGTCGGGGCCCTCGGTGACATCGTCCTCTCGGATTCCACTCTGGCTCAGGGTTTTCCGCGCCCGCTGTAATGCGCTGTTGACCGCCGCCGGTGTCAGGTCCAGCGCCTCCGCGATCTGCGCGGCGGGCCAGTCGAGTGCCTCGCGCAGGACGAGAGCAGCCCGCTCGCGCGCCGAAAGTTGTTGCATGGCAGCCACCAAGGCCAGCCGCAACCGCCCCCGGGTCGCGATCACCTCGGCCGGATCGCCGATCAGCGCATCCGGAATGGGCTGCAGCCAAGCCGCTTCGCCACCGTGGACCAGCGCCTCGCGCGGATCGTCGTACGGTTCCCCGCCCAATCCGGCGGGCAGTGGCCGCCGGTTGCGTTGTTCGAGGGCGTTCAAGCAGGCATTGGTCGCGATGCGGTACAGCCAGGTCCGCATCGACGCCCGGCTCTCGTCGTAGCCGTCGCGGGCGCGCCAGGCGCGGAGCAGGGTTTCCTGTACCAGGTCCTCGGCGTCGTGGACCGAGCCCAGCATGCGGTAGCAGTGCGCCAGCAACTCCCGCCGATACGGCGCGGTGCGTACCGCGAAATCGTCGCTCACCACCATGGACGTGCTCCTCGTTCGGGTCCTGGGAACTTTTGTACGCCCCCGCGATGAATCCGGCAGCCTCCGCCGGTAGGTACTCGTGAGCCCGCCGACCTCCGGCGGATCGGACACAGGAGTACACCATGAGCGACACCATCGTGCGCACCCCCGAGGAGACCGCCGTGCTGAACATCATCGACGGCGTGTACCGATCCTGGGTGGCCAATGACGCGGACACCTTCGTCGCCGAATACGACCCGGACGCCACCACGGTGGGTCCGGGCAACTTCACCGTCGGCAGGGAGGCCGCGCGCCTCCGGATGGCGGCGGCCTTCGCGGGCCCGCTGCACGATTCGCACGTCCTCGACGAGGTGCAGAACATCCGTTTCCCCAACCCGGACACCGCAATCGTGGTGAGCCGCAGCGCCGTTGTCATGGCCGGCGAATCCGATGTTCCGGAAGACCGTTGGGGCGTTGCCACCTGGGTCATGATCCGTCGCGACGGCCGCTGGCTGCTCACCTCGCACCAGTACACCGCGGGCTGATCCGGAAAGAGCCGGGCCCGCCCAGCTTTCGCTGGGCGGGCCCGCATCTCGCTTGCCGCAGGTGACCTGCGGTTTACGGCACGACCTCGACCACGTCGCCGGGGTTGAGGTAGTTGAAGAACTCGCGTGCCCCGTCCGGCGTCATCCGGATGCAGCCGTGCGACTTCTTGTCCACCGGTCCGATGTGGAAGGCGATGTCGCCGTTGAAGAACACCGCGTACTCCATCGGAGCGTTGTGCATGGTGCTCCAGTGAAACGGCTCCTTGAACGCCACATGGAACACGCCCGGCGGCGTCTCGAAGCCGGGCATGCCGTGCGAGATCGGCGTCGCGCCGAAGATCACCTTGCCGTTGTCCATCAGCCAGGCCTCATTGGTGCCCAGCTTCAGGCAGGCGCGCGCCTGGTTCGAGCACGGTGCGCTCACGGCGTCCGGCGTGACGGTCTGCACGATCGCGGGCGTGCCGATATCGGGCCCGCCCGGCCACAACGGTTCTGCTTGCGCGGGCGCCGTCGCGAGTCCGGCGGTGGCGACGCCGGCCAGCGCCGCCCACCCGAGGGAACGCTTGCTCATCATCGAGTTCTGACCTCTCCTAGCCTTGGCCCGCCACCCTGGTGATACCGCCTGTCAGGGCGAAGGGACATCTCGTTGGCACAAGCATCGGGACCACTATGGAGGTACCGAAGATCATTCTGGCGGGTGCGATCGCGGATTCGCGGGATCGGCTCGCGACGGGCGCGCCGTCCGTGCGGCCGGGCGTGTCGGATGGCCTGGCAAACTTCCGGAAATCACCGGACGGGCAGCATTGTGCGCGCATTCGGGTCGGCTCCGGCCGGCATCTGCGCGCCATTGTTCGGCACGTCCGGGCGCGGCGCGTTCGACGAACCGCGGATCTGCTGTCCCGGCGGCGGATTCTCGCAGTAGTGCCAGCGGCCGAAGGTGCCGTCCTGCACCACGTATTGGGCCGTGGGCTTGGTGCTGTACTGGCAGAACGGGCGCGGCCAGATGTCCACGATGGTGTAGAACTCGTTGTCGTGCGCCGGAACTCCCATGGCGGAGGTGCCGACCACCAGCGCCGGGAACAGGGCGCTGATCGCGGGCAGCCGCACCAGCGCGGCCTTCACGATCGCGTCCATGGTGGTGGCCAGCTGCTGGATCGGATCCATATTGCGGTTGAGGATCCGGTCGAAGAGGGCGAGCTGGCCGGGCGCGCGGTCGAGTAGTTGCCGGAGCTCGGAATTGGCGGCGTCGGCCTGCTCGATGAGGGTCTGCGAATTGCGGGTCAGCGTGCCGAGATCGGGCTGGGCCATCGATGTGGTGCCGGCGATGGATTCCAGGCTGTGGATCAGGTTCACGGTCTGCGGCAGCAGATGATCCAGGCCCGCGGCGGCAATGCTGAGGCCGTTGATGAGGCCGCGCAATTGGTCTGGTCCGCCGCTCAGCGCGGTGTCGAGATTGCTGAGGATGGACTGGAACTTGTTGGGATCGATCTGTGCGATGAGGTCGTTCGTATTGGCCAGAGTGTCCCAGATCTGGGTGGGCGTGGTGATTTTGTCCGGATTGAACGGGATCACCTGGCCGTCACGCAGATACGGAGGCCGGTCGGTATTGGGCCGGAAGTCGAGGTACTGCTCACCGGCGGCCGACAGATTGCCGACATGCACGAGCGTATCGGCCGGGATCCGGTATTGATCATCGATCTGGGTGACCGCCTGGATCGCGGAGCCGTCGCCGGTGATCTGGATGGATTTGATCGCGCCGACCCGGAAACCGCGCCAGGTCACGTCATTACCCGGCTGCAGCCCGCCGGATTGGTCCAGTTGCACGGTCACCGTATAGGTGCCCGAGAACGGTTTCACGCGCGCCACATCCACCAGCAGATAGGCCGCGCCGACCAATAACAGAACAATGAGAGTGAGATTCGCGAACAGCGTCTTGTGCTCCCGCAAAATGCTCAAAAGGCCCGCCTTCACCGCCGATCACGGACAACAGATTCGAGGCATAGCAAACTCTTGGCGAAACTGCGGGCTATCTAACCACAGCCGTGATCGGGACGGCCGTCAGAGCTCGCGGGCGCGTCCCAGCAGACCGAGTTCGGCTGCGCGCATCCCGATTTGGAACCGGGTCTGCACGCCGAGCCGATCCATGAGATCGGCGACGTGCCGGCGGTAGGTGCGCAGCGACATGCCGAGGCGGCGGGCGGCGGCCTCATCGATGAGGCCGAGTTCGAGCGTGCGGAGCACCTTCCGGCCGGTCTCACCGAGCTCGGCGCGCAGCGGATTCAGGTGATCGGTGAGTCCGCCCGCGGACTGCCAGGCGAGTACGGCGAACTGGTGCAGTGCTCGTAGGAGTGCGGGATCGCGGATGAGATAGGCGTACGGCTGTTCGGCGCCGGCCCCGCTCCACAGCACCGCCACCCGGCGATCCAGGATCAGCGCATTGTGGAAGTCGTTGTCGGTGATCCGGATCTGCGCGCCCAGCGATGAATGCCGCAGCAGCGGTTGGCGATCCCGCGTCTCCAAGTAGCCGGGGGAGTACAACAGCCGCACCCGCTTGCCGTGCGCGAGCAGATCACCGACCACCAGCTGGCCGAGCCGCAGATGATCATCCGATCGGGTCGGATTCGAAACAGCCACGACCGCTTCGCTTCTCACATGTTGCAGCAGGACCTGCACGTCGCGGTCCCAGTGTCCGTCCTGGCTGAACCGTACGATGCCGTCTTGCCTCATCATGTTCCCCTGATCGTGACTGCGCCCCCGAGTGTCAGGCTGTTCTGCCCGCCTTGCGTTCGGCGGCGGCGCGGCGGCGGGCCAGTTCCTCGCGATCCAGCACCGTGGCCCGTTCCGGAGTCGGTGCGCTGCCGCCGAGTCGCGCGGGCACCCAGGGGGCGCCGGGCGGCAGTTCGTAGCCCTGCTGGGCGAGGGTCAGCAGATCCGCCATGCGCGTGTGCAGTTCGGCGGTCAGGGCATCGGCCGCGGGGGTGGTGACCTCGGCGGCGGGTACCGCGATGGGCTCGCCGATGCGGATGTGGATCGGGAAGTGATTGCGGCCGAGCTGTTTCGGGATGTCCTTGGTCCAGATGCGCTGGGCGCCCCAGATCGTCATGGGGACGATCGGCGCACCCGATTCGATGGCCATGCGGGCCGCGCCGGACTTGAATTCCTTGAGTTCGAAGCTGCGGCTGATGGTCGCCTCCGGGTAGACCACCACGATCTCGCCGTCGCGCAGGGCCGTCACCGCGCGCTCATAGGATTCCGCGCCGTGGCGGCGGTCCACGCCGATCGCCTTGCAGTGCTTCATGAGCCAGCCGACGATGCCGTGCTCGAGCTCGGCCTTCATCATGTAGCGGACGTTGCGGCCGGAGCGGCGGCCCACCAGGCCGACCTCCATGAAATCCAGGTACGCGGTGTGGTTCACGGCCAGCACGGCGCCGCCGGTGCGCGGAATATGCTCCTGCCCGGCGATATCGACCCGCAGGCCCTGCGCCCGGAAGACGCCGTGGACCAGCCCGGTCAGCACATCGAATACGGGTTCGCGCACCATGCTCACAACACTCCTGTAGATCCGCCTGCCGCAGCCGGAGCCTATCGCACCGATTGTCCGCATCGAGAGGATCGGTCGGTGGCTAGGCTCGATTACATGATCGAAACTCCTCGCCTTCCCGGACTCACGCTGGCCGATGCGGATCGGCTGGTGGCCTCCGCGCTGGAGGTTGCCGCCGAACGCCAGTTCCCGCCGCTGGCGGTGGCGGTGACCGATGTGAGCGGCGCGGTGATCGTGCTGCGCCGCGCGGACGGGGGGATGCCGATGACGAGCCGGATCGCGGTGGCCAAGGCGCGCAGCGCATTACTGACTCTGCGGCCATCCGGTGATCTCAAACTTCCCGGCCCGATCGTCGACAGCATCCAGCACCTGTACGACGGTGATTTCATTCCGTTCGCCGGCGGGGTCCTGGTCACCGAGAACGGGGTGATCCTCGGCGCGGCGGGGGCCTCCGGGGCTCACGCGCTCGAAGACGAGGAGGCCGTGCAGACCGCCGTGGATCGGTGGCGCGAAAGCCGTTCTCGCGCAGAGTGAACCGGCGTTACTCGGGCTCGATGAGGATCGCGACGCGTTCCGCCTCCCGCGAATACGGTCCGCCGATGTACTTCTCCGCGATCCGGTCGACGATCGCCCACCCCGCATCGCCGTCGATCCATTCGACGACCTTGCCCCGGATCATGATCGGCTGGAACGGATTGTCGGGCGCCACCAGCGACAAGGCGACCCGCGGATCCCGCCGCAGATTCCGCGCCTTCCGCGACTGCGGCCCGGTCAGCATCACAATTACCGCCACCACACCTGCAACCAAATCTCCACCCCCACCCTCCACTGCACTCATTGCCACCACCCCATGCACGCCACCAACATCGACCCCCTCCCCGGCCCCGGCGCCGCCCGCACCGCCCCCTGACGACGCCGGAGCTGTGGAGCGCGGTCAGGTCAGAGGGACTGCTACCAGGGGGGTGGTGGTGGGGGCGGGGGAGCCGCCGGTGGGTTCGACGGAGAGGGCTAGTTGGTGGGCGTTGCCTACTCGGAGGAGGAGGGGGGTGGTGGGGGTGGGGATTGTGGTGAGGAGGCCGGCGGGTTTGGGGGTGCCGTTCGGGGGGATGAGCCAGAGTTGGTAGGTGTGGGCGGTGGGGGGTTGGGGGAGGGCGGTGAAAGTTATTACGGTGGCGTCCAATTGGTGGGAGGTGTGGACTGTGATGGTGCCGCCGCCCGTCAGGGGGGTTGTTGATTCTGTGGCGTCGGCGTTTTTCAGGACCTGTTCGGCGGTGATTCCGGTGGGGTGGGATTGGTTGTGGTAGATGGCGATTCCGGCGCCGGCGCCTGCGAGGATGGCGGCCGCGGCTGCCGCCGCGAGCCAGCGGCGGGAACGGTTTGCGCCACGGGGTGCGGGGCGGGATTGGGCGGTTATGGCGCTGTCGAGTTTGGCTTCGAGGGTGGGTGGGGCGGGGACTTTGTCTACGACGGTCAGGGCGGCGAGGGTTTCTCGGAGGTCGTGGACTGTGGTGCGGAAGGCGGTGGCGGTGGGTTCGTCGGCTTGGGTGAGGAGGTGTTCGACTGCGCGGCGGTCCTGGTCGGAGAGCGCGTCGAGGGCGTAGGGGTAGGCGAGGTCGGGGAGGTCGGTGTGGGGGTGGATGTCAGGCATCGCGCATCGATCCTGTCAGGCAGTTCTGGAGTCGTTTGAGGCCGTCTCGGATGCGGGTTTTGACCGTATTGAGCGGGATGCCTAGGTGTTCGGCCACTTCGGCGTAGGTGCGGCCGCCGTAGTAGGCGAGGGCGACGGTTTCGCGCTGGGTGTCGGTGAGGGTGGCCAGGCATTCGACGACGGCGCGCTCGTCGGAGCGCTGGCCGACGGTTTCGGCGACGATGTCGTGGTCGCGGCCGAGCTGCCGGTGCCCGTAGGCGAGATCCCTGGTGATACTCGCGGAGTCGACGCGCGCCCGGTCGATGGACCGGCGATGGGTCAGCATCATGAGCCAGCCGATCGGACTGGCCAGCCGGACGTCGTACTGGGCCGCGGTATTCCACACATAGAGGTACACCTCCTGGGCGACCTCCTCCGCGCTGGCCGGCCGCCGCAGAATCCGCAGCGCCAGCCCGTACACGCGATCGTGCGTGGAGCGATAGAACTGGGTGAAGGCCTCACGATCACCCCCGGCGACGGCATGCAGCAATGCGGCGAGCCGGCGTGCCACCTCCGGGTCGGGTGTCGCCCGCTGCGCCGGACAAGCGTCCGGTTCGCCGACGCGCTCACCGCCGTGGTCGGACCCGACCGAAAGGAAGCGGCGTTCATCCGCCATAGCGCTGTGTCTCCGTAAGTAGGGGTACGAGCGGTAGCTGTGATGATCCGAATCGATGCCGGAGGCTGACTCGGAGACTAGTGCTGTTCGCCGAGTCATGAGAAGTACTTCGTGTTGCGGACGCGGGTCGGACTGCCCGAATTCGCCACTCATCTCGGCGGCCTCGGAAAGAACTGCGACGTCCGCGCCCGATACTCGCCGTACCCCGGCCGATCCCGCATCGAACGCTCGAGCAGCCGCGCCCCCGTCCCGCGAATCAGCAGATACGACATGATCAGCGGCGCGAACACGGTCAGCACCCCCGGCCAGGCGCTCGCCGCGATCAGCCACAACCCCCACCACACGCAGAAATCCCCGAAGTAGTTCGGATGCCGAGTCCATGCCCACAGCCCCCGATCCATGATGACGCCACGATTGGCTGGATCGGCCTTGAACCGAGCCAGCTGCCGATCACCCACCGATTCGAAGAGAAACCCGGTCAGCCACACCACCACGCCGGCCACGGCGGCGACCCACCCGAAGCCGCGCGTAGGCCCGGCTGCCGCCGACACCTGGATCGGCAGCGAGATCACCCACTGCGCGATCGCCTGCGTGAGGAAGATCCGCCGGATCACCACCCCCGGCGACCGCCCGTACCGATCCAGCAGCCGCGCATACCGCGGATCCTCACCGTGCCCGGCCGTCCGCCGCAGCAGATACCCGCCGAGCCGCACACCCCATACCGCCACCAGGGCGAGCAGCAGCCCGCGCCGCGCGACCGGCCCACTGCCCAGCAGCGCCGCGATCACGGCCACGAGCACGAACCCCGGACCCCACACGATGTCGACGACGTTGTACCGCCTCAGCCGCCGCCCCACCGTGAAGGTGACGCCCTGCAGCACGGCCAGCCCGCCCGCCGCCGCGAGCCAGATCTCCAGTTCCACTTGCCAATTCATGCCGATGACACCGTTCTCATTGCGCGAGGACCACGCGCTCCTCGTGACTGTGTTTCGTGACCGCGGCCCCCGGCCGCCGCAACAGGATCTGATCCACGCCCATCCGCCCCTGCTCGAAGGCGAGCGCCCCGCCCGCCAGATACAGCCGCCACGTGCGCGCCCCCTCGGCGCCGAGCAGCGCGACCGCATCGTCCCAGCGCTCTTCGAGCCGCCGCAGCCAGCCGTGCGCGGTCCACACGTAGTGCTCGCGCAGCGCCTGCACCCCGCGCAACTCCAGCCCGGCATCCTCCAATCGGGCGATGGTGTCGCCCACCGGCCGCATGGCCATATCGGGCGCGATGAACGATTCGATGAACGGCCCGCCGCCGGGATGCCGTCCGTGCCGCGACATCTGCTGGATCAGCACCGGCGCACCTGGTGCGGCGGCATCGTGCAGGGCGCGCGCATAACGGGAGTAATTGCGTTCTCCCACATGCTCACCCATCTCCAGCGAGGCGACCGCATCGAACCCCGATTCGGTGAGATCCCGATAGTCGAGCAGTTCCACCCGCACCCGATTCCCGAGCCCGCGCTGCGCGATCCGCCCGGTGATGTAGTCGCGTTGCGCCGCGGCAATAGTGATCCCGACGACCTCGGCCCCGTAATACTCCGCCGCGTGCAGACTCAGCGACCCCCACCCGCACCCGACATCCAACAGCCGTGACCCCGGCCGCAATTCGAGCTTGTCGCACACCAGATCCAGCTTGTCGCGCTGCGCCGCGGCGAGCCCGGAACCGTATTCGGCGGGCATGCCGTCCCGGAAGTAGCCGCACGAGTAAGCCATGGCCGGATCCAATAGCAGCGAGTAGAAGTCGTTGGACGTGTCGTAATGATGGCTGATGGCCGCCCGATCGCGCGGCTGTTCGTTGCGCCGTCCACGCAACCGCGCCTGGGTCACCGGCGCCGGCGGCGGCGTGCCGAGCGCACCCACCCGCGCGACGGCCAGCGCCAGCCGCGCCATATCGCGCGCCCGCACCCGCGGCAACCCGCGCTGAGACACGGTCCGCCAAGCGAGCGTCAGCGCCGCACCGAGATCGCCGTCGACATCGATCTCCCCGGTCACGTACGCCTGCGCGGCCCCGAGTTCGACCGGATGCCAAAGGATCCGGCGCAACGCCCGCGGACTGCTCAGCACGACCCGCGGCGCCTCCGCAGGCCCGGCGGTACTGCCGTCCCACGCGTCCAGCCGCACCGGTAACGGCCCGCGCAGCAGCGGCCGCAGTGCCGTCTCGAGTCGCGTCGCCACGTTCACCGCTGCTCCTCGGGCCGGTCGAGCACGATCTGCTGGACATCGAGATACCCGGACCGGAACCCGGCCTCGGAATAGGCGAGATAGAACTGCCACAGGCGCCGGAACGTCCCGTCGAACCCGAGCGCGGCGACATCGGCCGCGCGCGTGTCGAACCGTTCCCGCCAGAGCAGCAGCGTCTCGGCGTAATGCGCACCGAAGCACTGGCGTTCGCGCACCCGCAGCCGGGTCCGGCGCGCGGTCGACTCGATCGCCTCGGTGGACGGCAGGAATCCGCCGGGGAAGATGTACTTCTGAATCCAGGTGTAGGTCTTCCGTGTCGCCAGCATCCGATCGTGCGGCATCGTAATGGCCTGCAACACAATCCGGCCACGCGGCGCGAGCCGCTGATCCAGGCAGTCGAAATACACGGGCCAGTAACGATATCCGACGGCTTCGATCATCTCGATCGATACGATGGCGTCGTATTCCCCGCGCACATCGCGATAGTCGCGCAACTCGATACACACCGAATCGGCGAACCCCGCCGCCGTGACCCGCCGCCGAGCCAGTTCCAGCTGTCGGTTGGACAGCGTCACCGAATGCACGATCGCACCCCGCGCGGCCGCCCGGACACACAATTCGCCCCAGCCGGTACCGATTTCGAGTACCCGCGTGCCCGCCCGCACCCCGGCGGCGTCCAGTATCCGATCGATCTTTCGCCGCTGCGCAGCGGCCAGCACCCGCCACGAGGCGGCCGCCGGATCCTCGAACAGTGCGGCCGAGTAGGTCATGGTGTCGTCGAGGAACAGCTGGAACAGCTCGTTGGACAAGTCGTAATGATGCTCGATATTGCTGCGCGAGCTGGCCGCGGTACTGCCGTCCGCGGCAGGCGGGGCAGGCAGCATCGCACCCCGGAACCGTTGCAGCGCACCGGGAATCAGCCGGGTCACCTGCTGCGCCAGCACGGTCAGCACGGCCGTGGGATCCGGCGTTGTCCATTCTCCCGCGGTATAGGACTCACCGAACCCGATCAGCCCCTGTGACCCGACCCGCGCGAAGAACGCCTCCGGATCGCGAACGATCAAGCGCGGCAACGGCTCGGTCTCGGCGCCCGCGCCGAGAATAGTGCCGTCCGGGAGTTCGACTCGCAAGGGCAGCCGGGAAACCGCACGCCGGAACAGGAATTCGGCCCCGCCGGCGCGCCATCGCGCGCGCAGGCCGGTGGGTACGGGCGGCAGCAGGTCGCCGCCGGTGATGTCGAGGCAGGAGCTGGTCACGAGCTGATCCTTCGAGAGGTGAGGGCGTCCGGCCGTGGTTCGACGGGCATTCCCCGCGCCCACAGCGTGATTCCGTGTCTCCGGATCCGGGCCGAGGTCAGCCAGGGAGACAGTGGTGCGCGCACTTGCGCGCGCAGGACCGTACGAGCGGTGATCGGCGCGCGATGCCCGGTCACGGCGGCATGGAAGGGCGGCTGCCCGTCGCGTAGCAGGGTGATGCTCAGGTGCAGTGCGCCCGTCGGCTCGGGTAGCCGCAGCACGTACCGGCCGTCGACGCGGTTGAACGGTGACACATAGAACTCCTTGTCGACTTCGGCGCGGCCCTGATCGTCCGGCCGCACCACATAGGAGTGCCGCTCGCCGTAGGTGTTGTGCACCTCGGCGATGACGCAGCGCACCCGGCGATCGCGGCCGTGACACCAGAACACGGTGAGCGGATCGAACACGTATCCGAGGGCCCGCGCGCTCATCAGCGCGGTGACCTGCCCGCCCGCACAGTCGATCCCGTGCTGCGCGAGCAGATCGTCCACGCGCGCACGCAGATTCACGCCCGGCCCGTCGAGATGATCACCGGCGCGGAAGTACGCCAAGGGCCGCAGCGGCAGCGGCAGTCGCGGCGCCGCGTCCAGGTCGAAGAACCAGCTGTAGCCGCGATAGTCGAACTCGTGCCGCACCGGCGCCTTGCGCGCGTGATGAATCCGCGTGAAGTAGAGGTACGGCGTCATGGGTTCGCTCATCGCACCGCCACCTGCCGCGGTCCCGTGCCCGTGGGACGGGACCAGAATCCGCCGAGCCGTTCGGCGGCGCGCACCCCGGACAGCGCGCCGTCCTCGTGGAATCCCCACCCGTGGTAGGCCCCGGCGAAGGCCACCCGATCGGTATCGATGGTGGGCAGAAGTCGTTGCGCCGCCACGGATTCGGGCGTGTAGATCGGATGCTCATAGGTCATCTCCGCGATCACCCGCGCCGGATCGATCAACCGCGCACCACCCAGCGTGACGAGGAACCGCCGATCGGCTACCTGGTCCAGCCCCATCAACCGGGTGAGGTCGTAGGTGACGGTCACCCCGGTGGGCTCGCCGGTCTGCGGCGGCACCAGATAGTTCCAGGACGCGCGTGCCCGCCGCGCCCGCGGCAGCACGGTCTCATCGGTATGCAACTGCGCGTGATTCACCGAATACGGCATGGACCCGAGCACCGCGCTCGTGAGCGGATCCGGCTCGACCAGCATGGCCAGGGCCTGCCAGGGATGAGTGGCGATCACGACGGCATCGAAGCGCCGCGCACTCCCGCCCGCGGTGATCATCACCCCGTCGTCCCGCTCCGCCACCGCGAGCACTCTTGTCCCGGTGTGGATCTCGTCGATGCGAGCGGCGACTTTCTCCACATAGCGCGCGGAACCGCCGACAACGGTCCGCCAGGTCGGTGATCCGTACACGGTCAGCATCCCGTGATGCTCGAGAAACCGGAACAGATACTGCGCCGGATACTCTCCGGCCAGTCGCGCCTCACACGACCACACCGCCGCCACCAGCGGATCGAGAAAGTACTCGGTGAAGTAGTCGCTGAACCGCTGCTGCCTGCTGAATTCGGCGAGCGTGATCTCGGAGTCCGCTTCCTGCAACAGCTTTCGCGCGGCCCGGTGAAAGCGAGGGATCTCGCCCAGCATGCGCAGATACCGCGGCCGGGCCAGCATGCGCGGGGCGGGGAACAGTCCCGGCAGCCCCTTGGCTCCCGCATATTCGAGTCCGGCGGCATCGGCGCGAACCGACATCGACATATCCGTGGCCCGGGTCTGCACGCCGAGTTCCGCGAACAGCCGCAGCAGAGTGGGGTAGGTGCGGTCGTTGTGCACGATGAACCCGGCATCGACGCACACCCGTTGCCCGGGCGCGAACTCCACCTCGTGGGTGTGCGCATGCCCGCCGAGCCGCCCGTCCTGTTCGTAGAGCGTCACGTGATCGCGCATGGCCAGGACGTAGGCGGCCGTGAGCCCCGCGACGCCGCTGCCGATGACCGCGACTTCCCGTCGACCGCGTTCCATATCTCGATTTCGATGTGCCGCCGGGCCGGGTTTGGTCCCCGCGGGGTGTGAATCGAGGGGATCTTGCCGTGCCTAGGGTGGGCCCATGGCCGTTTCGATCGTGTTGTTCACGCGGGATCTGCGAGTTCACGACAATCCGGCATTGACCGGGGCGTTCCGGGAAGCCGAGCAGGTGGTGCCGCTGTTCGTCCTCGATACCGAGCTGTTGACCAAGGTCCGGCAGGCGCCCAACCGGGTGCGTTTCCTGATCGCGGCACTGAGCGAACTCGATGCCGAGCTACGGGCACGAGGTGGTCGGTTGATCATCAGGCACGGACGGGTAGCGGACGAGGTGGAACAGGTGGCGCGGCAGGCGGGCGCACAGAGCGTGCACATGGCCGCCGACGTCACCACCTACAGCTCCGGCCGCGAGTCGGCACTGCGGCAACGGCTTTCGACCCTCGATTGCCACCTGCACACCCACACCGCCTCGATCACCGCCGTGGATCCCGGCGCGGTGCTGCCCGATACCGGTCGCAGCCACTACGCGATCTTCACGCCGTACTTCCGGCGCTGGCTGGACACGCCGATGCGGCGTCCGCTGCCGCCACCCGACCGGCTGACCGTGCCGCGGGTCGACAGCCTGCCCCTGCCCGATCCGGCCGAATTGTGCGATGGTCCGGGTTCGCCCCAATTGTCGGTCGGTGGCGAGAGCACCGGCCGAAAATTGCTGGAACACTGGCTTTCCGGTCCGGTGACCCACTACGAGCGGACCAAGGACCTGCCCGCCGCCGACGGTACGTCCGGATTGTCGCCGTATCTGCACTTCGGTTGCCTGTCCCCGGCGGAGGTGGTGGCGCGCACCGATGCCTCCGATGCCGGCGGGCACGCCTTCGTCCGTCAGGTGGCCTGGCGCGATTTCTACCACCAGGTGCTGGCGGATCGGCCGGAAGTCGCCGATGTCGATTATCGGGCCGCCTACGAGCCGTGGCGGACCGATCCGCATGCCGTGGCGGCCTGGCGGGCGGGGCGCACCGGCTATCCGATGGTCGACGCGGGCATGCGGCAGTTGCTGGCGGAGGGCTGGATGCCCGGCCGGGCCCGGCTCGTTGCCGCGAGTTTCCTGGTCAAGACGCTGCGCGTGGACTGGCGCGGTGGAGCCCGGCATTTCGAGCGCTGGCTGGTGGATGCCGATATCGCGAACAATCGGATGAATTGGCAGTGGATGGCGGGCACGGGCACCGACACGCGATCGAGTCGGGTGCTGAATCCGCTGCGGCAGGCCGACCGTTTCGACCCGGAGGGCGAGTACGTGCGGCGCTGGCTGCCTGAACTCGCGGAATTGCCGGGCGCGGAAATCCATCGGCCGTGGCGGGCGGGCATGCTCGCCGGCGACTATCCGCCGCCGATAGTCGAATTTAACGGAATGTGAGGACGATTTGCGCACGGCAGCGAGAGACCCTGCCGTGCACGGATTTTGGAAATCCCCGGAAAGAACTTCGCCCCGCCACCAATCCGGCTGCCGGACCGCGACGAATCCCATTGTCCTCGACTCTGTTTCACACCCGTGTGCGACGCTCGTTTCACATAACTCTCGTTCGTCCGGGGAAACACGCCGTGTAACGTTCTAGTGGTAGTCAGTCGCTATCGGTACGGTCGAGAGCTATGGGTACGCCAACGTCGACAGGCAGGTTCGGTCCAGTTCTGTTGTGTGCGATCCGCCTTGCCGTGGAGCGGCCCGTAATCCCGGGTGCTTCGGGCGGTTCGTGCCCGGTGTAACCGTGCGGCCCGAATGGGCCAGGTGTCCCATCTGTCGAGATTGGCACGGGTGGGACCAAACCGCTCGAGGGGTCTGTTCGAAACCCTTCAAGTGCGGCCGGTGCCACCGGAACTTCTTTTTCGAGTGACCAGTTGACCGTGAAAAGTTCCAGCGTTCCAGCGTTTTCGAAGGTTTATGCCGCCTCGTCGAAACAAGCGCGGGGACGGCTGCTGGGTTCATGTCCGCATTCTGATCGGCGGACAAGGAGGGGGCCGACAGTGCATGTGAGTGGGTGCCGGTGTGAGTGATGATGACAATCGGCCGATCGTCCCGCGATTACGAGACACCGGCGCCGAAGCGGGCGCTGCGCCTTCGTGTCCGAGCGAGCGGCCGGACCGCGATGACGAGTTGACCCGTCGCCTGACCGAATTGGTGGTTGCGGTCGGTGTGGGCGATCGTGCGGCGTTCACGGAGTTGTATCGACTGACCAGTCACCGCGTTTTCGGGCTCGCGGTGCGGATGCTCGGCAATCGTTTCACCGCCGAGGAGGTCACGCAGGAGGTGTACCTGCAGACCTGGGCGCTGGCGAGCCGCTATGACGCCGGCATATCCAGTCCGATGGGGTGGCTGATGATGCTGACCCATCGTCGCGCGGTCGATCGCATCCGGATCGACCGCTCGGCCATCGATCGCGAAATCGCTTTCGGGCACCTGCATCTGGGCCAGGATCGCGATGTCGTGCTCGAGGAGGTGGAGCAGAGTCACGATGAGGCGGCGGTGCTGAACTGCCTGGATGTGCTGACGCCGTTGCAGCGGGAGACGATCGCCCTGGCCTATTACGGTGGCCGCACGTATTCGGAGGTGGCGGCCCATCTCGGGGCGCCGGTGCCCACCGTGAAGACGCGAATCAGAGACGGCCTCAAGCGCTTGGCTGACTGTTTGCTGGGGAGTGATACGCAATGACCTTCCGGGGAGTGACGCGGGATGACCAATGACGAGTCTGCCGAGGATGATCTAGGCGGCCGGACCCTGGCCGAGCTGGCCGATGCCTTTGTGCTGGACCTTCTTACCGAGCCGGAACGCCGGGCGATCGCCTCTCGGCGTGCCCGGCTCGATCCGTGCCGGGCCCGCGCCTTCGACCGCCGCGTCGCGGCGCTGTACGCCACGCTGGCCGACCTCACCTCCGGCGATTCCTGCCCGCCCCCAGCGGAATTGGAGGATAGGGTGCGGCGGGCGGTCGATATCCTCTCGCGGCTCGCCTGATGGGGCACCGGAGTTCGTGAATCGCGGCTCCGGAGGGACGTGGAACGCTCCTTAGCGTCCGTCCAGTTATCAAGATCTGGAATTAGTTCGATCACAGACCAATCCAGCCGACCAGTCTGTTCGATTTCCTACAGGAGTGTTGCAGCGATGTTGCTGCCGCGCCTGGCTAGAGAAACCACAGTCTTCTATCGGCGATTGGAGTGTCTGAATGACCGCCCTGGCCTCAGAGCCTGCAGGTCGTGACGCATCGGACAACGCTTCTTATTTCCCCTTGTCATCGGCACAGCTAGGGATCTGGAACGCGCAGCACATCGCACCCGGGGTACCACTCACCGTGGCGCAGTACGTCGATATTCGCGGGGAGTTCGATGCGGACGTCCTGAACCTGGCGATGCGCCGGTGCGCGGTCGATCTGCAGAGCATGCGGCTACGGATCGCGGAGGTGGCCGGGAGCCCCTGCCAGCTGGTCGGGCCGGACCTGCCGATCGAGGTCGCCCGCCACGACTTCCGGGACTGTGATGATCCGCGTGCGGCGGCCATGGCCTGGATGCGGCAGGACGTCACCGTGCCGATCCCGGTACAGGGGCAGCGGCTGTACGAGACGGCCATCCTGCAGGTGGGGGACCGGGAGTACCTCTGGTTCGCCAAGATGCACCACATCGCCATCGACGGGTACGGCGCCATGCTGCTCGTCGCGCGCATCGCTGAGCACTACACCGCCATCGTGGGCAATACCGCGCCGAGCCCGTCCGCGGCCTACGATCTGCACTCCATCTACGAATCCGATTGCACCTACCGCAATTCCGAGGATTTCACCCGCGACCGCGAATTCTGGCGCGACCGCCTCGGCGGACTCAGTTCCGCCACCAGCCTGAGTGACCGCTACGGCGCCGCGGGCGCGCACCGGCACATCGAGAGCGGCCCGCTGGACCCGGATTCCACGGCCGGCATGGCCGCGGTCCGTGAGCGCTTCGGCGCCTCCCGCCCCGCCCTGCTGACCGCCGGTGTGGCCGCCTATCTGGCCGCCCTGACCGGGAACCGCGAGGTCACGCTCAGCCTGCCGGTGACCGCCCGCACCACCCGCGAACTGCGTATGTCGGCCGGCTACGTCTCCAATGTGGTGCCGCTGCGCATCACCGTCGAGCCCGGCGCCAGCGTGGCCGAACTGGTCAGCCAGGTGGACGCGCGCATCCGGGAAGCGCTGCAGCACCAGCGGTACCGGCACGAGGACATGCAGCGCGACCGCGGCGGCGTCGGCAATCACCGCGACTTCTTCGGCCCCGTCGTCAATTTCATGCTGTTCCACAACGGTATTCGCTTCGGCGACTCCGACGCGACCATGCACCTGCTGTCCACCGGACCGGTCGAGGACCTGTCGATCAATGTCTACAACGCCTCCGGTGACGGCGAGCTGTTCGTGGACTTCCTCGCCAACCCGGACCGCTACACGGCCGGTGAAGTGCGCGATCACCACCGCCGCTTTCTCGGCTACCTGGGCGAATTCCTGACTGTCGCGGGTGATTCCCGGCTCTCGGAGCTGAGCGTCACCACCGCCGCCGAGCGTGCACTGCTGCTGCGGGATTGGGCGCTCACGCCCGGCGAGGCCGCCGCGCCGCAGCGGACGCTGGCCGAGATGTTCACCGACGCGGCCACGGCACACGCCGATGCGAAGGCCGTGAGCTGCAACGGGGAAGCGCTGAGCTACCGCGAACTGAACACGCGCGTGGATCTGCTCGCCCACCGGCTGGTCGCGCACGGCGTCGGCCCCGAAACGCTGGTCGCCGTGGCGCTCGAGCGGTCGATCGACCTGGTGGTCGCCCTGCTGGCGGTGATCAAGGCCGGTGGCGGGTATCTCCCGATCGATCCGAGCTATCCGCTCGATCGCATCGAGTACATGCTCGAAGACGCGCGCCCGTCGTGCGTGATCACCTCGGCCGCGCTGAAGCTGGCCCTGCCGCAGCAGCTTCCGGTGGTCGACATCGAATCCGTCGACTGGACCGCATCGGCGCGGGCGTTCACCGCCGCCGACCGGCTCGCGGTGCTGGAGCCGCACAATATCGCCTACGTCATCTACACCTCGGGCTCGACCGGCCGCCCGAAGGGCGTGCAGATCCCGCACCGCAATGTCGCGCTGCTGTTTGCGAACACGGCCTCGCACTTCGGCTTCGGATCCGGCGATGTCTGGACCCTGTTCCACTCCTACGCCTTCGACTTCTCGGTCTGGGAGCTGTGGGGGCCGCTGCTGCACGGCGGCACCCTGGTCGTCGTCGACTACGAGACCTCCCGCGCGCCGGAGCTGTTCCTGGAGATGCTGCGCCGGGAACGAGTGACGGTACTGAACCAGACCCCGTCGGCGTTCTACCAGCTCATCGACGCCGATCGGGTGGCCGCGGCCGAGCTGCCGCCACTGGCGCTGCGGTACATCGTCTTCGGTGGTGAGGCGCTGGATCCGCGCCGACTACAGGACTGGTACGGCCGGCACGACGATGCCGCGCCGCGCCTGATCAATATGTACGGCATCACCGAGACCACGGTGCACGTCAGCTATCGGGCGCTCGACCGGTCGGCGGCGGAAGTCGGCGGCGGTGGCATCGGCCGGGCCATTCCGGGGCTCGGAATTCTCGTGCTGGACAACCGGTTGCGTCCCGCGCCGATCGGCGTGACCGGTGAAATCTATGTCTGTGGTGAACAGCTCGCACGCGGTTACCTGGGCCGTCCCGGCCTGACCTCGGCCCGCTTCGTGGCCGACCCGTTCGGCCAGGACGGCGAAAGGCTGTACCGCTCGGGCGATCTGGGCCGCTGGACGGCCGCCGGCGAACTCGAGTACTTCGGCCGCGCCGACGATCAGGTCAAGATTCGCGGCTTCCGCATCGAGTTGGGCGAGATCGAGGCCGCACTGCTCGCTGCCGGCCCCGTCCGGCAGGTCGCGGTGATCACCCGCGACAGCGCCGCGGGCGAATCCCGACTGGTGGCCTACCTGGTCGCCGAAGCCGGAGCAGCGCTGGACACCGCGGCTTTGCGTGCCGTGGTGGCGCAGCGGCTCCCGGAGTACATGGTGCCCGCGGCCTTCGTCGTGCTCGACGCGCTGCCGCTGACCGTCAACGGCAAACTGGACCGCCGCGCCCTGCCCGAGCCGATCGCGGAGACCGCCGTGTACCGCGCACCGGGTAGCCCGGTCGAATGCGCTGTGGCACAGGCCGTTGCCGAGGTGCTCGAGCTGCCGCGGGTCGGCCTGGACGACGGCTTCTTCGCCCTGGGCGGCGACTCCCTGAGCGCCACCCGCGTGGCGGCCCGCATCGGCGACGCACTCGACACCACGGTGCCGGTGCGCCTGGTATTCGAGGAGCCGACCGTGGCTGGGCTGGCCGGCCGGGTGGCCGCGCTGGTACCGGAATCCGGTCGCCCCCGCCTGACGGCGCGGCCGCGCACGAACCGAATCCCGTTGTCCCCGGCCCAGCTCCGGCTGTGGTTCATCAACCGCTACGACCACAGCGCCGCCACTTACAACATTCCGTTCGCCGTGCACATGCGCGGCGACCTCGACACCGCGGCCCTGCGCGCCGCCGTCGCCGATATCGTCGCCCGGCACGAACCGTTGCGCACCGTCTTCCCGGACGGGATCGACGGACCGCATCAGCACATCCTGGACCCGGAGACGGCCACACCCGCCCTGGACCCGATCGACGTCCCGGCCGCCGATCTCGCGGCCCGCCTGCACGGCGTGGCCGCCGGCGGTTTCGAGCTGACGACCGAGACCCCGCTGCGAATGGCGCTGCTGCGCACCGATTCCCAGCATCATGTCCTGGCCGTGGTCATCCACCACATCGCCGCGGACGGCTGGTCGCTCGTGCCGCTGTTGCGTGATCTCTCGCAGGCGTATCAGGCCCGCCGCACCGGGCAGGCTCCCGCGTGGGGCGAACTGCCCGTGCAGTACGCCGATTACAGCTGGTGGCAGACCGAACTGCTCGGTGAGGCAGCCGATCCCGGCAGTGTGCTGGCCGGGGAGCTGTCGTACTGGCGCGACCGGCTGGCGGACCTGCCGGAG
Source organism: Nocardia sp. NPDC020380 (assembly GCF_044386975.1). Classification (NCBI taxonomy): domain Bacteria; kingdom Bacillati; phylum Actinomycetota; class Actinomycetes; order Mycobacteriales; family Nocardiaceae; genus Nocardia; species Nocardia sp. NPDC020380. The sequence continues at coordinate 28,399 of NZ_JBIRVQ010000013.1, read as the reverse complement.
GAACTCCCGCTGCCCTACGACCGGAAACGTCCGGCGGTGCAGTCCTTCCGCGGCGCCAAGGTCGGCGTCGCGATCGAAGCCGGGGTGCACGCGCGACTGCTGGGCGTCGCCCGCTCGGCGGACGCCACGCTGTTCATGGCCGTGCACGCGGCCTTCGCGACCCTGCTGGCCCGGCTGTCCGGCGAATCCGATATCGCCGTCGGCACCCCGGTGGCGGGCCGCGGTGAGCGTGAGCTCGACGACCTGATCGGCATGTTCGTCAATACCGTCGTCTTCCGCGCCCGCGTCGACGGCGGGGAATCCTTCCGCGCCTTGCTCGCGGCCCAGCGCGAACACGACCTGGCGGCCTTCGCCCATGGGAGACTGCCGTTCGAGCGACTGGTGGAAGAGCTGAACCCGGCGCGCTCCACCGCCCGGCATCCGCTGGTGCAGATCGGCTTCTCGTTCCAGAACCTGGTCCAGCCCGAGGTCGAGCTGCCCGGTCTGACCGTGTCCGGCAGTGAGATCGAGACCGGCGTGGCCCAGTTCGACCTGCAACTGGTGCTCACCGACCACTACGACGCGACAGGCGCGCCCGCCGGCATCACCGGCCATTTCGTCTATGCGACAGATCTTTTCGACGAGCAGACCGTCACGAGCCTCGCGGATCGCTTCACCCGCGTACTGCGTGACGCCGCCCAGCGACCGGAGGTTCCGGTCGGCGATCTCGCCGTGCTGGACGCTGCCGAACTGACCCGAATCCTGCACGACTGGAACGACACCCGTCATCCGATCGACGGACAGCCGACCCTGGCGAGCCTGTTCACCGCGCAGGCCGCGCGGACCCCGTCGGCGGTAGCGGTGGTGGCCGACTCGGCCGCCGGTGTACTGGAACTGACCTACCAGGAGTTCGCCGAGCGCGTGAACCGCCTGGCCCGGCACCTGATCCGGCTCGGCGTGGGCCCGGAGGTCCGGGTCGCGCTGGCCATGCGCCGCTCGCCGCAGCTGCTGGTGGGCATGTACGCGGTCACCGTCGCGGGCGGCGTCTACATCCCGCTCGACCCGGAACAGCCCGCCGAGCGCCTGGCCCACATCCTGGGCACCGCCGCACCCTGCTGCGTCCTCACCACGGACGCGGATGCGGCCGCGGTGCCCGCGGTATCCGTCCCGGTGGTGGACATCGACGCGCTGGATGCGAATCTGCCGTCCGCCCCGGTACTCGACAGCGAGCGGCTCGCCCCGCTCGATCCCGGGCACACCGCCTACATCATCTTCACCTCCGGCTCCACCGGCCGCCCCAAGGGCGTGGCGGTGCCGCATCGCGCCGTGGTGAACCAATTGCTCTGGAAGACGGCGGCGTTCGGTCTCGGTAGCGAGGACGCCGTGCTGTTGAAGACGGCGGCCACCTTCGACCTGTCGGTCTGGGAGTTCTATTCGGCCATGCTGAGCGGCGGCCGCACCGTGGTGGCCACGCCCGACGGCCACCGGGATCCCGCCTATCTCGCGAATCTCATTGCCGAGCAGCGAGTCTCGGTGCTGCACCTGGTGCCCTCGATGCTCACCGCCCTGCTCGCCGAGCGGGCGGAGCTGTCGCGCAGCCTGCGCCTGGTGCTCGCCATCGGTGAGGCACTGCCGGTGGCCACCGCGCAGCGCTTCCGGCGGGCCAACCCGGCCGCGGAGCTGTGGAACCTCTACGGCCCCACCGAGGCCGCGGTCTCGGCGACAGCACACCGGGTCGACGCCGCGGATGCTGTCTCCAATCCCATCGGCAAGCCCGAATGGAACACCCGGGCCTACGTGCTGGACGCGCGATTGCAGCCCGTCGCGCCCGGCGTAGTGGGCGAGCTCTACCTCTCGGGAACCCAGCTGGCCCGCGGCTATTTCGCGAACCCCGCGCTCACCGCGGACCGTTTCGTGGCCGACCCGTTCGACCCGGCCGGCGCGCGCATGTACCGCAGCGGTGACCTCGCCACCTGGAACACGACCGGGGAACTGGAATACCACGGGCGCACCGACTTCCAGGTCAAGATGCGCGGCTTCCGCATCGAGCTCGGCGATATCGAATACGCGCTGCTCGCCCACGAGAATGTGGAGACGGCCGTGGTGGTCGCGTCCGGCGACGACGGGCGTGGTGACCGGCTGGTCGGCTATGTGGTGCCCGCACCCGGACGGACCATCGACGCGGATGCCCTGCGCGCGTGGCTGTTCGGCGCGATCCCCGCGTACATGGTGCCGGCCGTTCTCATGGTGCTGCCCGAACTGCCGACCACCGCGACCGGCAAGGTGGACCGCCGGGCGCTGCCCGAGCCGGTCTTCCAGGCCGGCGTCTACCGCGAACCGGTGACCCAGACCGAACGCGTCGTCGCGGAGATCTTCGCCGAGGTGCTCGGCGTGGACCGGGTCGGCTTGGACGACGATTTCTTTGCCCGCGGCGGCAATTCGCTGCTCGCGGCCAAGGTGGCGACCCGCTTGGGCGCCGCCCTGGACACCCAGGTCGGGGTGCGGGCGCTGTTCGAGGCGGGGACGGTGGCCGGGCTCGCGCGCCTGGCCGATCCGCTCGCCGGCGCGGGCGCGCTGCCCGCCCTGGTGGCGGCGCCGCGTCCCGCGCGGATTCCGTTGTCGGTGGCCCAGCAGCGGCTGTGGTTCCTGAACCGCCTGGATGTGAACTCCGCCGCCTACAACATCGCCATCGGCCTGCGCATGTCGGGCACCTTGGATCGGGAGGCCTTGCGGGCGGCCCTGTCCGATGTGGTCGCCCGCCACGAGGTGCTGCGCACGGTCTTCCCCGAGGATGCCGACGGCCCGGAACAGCGAGTGGTGCCGGAAGCCGCGGCGCACGTGCCGTTCATCGATATCGTCTCGGGCCCGTCGACGGCCGAGACCGATGCCGCCGACTTCGCCTGCAGCGGTTTCGATCTCACCGCGGAGCTGCCGATCCGGGTGGCGCTGCTGCGCATCACCGCAGAGGAACACCTGCTGGTCCTGGTGATCCACCACATCGCCGCGGACGGCTGGTCGCTGACGCCGCTGGCCCGCGACCTCACCGTGGCCTACGAATCCCGGTGCACCGGTGCGGCTCCCGCGTGGACGCCGCTCCCGGTGCAGTACGCCGACTTCAGCCTGTGGCAGCACGATGTGCTCGGCCGGGAATCGGATCCGTCCAGCGTCGCCGCCCGGCAGCTGGCATATTGGACCGAGCAGCTGGCGGATCTGCCGGAATGCCTCGAGCTGCCGACCGATCGGCCGCGACCGGTGACCGCCTCGCATCGTGGCGCGACCGTGCGCACCCGCGTGCCGGCCGCCTCGCACTCGGCCGTCACCGCACTCGCACAACGGCACGGCGCCACCGTCTTCATGGTGCTGCACACCGTGCTCGCCGGTGTACTGGCCCGCCTGGCGACCACCGCGGACGTGGCGATCGGCACGCCCATCGCCGGGCGTTCGGAACAGCGCCTCGACGATCTCGTCGGCATGTTCGTGGGCACGCTCGTGCTGCGCACGGCGGTCGACGGGAACACCCCGTTCGACGCACTGCTGTGCGCGGTGCGCGATACCGACCTCGACGCCTTCGCGCACGCCGATCTGCCGTTCGAGCGGCTGGTCGATGTGCTGCGGCCGATCCGCTCGGCCGCGCATCACCCGCTCTACCAGGTGATGATGTCGGTGCACAACGAAGTCCCCGCGGCCGTCGCGCTGCCGGGCCTGCGCACCGCCGAGGCGACCGCGCTCGACACCGGGGTGGCGCGCTGGGATCTGCAGTTCACCTTCATCGAAACCCGCTCGGGCGCAGGCGATCCGGACGGCATCGAGCTGAGCCTGACCTACGCCACCGAGCTGTTCGAGGAATCGACGGCCACCGCGCTGCTGGGACGGTTCGTGGGCCTGCTCACCGCCGCGCTGGCCGAACCGGCTGCCGCACTGGGCGATCTGCCGCTGCTGACCGCCGCCGAGCTCGCCGAGCACGCGGCGACGACCGGTGCGATCGGCGGCCCGGCCGCCACGTTGCCGGAGATCTTCGCCGCCGCGGCCGTCGATCCGGAGCGCCCCGCATTGCGTTTCCGCGGCCGTGCGCTCACCTACGGGGAGCTGGACAGCTCCGGCAACCGGCTGGCCCGCCTGCTCATCGAGGAGGGTGTGGGCCCGGAGTCGGTTGTCGCACTGGGCATCCCGCGTTCGATCGAATCGGTGAGCGCGGTGGTCGCGGTCGCCAAGACCGGTGCGGCCTTCCTGCCGGTCGATCCGGCTTACCCCGAGCATCGCAAACGGCAGATGCTCGCCGATTCCGGTGTGCTGGTTGGCCTTACCGTGCGCGCCTGTGTGCGGGATCTGCCGCAGGACGTGCGGTGGATCTGCCTCGATGATCCGGCTGTGGGGGAGCAGTGTGCCCGCTTCCCGGACGGTCCGGTGACCGATGCGGATCGGCGTGCGCCACTCTCGCTCGCGCATCCGGCCTACCTCATCTACACCTCCGGCTCGACCGGCGTCCCCAAGGGCGTCACGGTGACCCAACGCGGTCTGGCGGATTTCGCCCGGGAACTCACCCGCCGGGTCGGCCCGGGAAGCGATTCCCGTACCTTGCATTTCGCCTCGCCGAGCTTCGACGCGTCGGTGCTGGAGCTGCTGCTCACCTGGCAGTCCGGCGCCACCATGGTGATTGCTCCGGCCGATGTCTTCGGCGGTGACGAACTGGCCGAGCTCATCGAACGCGAACGGGTGACCCATGCGTTCCTGACCCCGGCCGCAGTGGCCAGCATCGATGCGCGCCGCTGGCCGTTGCCGGGGTTGAAGGGGCTCGCCGTGGGTGGTGAGGCGCTCGGCGCCGACCTGCTCGAGCGATGGGCAGCAGGACGCGTGCTGTGCAATGCCTACGGTCCCTCGGAAGCGACTGTCGCCGTGGCCATCTCGGATGCCCTGGCACCGGAAGGCCCGGTGGTGCTCGGCCGCCCGATTCGCGGCGCGAGCCTGGCCGTGCTGGACGGCCGATTGCGTCCCGTCCCGACCGGCGTGGTCGGCGAGCTCTACATCGCGGGTCCCGGTGTGGCCCGCGGTTATCGCGGGCGCCCGGGCCTCACGGCGGAGCGATTCCTCGCCGCCCCCTTCGGCGGCGTGGGTGCCCGCATGTACCGCACCGGTGACCTGGTGCGCTGGAACGCAGATGGTGAACTCGTCTTCGTCGGCCGCGGCGATGATCAGGTCAAGGTGCGTGGCTTCCGCATCGAACTCGGCGAGATCACCGCGGTGATCTCGGCGCTGGCGGGAATCCGGTTCGTGCACAGCGAGATCCGCCGCGACGAGGCCGAGCGCGCGCAGATCGTGGCCTACGTACTGCCGGAACACAGCGGTGAACTGGACGCCTCCGCCATCCGCGCGCACGTCGCGGACCGCCTGCCGGGCTACATGGTGCCCACCGCCGTCGTCGAACTGTCCTCGATCCCGTTGACGCCCAGCGGAAAACTGGATCGCCGCGCCCTCGCGGAACCGGACTGGGCTATCGCGCGCTCCGGCCGTGAACCCGCCACTCCGACCGAGACGATGATCGCCCGCATCATGGCGGAGGTCATCGGCCTCGAGCGAGTGTGCGCGGATCACGACTTCTTCGAACTGGGCGGCAACTCCCTGCTGGCGACCCAGGTGGTATCCCGCATCGCACTCGCCTCCGGTCGCCGCCCGGCGGTGCGCGAGGTGTTCGAGCACCCGACGCCCGAACGCCTGGCCCGCCTCGTGGACGCCTCGGAGGCAGCGGAATTCGCGGCCCGCCCGGTGCTGGCCGGGACCCGGCGACCGGCCCGGGTGACGCTGTCGTCCGTGCAGCGCCGGCTGTGGTTCCTCAATCAGATGGAGCCCGCGTCCGGGGCCTACAACATCCCGGCCGTCCTGCGGCTGCGCGGTGAGCTGAATACCCGTGCGCTGCAGGCCGCGCTGACCGATGTGGTCACCCGGCACGAGATCCTGCGCACCGTGTACCCGCAGGACGCGCACGGCCCGCACCAGGTGATCGTGCCCGCCCACGAGCTGGCCTTCGACCTGTCGCAGATCGAGGTGAGCCCGCTCGAGGTGGACTACCACATCGAGGTCTCGGCGGCCGGCGGGTTCGACCTGACCTCCGAAATCCCGCTCCGCGCAGAGCTGTTGCGGACCGGGAACGAAGAGTACTTCCTGGTCCTCATCGCCCATCACATCGCCCTGGACGGCAGCTCGCTGGCCCCGCTGGCCGCCGATCTGTCCGCGGCGTACCAGGCGCGGGTACTCGGCGTCACGCCGCGGTGGACCCCGCTGCCGGTGCAGTACGCCGATTTCACCGTCTGGCAGCAGGAGCTGCTCGGCGACGAGAGCGATCCGGAAAGCCTGGCGGCCAGGGAATTGCGGTTCTGGCGCTCCCGGCTGGCCGGTCTGCCGGAATGCCTGGACCTGCCCGCGGACCGTCCGCGTCCGGCGCGTGCCTCGCATACCGGCGCCACCGTGCGGGCCCGCGTGGACGGCGAATTGCGCACGCGGCTGGCCGAATTCGCGCGCTCGCACGATGCGTCGGAGTTCATGGTGCTGCACGGCGTGCTCGCGGTCATGCTGGCCCGGCTCAGCGGCACCGGCGACATCGCCGTGGGCACCCCGCTGGCCGCCCGTTCCGAGCCCGAGCTCGAGCCGCTGGTCGGCGCCTTCGTCGGCACCCTGGTGCTGCGCACGGCCGTCGACGGTGACGCGTCGTTCACCCGATTGCTGCGGGAGGTCCGCGAGACCGATCTGGCGGCCTTCGCGCACTCGGATCTGCCCTTCGAGCGGTTGGTGGAGGTGCTGAACCCGCGTCGCTCCACCGCGCATCACCCGCTGTTCCAGGTGAGCCTGTCGCTGGACAACTTCGCCGCCCCGGCCACCGGGATCCCCGGACTGGATATCGTCATCCAGTCCTTCGATGCCGCGGTCGCGCAGTTCGATCTGCAGTTCTCCTTCGGCCGCGCACCGGCGATCCGGGACCAGGCCGACGGGCTCGAACTGTGCCTGACCTATGCGACCGATCTGTTCGACGAGTCCACCGCACTGCGGCTGGTCCGCCGCTACCTGCGGGTGCTCGATGCCGTGATCGGCGCGCCGGAAACCCAGGTGGGGGATCTCGATATCCTCACCGCCGAGGAAGCCCGGACCCTCTGCCCGGTCCGGGGCGAAGCCTGCGATCTCGTGCTCACCCTGCCTGAGCTCATTGCCCAGGCGAGCGCGCGCGGCGACCGGGTCGCGGTCGTGGCGGACGGCCGGGAACTGACCTACCGCGAACTCGACGAATGGTCGAACCGCCTGGCGCACCGGCTGATCGCCGCGGGCGCCGCACCCGGCGTGGTGGTCGCGCTCGGCATGGAACGCTCACTGGAATCGGTGGTGGCCACCGCGGCCATCGCCAAGACCGGCGCGGCCTTCCTGCCCATCGACGTCCGGCATCCGGCCGATCGCATCCGGCACATGCTGACCGACTCGGGCGCCTGCCTGGGCGTCACCACGGCCGGTGACCGCGATCGGCTGCCCGCCGACCTGGCGGTGGAATGGCATCTGGCAGATGCGCCGGGTGTCACGGAATCCACTGCCGCCGTGCGTGATTCGGATCGCTTGCGCGCGCTGCACGTCGATGATGTCGCTTACGTCATCTACACCTCCGGCTCCACCGGCGTGCCGAAGGGCGTCGCGGCCACCCATCGCGGCCTCGCCGCGTTCGCGGTGGAACAGCGCATCCGCTACGGCATCGACGCCGAGTGCCGCACACTGCATTTCGCCTCGCCGAGCTTCGACGCCTCGGTGCTGGAACTGCTGCTGGCCTGGAGCTGCGGCGCCCGCATGGTGGTCGTCTCGCCGGAGGTCTACGGCGGCGACGAACTGGCCGCGGTGATCGAGAACGAACACATCACCCACGCCTTCCTCACCCCCGCCGCCCTGGCCAGCATCGACAGCGAACGCTGGCCGCTGCCCCGGGTCCGGTGCCTGATCGTCGGCGGTGAGGCGGTGAGCACCGACCTGGTGGCCCGCTGGGCCGTCGGACGCCGGATGCACAATGCCTACGGACCCTCGGAAGCGACTGTCGCACCGGTGATCTCGCAGGCGCTGACCGCTACCGGCCCGGTGGTGCTGGGCCGCCCGATCCGCGGCGCGGCCGTCATGGTCCTGGATGCCCGGCTGCGTCCGGTGCCCATGGGCGTGGCGGGCGAACTGTACGTGGCCGGTGCGGGTCTGGCGCGCGGCTATGTCGACCGCATCGGCCTGACCGCACAGCGATTCGTCGCGGACCCGCACGGCGACCGGCCCGGTGAGCGCATGTACCGCACCGGTGACCTGGTGCGGTGGACCGCGAACGGCGAGCTCATGTTCGTCGGCCGCAGTGACGATCAGGTCAAGGTGCGCGGTTTCCGCATCGAACCGGGCGAGATCACCGCGGTGATCACCGGCCTGGCCGGAATTCGCTTCGCGCACACCGAGATCCGGCACGACACCGCCGGAACCGCCCGCATCGTCAGCTATGTGGTGCCCGCCGACGGCGCCGAAGTAGAGCAGCGGGCGATCTGCGAGTACGCCGCCACCCGCCTGCCCGCGTACATGGTGCCCAGCGCCGTGGTGGCGCTGACCGAGATCCCGCTCTCGCCCAGCGGCAAACTGGATCGGCGGGCCCTGCCCGAACCGGTCTGGGGGCCGTCCGAGGGCGGCCGCGAACCCGAGACCGCCGGCGAGATCCTGGTGGCCGCGGCCATGGCCGAGGTCATCGGCTGCGAACGGGTCGGGGCCGATCACGACTTCTTCGAACTGGGCGGCACCTCCCTGGCCGCCACCCGGCTGGTCGCACACCTCGCGGCCGCGACCGGTCATCAGCTGGGCGTGCGCGCGGTCTTCGAACAGCCCACCCCGGAGGGCTTGGCGCGACTGCTGGATGTCGCACTGGCCCAGGGCGATTCCGATCGCCCCGAACTGGTGACGGGCCGCCGGCCGCAGCGGGTGCCGCTCTCGCCCGCACAGCAGCGACTGTGGTTCCTGAACCGCTTCGATGCCGGATCCGGCGCGTACAACATCCCGATCGCGCTGCGCCTGCGCGGTGAACTCGACATCGACGCGCTGCGCACGGCGCTCGCCGATGTCATCGCCAGGCACGAAGTCCTGCACACGATCTTCCCGCAGGACGCCACGGGACCGCACCAGGTGATCGTCGGCCTCGACGCCGCCACGCCCACCATGCCGCTCATCACGGTGACCGAGACCGAACTGGGGGAGCGGCTGCGGAACCTGGCCGCCGCCGGGTTCGACCTCGCGGTCGATCCGCCGTTGCGGGCGGAACTGCTGCGCCTGCACCGCGACGATCATGTGCTCGCGGTGGTCGTGCACCACATTGCCGCCGACGGCGGCTCGGCCGGGCCGCTGGCCGCGGATCTCGCCGCCGCCTATGCCGCCCGCTGCACCGGCAAGCGCCCGCACTGGGCCGAATTGCCGGTCCAGTACGCCGATTTCAGCGTCTGGCAGCAACGCCTGCTCGGCGATGAGACCGATCCGGAGAGCATGGCCGCGCGGCAACTGGCCTACTGGCGCGAGACCCTCGCCGGTCTGCCGGAATGCCTGGAACTGCCCGCCGATCGCCCGCGCCCCGAGGTGCGCTCGCACGAAGGCGGCACGGTCGCACTGCAATTGGACGCGGCCTCGCACGCGGCCCTGAACCGGCTCGCCCGCGAGCACGATTCGTCCCTGTTCATGGTGCTGCACGCCGTGCTCGCCGTACTGCTGGCCCGATTGAGCAGCACCGGTGACGTGGCCGTGGGCACCCCGATCTCCGGGCGCGGCGATGCCCGGCTGCACGCGCTGATCGGAATGTTCGCGGGGACACTGGTATTGCGCACCGAGGTGGATCGGTCCCGCTCGTTCACCGAGCTGCTGACCGCCGTGCGGGAAGGCGATCTGGATGCCTTCGCCAATGCCGATGTGCCCTTCGAACGCCTGGTGGAGGCGCTGTCACCGCAACGGTCGACCGCGCATCACCCGCTGTTCCAGGTCATGCTCTCGGTGCACGACTCGGCGCCGCGGCCGCCCGCACTGGACGGCCTGGCGGTATCGGTGCAGGACATCGGATCCGAGGTCGCCAAGTTCGACCTGCAGTTCACCTTCACCGAATGCCATTCCGCGCAGGGCGATCCCGACGGTCTCGCCATGGTCCTGACCTACGCCACCGATATGTTCGACGCCGGTACGGCCGAACGCCTGGCCGCACGGTTCGGACGCCTGCTGGCCGGACTGTCCGGGCACCCGCACCTGCCGGTCGGCGACGCGGATCTGCTCACCGAACCCGAGCGCGCGGCGCTGGCCCCGGCCCGCGGACCGGTCGGCTCGGTGCCCGCCACCCTGTCCGAACTGTTCGCCGCCGCCGTGGTGGAACCCGAACGGATCGCACTGGTTTCGGCGGGTGGCTCGCTCACCTACGGTGAACTCGACGAACGGTCGAACCGGGTGGCACGGGCGCTCATGGACGCGGGCGTCGGCCCCGGCGATACGGTCGCGCTGGGTCTCGCTCGCTCCCTGGAATCCGTGCTCGCCACGGTGGCGGTGACCAAGACCGGCGCCGCCTTCGTCCCGGTCGATCTGCGCTACCCGGCCGAACGGATCCGGCACATCGTCGCGGATTCCGGTGCGCGCATGGGCATCAGCCTGCCCGCCGAGATCCCGGCGCTGCCCGAGAATCTGGACTGGCTCGCGCTGCCGGACCTCGAGCTGTTCGAATCCGATGCGGCGGTGACCGATTCGGATCGGACCCGGCCGCTCTCGCCGGATCAGGTGGCCTACCTGATCTACACCTCGGGCTCGACGGGCCTGCCCAAGGGCGTGTCCGTCACCCATCGCGGCCTGGCCGGCTTCGCCGCCGATCAGCGCACCCGCTACCGGGGGGATTCCAGCAGCCGCACCTTGCATTTCGCCTCACCCAGCTTCGACGCGGCGGTGCTGGAACTGCTGCTGGCCTGGGGGTCCGGTGCGACCATGGTGATCGTGCCGCCGGACGTCTACGGCGGTGACGAGCTCGCGAGCCTGCTCGAACGCGAGCGCGTGAGCCATGCGTTCGTGACCCCGGCCGCACTGGCCACCATCGACGTGCAACGCCGGCCGCTGCCCGCACTGCAATACCTGTCGGTGGGCGGTGAGGCGGTGGGCGCGGAACTGGTGGCGCGCTGGGCTCCCGGCCGCAACCTCTTCATCGGCTACGGGCCGACCGAGACGACGATCATGAGCGCCATCTCGGAACGGCTCACCGAACACGGGCCGGTGGTGCTCGGCGGACCCATCCGCGGCACCTCCGTCGTCGTCCTCGACGAACGGCTGCAACCCGTCCCGACCGGAGTGGACGGCGACCTGTACATCGGCGGCGACGGCCTGGCCCGCGGCTACCACCGCCGGCCCGGCCTGACCTCGCATCGCTTCGTGGCCAACCCCTTCGGCACCGGCGCCGGCGAACGCATGTACCGCACCGGCGATGTGGTGCGCTGGAACCCGGCCGGTGAACTGGTGTTCGTCGGCCGCAGCGACGATCAGGTGAAGGTGCGCGGCTTCCGCATCGAACTGGGCGAGATCACCGCGGTGGTCTCCGCACAGCCGGGAATCCGCTTCGCGCACACCGAAGTTCGCAACGATCCGGGCGATCGGGCGGCACTGGTCTGCTACGTGCTGGCCGAAGCCGGTGACTCGGCCCCGCTGGCCGGCCTGAGGTCCGCGGTGGCGGCCCGGGTGCCCGCGCACATGGTGCCCTCGGTCTTCGTGCCACTGGACTCGATCCCGTTGACGCCCAATGGCAAGCTGGATCGCCGGGCACTGCCGGAACCCGTCTGGGCGAGCGAAACCGTCGGGCGCGCACCCGCCACACCCAATGAGAAGCTCGTCGCCACCGTCATGGCCGAGGTGCTCGGGCGCGAGATCGGCGCCGAGGACGGGTTCTTCGAATGCGGCGGCACCTCGCTGACCGCCACCCAGGTGGTGGCCCGCATTGCCGAGGCCTCCGGTCAGGACCTGCCGGTGCGCGCGGTGTTCGAACACCCGACACCCGAGGGAATCGCCCTGCTGCTGGATCGTTCCCAGGGCACGGCGGCCACCCGCGCGCCGCTGGTGGCCGGGCCGCGCCCGGATCGCATTCCGCTCTCGCTCGCGCAGCAGCGGTTGTGGTTCCTCAACCGGTTCGACACCGCCTCGGGCGCATACAACATCGCCATCGGCCTGAAGCTGTCCGGGCGTCTGTACCCGGAGGCGGTGGAGGCCGCGCTCGGCGATGTCGTCGCCCGGCACGAGGTGCTGCGCACCGTATTCGCCGAGGACGCGGCGGGACCGCATCAGGTGGTGCGGCCCGAGTCCGGCGCGGTGGTGCCGTTCGTGCGGATCGTCTCCAGCACGGCCTCCCTGCACGCGGACGCGGCCGATTTCGCCGGTACCGGATTCGATCTCACCGCGGAGCTACCCCTGCGGGCGGCGCTGCTGGCCGTGACGCCGGAAGAGCACGTGCTGGTGATCGTCATCCACCACATCGCGGCCGACGGCTGGTCCATGACCCCGCTCGCCCGGGATTTCGTGACCGCCTACGAGGCGCGGCGCACCGGCCTCGCCCCCGGCTGGGCGGCACTGCCGGTCCAGTACGCGGATTTCAGTGTGTGGCAACGGGATCTGCTCGGCGACGAGCACGATGCGGACAGTGTCGCGGCACAACAGCTCGACTACTGGCGCACCCGCCTGGCGGGCCTGCCGGAATGCCTCGAACTGCCCGCGGACCATCCGCGCCCGGCGGTGGCCACCCACCGGGCGGCCTCGGACCCCGTGCGCATCGAGCCCGAACTGCACCGGCGGCTCGCGGAATTCGCGCGATCCCGGGATGTCAGCGTGTTCATGGTGCTGCACGCCGTGCTGGCCGTGCTCACCGCGCGCATCACCGGAACGGGCGATATCGCGATCGGCACCGCCGTCGCCGGGCGCGGTGCGAGCGCGCTCGACGACCTGGTCGGCATGTTCGTGGGAACCCTGGTGCTGCGCACCGGAATCGACGGCGACGCGAGCTTCGCGCAGCTGCTCGACGAGGTGCGCGATACCGATCTGAATGCCTTCGCCAATGCCGACCTGCCGTTCGAGCGGCTGGTGGAGGTGCTCAACCCAGTCCGATCCACCGCGCATCACCCGCTGTTCCAGGTGAGCATGTCGCTGACGAATATGGGCCAGCCCACCATCCGGCTGCCCGAGCTGACGGTCGAGAACTTCCCGGTCGATCCCGGCCTGGCCAAGTGCGATCTGCAGTTCACCTTCACCGAAACGCAGACCGCGCACGGTGATCCGGCGGGCGTCGAGATGTCCCTCACCTACGCCCTGGACCTGTTCGAGGCGCGGACCGCGGAGCTCATGAGCCGCCGGTTCGTGCGCTTGCTGGACGGCCTGCTCGCCGATCCGCAGGCGCCGGTGGGCGATGCCGAACTGCTCAGCGGCTGGGAGCGTTCGGTATTGGCTCCGGCGCGGGGCACGCTGGCGGCGCCGGCCATCACCTTGCCGGAGCTGTTCGTCTGTGCCGCCGCGACTCCGGGGCATCCGGCCCTGATGTCGGGGACGCGGGTGCTGACCTATCGCGAGCTCGACGCGTGGTCGAATCGGCTGGCGCGCAGGCTGATCGGTCAGGGTGTCGGCCCCGGCACGGTGGTCGCGCTGGGGCTGTCGCGTTCGGTGGAGTCCGTGGTGGGCACCATCGCCATCGCCAAGACCGGCGCCGCCTTCCTGCCGGTGGACATCCGTCACCCCGCAGACCGCATCCGGCACATGCTCAGTGATTCCGGAGCGCGGCTCGGGCTGACCGACGATCGCGACAGCGCCGCGCTGCCGGCCGATCTCGGGATCGACTGGATGCCGGTGGCGTGCGCCGACACCGAGTGCGCGGACCCGATCCGGGACGCCGATCGGACTCGCACGTTGCGCGTGGACGATCTCGCGTACGTCATCTACACCTCCGGATCGACCGGCATCCCCAAGGGCGTGGCCGTCACGCACCGCGGGCTGCTGAATTGCGCCGAGGTGCAACGCATTCGATTCGCGGTCGGCGCGGCCTGCCGCACCCTGCACCTGGCGTCGCCGAGCTTCGACGTGTCGGTGCTGGAACTGCTGCTCACCTGGAGTGCGGGCACGACCATGGTCATCGTGCCCACCGAGATCTACGGTGGCGACGAGCTCGCGGAACTCATCGATCGGCACGAGGTGACGCACGCGATCATCACCCCCGCGGCGCTCGCCAGCATCGATGCGTCCCGTTGGCCGCTGCCGCGCCTGCGCACCCTGATCGTCGGCGGTGAAGCCTTCGACCGGGAACTGGTCGAACAGTGGAGCCGCGGCCACTCCATCGTGAACGGCTACGGTCCCTCCGAGGGGACGATCGCGACGACGTTCTCCGAACCCATGGATCCGGAGCGGCCGATCGTGCTGGGCCGTCCGATGCGCGGCGTCACGTCGGTCGTGCTGGACGCGCGCCTGCGCCCGGTTCCGGCCGGTGTGGTCGGCGAACTCTATGTCGGCGGAATCGGTCTCGCGCAGGGTTATCACAACCGGCCCGCCATGACGACCGGCCGCTTCATCGCCAACCCGTTCGGCGGCCCCGGGGAGCGGATGTACCGGACCGGCGACCTGGTGCGCTGGAACGCCGACGGCGACCTCGTCTTCGTCGGCCGCGTCGACGATCAGGTGAAGCTGCGCGGCTTCCGTATCGAGCTGGGCGAGATCTCGGCCGTGGTGTCGGCGTGCGCGGGAGTTCGGTTCGCGCACACCGAGATCCGCAATGACACCGCGGGCAGCGGCCGGATCGTCTGCTACGTGGTGGCCGATGACGGCGCGGGCTTCCGGGAAGCGGACCTGCGCGAGACCGCGGGACAGCGACTGCCCTCGCACATGGTGCCGTCGATCTTCGTCACGCTGGAATCGATTCCCTTGACGCCCAACGGCAAACTGGATCGGCGCGCACTGCCGGAACCGGCGTGGCCCGCACCCGGCAGCGGCCGGGCGCCGAGCACACCGTCCGAGCAGCTGGTGGCGGCGGCCATGGCCGAGGTGGTCGGGCTCGATCAGGTGTTCGCCGACCACAGTTTCTTCGAACTGGGCGGCAACTCGCTCTCGGCCACCCGGCTCATCGGGCGTATCAATGCCGCGGCCGGCTGCCGGTTGCAGGTTCGTGCGGTGTTCGAGCACCCGACGCCGGAAAGTCTGGCCGTGGAACTCGATCGGGAACTCTCCGAGGGCCGGCCGCACCGGCCCGCGCTGCTGGCGCGGACCCGGCCGGAACGAATTCCGTTGTCCGCGGCGCAACAGCGGCTGTGGCTGCTGAACCGCTTCGACACCGCGAGCGGGGTGTACAACATCCCGATGGTGCTGCGCCTGCGCGGCGAACTGGATGTCACCGCGTTGCGGGCGGCGTTCAGCGATGTGGTGGCCCGGCACGAATCCCTGCGCACCGTGTTCCCGTACGATGCCGAGGGACCGCATCAGGTGATCTCGGCGCCGGATTCGGCGGTGCTGCCGCTGGTCGAGCTGACCGCGGCCGACGGCGCCGAATACATCCGGAGCTTCGCGACCGAGGGATTCGATGTGGCACAGGAGATTCCGGTGCGTGCCCGGCTGCTGCGGCTCGACGCGCAGGAGCATGTGCTCGCGCTGGTCGTGCACCACATCATCGCGGACGGGGCGTCGGTGGCGCCGCTGGCCGCCGATATCGCGGTCGCCTATGCGGCACGTTGCGCCGGGGCCGCGCCCGAATGGTCGCCGCTGCCGGTCCAGTACGCCGACTTCAGCGTCTGGCAGCACGATGTGCTGGGCAGCGATACCGATCCCGACAGCATCGCCGCACGCCAATTGAGTTACTGGACAGAGAAATTGGCGGCGCTGCCGGATGTGCTGTCACTGCCGTCCGATCGGCCGCGCCCGGCGGTGCCCTCGCATCGCGGTGCCACGGTCCAGCACTCGATCTCCGCCGAATCGGTTGCGGCACTGGGCGAACTGGCCCGCAGCCGCGGCGTCAGCACGTTCATGGTGTTGCATGCCGTGCTGGCGGTGCTGCTGGCCCGGCTGAGCGGGGTCACCGATATCGCCATCGGCACGCCGATCGGCGGCCGGACAGACCCGCAGCTGGAGCGACTGGTCGGCATGTTCGTCGGCACCCTGGTGCTGCGCACGCCGGTCCTGCCCGGAAGTTCGTTCGCCGAGCTGCTGGACGCGGTCCGGGAGACGGATCTGGATGCCTTCGCGCACTCCGACATTCCGTTCGAGCGGCTCGTGGACGTGCTGGAACCGGCCCGCTCGGCGGCGTATCACCCGCTGTTCCAGGTGATGCTGTCCGTGCACGGCTCGGTGCCGCAGCTGCCCGGCCTGGCCGGGCTGGAAGTGATCGCCGAGGACGCCGAGGTCCCGGTCGCGAAGTTCGATCTGCAGTTCACGCTCAGCGAAACCACCGGGCCGCACGGTGATCCGGCGGGCATGGAGCTGTCGGTCACCTATGCGACCGACCTCTTCGACGCCACGTCCGCCGAACAGCTCGGACAGCGATTCGTGCGCATTCTCGAGGCCGTCGTGGCCCGGCCGGCCGTACCGGTCGGCGATATCGAATTGCTCGACGCCGCCGAACTGCGCACGCTCGCCCCGGTGCGCGGACCGGAATCGGTGCCGACGGCCACCTTCCCCGAGGTGTTCGCCGCCGCCGTGGCCACCGCGCCGGACGGGATCGCGGTCCGGGACTCGGTGGTGGAGATGAGCTACGACCAGCTCGACCGGGTCACCAACCGCTTGGCCCGGGCCCTGCTGGAACTCGGAGTCGGACCGGAATCGACCGTGGCGGTGAGTATTCCGCGATCGGTCAACTCGGTCCGGGCGGTGCTGGCGGTGCTCAAGACCGGCGCGGCCTTCGTGCCGGTCGACCCGGGATATCCCGCCGACCGGCAGCGGCACATGCTCAGTGATTCGGGCGCCGCGGTCGGCCTCACGCTGACCGCCTGCCGGTCCGCATTGCCGGACGGTCAGCCGTGGCTGTCCCTCGACGATGTGGAGTTCGCGGCACAGGTGCGGACACTCGCGGATACTCCGATCCGTGAAGACGAGCGGGGCCGGGTGTCACCGGCACAACCGGCGTATCTGATCTACACCTCGGGTTCCACCGGTCTGCCCAAGGGCGTCACCGTCACCCACGCGGGTCTCGCGAACTTCACCGCGGAGCTCGTCGCACGATGCGGCGTCACCACGCGCTCGCGCGTATTGCATTTCGCCTCACCGAGTTTCGACGCGGCGATCCTGGAACTGCTGATGGGTCTCGGCGCCGCCGCGACCGCGGTGCTCGCCGACACCTCGGTGTACGGCGGCGATGCCCTGCGCGATCTGCTGCGCCGGGAACGGATCACCCACGCCTTCGTGACGCCGGCCGCGCTCGCGACCGTCGCCCCCGGCGGGCTCGGGGATCTCGAGGTGATCATGGTCGGCGGTGACCGGACCGGGCCGGAATTGGTGCGGCGCTGGGCCGGAACCGCGGACGCCCCGCAGCGGACCATGCTCAATGCGTACGGTCCGTCCGAGGCCACGGTAGCCGCCACCATCAGTTCGCCGCTGCGGTCCGGGCTGCCGGTCACGATCGGCGCGCCGTTGCGCGGATTCGCGGTGGCGGTGCTGGATTCGCGGCTGCGGCCGGTACCGGTGGGCGTGCCCGGCGAGCTGTACCTGGCGGGCGCGGCGCTGGCGCGCGGCTATCACCGCCGGGCCGGGCTCACCGCCGAACGGTTCGTGGCGAATCCGCTCGGCGGGCCGGGGGAGTGCATGTACCGCACCGGTGACCTGGTGCGCTGGGTGCGGCGCGAGGCGCGGCTGGAACTGGAATACCTGGGCCGCGGCGATACCCAGGTGAAGATCCGCGGTTTCCGGATCGAGCTCAGCGAGATCGACGCGGCGCTGGTCTCGCATCCGGAGGTGACGGCAGCGACGACCACCGGTCACGAGATGGACAGCGGGGCAACGATTCTCGCCTCGTATGTGTGCTGCTCGGACGGCGCCGTGACCTCGGCGTCCGACCTGCGGCAGCATGTGGCCGCGCGGGTGCCGGGCTATATGGTGCCGCAGTCGATCACGGTGCTGGACGAGTGGCCACTGACCCCCGCGGGCAAGCTGGACCGGGCCGCGCTGCCCGCTCCCGCGCTGCTGCCCGCGGCCCGGCGCCGGGCGCCCGCCAACCCGATCGAGGCCGCGGTGTGCGCGGTGTTCGCCGAGGTGCTCGGGCTCGAATCGGTCGGTGCGGACGACAGTTTCTTCGAGCTCGGCGGCAATTCGCTGCTGGCCACGAAACTGGTTGCCGGACTGCGGGACCAGCACGGCGTCGACGTCCCCATGCAGGCGCTGTTCCTGGACCCGACGCCCGCCGGGGTCGCCGCCCGGCTCGCGGACACCTCCGGGGACAAGAGCGTCATCGAGTCGGCCTTCGACACGGTGCTGCCGATCCGCCCGCAGGGCAGCCTGGCGCCGCTGTTCTGCGTGCACTCGGTAAGTGGCGTGGCATGGAGTTACACCGGGCTGCTGCCGTATCTCGAACCGGAACGACCGGTGTACGGTCTGCAATTGCCGCACCTGACCGAGGACACCACCGGGCTCGGCACCATCGAGCAGCTCGCCGGGCGCTACATCAGCGAGCTGAAAGCTGTTCAGCCGCAAGGGCCTTACCATCTGCTGGGCTGGTCGCTGGGCGGGCTCATCGCCTACGAGATGGCGGCACAGCTGACCCGGGCGGGGGAGCGGGTGGACCTGCTGGCCATGCTGGACAGCCGGATCCTCGCCGACGAACCCGAGCTCGCCGACGCCAGCACCGGTGAACTGCTGGCCGCGCTGCTGGGCGATGCCGCGCTGGCCGCCGAGAACGTCTCCGCGGCCCGGGCAGCCGAACTGCTGCACGAACACCAGGGACCGTTCGGCGCGCTGACCGCGGCCCACGTGGAGCGGTTGTACGCCGGATATCTGGCGGGCACCAGCATGGGTTACCGGTTCCGGCCCGGGAAGTACGCGGGTGACCTGCTGTACTTCACCGCCACCGTGCAGGACACCCCCGCCCAGGCGAGCGCGCGGCCGCAACCCATTCCGGGCGCCGGCCCGTGGCGGCGCTGCGTGCTCGGCGAGGTGCAGGAACGCTTCGTCGCCTGCTCGCACGTGGATATGGGCTCACCCGAGGCGCTGGCCGAGATCGCCGTCGTGCTGCGCGGATATCTGGACCGGTCGGCCCGCCGCGGCAAGGCCGATGCGCACGTCCACCGCTCGAACACCTCCACCACAACAGGAAGGACCAAGCAGTGAGCAGCACCAACCCGTTCGACGATGAGGACGGCCGCTTCAAGGTGCTCGTCAACGACGAGGGCCAGCATTCGCTGTGGCCCGATTTCGCACCCGTCCCCGGCGGGTGGCATATGGTCTTCGAAGGCGCCAAGCCGAGCTGTCTCGACTACGTCGAACGGCACTGGGTGGACATGCGTCCACAGAGCCTGATCGAGCAGACCGCCACGGGCGCGACACGCCGGGGTCGGCTTGCCGCGGAGTAGTCGTGGCGGCACTGTAATCCGTTCGGGCGCAAGGGACTACGGCAGCTGGAACGCCGTGGTCCCGGGGCGCCGCCGGATGTCCGATGGTCTCGCCCCCGTGTCTTGTATTGTCTGTCCAGATCGACTTCTTTCCGGCTCACCGGTTCCACCAGCCGAATCCGCACGTCTCCCCTTCAAACACCATGTGACCTGCTGGACAGGAAGTGACCAACGGATGACCACCGACGAGGAGCCCGCCGAAGATCTGCTCGAATCCGCATATCTGTATGCCATGGATGCCGTCACCGAGCTGGAGCGGGCTGTCATCGAGCAGCGGCGGGAGCGGGCGGACCCCGCCACCGCCGGTGCGTTCGACACGATCGTGGCGCGAGTCCGGGCCGTGCTGGCCCTGGTCGGGCGCTTCGATTCGTGCCCGCCGCCACCCGAACTGGAGGACCGGATCCTCCAGGCCATCGACGAGACCCCCGAACCGGGCGATACCGAGCCCGGCGGGCCGTCGAACCGGCCGAGAAACTTCGGCTGGCTGTGCGCTGTGTGAGCGTTGTGTAGTTGCGTGAATGATCGCGGCCGGGGCCGAGCCCCGGCTGCATCGAAGAATTCCTCCGGGTAACCAAACCGATCGCCGCCGCTGTGCGAAGCCCTATTCGTGCCCCTCCGAGAGGTTCGGGCACGCGGGCGTCGCACCCCGGCCGATTCGCCGGTACGTCCTGCCGATACTGCGAATCCCTTTCGGGCCCAACGGATGCGGAGGAATGCAGGTGAAAGCATAATGGACGACGACCATCCGCCGGTGCTCCGCCTGACGCGGGATCCGGCCGAGCTCGCGGACGCGGCGCCCGCCGCCTGTCCGGTCCGTCCGGAGCGTGACGCGGACGCACGGAAACTCGCCGCGCTGATCGCGGCGATAGCGCGTGCCGACCGGGCCGCTTTCACCGAAATGTATCGAATGACCAGCCATCGCGTCTTCGGGCTGGCGTTGCGCATGCTGCAGAACCGCGCGACCGCCGAGGAGATCACCCAGGAGGTCTACCTCCAGGTGTGGTCGCTGTCGGGACGCTACGACAAGCAACTCTCCAGCCCGATGGGCTGGCTGATGATGCTGACCCATCGGCGGGCGGTGGACCGGCTGCGCACCGACCAATCCGCCATAGGTCGCGAAATGCACTATGGCAGAACGATTGTGGACAGAGATCACGACGTCGTCTTCGAATCGGTGGAACAACGGGCCGATCGGCGTGCGGTACTGCACTGCCTGGACACCCTCACCGAACTCCAACGCGAGAGCATCACCCTGGCCTACTACGGCGGCTTGACGTACCCGGATGTCGCCGCCCGGCTGAACGCGCCGCTCGCGACGGTGAAGACCCGGATCCGCGATGGACTCAAGCGCCTCGGAGCGTGCCTGACAGGGAGTGATCACAGATGAGCACCGCCGGAAAACCGGATGTCGAATTACTCGATCTCGCATACGCCTACGCGATGGACTCCGTCACCGAGTGGGAACGCCACGCCATCGAACGCCGCCGCGAAGGCGCCGACCGCCTCACCGCCGCCGAATTCGATTCCACCGTCGCGACCCTGCACGACACCCTCGCCGAGCTCAGCGCCGTCGACATCTGCGCTCCGCCACCGGAATTGGAGGCCGGGCTACTCCACGCACTCGACCGCGCGATCCGCGCCGCCGGCCCCGGAGCCATCGGCCCACGCCGAATGAACCTCGTCGCGGGATGGCGACTGGACCGCATCGCCGCCGCAGCGGTACTACTACCCATCGTCCTCGGAGTAGGCATCGCGGTCGGCATGCATCGCGCCGACGGCGAACGAGCCCCCTCACCCCTGACCGAAGCGGTCATCGCCGCCCAGCCCGACGCCGTCACCCGCACCGCCCCGATCACCGGCGGCGGCACCCTCCGCATCGAAACGTCCTCCGCACTATCAGCGGTCGCAGTCGCCTTCGACAACCTGTCCGCCCCACCCCCCGGCAGCGCCTACCAAGTGTGGCTCGTCCCCGCCGGCGGCACCCCCCGCTCCACCGCCATCCTCGACACCTCCCCGAACCGCCCCCTGATCACCAAGTTCACCTCGACCGACACCCTGGCGATCACCGTGGAACCGGCCGGTGGTTCCCCCCTCCCCACCACCACACCGATCGCCGCCATCAGCCTCGGATAGGGAGGCCGTCGATGCGGGAATCGTTGCTGCGGCAGACTCGGCGGCCGTCTTCGTATTTGACCTTGCCGCCTCGGGAGGCGTTGCAGTCCTGGGTGGTGATGGTTGAGGGGCGGGCGCCGGCGGGGGCCGCGAGCGCGGGGATCGCGGTGATCACTGCCGCCACAATGAGAATGGGAAGGATGCGGAATACGGTCAATTCTGGCCTCCGATAACCAATTGGTGTTCGAGGTCGAGACCTGGCTAGCAGCACGAACCGATCGGTCTTATTGTGCCGCAAGCCAACTATGCCACAGCCTGTCCCATTCGGGTGCGCCGCCCGCGCCGGGCCAGGCGAGGGTGCGTTCGGTGTCGTGCGGCACGCTTGCTGCGAGCTTGGTGAGTTGCTGGGCGAAGGCTTCTCGGACCTTGTCCTCCCGTTGGTGTGTGCCGGTGAGGATTTGCTCCTGATGTTCGGCCACCGCGTCGATCACAGCTGCCTGGGCCGAGAGGCTCGAGCCGCGTGCGAGCACGACGGTCACCGGTTCCTGTCCCTCGGTCAGGGCGGCCACTACGCGATCGTGCCCGTCCAGCAGCAGCCATCCATCGAGACCGGAAACCTGCCACAACAGCACCGGTGGCAGAGTTCCCTCCCGAAGCCGCCGCCGATAAGCCTTGACGCGCGGTGCTTCCGGATCGGACAGCGGGCGTAATGGCACGATCGGCGTGCAGCCTTCCCACCAGTCCACGTAGCAGGCGGGCCAGTCGCGCTGGAAATCTCCAGTCCAGGTGTAAGGCGGCAGTGCGGTTCGCAGGCTGAACAGCCAGCGGCCGGTATGCAGTGGGCCGCAATCCGAATCACCCAGCCGATCGGCGAAGAGCCGGGGCCAGTCGGTGTTTCGCCGCGACTCGTCTGCGCGCAGTGGTGCCACCGGTGATCGATAACCGGGTAGGCGCCGGACCCGCACTCCGCCCCGATCTTCGTCGACACGCGCCAGTAGTACCGGCTCGCCGCACTGCCGCACCATCATTCGCCCGTCATCGGCAAGCTCCACCCGCAGCGGCGGTGGCCGCAGCCCGCCGCTGACGGTGTCGGCCACCGCTCCGTCCAGACTCTCTCGAACCCCCATGGGAACAGGATCCTGCCCGGCCGCCCGTCCGAGGTCCACCGAGAATCGCAGCAACTCTACGATTCACCTACGACCAGTAAGGAGGCCGGACGCGCATGAGGATCGAGGAAGAAAGCACGAGCCGGCTCGTGCTGTGGGCGGTAGCCGCCTGGGGAGCCATTGCCGCAGTCCTTTCCACGCCCCTCACCGCGGCCCTGATGGGTCTCGCCTACCGGTTCCCGATCCCCTTCGACGGCACGGCCACCGGCCTGGCCGAAGCCGGCAATGCGGGGCTGGCCTCCATCTACTACCTCGTCATGGGTGAAGGCTTCCTCCTCGCAGCGCTGGGCGCGGCGGCCGGTTACTTCATTGCCCGAGCCCTCACCCCCTACCTCCTGCGACCTCTGATCCTCGCCATCCTCGCCTCCGCCGCCCTGTCCCTCCTCAGCGCCCTCATCCTCGCCATATTCGCCTGACCGGCGGCCTGTCACGCGAGGCGTGGCACAGTGGATTGTCATGGGGCGGAATGACAATGACGTGCAGGCACTACGCCGGATGGCGGGGCTGGTGACGCCGATGGCGTTGCGGGTCGCGGTGACGCTGGGGGTGCCGGATCGATTGCTGGGGCGGGCGGCATTGGTCGAGGAACTCGCGGTGGAACTCGATGTCGCTCCGGCGGCGCTGGAGCTGCTGCTGGGGCACCTCGAGACCCTCGGGATCGTCGAACGCACTCCGGTGGGTTTCGAGACGACCGACTTCGGGGCGAACCTCCGCGTCGACGCCGGCAATGGGCTTGACGATCTCCTGCATCTCGAAACCGCCGGTGGCCGAGCCGAGCTGGCGTTCGTCGAACTCGCGCACAGCATCAGAACCGGCCGAACCGCCTACCCGCAGCGCTACGGCCAGGACTTCTGGGCGGATCTGGCCGAACACCCCGCACTCCGGGCGGCATTCGATCGGCAGATGACCTACCGCTTCCACGCGCAGCTTCCGCAGATCGTCGACGGTTACGACTGGTCGAGGTACTCGACTCTCGTCGATGTCGGTGGCGGCCAAGGAAGTCTGCTCGCTGCGATCCTCACTGCGCATCCGGGGATGCACGGGCATCTCGTCGATCTCGAAGCGACCGCCGCAGACGCTCGCCGGACCTTCGACGCGGCGGAACTGGGGGAGCGGGCACAGGTCACGGCGGGCAGCTTCTTCGATCCGCTCCCGACGGGAGCCGATGCCTACCTACTGTTCGACATCCTGCACAACTGGGACGACGAGCACGCGCACCGCATCGTGCGCCGTTGTACCGAGGCGGTGCGGCCGGATGGGCGCGTGCTGGTCATCGAGGGAATCGGCGGGATGCGGGCGGGGAGTGAGAGCGACCTCCAGATGCTCGTGATCTTCGGCGGGCGGGAGCGGCGGATCGACGAGTTCCGTGCGCTCACCGCGCCGCATGGTCTGGTCCTCGATACCGTGATCGAGCTGACCGATCAACGATGCCTGCTCGAATTCCGGCTCACGGCAAGCTGATCGGATGTCAGCCCAGGAGTCCGGCGTCGAGCTGTCCCGGCGAGATCGGGGTGAGGCGGTGGTCGGTCGGGGGTTCGACGCCATGCAGATGGCGGATCAGGAAATCCCAGCGGCGGCGGATCACGTAGGGATGCGCGTTGATGAAGTGATCCGTCCCGGGAACGATGATCAGGTCGAAGTCCTTGTCGGCGGCGATGAGGCGGTCCACCAGGCGCAGCGTGTGCTGCGGGGTGACATTGTTGTCGAGTTCGCCGTGCATCAGCAGCAGTTTGCCGCGTAACCGGTCCGCGATATCGAGGTTCACGCTCTGCCGATACATCTCGTCGTCGTAAGGGCCGTCGTAGCTTTCGCCGAAGAACTGGTGGTAGATGCGCGGATCGTGGTCGCCGGACTCGGCGACGCCGACGGTATAGAAGTCGGGATGGGCGCACAGGGCGCGCACCGTGGCGTACCCGCCGCCTGAGTGGCCGGTCGCGCCGACGCGGTCCAGATCCAGCCAGGGTCTGGTCCGCGCGAGTTCCCGGATGGCGGCAAGGTGATCGTCGAGACCGCCTGCGTCGCCGAGGTGTCCGTAGGAGGCGTCGTGAAAGGCCTTGTCCCGACCGGGCGTTCCGCGTCCGTCGATGGCGACGACGGCGAAACCGAGCGCCGCGAGCGCTTCCGCCTCCGGGCCGGACATGCCCTGCGCGAAACCCGGTGAGACGCGGGTGGTGTGCGGACCCGGATAGAGATGGTCGATGACCGGGTAGCGCCGCCGCGGATCGAAATCGTGTGGCAGATAGAGCAGGCCGTAGATGTCGGTGCTGCCGTCGGCGGCGGTGGCGCGGAAACGTTCCGGCGGCCGCCAGCCGAGCTCACGCAGCCGGGAGACATCGGCCCGCTCCAATTCCACGAGCAGCTTGCCGTCCCAATCGCGCACGGTGATCACCGGTGGCGTATCGGTGGCCGAGGCGGAGTCCACGAAGTACTCCTCGTGCCCGGGCACATTCACCTCGTGATCGAGGTCGTCATCGCTGATGCGGGTGAATCCGGTGCCGTCCAGCGCGATTCGGCACACCTGGCGGCGGTACGGATCCGCGGCGACCGAACCCGCTGCCAGGAAATGGACCACCCGCTCGTCCTCGTCGACCCGGAGGATCTGCTCGACGACGTACCGGCCGCTGGTGACCTGCACCGGCGCCGCGTCGGTATCGGTGCGGTAGTGATAGAGGTGGCCCCAGCCATCGCGCTGCGAGTACCAGAGTGTGGATTGCCCGTTGTCGAACACCCGGACCATCGGTCTGCGCATCATCCACTGCGTGGGCTCGACCCGGGTCGCACCGTGCTCCTCGATCAGCGTGCGCACCTCCCCGGTGCCCGGATCGATCCGATTCAGCCGCAGGGTGCGGAGATCGGGCGCGGACTCGAGGTAATAGACGGCCGAACCATCACGCTCCCACCACACCCGCGCGGTGAGAATCGGCGAAACATGCGTGCCCGCGCGGGGATCGACGAGGAAGTTCCGGACCCCGTCCGGGCTCTGTTTCGAATACCGGAAGCGGTGGTCGCCGGTGAGCCACGCAGGGCGTACGGTGTCACCGAACACGAGTTGGGAGCGGTTGTGCCGCAACAACTGCTCCGCTGTGCGATAGGACAGCACGAGAGGTGAGTCGGTCATACGTCGAGCCTGGTCCTCCGCGGTGGGTTCGTCGACTCATTTTGCGAACGGATCTGGTTGCAGCGCAGGACATCTGGGATCGGCGTTATTCGGCTTGACGAATCGTCGCGTGGGATGGCATTATTGATGTGGGAAGACACGGAATTTGAGTGTCTATTTTCTTGCGCCTCTCGACTTCTGTTGACTATGGGTGTAATTTGAGACTTCGCGCCTGAACCGGGTGCTGTCCGACTCTCGAAATGCGAATGACCGTGGAAGGTCGCATTGTCTGCATGCGGTTTTTCTCCCGTTGTTGTCGAGTCATGTTCTGGACGGTGACCGGTGGGTGCGGCGTAGGAAATTACGGCCACAGGACAGGCAGATACCGTGCCGGTCGCGCGTGCGCGCGGTCGGCACGAGGTGCTGGAAGGACGCATCTTGGCTTTCTCGACTAGGCGGGTCTCGTTCGCCAAACTCCGTGAGCCCCTGGAGGTTCCGGGACTTTTGCAGGTTCAGACCGACTCGTTCGACTGGCTGATCGGGGCCCCGGGCTGGGCGGAACGGGCAGCCGCGCGCGGGGATGTGCGCATGAGTGGGCTGGAGGAAGCGCTCGCGGAGCTCAGCCCGATCGAGGACTACGCCGGCACCATGTCGCTGACGTTGTCCGAACCTCGATTCGAGGAGCACAAGTCCTCGATCGAGGAGTGCAAGGACAAGGACATGACCTACGCGGCGCCGCTGTTCGTCACCGCGGAGTTCATCAACAACACCACGGGGGAGATCAAGTCCCAGACCGTCTTCATGGGTGACTTCCCGATGATGACCGATATGGGCACCTTCATCATCAATGGCACCGAGCGCGTGGTCATTTCGCAGCTCATCCGCTCGCCCGGCGTCTATTTCAACGAGAGCATCGACAAGACCACCGAGAAAACCCTCTACGACGCGCGCGTCATCCCCTCCCGGGGCGCCTGGCTGGAGTTCGACGTCGACAAGCGCGACACCGTCGGCGTGCGCATCGACCGCAAGCGCCGGCAACCGGTCACCGTGCTGCTCAAGGCCCTCGGCTGGACCACCGAGCAGATCACCGAACGCTTCGGCTTCTCCGAAGTCATGATGACCTCCCTGGCGAAGGACAACACCCCCGGCACCGACGAGGCGCTGCTCGACATCCACCGCAAGCTGCGCCCGGGCGAACCGCCGACCAAGGAATCCGCGCAGCACCTGCTGGAGAACCTGTTCTTCAAGGAGAAGCGCTACGACCTGGCCCGCGTCGGCCGCTACAAGGTCAACAAGAAACTCGGCATCCACACCGCCGAAGCCGTCGGTTCCCCGGTCCTCACCGAGGAGGACCTCGCCACCATCATCGAATACCTGCTGCACCTGCACGCCGGTGATCGCATGATGACCGCGCCCGGCGGCATCGAGGTCCCGGTCGAGGCCGACGATATCGACCACTTCGGCAATCGCCGGGTGCGCACCGTCGGCGAGCTCATCCAGAATCAGTTGCGGCTGGGCCTGTCCCGCATGGAACGCGTGGTGCGCGAGCGCATGACGACCCAGGACATCGAGGCCATCACCCCGCAGACGCTGATGAACATCCGCCCGGTGGTGGCGGCCATGAAGGAGTTCTTCGGCACCTCGCAGCTGTCGCAGTTCATGGATCACCGCAATCCGCTGTCGGGCCTGACCCACAAGCGCCGGCTCTCGGCGCTGGGCCCGGGCGGCCTGAACCGGGAACGCGCCAGCCTCGAGGTCCGCGATGTGCACTACAGCCACTACGGCCGCATGTGCCCGATCGAGACGCCCGAGGGCCCGACCATCGGCCTCATGGGTTATCTGTCGGTGTATGCGCGGGTCAACCCGTTCGGCTTCCTGGAGACGCCGTACCGGCGGGTGGTCGACGGCATCGTCACCGACGAGGTCGACTACCTGTCCGCGGACGAGGAGGACCTGCACGTCGTGGCGCAGGCCAATGAGCCGCTGACCGCCGCGGGCCGCTTCGCCGCCGATCGGATCACGGTGCGGCGCAAGAACTCCGAGCTCGAGATCGTCGACGCCGCCGATATCGACTACATGGACGTGTCACCGCGCCAGATGGTGTCGGTGGCCACCGCCATGATCCCGTTCCTCGAGCACGACGACGCCAACCGCGCCCTCATGGGCGCGAACATGCAGAAGCAGGCCGTGCCGCTCATCCGCTCGGAGTCCCCGCTGGTCGGCACCGGGATGGAACTACGCGCCGCGGTCGATTCCGGTGATGTCGTGGTCAACGAGAAAGACGGTGTGGTGGAGGAGGTTTCGGCCGATTTCATCACCGTCATGGCGGACGACGGGACGCGGAAGTCCTACCGGCTCCGCAAGTTCGAGCGTTCGAACCAGGGCACGTGTGCCAACCAGCGTCCGATCGTGGACGAGGGCACGCGGGTGGAGGCCGGTCATGTGCTGGCCGA